>CAZPWT010000045.1:0-97943 GCA_964590435.1 uncultured Planctomycetia bacterium
CCCGACAGGCCGGACCGTGTTGAGCCGCGATGCCTGAAACGATCCGAAAAGGGCTATCCGTACCTGACGGTCACACGGCAAACAGCGCGCAGGACAATCCTGAAAAAACGGCGCGCGTGAGCCAAAGTCAGCGCCATTCAAGGGATGAAAAGGGATAGGGACTAAAACAGGCCTCGCTCGGGGACCCAGACGACGTCCCCCGGCTCGAGCACGACGTCCGCGTCCAGCTTGCCGCTCATGACGTCGTCGAGGTTCACCTCGAGCTTCTTCGGCGCCCCGCCCGGAACCTGACGCAGGATCTGCACGCTTCCCTTGGATGCGAACCGCGTGTAGCTCCCGGCGCGGGCGATCGCCATGGAGGCGGTCATCCGCGTGTCGGCGGGGATCTCGAAGAACCCCGGCTCCTTGACCGCGCCCAGGACGTACACCTGCCGGGCGGCCGAGGGGATCATGACGAGGTCCTCGGGCTGGAGCTGGATGTCCGCGTCCCCCTTCCCCTGCGCGATGGCGGACTCGATCGCCACGAGCGAGAGCTGCACGACCTCGCGCTCGCCCTTCGGCCCGGTCCGGACGATCTGGACGTACTCTTTGTAGGCCTTGTCGGTGATCCCGCCGGCGACGGAGATGAGCTGCAGCAGCGTCATGCGCTCCGACGGAGGGAGGATGTAGCCGCTGGGCTTCTGCACGCCGCCGAGGATGAAGACCTGTCGCGGCGCGAAGCTCGAGACGGTCACGGTCACCTGCGGGTTCACGATGTAGTCCTGGGCGAGGCGATCGCGGATCGCCGTCTCCAGCGCGTTGGGCGACAGGCCGGCCGCCTGCACGAGCCCGATCAGCGGGTACGTGAACGACCCGCTCTCGGGAAGCCGCACGGAAAGCTGCAGGTCCGGCTCCGCGTACACCGTGATGTCGAGCACGTCTCCCGGGATCAGCACCGGGTCGCTCTTCGTCGTGAAATGCGACGTCAGCGGCACGCTCGGCCCGATCGGGATCATCGCCATGGGGGGAAGCGTCGGGGGGGTCTGCCCGCCGGGGTGGGCGCGCTCCTCGGGGGTCGGGTCGCCGGCCCCTCCGTCGCCGCGACCGTCGCCGGTCCCGGTACAGCCCGCAAACGCGATGACGACAAACAGGCAAACCGAGAAGTTCTTCATTGGCCGGAGAGCCCTTCGACTCGCTTCGCTCGCCCAGGGCAAATCCGCGCGAGAACCGAGATTTGCCCGCAAAATCTTCGCCCCACGCGAAGATCCAGACTGTTTGCAGGGGCGAGGCTAGCAAATCGGCATTCGGGGAGAAAGGGCCGTCTGCGCGCGCGAAACAGGCGGGTGCCGCCGGCGGTCGGGCAGGTATGATCGGCTCACCGACCCGCGAAGTTTCTGGAGGTTTCATGAGAGGGCTCTGGACAGTGGTCCTGCTGGCCACCGCGGCCGGCGCGTTCGCGGAGGAAGCCGGCGGCGCCCTCCCCGCGCACGCCGCGCGATGCTTCGGGGACGCCGCGGGGGTGCACCCCGACGACATTTCGGACCTGGCGGTGTCGCCGGACGGGAAGTGGGTGGCGACGGCGTGCGGCGACGACCGCGTCCGGGTCTGGAGCCTGGAGGATTTGCGGCTCCGGCAGAACCTGGACTCGGGGCAGGTGGGGACCGATTTTGTGTGCTGGACGGCGGACAACCGCGTGGCGTTCGCGCGGGAGAACGCGATCGTGATCTGTTCGCCGGAAAGCGGCGAGGAGGAGTCGCTTTACGGGCCGGAGGCGTGGCTCCGCACGGGCGCGGTCTCGGCCGACGGCAAGTTCTTCGCTGCGGCCACCGACAAGGGACAGGTGTTCGTCTGGGACGCAGGAAGCGGGAAGTTCCTGCGCAGGTTCGACGTCCACGAGGAAGGCGAGCGCCGCGACATAGAGCGGATCGCCTGGTCGCCGGGCTCGCAGCGGCTCTGGACGCTGGCGCGGGAAGGAGTGGTGCGGGGCTGGAATTCGCGGACAGGGGCGAAAGAAGTTCAGCTCGAAGGGGCGTCGAAAGGCGTCGGGGGGATCGCTGTTTCGCCGGACGGCGCTTCGCTCGTGACGGCCGACCCCGAGACCGACGAGATCGCCTTCTGGGACCTGGCGTCGGGGAACCGCACGCGCACGCTGAAACTTGATCGCCTGAGCCACGGGTCGTCTCCCGCGCTATCACCGGATGGCACCCTGCTGGCGGCCTGCGTCATCGAGAACATCCAGGGGGTGATCGACGTCTGGTCGCTGAGCGAGCCGAAGCGCCGGGTCCGGATTCCCGCGCCGGGGCACGACCCGGACTGGATGGCGTTTCATCCCGACGGGAAGCGGCTGATTTCGGCCGGGGGCGACGATCTTCGCCTGCGCGTGTGGGACGTGGAGACGGGAGCGGAGCGTACGCCCGGCTCGGGTCACACCGACAAGGTGCTGCTGATCCGGCCCTTGGAGGGCGGGAAGAGGCTGCTGACGGCGGGGGCGGACGGGAGGATCACGATCTGGCCGGCCGGGGAAGGCGCGCCGCCCGCCCGGACGGTCCGGAGCGGCATCTTGCCTGTCGCGGCAGCAGCAGCTTCCGCGGATGCAACGCGGGTGTGGCTCGGGGGCGGGAGCGGTGACATCGAGCTTTGGGACGTCGCGACCGGCCGGGTGACGGCCTCGTTCAAGGGAGACGGAAAGGCGATCCAGGCGCTGGCGGTGCCGGACGATGGCCGGGCGCTGGCGGTGAGCCGATGGGAACCGAACGTCGTCGGGATCGGGAAAGGAGACCTGACCGGCGGAATCCGGTCGTGCGAGCCTTCGACCCGGATCGCCCAGCCTGTCGTGTTCGCACCGGGTGGGGAATGGCTGGTGACCGCCGGGACGGACGCGGTCCGTCTTCGCGCCCCCGATTCGGGCGCCGCGTGGGCTGAATGGGACCTCAAGGTCTACACGCATTCCATCGCGCTCTCTCCCGACGCTTCCCTGCTCGCGATCGCCGCCATGGACTCGCTCGTCGTCGTGGAGATCGCAACCGGCGAGGTCGTCCACAAGTCGCCGCGCAAGGAGCTCCACTCGACGATCGTGGCTTTTTCCCGCGACGGAAACGATCTCTACCTGGGGAGCCGGAAGGGCGACATCGAGGTTGTCGACCTCCGCGACGGGTCGGTGCGACTGGAGCTCAAGGGGCACTCGGGTGCAGTGACCGCGCTCGCGGCGGGCCCCACGGACGACGTCTTCTACTCAGGAGGCGCGGACGGCTGCGTCTGGGAATGGCGCTTGCCCGCCCGCCCGCCGGCCGAGCCGCTTCCGGCCGCCCTCGCCGACGCCTCTGCCTGGTCTGCACTGGCGGGCCTTTCGGCTCCCGAGGCCTTCGCCCGAATCGAACGGCTGAGGGATGCCCCGGAAAAGATGATCGCGGAACTCGCCGGGAAACTTCTCGAGTTCCCCGAGGCCGGCCCCACCGTGGCAGGCCTGCTGAAAGAGCTCGATGCGGAAGACCCGGACGCGCGCCGGAGCGCCGCGGCAAGCCTCCGCCAGATGGGCGACCTCGCCGAACAGGAGCTGCGCAAGGCGGCCGGCGCCGAGCGCCCGGCAGAATCCAAGGCCGCCGTCGCCTCCCTCCTCGACGTTCTCGCCACTCCCCTTCAGCATTCCCCGGAGATGCTTCGACGCGCCCGCGCCCTCCGTCTCCTGGAACGGCACCGCGGCGCCACGGCGCTGGAAGCGCTGCAGAAGCTCTCCGAGAAGTCGCCCTTCACGCGCGAGCGCCGCCTCGCGACGCTCGCTGCCCGGCGAATGAAGGACGGACGATAGGCCTGGCGGTGCGACGCGCCTGGCTCCGAGGATTGCGCCCTTCCCGCCGCTACTTCGCCTTCCGGAACAGGTCCAGGAACCGGTCCTCGTACTCCTTGAACACGCCGAGCCGGTCGAGCTCCTGCTTCAGCTCGAACGTCTTCCCGCGATCCTCCTTCGCGCGGCCGAACATCTCCTCGAGGCGCCCGCGATCTTCGTCGGTCGGGCCCGGCTCCGGCTCCGAAGGGAATTCGGGCGTCTCCTCGCCTTCCCCGCCGCGCGCCTCCATCGCCTTCTGGAGCTTCGACACGAGGCCCGTCAGCTGCCGGTCGACGCTCTTCTCGTGCCGGACGAGCTCGGCCAGGTCGACCTCGACGCCCGACAGCGCCGCGAACGTCTCCAGCACCGTGCGGGACGCCTTCGGGTACGGGATCTGCGCGGCCATCGCCGGGATTTCGCCCAGCAGGCCGATTCCCCGCAGCCCGCGCTCCGCGGCGGCCGCGAGGAAGACGCCGTTCAGCCCCGAGATGCGGCCGGACTCCAGCAGCGCCACGCCGTGGCCCTTCAGCATTTCCACGCCAGCCCCGTCCGTCGCCACGCCCACGACGCGCGAGGGACTGGAGGGGAGCATGTCGGTCGCCATCGAGGCGAACGTGTAGACCTCGCGGACGCCGAGCTTCTGCGCGTCGTCCAGCAGCCGCGCGCAGAACGCCACGTTCTTCCCCGGCGGCGGCTGCGACTCGCCGATGAACACCGCGAGGTCCCCCTGCCCCTTCGGGTTTTTCCACAGGAACAGCCGCCCCTGCGGCGGGGGCGATTTCACGATCAGCCCGTCCTTCACGTCGACATGCTCGACGTCGAACAGGTCCGACGCGGGAAGCGCTTCGGACTCCTGCATGTGGAGCCGGGACATGAGGTAGTACCCCGCGGTGATCGCGACCTGTCCCATGCCGGGCCAGACGGCGACGAGGGTGGCGGCACCATTCTGGCGGGTCGTGTCTGCCATGGCAGTCTCTCCGGCGCCCGGGGGGATCGGGCCGGGAAGCGCGCCCGGGCCAGTCCCGGGCGGGTTCCCCGGGGATGCCCCGGGCCGGGGTTTCGGGCCCCGGATCTCGGTGAACCTAGAGCAGATCGCGTGCCAGAAAACGGACTAGAAGCACACCCGGTTCCGCCCCGTGGTCTTCGCGTCGTACAGCTTGCGGTCCGCCCGCGCGAGCAGGTCCTCCGCCGTCGCGTCTTCCCCCTGCGTGAACGCCAGCCCGATGCTCACCGTCACCGGGATCGAGGCGGCGTTCACGACCACGGGCTTCGCCGACGGCGACCGGGTAGAGGCGCACGAGGTACCCGGTGTCGTCCCCGAGCTTCGTCAGGAACGTGCTGAGGAGCTGGGTGCGTGTGGGGTCGTCGTTGGCCATGGGCGCGATTATAGGGCGGCGCCACTTACTTCGCCTTCGCGGCCTCCGCCGTGTCCCACACCAGCACGATCAGGTTTCCGCCGCCGGTCGCCACGAGTTTTCCGTCCGGCGAGATGGCCACCGAGTAGACGCGGGAGCCGTGGCCGTCCACCTTGAAAAGCGCCGCGCCCGTGGCGGCGTCCCAGGCGCGCAGCGTCTGGTCCGTGCTTCCCGAGACGATCGACTTTCCGTCGGCGCTGAAGACGGCCTTGGTGGCCATGCGCTCGTGGCCGGCGAGGAGGCGCTCGCGTTCGCCGGTGGCCGCGGTCCAGAGGCCGATCGCGGCGTCGCGGCCGGCGGTCACGAGCCGCGCGCCGTCGGGCGACCACGCGACGTGGTTGGCGCCCGCATCGTGGGCCTGGATCGTCCGCAGCGCCTTGCCCGCGGGGAGTTCCCACAGCCGCACGGAGCCGTCGAGCCCCGACGACGCGAGCGTCTTCCCGTCCGGCGCGAACGCGACCGACATCACCACGTTCGTGTGCCCCTCGAGCGTCGCCTGCTCCTTCCCCGTCGCGACCGTCCACAGGTGCGCCCGCCCGTCCTCGCTCCCCGACAAGAGCAGCTTCCCGTCGTTCGAAAACGCCACGCTGTCCACCGCGCAGTCGGACTTCACCATCGCCCGCCCCATCCGGGCGACGGCACCGGCGGGAAGCGGGTCGCCGTTGGCGTCCTTCTTTGCCTCCTGGGCGAAGGCGACCGAGGCCAGCAGGAGCGGGATCAGGAGGCGCACGGGGGCATTCTATCCCAGCCGGGATCGGGAGGCTTGGGTGCAAGACCGTAACTGCCCGCTCCCGCTGCGCGGCCGCGCATCTTTTCCCGTCCTTCCTTATCCGTGCCAGGCTCGTGGCCGTATCCCCGGAAGATCCCGCCGTCATCCCGGCTTGTTCTTCCGTGCCCGAATGAAGTCAAAGCGGGCGGATGACGTGTCGGACAAAACGACCACGAGCCTGGCGCAGATACGAAAGGATGCGATGGCGCGTGGCTCGTGCGTATTGATCGTGAGCCGAATGGGAACACGATGGTGTTCCGTGCAGGACCGTCATGTACACCCGAAGCAGTCGGCGCGTGCGGCGGCGAACCGTTCCGAAGTATCATGCGCCGCACTCCCTATCGCGAGGCGGCCCCCATGCGCAGGCTATCCCTGACCGTCGCTCTCCTGGCGTGCCTGTCCGTGCGGGTCCTTGCCGAGGACAAGAAGCGCGGCGAAACGCCGGAGGACAGCTACAAGGCGATGATGGAGTGCATCCTCGAAGGGAAACCGGAGGGGGCGTGGGATTACTTCTCGGCAGGCTCGCGCGCGATGATGGCGGAGCAGATGGGCAAGGTGAAAGAGCACCTGAAGTCATTGGGCGAGGCTGGCGGGAAGCAGGCCGCGGAGGAGCTGGGGATCACGCTCGAGGACCTGGACAAGCTCACGAACGAGGAGATCGCGAAGAAGATGGCGGTGGCCCAGTTCAGGAAGATCGCCGAGGACGACGAGGCGAAGGCCAAGATGAAGGGCACGAAATTCAAGTCGGCGGAGATCAAGGAAGACCGGGCCGTGTGCGTGACGGTCGAACCGGACGGGACGGAGGAGACGATCGTCATGTTGAAGGAAGACGGCATCTGGAGGCTTGATCTGCCCGAGACGGACAAGGCGAAGAAGGCGCAGGAATCCGAGGATGAAGGCGAGGAAGACGAGGAGAAGTAGAAGGGCCTTCGACTCGCGCGAGGCGCCCAGGAACATTTTCGGCCGGTTCTGATTCAGGAGACCATCGTGGGCCCGGAGAACCAGGGAGCGGACGTCGAGGAGAGCGGCGCGCTGAAGATCGCGCGCGCGACGGTGACGAAGGCGAAGCTCCGCTTCCCCGCGGTCCCGGCCGAATTGCGTGGATCGTGGTGGAAGTATCGCAACTGGTGCTGGGGGACGCTGGAGTCGCTGACGGCGGACCCGTTCGAGTACGAGCTGTGGGGCAACCGGATCCTGTCCGAGAGCCGGGACAACGCGCGGCGGACGCGGCAGCGCGGGATCGGCAACCTCGCGATGCTCGGCCACGGCGGCCAGGCGGCCGGGCGGCCGGCGCTGACGTGGATCTTCGTTCGCCGCCCGCTGGAGATCATCCTGCAGATCGGCTGGGAGGGGACGGGGATGGACTCGCCGGAGTCGCGGAAGAACTGGGACGACACGATGGCCGCGTGCGACGAGCTCCTGGACCTCGTCCCGGCCGGCGACCCCGCGACCAAGGGCCCGCTCGCCCGCGAGTTCGAGCGCTTCGTCGTCTGCGGCTCGGAGTTCACCGGCGCCGGGCGGCTCGAGGATTTCTGCGAGCTCGCGCCCTACGACCCCAAGGCACCTCCCGCCCCGCCGCTCCCGCCCTCGACCTCCCTCGGCCCGCGGCACTTCATCGGCAACCCGAAGATCATCATCCCCGCGGCGCTGGAACGGGCGCGGGCGTGCCGGAAAGCCGGGAAGAACCCCGCGGCGCCGTAGATCGGCCGCACGACCGGGAATTCGCCTTGCGGGACGCGCGGCGCATTCTTAACCTTCCAGCCCCGCCACGATGCGACAGGCCCGGGTACCCAGGACGTCGACCGACCCCGGCAAGCCACCTTCACCCAGGAGAGCACCATGACACGGCTGGCTGTCCTCTTCTCCCTCTTCGCGACACTCCTCGGCGCTTCCACGGCCGCGGCCCAGCAGGACCTGAGCGGAAAGAACCTCAGCGGGAAAGACCTGCGCACCGAGGAGCTCGACGGGGCGAACCTCGAGAACGCCGACCTCTCCCGCTGCAACCTCAAGGGCGCGATCCTCGACGCGACGCGCTTCAAGGGGGCCGACCTCACCGCCGCCGACCTGACCGACGCCGACCTGACGGGGGCGGACCTTCGCGACACCAAGCTCGCCACCACGATCTTCTACGGCGCGACGCTGGCGAAGGCGAACCTCGAGGGAACGGACCTGTCCAAGGCCTACCTCCGGGGCGCAAACCTGCACGGCGCGAATCTCCGGAACCTCAAGGGCGTCGGCGACATCTCCGGCTGCGACCTGGGCGAAGCCGACCTGCGTGGGGCATTCCTGGTGGACGCGCAGGATTACAGCAACGGGAAGACGAAGTACCGCGGCGCGAAGTACGACCGCAAGACGCGGTGGCCGAAAGGATTCGACCCGGCGGCGGCGGGGGCAAAGCTGGTGGAGGACGAAGGGCCGCGGGTGAAGGCGGACTACAGCGGGAAGGACCTGAAGGGCCGGAACCTGCGGACCGAGGATCTCGAGGGCGCGAACTTCACCGACGCCAACGTGGCCGGCTGCGACCTGCGCGACGCCAATCTCCGCGGGGCGAATTTCCAGGGGGCGGACCTCTCGCAGACGGACCTCACCGGGGCGGACCTGACGGGCGCGGACCTGCGGGACGCGAAGTTCAGCGGGACACGATGCATCGGCGCCAACTTCACGGACGCCAACCTCGAGGGAGCGAACCTCAAGGGCGCGATCCTGCGCGACGCGAAGTTCAAGAACGCCAATCTCAAGAAATCGAAAGGCTTCGACGAAATCACGGGGGCCGACTTCAGCGGCGCCGACCTCCGCGGCGCGTTCCTCGTCGATGCCCAGGTCTACGGCGCCAAGCCGGTCTGGGCGGGCGCGAAGTACGACCGCACGACGCGCTTCCCCAAGGAGATCGACCCGGCCAAAACCGGCGCGAAACTGACGGACGAGGGAGCGGGCCCTGCGGCGAAAGACCTGAGCGGGAAGGACTTCAGCGGGCGCGAGCTGCGGACGGAGGACCTGGAGGGCGCGAATCTCTCGGACGCCAACCTGTCGGGCTGCAACCTCACGGACGCGAACCTGCGCGGCGCAAATCTCCAGGGCGCGAATCTTTCGGGGTGCGACCTTTCGGGAGCCGACCTGACCGGCGCCGACCTGCGTGATGCCAAGCTCGCCGGCGCGATGTTCCGCGGCTCCGACCTGACGAAGGCCAACCTCGAGGAAACCGATTTCAAGGGCGCCGTCGTCCGCGACGCGGTTTTCCGCGAGGCGAATTGCCGCAAGATGAAGGGCCTGAACGAGATCACCGGCTGCGACTTCTCGGAAGCGGACATCTCCGGGGCGTTCCTGCTGGACGCGGCGGACTACAAGAAGGGTTCGGTGAAGTTCACGAAGGCGAAGTACACGAAGCGGACGCGGTGGCCGAAGGACTACACGCCGGAGGGCTCGGGCGCCGTGCTCGTCGCGGAGGCGCCGAAGGAGCCGCCCAAGGACCCGCCCAAGGATCCGCCGAAGGAAGGCCCGAAGCCGGAATTCGGCCCCGGGATGGACCTGCACGGCCGCGACCTCACCAACGCGAAGCTCGACGGGCTCGACCTCACCGGGTGCGACCTGCGCGGCGCGAACCTCGCCGGCGCCTCCATGAAGGGCACGAAGCTCGACAACGCCAACTTCGAGGGGTGCGACCTCAGCACGGCGAACCTGGCCGGGGCCTCGTTCCAGGGCGCGAACCTGAGGGACCTCAAGGGCATCTCCGATGTAGCGGGAGTGGATTTCAGCAGGGCCGACCTCTCCGGCGCCTACCTGCGCGGCCCGGAGCTGGACGCGTTCGGGAAGGCGACGTGGAAAGGAGCGACGTTCGACAAGCGGACGCGCTGGCCCAAGGGGTTCGACGCGGCGGCCGCGGGTGCAACCCCGGCCCCCGAGAAGTAGGGGCCGACATGCGAATCCTGCGAATCCTCTTCCTGCTCACGACCGCCCTCGCGGCGGCCGCCCAGGAGCCCGCCGCCGGCGCCTTCCGCTACGAGAGGAAGATCACCCTCGAAGTGAACGCCGACGGGCGCGAATCGATCGTGTTCGACTTCTCGCCGCGCGACTATCCCGGCCTCAAGAAGTCCGCGGGAGACCCGCAGCGCATGCTGAAGCGCTTCCCCGGCGCCCGCGAGGACTGCCTGCTGGCGGAAGGCTCGACGGCGGCGTTTGACGACGGCGCGACGGCAGTGGTTTACGACCGCCGGATCTCAGGGGCGGCGCGTGCGACGGCGGGGAGCGAGCTCGAGCTGCCGCTGCTGGAGAAGGTGGAGTTCATCACGGACAAGGACGAGGGGGGACGGACGACGTTCCTGTTCACGACGGAGGGGACGGCGTTCGGCCTGCCGTATCGCGGCAGGATCATGGTCATCCTGCCGCCCGGGTCGAAGCAGGCGGCGTGGGACGGGAAGGCCTCCGTGGTGCGCTATACGCCGCCGGCGCCGCTCGGCTGGGGCGACGGCAAGCTGAGGGCGGAGGTCGAGGTGCGCGACCCGCTGATGACCTGCGTCTACAAGGCCTACGCGCAACCCGACCGCCTGCCTGACTGCTGGGTCGCCCGCGCGGCGATCCGGAACGCGGGGCCGGGCGCGGTGCGCGACGTGAAGGTGCGCTTCCGGATCGAGGGCTACTCGGACTGGAGCGACTGGCGGGGGGCGGGAGTGGTGGTGGCGGGGCAGACGATCGTGATTCCCTGGCACCCGGTCCTGGACCGGAAGGTCTCGGATCTCCGGGCATCGGCGCCGAGCCGCGTGGTCGTCGAATGGAGCCGCACCGGCGGTGCGACCGAGTCGGCCGAGAAGCCGATCCAGCTGCTGGGCGGGCACGAATTCCAGGGATGCGGCGTCACGACCGAGGAAAGCTACGGGACGTTCAGCGAGCAGTGGAGCCGCATCTCCTTCATCGCCGCGTGGGTCACGCGCGACGACGCCGCGGTTAAGGAATTCGCCGGGATGGCCAGCCGGAACGCCAGTGGCGCGGCGGCGAACATGGGCGATGAGGCCGCGCTCAAGCTGATCCAGGCCTGCTACGAGCTCATGCTGCTCAACGAGTTCGTCTACAAGGCCCCGCCGTACATCGAAGACCCCAGCATCAAGTTCGACGTCCGCTTCGTCCAGAACGTGAAGTTCCCGCGCGACGTCATCCGTGACAAGTCCGGCACCTGCATCGATCTCGCGATCCTCCAGTGCGCCATGTACCAGACCCTCGGCCTGCGCCCATTCATGGCCCTCGTCCCCGGCCACGCGTTCCCCGTGGCCATGCTCGAGAACGGCACCCTCGTCCCCGTCGAGTCGACCGGCATTCGCGGAGGGCTCTTCCCCTCCGGCTCCGCAACGTTCCAGGAAGCGCGTGAGCACGCGCAGAAGACGCTGGAGTCCTCCAGAAAGGAGGGAACGCTGATCCTCGTCGACATGTGGAAGGAGTGGTCGCGAGGGATCGCCAGCCCCGAACTCGAGAACCTGCCGGCCGACGCGCTCCAGAAGTGGGGGATCACGCAGCGGGGCCCGCTCGGCGGCATGAACCCGGACCTGCGGCCCGACGCCGACCCGAGCGGATTCTCGGGACGGTGGGCCGGTGAGATCACCGTTCTCGACGCCGGCAAGGCCGTCTCCGCGCCGGCGCTCTTCACCATCCAGCTCGCCGAGGAAGGACGCTACAGGCTCTTCCTCGCGTTCGAAATCGAGCGGGACGGCAGGAAGGTCAAGGTCGAGGAGGAGGGGGTCGCGGAGAACCAGGACGGGCAGCTGGTGTTCCAGGGGCTCCAGCGCATGACCGGCGGCGAGCCGGCGGTCCCGGGCCGCGGCGCCGCGCGGATCGCCGACGGGAAGCTGTCCGGGAAGTACGGCCACGACAACGACGGCTTCAAGGCGTTCACGTTCGAGCGGAAGAAATAGCGCCATGAGAATCCTCTCCCTCGCCCTGGTGTTCATGACGGCCTCGCGCCTCTTCGCCCAGCAGGATCTTCATGGGCAGGATCTTGAAGGGCAGAGCCTGAAGGGCCGCGACCTGCGCGGCGCGAATCTCACCGGCACGAATCTCACGGACGCAGACCTCACCGGCGTGGATCTCGCGGGCGCGAAGCTGGACGGCGCGGATTTCCGTGGCGCGGACCTTTCCAGGGCGAATCTCGAGGGGCTCGACTTCTCGAAGGCCCTGATGCGCGACACCTGTCTTCGAGGCGCGAGCCTGCGCGGCTCGAAAGGCTTCGCCGACATCACGGATCTCGATTTCACCGACGCCGACCTCCGTGGCGCGGATCTCTCGGCAGCGAAGGACTATCGCGCCGGCTCCGCGCGCTTTCGCGGTGCCCGCTACGACGCGGCCACGCGCTGGCCGAAAGACGTCGACCCGAAAGCGGCCGGTGCGAAGCTCGAGGGCGCCGCGCCCAAGGAGCCGCCGAAGGACCCTCCGCCCTCGAAAGACCCGCCCCCGGTCAGGAACCCGCCCCCCGCCAAGCGCGAAACCGGGACCGGGCGCGATCTCCACGGGAAGGACTTCAGCGGCAAGGACATGCGGCCTGAAGAGCTGGAGGGCGCCAACCTCGAGAAGACCACCCTCTGGCGAGTGAACCTCAAGGACGCCAACGTCCGCTTCGCCAGTTTCAAGGGCGCCGACCTGATGTTCGCGGACCTTTCCGGGGCGGACCTGACGGGGGCCGACCTCCGCGACGCGAAGTTCGTGGAAACGACGCTGACCGGGGCGAAGTTCACCGAGGCCAATCTCCAGGGAGCAGATCTTTCCAAGGTCAAGGACCTGACCGACGCGGGCTTCCGCAGCGCAGACCTGCGCGGGCTCAAGGGCCTTCCCAGCCACAGGACCAGCGGCATCGACTGGAGGGACGCAGACCTTCGCGGCGCCGATCTCGCCAACGCGCGCCACGAGAGTTTCCGCCAGGGCCGTTTCCGCGGCGCGAAGTACGACAAATCCACCATCTGGCCGCAGGGCTTCGACCCCGAGGAAGTCGGCGCCGTGCTGGTCGCCGAGGTCGCGGCGGACGACGGGATCCCGCCGAAACTCCTGGCCCCCGATCACGAATGGGACGCGCCGAGCGAGGAGACCGTGAAGCGCCTGTTCGCTCGGGACCGGCTCATCAAGAGGCTCGGGCTCGACGAGAAGATCCAGGGCGAGAAGCCCCTCAAGGAACCGCCCGGGTTCCGCGCGACCTACAAGTTCTCCGCCCTCAGCTACGGCCGCGCCCAGAAGGGGCTGGTCCTCCCCGTCGGCATCACGCCCCCCGAACTGAAAATGCTCGACATCAATACGCTTCCCAGGCGCGTCATCTACCTGATCCACGTGAAGTGCGAGATGGTGACTCAGGATGCGCAGGGGTATCGGGAAAAGACCGAGCCGGACGTGGACATGGCGTTCTACAAGAACGACAAGGGCGCGTGGGTGTGCGTGGAGAAGGAAGGCGGCGTCATCCTCCTCAAGTAGGCGGGGCGATTCCTGCCAGGGGGCCGAGGGGCGCTAGGTCGTGGCGCGCAGAAGTTCGAGAGGCCACGGTTCCTTCCCGGCGGGAAGCGCCAGCACGCTCGCGAGGCGGATGGTGGTCATCGGCTGGATCGAGTCCATCGGCGCGCCGGCGCGGTAGGCGCAGCGGGCGGCGGGGGAAGGGCTCATCCAGTTGCCGCCGCGACAGGTGCGCCAGCCGAGGTGCATGTCGCCGCCGGGATCGTTGAGGCACCAGTCGCGGGCGTTGCCGCCGAGGCCGCGGACGCCGTAGGGCGACTCGTCCTGAGGGAACGACTCGACGGGCGCCGGGTGGGGCCCGTCGTCGTGAGCGGTGTTGGTGTTGCTGATGCGGTCGTACATGTAGTTTCCCCACGGGTGCGTGCGGCCGTCGGTGCCGCGCGCGGCCTTCTCGCGCTGGGCTTCGTGGGGAACGAAGAACAGGCGCCCTTCGCGCAGCGACCGCCAGCGCGCGAATGCGCTGGCGTCGGCCCACGAGATGCCGAGGACCGGCCAGTTCTCGTCCCACGCCACGGGCACGCCGGCGATCCGGGCGGCCCCCGCGACCCCGTATCGGCCCCCCTCGCCGCGCGTCCACAGCGGCTTCGCCCCCGTCGCCTCCCGTGGCGCCCGCGCCTCCGCCTCGGCCGGGTCCGTCCGCGCAAGGTCGTTCAGGAACGCGGCGTACTCGGCGCACGTCACCGGGTGGCGCGCGACCAGGAACTCGTCCAGCTCCCGGATCTCGCCCTTCAGCGCCGCCGGCAACTCCCGGTCGCCCCCCCACGCGAACTTCCCGCCCGGCACGCGCACGAACCCTTCCGGGATTTCGCCGGCTCGCGGCACGTCCAGCTCCAGCCGCAACTCCTCCTGCCGCCGGATCGTCACCGGCACCCGGAACGCCGGCGCCCCCTCGGGCGCCACCACCAGCAGCCACGACCCCATCGGCCACCGCCGCTTCGGGATCGGCGTCACCCCGAGATACAGCCCGCCGCCGCGCGGACGGTAGGGGGAGTCGCCGAAGAGCGGGTCGAGGACTTCGTCCGGGAGGCCCGGCGTCGAGCCGCCCGGGGTCAGCGGAAACAGGATGCGGTCGACAGGCTCGTAGCGCCACGCCCACACCCGCGCGCCGGGCGCCGCGACGGAAGCGCAGCCCGGCCCGTGAACCCGCAGGGTCACCGGCGCGCCCGGCTCCATCCCCCGCGCAAATTCCACCGGCCGCCCGTCCAGCGCCCTTCCCGACCACGGATGGAACCCGAGCACCGCAAGTTCCGTCGGCAGCACCGGGCGCCCTTCGCGCAGGCACGCGCACGCCCACGCGCGCGTCGCGATCTCGAGCGATCCCTCGCCGCTCAGGCGGGCATCGAAGCCGCCGTCGTTGAACCGCTCCACGACGCGGCGGCTGAGGAGCATCCCCTCGCGGTCGTTTTCGCGTTCGGCCTGGAGGAAGCGGTCCCAGTGGAGGCCGGCCTTGAGTTCGCGGGCCTGTCGCGAGCCGGGGTCGAGCGTGAGCGCCATGTCGAGCGCCGCGTCCGCGGCCGCCCAGGCGTCGATCGACTCGTGGCGCCGTGCGTCGGCGCGGTCCTCGAAGCGCCAGTAGAGGCGTGCCTTCTCGAGCCAGGAATCGGTGGCCAGCTTTGCGATTTCCTCCTGCGCCCGGTCCATCTCGGCGCGGGCTTCCTCCTGAAGCGCCTTCGACCGGGCGGTCTCGGCGACGGCGCGGCTCACCTGCTCCTCGGCCTGGTGATGCCGGCGTTCGAGTTCCTTGGTCCCCTGCAGGTACTCCTCGACGTCGGAGCCCAGCTCCACCACGCTCCCGTATCGGTCCTCGCGGCGGTAGGCCAGCGCCGTGAGGCAGATCGCCTCCAGCTCGGCGGGGACCTCGCGGAAGCTCGACGGGGGAAGGAGCTCGCCCGCCAGCACGAGCTTCAGCGTCTCCCGGACGCTCGGGCTCTCGAACGGCGGGCGCCCCGCGAGGATCTCGTACAGCGTCGCCCCCAGCGAATACACGTCCGCGCGCTCGTCCACCTCGATCACCCCCTCCGCCTGCTCGGGGGACATGTAACTCGGAGTTCCAACCACCCCGCCCGCCGGCGTTCTCGTCGACGACATGTCCTTCCCGTACATCGTGTCCAGCCCCGCGATCCCCCCCGCACCCTCCGGCCCTTCGTCCCAGTTCTCCGCCGCTCCCGGGCCCACCCGCCGCGCCAGCCCCCAGTCCACCACCAGCACTTCCCCGAAATCCCCCAGCATCACGTTCGCCGGCTTCAGGTCCCGGTGAATGATCCCCTTCGAATGCGCGTACGCCACCGCCCGGCACACGTCCCGGAACGCCTCCACCAGCCGCCGCGGCTTCCACCCGCCCTCCCGGATCACCTGCCGCATGTCGCGCCCGTTGATCCGCTTCATCGCGAGGAACACTTCCCGCGTCGCCGGCAGCACTCCCATCTCGTGCACCGGCACGATGTTCGGGTGCTCGAGCTGCCCCGTCACGCGGGCCTCGGCGCGGAAGCGTTCCACGGTGTCGACGGTCGCCTTTTCCTCGAGGACCTTGAGCGCGACGCGGCGGCCGAGCTCCACGTCCTGCGCTTCGACGACGCGCGCGATCCCGCCCCGGCCGATTTCCTCGCCGAGCACGTATCGGGGGGTCGAGAGCTGGGGAAGGGTCGCCGGCGTGGAGTCGCCCGGCTCGGGCGGCGGCATTGCGATCGTGGCGTCGTTGCGCACGTTGGCCTGCGGCGGATCGGGGACGTGCGTCCGGCTGGCGCGCTCGCGTTCGCAGAACGCCTCGAGGGTCCGGACCTGTTCCTCCGCCAGCCGGCCGATCCCGAGCAGGAGGCCGCGCAGGTCCGCGCCGTCGTCGGCGAGGCCGGCGATCCGCAGGGCGACGTCGCCGCCGACCAGGCCCTGGCGAATTGCGCAGGCCAGCAGGAGATGTCCTCGATCCACGGCCACACAGACTCCTTACCCTGAGGTTCGGCAGATTCTACCGGAAGCGCGTCGCCGCAACTTATCATCCCGGTTCCCCGCGAAAGGAGACGGTATGTCCACAGGCGATTGGGCGATGTTCGTGGCGGTCCAGCAGCACCGCCATGCGCTGAAACACGGCTTCGCGGCTCACCCGGCGATCTGGGGAGACTTCCAGCTCAGGACCCGCACGTGGAATGCGCTGCTTGAGAAATGCCTCGGCCTCGGCCGCCCGCTGACGATCGTCGAGACCGGCACCGCCCGGGACAACGGGTCGACCTGGCTGTTCCATTTGGTCGTCCGGAAGCTCGGGGGCGTCGTTCACACCATCGACATCAACGCAGACCAGTGCCGTTTCGTTTCCGAGGTCGCCGACCGTGTCGGCGCCGCCGCGGAGATCGTCGTGCACTGCGGCGACTCCCCTTCCGTGCTCGCCTCTCTTCGAGGCCCTATCGACGTCCTCTACCTCGACTCGTACGACATCGACTGGCTGAAGCCGGTGCCGTCGATGGAGCACCATCTGAAGGAATTGAAGGCCGCCTGGCCGCTCCTCGCCCGGAATTCGATCGTGGCGTTCGACGACACCCCCTCGGGAGCGGCGTTCGCGCCGTGGTGGTGCGGGCCGGACGCCCGCGCGGCAATGGCGAGCCCGGACCCGCCGGGGAAGGGAGCGCTGGCCATCAAGCACCTCCACACCCTTCCGGCCCGCGTGACGCGGGTGATCCACGAGTACCAGGGGGTCTTCACGGTCGAGAAAACATGACCGCGGCGGCCCGGCTCCGGCTGATCCTCGCGCCCGCGCTGCTCAGCCTTTCGGCCTGCAGCGCGCGCCACGACGGCAACCCTGCGATCATGGCCCGGGCGATTCCCCCGGCCGCCGGGGAATTCACCACACTGAGCTACAACGTCGCCGGCCTCCCGCAGGAGGTCTCGAAGGTCAACCCGAAGGAGAACCTCCCGCTCATCGGCCCGCTTCTCAACGCCTACGACCTGGTCCTCACGCAGGAGGACTTCGACTGGTGGCAGCCCGGGCTCGACCGCCTCGATTTCGCGCACTACCACGAGCGGCTCCGCGAAAAAGCCGACCACCCGTACCGCAGCACGCGGCACCCCGGCCCCGCCGCCGTCGGGATCTTCGTCGCCACCCAGCGCCCCCTCCTCCAGGTCGGCGACGGCCTCGGCCTCCTGTCCCGGCTTCCGTTCGGGGACATTACCCGCGTGCCGTGGAAGACGTTCGGCCCGGCCGCTTCGGACGGGCTCTCGATGAAGGGATTCTCCCTGGCCCGCGTGGAGCTCGCCCCCGGCGTGGAGATCGACGTCTACAACCTCCACGCGGACGCCGGGGACGGGAAGCCGGACGCCGAGGCGAGGCGAACCGGTTTCGAGCAGCTTGCCGCATGGATCGAGGAGCACTCGAAGGGCCGCGCGGTCATCCTCGGCGGAGACACCAATCTCCACACCAAAACCGGTAGCGCCGAAGCAGGGACATGGGAAGCGTTCCTGGTGCGGACCGGGTTGCGGGACGTCCGCGCCGGCGACGCGTGCATCGACAAGTTCGCGTACCGGGACGGAAATGGCGTGGAACTCGAGCCGCTCGACTCCGCCTTCGAAGGCGGGAAGTTCGTCGACGCGAAGGGCGCCCCCCTCAGCGACCACGACCCGCTGGCCGTGAAGTGGCGCTGGACCGCGCAGGAGAAGTGAAACTCCGGGGCGCCCGCGGCTGGTGCGGGCGCCCCGGCCGGTGTCTTACTTGTTGTCCAGCCCCATGATCTCCGCGATCGCCGCGTACGAAGCCTTGCGCTTCGTCTGGTAATCCTCGGCGTTCACGTCCGACTGATCGTCGACGTACTCGAGCAGCGCGTCCGCCGTCTGCTGGAGCTTGGCGATGCAATCCGAGAGCGCTTTCAGCGTCTTCTTGTCCTCGGCGCTGATCGAGTCCAGCTTGCGCAGCCCGATCAGGTGCTTGTCGAGGTTGGTGAGAAGCGTCTTCTGCTCCCCGACGACGGTCTTCATCATTTCCTCGTCGTACACCTTCTTGGCGAACGCGTCCGCGGACAGCCCGAGCACCATCTGCACGTCGTACATCGCCACCGCCGTCGCCGCGCCCAGCGCTTCTTCCAGCGATTCCTCCGCCTGCGCCGGACGGGCGCCCGCGCCGAACCCGACCATCATCCCGAGAACGATCACGAGCCCGGCCCAGCGGTTGTTCCTCATCGGCCTGCCTCCAGGAGAAGTTTTGAAGGTCGGACGTTCCGGGCCCGACCGTAAGGGGGGAAATGATACCCGAGACCGGCCGGGGAATGCCCGTTCCGTGTGGAGGCGCTGTTAGCATGGCGCGCTCATGGCGACCGATCTCCCGATCGAGGAATTCGTCGAAGCGGGGCTGCTCCTGGCGGCGGCGGGGCTGGGGTTCGTGGTGCCGCGCCGGCGGCCGGCGTGGTTTCGCCGGGCCGTGGAGAGATTCGACGCGTTCGCGCTCCGCCCCGCGGCGCCGCTCGTCGCGGTTTTCGTGCTCTCGCTCGCAGGGAGCATCGCGTTCGCGTTCCTGAAAGGGATCGCCGAGCCCGTGACGCACGACGAGTTCGCCTACCTGCTCGCGGCGGACACCTACGCGCACTTCCGACTCACGAACCCCACCCACCCGTTCTGGATGCACTTCGAGAGCATGCACATCTTCCAGCAGCCCACCTGCATGGCGAAGTACCCGCCGGGGCAGGGGCTGGCGCTCGCGGTGGGGCTTCTCCTGGCCGGCGACCCGATCGTGGGCGTGTGGCTCTCGACGGCGGCGGCCTGCGCGGCGACGGCGTGGGCCCTGCGCGCCTGGATGCCGCCGCGATGGGCCCTCGCCGCGGGGCTCTTCACCGTCCTCCGCTGCGGCATCGCCGGGTACTGGACGCAGTCGTACTGGGGCGGCTCGGTGGCGTTCCTCGGCGGCGCGCTCCTGTTCGGGGCGATCCGCCGCCTCGCGAATCGCCCCGCGATCGCGCCGGCCTGCGTCATGACGGCCGGCGTCGCGATCCTCGCGAACTCCCGCCCGTTCGAAGGGATGCTCGCCAGCCTCGCCGCCGCGGCCGCGCTTGCCGCCGCGATGCTCCGCGGCCCCTTCCCTTTCGCGACCTGGCTCAAGCGCGTCGTCGCGCCGGCCGCCGTCCTGCTCGCGGCGACCGCCGCGGCCATGCTCTACAACAACCACGTCGTCACCGGGAACACCACGCGCCTCCCCTACTGGGTCCACAACGACACCTACACCGTCATCTCCCAGTTCGCCTGGATTCCCCCGCGCCCCGCGCCGGCGTACCGGCACGAAGCGATGCGGCGCTTCTATGAAGAAGTCGAGAAGCCGTACTGGACGTGGCAGAGCACGCCCGGGGGGTTTGCGCGGCAGGCGGTGAAGAAGCTGCACCAGGCGGCGTGGTGCCCGTGCGGGATGCTGATCCTGCTGGGCGTGGTGGCCTGGAAGGGATTCCGGCGGGGGTGGTGGCGGTATGCGGCGGTGACGCTGGGGGGGATGTGGCTGGCGATGATCGGGCTGACGGTGGTGTTCCCGCACTATGCGGCGCCGGTGGCGGTGCTGGTGATCGCGGTGGTGACGCGCGCGCTGAGGGTCATCCGGACGTGGAGGCCTCCGGGGCGCGCCGGAGGCGTGACGGTGATGGCGGGCGCAGTGGCGATGTCGGTGGCGTTCATCGTGTGGAATGCGGCCTGGGACGGCGGGATCGGCGTCTGGGGCCACGCGCGGGCGCACGTCCAGGAGACGCTCGAGGATCCCGCGCTCAACCCGGGCCGGGACCTCGTCATCGTCACGTACGGCCCGGAACACCGCCCCGACCTGGAGTGGGTCTACAACCGCGCGGACATCGACGGGTCGGAAGTCGTCTGGGCGCGCGACATGGGCCCCGAACGCAACGCGGCGCTGCGCGCGTATTTCCACGACCGCGTCGCCTGGAACCTGCGCATCGAGCGCGACTACGACGAGCCCGTCCCCGTCCGGCTCCCGCCGTAGCCCCTCGCCCCGTGATATGATTTCCGCCGTGCCGCACGCCTGCCGCGCCGCCCAGCCCCGCCGATTCCCCCGATGAGCGCCCTCGCCAAGCTGAAGGCGCTTTCGGCGCGCGACCGCGTGCTGCTCGTCCGCGCCGCGGCGCTTCAGGCGTTCGTGGTCCCCGCCGTCGCCGCGACCGGGTACGGCAAGGTGCGCGCCGCGCTCGGCCGGCTCTGCCCGCTGTCGAAGACCCCTCCCCGCGGCGCCCCGGCCGCCCGCGCCCGCCAGGTCGGCCTCGTCGTCAACGCCGCCGCCCGCCGCTCCTGGCCCCGCGCGCGCTGCCTCGAGCGCTCCCTCGTCCTCTGGGCCCTCCTACGCCGCGAAGGGATCGAAGGACGGATCCGCTTCGGCGTGAAGCCCGGCGCCGCGATCCCAGACGCCCACGCCTGGGTCGAGGTCTCCGGCGAGCCCGTCAACGACTCCCCCGACGTCGCCACCCGCTACGCTTCCCTCGAGCCGCCGCGATGAGCCGCGCCCATGCCGCCCGCTGACCGCAACGCCGCCACCCTCCTCGCCATGCTCCGCGGCGCCCCCGCGGCCGCGTGGCCGGAGCCGTCGTCGGCGGGCGGTCTCGCCGAAATTGCCGCCGCCCATCGCCTCGCCGCCCACCTGTCCGCCCTCATCGGCCCCCGCCTTTCCGCGCTCCCCCCGTGGGCCGCCGAGGCCCGCCTCCGCCTCGAGGCCGTCGCCCTCGCCGGCGCCGCCCGCTGGCGCGCCCACGACCGCGCCGCCGCCGACGCCGCCGCGGAATTCGCGAAGGCCGGGCTGGAAGGGCTCTGGTTCAAGGGGTACGCGCTGGCCCGCGACGCCTACCCCTCCCCCGAGGACCGGCCGTTCAACGACCTCGACGTGCTCGTCTGCGAAGCGGACGTCCCGGCGGCGGCGCGGGCACTCGAGGCGGCGGGATTCGTCGCCGGACCGGAACAGGAGATCGGGCCCCTGGAGCGGTCGTTCATCCGCGAGCGCCCCGGCGAGGCGGCCGTCGACATCGACCTGCACTGGAAGTTCATCGGCCCCGAAAGCCTCGTCCGCGAAATGCGCGTCGACCCCGCCCCGATCCTCGCCCGCGCCCGCCTCGTCCGCCCCGGGATGCGCTTCCCCGCCCTCGAGGACGCGTTCATCCTCGCCGCCGCGAACCTCGCCGTGCACGCGTTCGGCCCGCTGGGGCAGTACCTCGACATCTCCCGGCTGGCCGCGCGCGGGCCCGACTGGGACCTGGTGGCGAAGCGCGCCACGGAAACGCGGACGCGGGCGGCGCTGGGCGCTTCGCTGGCGATCGCGGAAGAGCTGTTCGGGGCCAAGGTGCCGCGGGAAATCCTGCGGCGGCTGCGGCCCGCGTGGTGGCAGCGCGTCGCGTTTGCATGGCTGCTGGCGCCCCCGCGCCTCGCGGACCCCGACGCCTCGTCGACCGCCCGCATGCGCTACCTGTCCAAGGTCCTCGCGCAGGACTCGCTCGCCGCGACCGCCCGCACCCTCGCCGCCGCCCCGCGCGGCGCGGTCCTCCGGGCCGCTCGTCGACGGAAGCCCTGAAAACAACGGGACCCGGCGTTCGCCGGGTCCCGGGTCGAGTCGAACGTCCCGCTACTTCGTGGGAGACGGCGGCGCCGGTTCCTCGGTCGCGGGCGTCAGGTCACGCACCCCGCGGTTCTTGAGCTCCACCTCGAGCACGAAGTCCCCGACGATCAACCGGTCGCCCTTCACCTCCGACGACGACTTCATCTCGGACTTCACCAGGCATCCGAGCACGGGCGAGAACCACGAGTGCCCCAGCTTCTGGGCCTCGACGCACATCCGCATCGCGAGGTCCCCGTCCTTCATCTGGAAGGCCAGCTTCGCCCCGTCCATGGCGTGCTCCCGGTCGCGGCTCCGCGCCTTCGCACGGACGCACTTCTGGCCCCCCGCCACCTCCGGGCTGTCGGCCCTCAGGCTCAGCACCTCGGCCTCCGGCATCCGCACCGTCCGCTCCCACTGGTCGCCGCCGGTGGGGGTGATGGTGAAGAGCATCTCCATCCAGACCCGGGCCGGCGTGGGGGCGTGCGTCGCGTTCGCGGCGCTCGCCTCACGGCGTTCCTTGCGCCCGACCTCCGGGATAAGGCCCGCCGGGGCCGGCCACGCCTCGCCGGCCACCTCGCGGATCGACCCGTCGGCCGCGACGATCGCCTCGAACCTGTGCCCGACCATCGCCTGGTAAGCGCGATGCCCCTCGAACCGCGCCGCCGTCTTGTCCTTCGAGTCCCACACGGACTGCGCGCCCGTGTCGTCGAAGCGCGTCTCGATGCGCACGCCGTCCACCGTGAACTCGAGGCGGGCGCTTCCGTCGTCGCCCACCGCCTTCACGAAGGCGATCAGCGTGACCGTTTCCCACTGGGGATCCAGGCCGGCGGCGCGGAATTCCCGGGATGTGATCAGAACGTTGCTGTCCAGCAGGGCCTGCATGGCCGCCCGGCGGCCCGGGTCGGTCTCGACTTCGAGGCGCTTGCGGATCGCTTCCCGATACTGGCGATCGAGCCAGTTCGCGTACCCGACCGTGTCGCTTTCCGGCGGCGCGTCCTTCGGCGGTTCGGATTTCACGAGCTGGAACGTGGAGAAGTGGAACGTGCTGCGGCACTCGTAGGTCATCGTCTGGCCGGGCTTGAACTTCCACGTGGGCGGTTCCGCGACGGCCGGCAGGACGCCGGCAAGAACGAGCGCGGCGACCAAGATCCGAGTTCTCATGTTTGGCTCCCTTTGTTGAATCCCCGGGGAACGGGAGATTGCAGTTCCTGTGCCGCGGCGCTTGATTTTCCACAAGTCGTTGGGGCTCATGGAGAAGTGCTGAATCACCTCCGCCCGCCGTCCCGCGCCCGTGTCCAGCACCTTGACAGCCGTGCACGAATTTCGGCGCCGCGTGGCCGTCGCGACGCCAGCTTCCTTACATCCTCGCGATGTCCGCAGACTTTTCCCGCCGCGCACTTAGAATCCAGCCTGTGCCTCTACCTCACCCCCCGGCGTTCCGGTCCGCATCCCGGGCCCTCGCCTACCTCTCGCGCTTCACCAACTATGAGAAGACTCCCCCGAAAGGGCGCCGGACGCCGTACGACCTGGCGCGGATGAAGCGGCTGTGCGCGGCGCTGGGGCATCCGGAGCGGGCGTTCGCCGCGTACCACGTGACGGGGACGAAGGGAAAGGGGTCGACGGCGCATTACCTCGCGGCCGCGTTCGGCGGGAGCACCGGGCTCTACACGTCGCCGCACCTCGGCTCGATGCTCGAGCGCATCCGCGTCGGCGGCCGGCCGATTTCCGGGAAGCGGTTCGCGGAGGTCATGACGCGCGTCGTGGCGCGTTCGGAGACGGCGCCGGGGGAGTTCGCGACGTACTTCGAGCTGATGACGGCCGCGGCGTTCGAGGCGTTCCGGCGGTGCGGTGTGGCGGTGATCGAGGTCGGGCTCGGCGGAAGGCTCGACGCCACGAACGTCCTCCCCGCGCCGCTTGCCTGCGGGATCACTTCGATCGACTGGGACCACATGGACCGGCTGGGGAACACGCTGGAGAAGATCGCGGCCGAGAAAGCCGGGATCGTCAAGCCGGGCGCCGTCGTGGTCACCGCGGAGCGCAAGCCGGGGCCGCTGGCGGTGATCGCGCGGGCGGCGAAGCGCGCCGGGTGCCGGCTCCTCGTGGTCGGGAGGGACGTGCGGATCCGGGGCGAGCGCGCCGACCGGCGGGACCGCTGGAGCGCGACGCTCTCGATGGACGGCGCCGCGCCGCTCCCCGTTCGCCTCGCGACGCCGGGCCGCCACCAGCTCGACAACTTCGCCGTCGCCTGGGCGATGGCGCAGTCCACCGCGCCCCTCCCCGCCGCCTGCTGGCGCGCCGCCGCCGACACGGAAATCCCCGGGCGCCTGCAGCTCTTCCCCGGCCGCCCCCCCGTCCTCCTCGACGTCGCGCACAACCCCGTTTCGCTTCGCGCCCTCGCCGCCCACCTCGCGCGGGCGTTCCCCCGCCGCCGGGCCGCGCTCGTCTTCGGCACCTCGTCCGACAAGGACGTCGCCGGGAACATCGAGTCGATCGCGGGCGCCGCCGACGGGCTCTTCTTCTGCGCCGCGAACCACCCCCGCGCGGCCGATCCCGGGGAGCTGCGGCGCCTCGCGGGGCGGGGCGAAGCGTGCGCGTCGCCGCGCCGCGCTTTTGACGCAGCGCGTCAATTCGCCGGCCCGCGCGGGCTCGTCGCCGTCGCCGGGTCGTTCTACCTCGCCGGGGAGCTCCTCCCCCGCGTCCGCCGAGAGCGCGTGAAGAAATCGAGCGTCGGCGGCGATCGGACCTCGCGTCCCGCTGTCGCAAACAGCCGCGACAGCGGGCCGCTCGCCCCGATCGCTCGCCGTCGCTCGATTTCTTCACGCGCTCTGTGAAAACGACATGACCCGAAAGGCGAGGGCTCAGGTCGTGAGGCGGAAGAGCCGCATCAGGTCGTCGATCTTGGTCGGCACCAGCTCCAACTGCGCACGCTGCGCTTCCTGCTGGCGCACCTCGCCTTCGACAGGCCTCTTCGTGTCGCTCATTGCTCCTCTCACATTTGGAACTGCGCTTCCAACACGCAAAGTCGGTCAAAAGAACGCCGTTTTCCACTCTGAGCGTGAAAACAATCGTCGGGGGCCGGGCGGAGTCGGCCGTCCGGCCTCAAGCCGCTCAACAATCCACGCAGCAAGGCCGACGCAGCCTGGCCCGCGACGATTGTTTCTCGCGCTCGGAGGCGGCTGATCCTCATTCGTGAAGTCCCGTTCAATTCGCTCGGCTACACTGTCGCGCGATGGCCCGCAAACCCTCCAACGAAGACCTCCTCATCGGCCGCATCGCCCTCGCGAGCGGCCTCCTCACCCGCGACAAGCTCGACGAGTGCATCCACCTCTACGAGTCCTCCGACCTCCCGCCCTCCCTCGGCGAAGTCTTCCTCCAGCGCGGCTTCCTCAAGCCCGAACAGCTCGCCAACCTCACCGCCCTCGCCGGCGTCGACCTCCCCTCCGCCGGCGCTTCCGCCCCCTCCACGCCCCCCTCCTCCGCCGGCTTCCCCGACTCCCTCACCGAGTCCGCCTTCTTCGGCAAGATCGCCATCCGCGAGAAACTCGTCACCCACGAGCAGCTCTTCGAATGCCTCGACCAGCAGCTTCGCCTCGAGAAGGAAGGCAAGGCGAAGCAGCTCGGCGAAATCATGGTCGAGCGCGGCTTCCTCAAGCTGGGCGACGTCACGCGCCTCTTGAGGCTGCAGAAGAAGGTCGTGATGAAGTGCCCGAACTGCGAGGCGACGTACACGGTGAGCGAGGAGCTGGCGAAGACGAAGCTGCCGTGCCAGCGGTGCAAGGCGGAGCTGGTGCCGGTGAAGCGGCTGGTGACGGCGCGGACGGAGGCGATCACCGCGACGGGCGAGGTGCAGGACTCGATCATCGGGAAGATGTTCAGCGGCGTGCAGGTGACGCAGCGCATCGGGCGCGGCGGGATGGCGATGGTGTACAAGGGGCTGCACGTCGCCCTGAACAAGCCGATGGCGGTGAAGATCCTGTCGGTGTCGGTGAAGGACCCCGACATGATCCAGCGCTTCGTCACGGAAGCGCGTTCGGTGGCGAAGCTCGAGCATCCGAACATCGTGCAGGTCTACAACGTGGGGCAGAAGTTCGGGTACACGTTCATCCTGATGCAATACATCGAGGGGCACACGGTCGCGGAGATCATGGACCGGCGGAAGAAGATCCCGCCGGGGCAGGCGATCAAGATCGTGAGGGAGATCGCCAAGGGGCTGGGGCATGCGCACAAGCACGGGCTGGTGCACCGGGACGTGAAGCCGGACAACGTGTTCGTGACGGTGGATGGCGAGGTGAAGGTAGGGGACTTCGGGCTGGCCGTCGAGACGCGGGACGTGCGGAAGACGGACACGATCACGGGGACGCCCTACTACATGCCGCCCGAGCAGTGGCGGGGCGACCACCAGGACGGGCGGAGCGACATTTACTCGCTCGGCGTGACGTTCTACTACCTCGTGACGGGGCGGCGGCCGTTCGAGGGGGACGGGCCGATCATCCTGATGGAACAGCACATGCATGACAGGCCCAGGCCGCCCTCCGGGCATAACCCGGACATCCCGACGGGCGTCTCGGCGGTGATCATGAAAATGATCGCGAAGAAGCGGGAGGACCGCTACCAGTCCGCCGAGGACCTGCTGGCCGACCTGGAGCGCGTGGAGAGCGGCCGCCCGCCGATCGCGCCGCCCGACCCCAGCGAGATGATCACGTGCCGCTTCTGCCAGTCTCAGAACAAGCCGACGGCGAAGAAGTGCGAGGACTGCGGCGAGTTCCTTGGCGCGCACATCGAGATGCTGCTGATGGACAACGAGTTCCAGTGCCCGAAGTGCCGGAACGCGGTCACGGTGGGGACGCGGATGTGCGAGGCGTGCGGGCTCGTGTTCTGCAAGTCGTGCAAGGTGGCGCCGGTGGCCAAGGGGACGGAGTTCTGCCCGCAGCACCAGGAGCCGCCGCCGCAGTTCCCGGACCGGAGGCAGGTGAGGAAGAAGTAGGGGAAAAAGACAAGGAGCCAAATTCCAACGTCCAAGGAAACGCCAAAGGGAAAAACGCCAATGGCCCGCCCGATGGATCAGCCGGGTTTGAATTTGGAGTTTCGCCTCTTGGCGTTTACTTGGAAGTTGCGAGTTGGCTCTTGTCGTTTCCCTTCCCCCCGCTTCCCCCCCAGAGGGCGAAATGTTCTAATCCCCCCCTCGTCGCAGGCCGCTTCCTTGAATGGCCCCGGGGTGTAGCGCAGCCTGGTTTAGCGCGCCACGCTTGGGACGTGGAGGTCGGCGGTTCAAATCCGCCCACCCCGACCATTCACGGGAGGCGACGCCCCAGGAGGAACGCCGTGGGAATGAAGCAGAAGATCGCGGACGACATGAAGGACGCGATGAAGGCGAAGGACCAGCCGCGGCTGGAGGCGCTGCGGATGATCAAGGCGGCGCTGATGGCGAAGGAAGTCGCGACGGGGGCGTTCAAGGAACTGACGGAAGCGGAGGAGGTCGCGGTACTCCAGGCGCTGGTCAAGCAGCGCCGCGATTCGATCGACCAGTACACGAAGGCCGGCCGGGCCGACCTGGCGGACAAGGAAGCGGCCGACCTGAAGGTCGCGGAGAAGTATCTCCCGGCGGGGCCGACGGACGCGGAGATGGCCGCGGCGATCGACGCGGCGGTGGCGGAAACCGGCGCGGCGGGCCCGAAGGACATGGGGAAGGTCATGAAGGCGCTCAAGGACAAGTTCGCCGGGAAGGCCGTGGACGGCGGCGCCCTCTCCGCCCGGGTCAAGGCGCGGCTCGGGAACTAGCGTCCTCCCCACGTTCCCGGGAAGGATCGCGTATCACCTGTTGTTACAGAGGGGCGTGGCCGGCGCTTCCGGCCTGCGGGAGAGAGCGATGCGAAGGGTTGTGCTTGCGGCGGGGATCGTGCTCGGGATGGCGCGCGCGGCGGCCGCCGGCGGCCCGGAGTGGATCGAGAACGACTACGACAAGGCGGTGGCGCGCGCGAAGGAGACGGGGAAACTCGTGCACGTGCACTGGCGGCGGGATGGGTGCAAGTGGTGCGCGGACCTCGAGGAGAAGACGCTGGCCGCGGAGGACGTGGCGAAGTTCCTCGGGGAGACGTTCGTGAACGTGCGGATGGACCGCACGAAGTACGCGCAGCTCGCGCAGAAGTTCCACGTCGAATCGACGCCGGACACGCAGTTCCTCGCGCCGGACGGGCGGCTCGTGCGCCGGGTCATCGGATTCCTCCCCGCGGCGGAGTTCCTCGCCGAGGCGCAGGCCGTGCCCGGGACCTGGAAGAAGATCCAGGAGCTGGAAGCGGTGATCGCGACGAACGATAAGGACGCGGCGGTGCGGCTGGAGCTCGGCCGCCTGCTGGCCGCCGGCGGGGACCTCGACGGCGCCGAGAAGCACCTGCGCGCCGCGGCCGAGGCGGACAAAGACAACGCGAAAGGCGCCGCCCTCGAGGCGTGGTGGACGCTCGGCGAAGCGGTGATGCGCGAGGAAAAGCCCGACATCGCCAAGGCCAAGGAAGCGCTCGGAAAGGTGCAGGAGCTCGACCCGAAGAACGAAAAGGGCCGGCTCGACAACGCCGCCGTGCAGCTCGCCCGGATCCAGCTCAACTCGGACCCCGCGGGTGCCCGGACGGCCCTCGAGAAAATCACGGCCGACTACCCGGGGACCGACGGCGCCGCCGAGGCGACCTTCGTCCTCGCCGCCGCCATCCTCGCCGACATCGACCGCAACTACGACGCCGCCGAGGCCGCCCTGAAGAAACTCGCCGCCGACATGCCCGACAACGCCTGGGCGAAGCGCGTCCCGGCCGCCCTCGAAGAGCTCGCCGCCCTTCGCAAGGAAAACCCGAAAGACACCCCGAAATAGGGAGCCAGTCATGAAACGACTCGGATGGGCCGCCGCCCTTCTCGCCACCGCCGCCATCGCGCGCGCGGACGGCGTGAACTGGGAGACGGATTACGCCAAGGGCATGGCCGCGGCGAAGGAGTCCGGAAAGCTCGTCCAGGTGCACTTCAGCGCCGACTGGTGAGGGGCGTGCAAGACCATGGATACGGATACGTATCAAAACGCCGAGATCGCCAAGTACCTGAACGAGAATTTCGTGAACATCTACATCGACACCGACAAGGACCCGAAGACCGCCCAGAAGTACAAGGTGCGGGCGATTCCCGACACGCGCTTCGTCGACGCAGCCGACCACGAGCTGCTTCGGATCATCGGCCACCGCCCGGACTATTTCGACCAGGTGAAGTCGCTGGGCGACATCGCCGCCGTTGAGAAGGCCCTGAAGGAAAAGCCGGACGACGTGGCCACGGTCCTCGCGGCCGTCGAGGTGTACCTGAAGCTCGGCCGCGCGCAGGAAGCCACGGCGCTTCTCGAAAAGGCGGTGGAGGCGGACCCGGACAACAAGAGCGGGAAGCGCGAGGAGCTGTTCTATCGCCTCGGGGTCGCGCACCAGAAGGCGGGGAACGCGGCGAAGGCGGAGATGGCCTGGGTCGAGGTCGCGCGGATGGACCCGGAGAACAAGAAGGGGTTCATCGACGACATCCAGTTCGACCGCTGCCGCCAGCAGACGGACGAGGAGGACTGGCTCGGCGCGGAGCGGTCGCTGGACGACTTCCTCAAGCGCTACCCCGACAGCGAGCACGCACCGGACGCGAAGTACCTGATCGGGATGGCGCAGTTCTTCAACGAGAACAAGGAAGGCGCGATCTCGACGTGGAAGGACCTGATCCGCGAAAAGCCGGGGACGGACGCGGCGAAGAAGGCGGAGAAGGGGCTGAAGTACGCGGAGAAGAAGGGCAAGAAGTAGAGCGAAGCGGAACCAGCGGGGCCGGCGGGATGCCGGCCCCGTTTCGTTTTGAGGGATCGGCGCGATGCCCCGCCCAGCGGTGTTTCTCGACCGGGACGGCGTCCTCTGCGAGGACCGGGCGGACTACGTGAAATCGTGGGCTGAATGGCGCTGGGTGCCCGGGGCGCTCGAGGGGGCGGCGACGCTTGCGCGGGCCGGGAAGTTGCTGGTGGTGATCACGAACCAGGCGTGCGTGGGCAAGAGGATCGTGCCGCGCGCAACGCTCGACGACGTCCATGCGCGGATGAAGGCGGACCTTGCGGCCGCCGGCGCGCCGCTCGCCGGCCTCTACGTCTGCCCGCACACCGACGCGGAAGGTTGCGGCTGCCGCAAGCCGAAACCCGGGCTGATCCTCGCGGCGGCGCGCGATCTCGACATCGACCTGGCGGGTTCCGCCTTCGTGGGAGACAACCTCCGCGACCGCGAGGCCGCCCTCGCCGCCGGCGTTCCCCGCTTCGTCCTCGCCCTCACCGGCCAGGGCCAGAAGTGGGCCGCCGAGGCGGCCTCGCGAAACCTCACGCTCCCGACGGCGCCGGACCTGCGGGCGGCGGCGGCGCAGATTCTCCAGGCTTAGCGCCCGCTTTCTCCCCCCGCTTCAGCCCCGCCTTCTCAAGCCGCGCCACGACCTCATCCCGGTTCCCGCGGAACTTCAGGAACATCCCGCGGAAAGGGTCGAGCGGCGACGGCGCCTCGAACGGCGACAGGTGGACGCCCACCGCGTGGGGGTAGTAGCGGCGGAAGCGCGTCCATGGGGCGCGCGTCGTGATGCCGACGAACCGGACGGCGATGCCGTCGGGGCGCAGCTCGTAGGCCGTCGGCAGGAGCCACTTCCCCAGCGAAATCGGGAGCAGCACCGCGGAAAGCCACCCGAGCTGGTCGAAGACGAGGAAGAAGAGGGCGATGAAGGCGCCGAGAGCCACGACCTTGAGGATGGCGCGGGGCCCCTCGTCGCGGAGGGGCCACGCGGTCCAGCGGACGGTGTCGTCGGGTTCGGGCAAGGTCAGGCCTTCGCGATGAGGTCGATCTCGACGGCCGCGTCCTTCGGGAGGCGCGCGGCCTGCACCGTGGCGCGGGCCGGCGGATCCTTGGCGAAGTATTCCGCGTAGACGCCGTTCATCGCCGCGAAGTCGTTCATGTCCTTGAGGTAGACCGTCGTCTTCACGACGCGGTCGAGGCCGCTTCCCGCCGCCGCGAGCACGGCCTTGAGGTTTTCGAGGACGCGGCGGGTCTGGACGCCGGCGTCGCCCGCGACCATCTGGCCTGTCGCCGGGTCGAGCGGGATCTGGCCCGAGGCGAAAACCCAGCCGTCCATCACGACGGCCTGCGAATACGGCCCGATCGCCGCGGGGGCGCCGGTCGTGCTCACGGTCTTGCGGTTCATTTCGTGTTCTCCACGGCCGCGCGCAGCTTCGCGTCCGCCAGGACGCAGGCCACGCAGGCCTCGACGATCGGCACGGCGCGCGGGACGACGCACGGGTCGTGGCGCCCCTTCGTCTCGACGACGGCCGGCTTCATCGTCGCGAGGTTGACGGTGTCCTGCTTGCGGGGAAGCGAGCTGGTCGGCTTGAACGCGACGCGGGCGACGAGGGGCATCCCGGTGGAGATGCCGCCCAGGATGCCTCCGGCGTTGTTGGTGCGCGTCGTGATGTGCCCGGCGTGGTCCACGTCGAACGCGTCGTTGTGCTCGGAGCCCTTCATGCGCGCCGCCCGGAAACCGGCGCCGAATTCGACGCCGCGGGAAGCGGGGATGGACATGAGGGCGCGGGCGAGGTCGGACTCGAGCCCGTCGGCTCCGGGGCCACCCCACCCGGCGGGGAGTCCCTCCACGCGGACTTCGACGACGCCGCCGACGGAGTCGCCGTCGGTGCGGGCCCGGGTGATGGCGTGCTCCATCAGCTCGGCCGTCTTGGCGTCCGCGCAGCGCACGGGGTTTCCCTCCGCCTTCGCGATCTGGCCGAACGCGATCTCGTGCGGCACCTCGATCCCGGCGATCTCCACGACGTGCGCGGCGATTCTCACGCCGGGAAGCATCTGCCGCGCGATCGCCCCCGCGGCCACGAGCGGCGCGGTCGTCCGCGCCGAGAACGGCCCGCCGCCGCGGTGGTCCCGCGCGCTCCCCCACTTGGCCCACGCCGTGAAGTCCGCGTGCCCGGGCCGCGGCAGGTCCTTCGTCGCCTCGTAGGGCCTCGAATCGACGTCCGTGTTCCGGATCAGGATCGTCAGCGGTGCGCCCGTCGCCGCGCCGTGCATCACCCCCGAGAGAAACTCCGGCTCGTCCTCTTCCTTCCGCTGCGTCGTCACCTTCGACTGCCCCGGCCGCCGCCGCGCCAGCTCATGACGCATTGCGTCAAGATCCAGTTTAAGACCCGCAGGCACGCCTTCCACCACCGCGCCCACGCCGGGGCCGTGGCTTTCGCCGAACAAGGTCACGCGAAAAAGCGTTCCCAGCGTGCTCAAGGGCGCCCCTCCTCGATGAGCCGGCGAAGCGCCTTCTCGTTCCCCTTGCGGAGGAGCACGGCGACCTTCGACAGGCTGCGCGCCATTCTGTCGGCTTCGCGGGCAATGTTGAAGCGGTTCGTGAGAAGAATATCCAGGCCCATGGCCGGGGGCTGGGCAGCGACGCGCGTGGCGGAGCGGAAGGAGCCGCCGACCAGGCCGTCCCTGGTGGCCATGCCTTGGACAAGGAGCAGGGCAAGCACGTAGGGAAGGTGGGAAGTGAACGCGACGAGCCGGTCGTGCTTTTCCGGGGAGAGCGGACAGGGCGACGCCCCGAGCGCGTAGACGAGATTAACCACGCTCAAGAGGTCTTTCATTCGCCGCGACCCGAGGACCCAGTTCGTCAACCTCGATCCGGTGAACAGGTTCGGGTCCGCCCCGTCGATCCCCGCGCGCTCCGTGCCGGCCATGGGATGCCCGGGAACGAATCGTTTTGCGCCGCGGTACGCGGCCGCGATCTCGCGCTTCGTCGAGCCCACGTCCGTGATGATCGCGTCGGGTTTTGCCCACCGCAGGACCTGCGGCGCCATCCGGATGATCTGCCGCGCCGGGGCCGCGAGGATCACCAGTCCGGCCTCGCCGATGGACTTCATCGTGCCCGTCTCGTGGCAGGCCTTTCGGGCCAGGGCCCGGCGCAGCGTTTTCAGGTCCGTGTCGATCCCGATGACGCGCGGGGACAGGCGCCGCTTGATCAACGCCATCCCGATCGAGCCGCCGATCTGCCCGAGGCCGACGATCGCCACCGTGACGCGGCCCATGTCCGCGCGCCAGCGCGCGGCCCATTCGCGCCAAGGGACCTGCCAGGGCGGCTTCTCGCGCTTCATTTCACGTACGTCATCTCGCCGCCGCCCCAGGACCAGTTCTCCTTCGGGATCTCGACCAGGCTGATCACGAGGTCTTCTCTCTTCACCCCCGCTTCCTTCTCCAGCAGCTCCGCCATCTTTGCGTACAGCGCCCGTTTCAGTTCGATCGAGCGCCCCGCGTTCATCGTCACCTGGATCACCACGATCCCGTCGGACTTCGGCATCCCCATGTACGACGGCGGATGCACCAGCGTTCCTGCCGCGTGCTCCGTGATCAGGTGGAACTTCCCCTCCGCCGGCGCGTTCACCGCTTCGACCAAGGCCTTGTGCACGGCGTCGCTGATCGCTTTCGCGACCGCCGGCGACCGCCCGGCCGCCATCGAGATCCTCACGAGCGGCATCCTGCTTCTCCCAATGAAAACGGGGAGGCCGGCGAACCGGCCTCCCCGGACCGAATTGCGCTTCCTCTACTTCTTGTCCCCGCCGCCCTTCAGCTTGTCCAGCGTCGCGTGGTGCTCGTCGAAGAACTTCTTCGCGTTCGGGTTGTCGCCGAACTTGTCCTCCATCACCTTCAGCGCCGCCTCGTACTTCGCCGCGTCGTTCCCTTCCTCGGCCGCTTCCATGATGAAGATGTAGAACGGCTGGAAGTAGTCGCTTTCCTCGCCCGGCTCGTGGCCGGCCTTCTGCATGTCGAGGAACTTCTTCCCCGCCGCCGCCTGGGCCTTCTTGATCTTCGCCTTGTCGTCCGGGCCCAGCCCGTTCACGTCCTTCCCGAACTGCATCATCACGTCCTTCATCTCCAGGTCGACGATCAGCCCGGAGAGCTTCGTCTTCTCGTCGTCCGTCAGGTCCTTCATTTTCTCGAGCGCCGCCTTCGCGTCGGCCGCCTTCAGGTTGCCGAGCTCGGCATCCTTGAAGAGCACTTCCTTGGCCGCCGCCGCGTCGCCGCCGGCTGCCTTGGCGCGGAGGTCTGCGTAGGACTGGGCGGTCCCGAGCGTTTCGCCGAAGCCCTCGGCGGAGCGCTGGCCCTCGTGCTTGGCGAGGACGTTGCCGTCCGAGTCCATCACGATCAGGTAGGGGAAGCCGCCGCCGCCCTTTTCACCGAGCAGCTCCTGGTCGGCGTCGCCGTCGACGTGCGAGGTCACGTTCAGGTACAGCACGACTTTCCCCGCAAAATCACCGAACTCGTCCTTGGAGAGCGTACCGCTCTCGAGCGATTTGCAGGGGGGTCAGGGCGAATACGAGCGGGAGAAGTACGCGAAGATCAGCTTCTTGTCCTTCTTGGCCTGCTCCTTCGCCTTGGCGTAGTCGGTCACCCAGGGGAACTTGCTGACCCACGGTTCGGCAAGCTTGTCGGCGCGCTGCTTCTTGAGCTGGTCCTGCGACGGCGGGCCCGCGAGGGCGATCGTCGGCGCGAGGAAGAGCGCAAGCGCGGCGAGAGGAAGGCATCTCACGCTCACGGTCGTCTCCATCGTTGGGGAGGGTTCCGGCGAAGGCGGGAGCGTCGGGGCTCCCTGGCGGCCTGCATCGGAAGGTGCCACTGTAAACGCAAGACACGCATCGGATAATCCCTAAATGCTCCTCCCGATGCACCGCGCGATCGCGGAGACTTCCTTCATGAGGACGTCGAACTGGTCGGGGTGAAGGGACTGCGCGCCGTCGCACTTGGCGACCTCGGGGCGCGGGTGAACCTCGATGATGAGCCCGTCGGCGCCGGCGGCGATCGCCGCCTTGGCGAGCGGGCCGACGAGGTCGCGGTCCCCGGCCGCGTGCGAGGGATCGCAGACGATCGGCAGGTGCGAGAGTTTCTTCACGACCGGCACGGCGCTGACGTCGTAGGTGTTGCGCGTGTACTTCTCGAACGTCCGGATGCCGCGCTCGCAGAGGATGACGTTGTAGTTGCCCTTGGAGAGGATGTACTCGGCGGACAGCAGCAGTTCCTCGAGCGTCGACATCATCCCGCGCTTGAGGAGCACCGGCTTGCCGGCCTTGCCGACTTCCTCGAGCAGGTTGAAGTTCTGCATGTTGCGCGCGCCGATCTGCAGGATGTCGGCGTACTCCATCACGGCCGGGATGTCCTGGACCGACAGCACTTCCGTCACGACCGCCATGTCGTTCTCGTCGGCCGCCTCGCGCAGGATCTCGAGCCCCGGCTTTCCAAGCCCCTGGAACGCGTACGGGCTCGTCCGCGGCTTGAACGCCCCGCCGCGCAGGATCGTCGCGCCGGCCGCCTTCACCCGCTTCGCCGCCTCCCGCACCTGCGCCCGGTCCTCGACCGCGCACGGCCCGGCCATCACCGTCACCTGCCGCCCGCCGATCCGCCGCCCGCGGACCTCGACGACCGTGTCCTCCTGCTTGAACTCGCGCGACGCCAGCTTGTACGGCTTCAGGATCGGGATCACCCGCTCCACGCCCGACAGCGACTCGAACGCCGCCGAGTCCACCTTGCGGTCGCTTCCGATGATCCCGATCACCGTCCGTTCCTCGCCGCTCGAGATGTGCGGCTTGAACCCCAACGACTCGATCTGCTGCAGCACGGCGCCCGTCTCGCGGGCGCTGGCGCTCGACTTCATCACGACGATCATGGCGGTATCGCTTTCGGACTTCGGGGGAGGGCTCATGGGTCACCTGTAAGGGGAAGGGTTTTTCCGGCGCCGTCCCGCGGCCGCGGCGTCAGGACGCGCCGGGCCGGACTCGCGGGGGCGGGGCCGGGGGGATATCGAAGCGCATTGTGGCGTGCGGTGCGGGACCGCGTCTTGTGCAGAGTGCCGCGGATTCCCGGTTCGATCCTGCCGAACGATTCGAACACGCTGTTCGGCGCGGCCTGGCAGTCGGGAGATGGGAGACGGGAGACGGGAGTTTCGTTCGACGCGGCCGCAACCCGCACGATGGCGTGACTCCTGACTCCCGTCTCCCGACTCCCGTCGCCGTCCGGCCGATTGAGGCCGGTCACCGGGAATGCGCCCTGAGACCTCATGCCCGGCCTCCCGACGCGAGGTCCGGCCGCAGCTCCGCCGCGCGGCCGAGGTACGCATGCCGGATCTCCGCGGCCCCGAGGTCCGTCTCCACGAGGATCATGATGCGCACGATCCGCGGCAGCGCCCCGTCCACGTCCAGCTCCGGCGAGCACATCAGCGGCACGCGCGTCCAGCCGATCTCGCGCGCCGCCGTCGCGGGGAACGCCGCCGTGAGGTCCGTCGTCGCGGTGAACAGGATCATCGAGATCCGGTCCGGCTCGATCGCGTTCGCCTTCGCCATGACTTGCAGCAGCTCCCGCGTCGCGCCGAGGATCGCCTCGCGCGTGTTCTCCTCCACGCCCGTCGCCCCCCTAACGCCTCGCAGCATCGAGCGACCTCCTCATCGTCTCCAGGAACCGCCGCACCTCGCCCGGCGCCCGCTTCTTCCCGGCCCCCCGGATCACCTTCACCAGCGCGCTTCCCACGATCACCCCGTCGGCGAACCGCCCGACCGCGGCCGCGTGCTGCGGGGTCGCGATCCCGAACCCGACGCAGACCGGCCGCGGCGTCGCGCGCCTCACCCGCTTCACGAACGCCTCCAGCCCCGGCGGCAGGTCCTTGCGCGCGCCCGTGACGCCCGCGACCGACACGAGGTACACGAACCCGCCGCGGCCCCGGACGAGCGTCTTCATCCGCGCCGGCGTCGTCGTCGGTGCCACCATCGGGATGAGGTCGAGCGGAGAAGCGCCCTTCAGGTGGAGCTTCGCCGCTTCCGGGGTGAGATCCGGGATGATCGCCCCCGCGAACCCCGCGGCGGCGGCACGGCGCAGGAAGGCATTTGCGCCGGGCGCGAGCACGACGTTCGCGTAGGTCATCAGCACCTTCACAGGCCCCCGGAGATCGCGGCTCCACGCCAACGCCTTCTCCGGCGTCGCACCGGCGACGAGCGCCTCGTGCGAAGCGTGCTGGATCGCCGGACCGTCGGCGATCGGGTCGCTGAAGGGGATGCCGATCTCGACGAGGTCGGCGCCGGCGTCCGCCGCGGCCTGCAGGAGGGAGCGAAACGTCGCGGTATCCGGGAAGCCGGCGCAGAGGTATGGCATGAGCGCGGGGCGGTTCGCGGCGCGCAGGGAGCGGAAGCGCTGATCAATGGCGGACATGGTTCACCTCGGTGCTCATGACCGTCGCGAGATCCTTGTCTCCACGACCCGACAGGCACACGAGCACAATCCCCTTCAGCCGTCGCGCGTACGCCAGCGCGTGCGACGACTCGAGCGCCGGGATGATTCCCTCGAGGCGGCAGCATTCGCGGAAGGCGGCGAGCGCCTGCGCGTCTGTGACGGCCGCGTACGTCGCGCGGCCGGTATCCTTCAGCAGCGAGTGCTCGGGGCCGACGCCGGGGTAATCGAGACCCGCCGAGATCGAGTGCGTGCCGATCACCTGCCCGTCCGCGTCCTGCAGCAGGTACGACCGCGAACCGTGCAGCACGCCGGGCTTCCCCGCCGTCAGCGTCGCCGCGTGCGCGCCGCTCCGGACGCCCTTCCCCGCCGCCTCGACGCCGACGAGTTTCACGCGGGCGTCGCCACGGAAAGCGTGGAACATCCCCATCGAGTTGGAACCTCCTCCGACGCACGCGACGACGACGTCCGGCAGGCGGCCGAGCTTCCGCTTCGACTGCGCCCGCGCTTCACGCCCGATCACGCTCTGGAAGTCGCGGACGAGAAGCGGGTACGGGTGGGGGCCGACGGTGGAGCCGATGATGTAATGGGTGGTGGCGACGTTGGTGACCCAGTCGCGGATCGCCTCGTTGGTCGCGTCCTTGAGCGTCCGCGTTCCGCTCTCGACCGGCGTGACTTCCGCGCCGAGCAGGTTCATGCGCTGGACGTTCGGCGCCTGCCGCTCCATGTCCTCGACGCCCATGTACACGCGGCACTCGAGGCCGAACAGGGCGCAGACGGTCGCGGTCGCGACGCCGTGCTGGCCGGCGCCGGTTTCCGCGATGATGCGTTTCTTGCCGAGGCGGCGCGCAAGAAGCGCCTGCCCGAGCGCGTTGTTGATCTTGTGCGCGCCGGTGTGGTTCAGGTCCTCGCGCTTGAGGAAGACGCGGTCGGCTTTCCACGCGGCGGCGAGGCGCCTGGCCTCGTACAGCGGCGTCGGGCGGCCGGAGTAATCCTTGAGCAGCGCGCGGAGTTCGCGGCCGAACGCGGGGTCGCGTCGGGCGGCGGCGTAGGCGGCCGACAGCTCCTGGAGCGCGGGCATGAGCGTCTCGGGGACGTACTGGCCGCCCCACGAGCCGAAGTATCCGTGACGGTCGGGTTTCACCGGCGGGCCTCCTCGACGAAGCGGCGGATGAGGGCGTGGTCCTTCTTCCCGGGGCGGACTTCGACGCCGCTGGCGACGTCGACGGCGAAGGGCCGCGCGACGCGGACCGCCTCGCGGACGTTCGACGGTTTCAGGCCCCCCGCGAGGATCACGCGGGCGAACTTCGCGGCGCGCCGCGCGATCGTCCAGTCGAACGTGCGCCCCGAGCCGCCGCCGGTATCGAGGTGCACGAGGTCCGCGCCCCAGCGGCGGACCTCGTCGACGACCGACGCGTCGGCGACCTTGAACACTTTCACCGACGGGAACGGGATCGCGCGCGCATCCGCCTTCGACTCTTCGCCGTGCAGCTGCACGTACGTCAACCCCGCCGCGCGGGCCGTCAGCGCGATGTCGGACGGAAGGGCGTTCGCGAAGACGCCGACCTTGTGCAGGAAAGCCGGGAGTTTCCGCACGATGCGGCGGACGGCGTCCACCGTCATGCGCCGCGGCGACTCGGCGAACACGAACCCGACCGCGTCGGTGCCCGCGTCAGCCGCGGCGACCGCGTCGCGCAGGTTCGTGAGCCCGCAGATTTTCACGCGCACGCTCACAGCAGTTTCAGCTCCCGGATTCGGCCGCGCGGGTCGGCCTGTTTGACGACCTCCTCGCCGACGAGAAGCGCCCGCGCCCCCGCCGCCTTCGCCTTCATCGCGTCTTCCCGAGACTTGAGCCCGCTCTCCGCCACGCGGATCGCCGCGCGCACCTTCGGCAGCACGCGCTCCATCATCGTCAGGTCCATCGCCAGCGTCTGGAGGTTCCGGTTGTTCACGCCGACGATCTCCGCATCGCCGACGAATTTCAGTTCCGCCTCCTCGTGCACCTCGACCAGCGCCGCCAATCCCGCATCGCGCGCAACCGCCCGCAGCTCCGCCGTCCGCTTCCCCAGCGCCGCCACGATCAGCAGCACGGCGTCCGCGCCCGCCGCGCGCGCCTCCCAGACTTGGTACTCGTCCACGACGAAGTCCTTGCGGATCACCGGCAACGTGCAGGCCGCCCGCGCCGCGCGCAGGTCGTCGAGGGATCCCTTGAAGAAGTCGCGCTCCGTCAGCACCGACAGGCAGTCTGCGCCGGCCGCCGCGTAGCTTCGTGCGCGTTCCGCCGGGTCGAGGTTCACCGCAATGTCGCCTTTCGACGGCGTCGCCCGCTTGATCTCCGCGATCAGCCCGAGCCCCTTCGCCGACGCCAGCGCCCCGCGGAAATCGCGCGCCGGGGGCTGGTCCTTCGCCCGCGCCTTCACGTCGCGCAGCGGCGCCGCCGCGCTCTCCTCCGCGAGCCGCTTCCGCCTCTGCGCCAGGATCCGCTCTAGCATGCGCACGCCTCCTTCAGCGCGTTCGTGGCAAATCCGGATTTCACGGACTCGCGGGCGCGCTCCAGGCCTTCGCAGGGAGAAGCGGCTTTGCCGGTCGTCCAGATCGCGAGGGCGGCGTTGAGGAGGATGGCGTCGGCGACGGGGCTGGGCTCGCCGCCCAGGGCGCGCCGGATGGCCGCGGCGTTCGCGGCGGCGTCGCCGCCCGCGAGCGCGGCGTTCGGGACGGCCGCGAGACCGAGCCCGCGCGGGTCGAGCTCGTCGCGGCGGACGCCGCCCCCCTCGACGACGGCGACGCGCGCCGGGCCTTCGAGCGTCGCCTCGTCGGCGCCCCCCGCTCCGTGGACGACGACCGCGCGCTTCACGCCGAGCGAAGCGAAGGCGTTTGCGACGAGGTCCACGAACCGCTCCTCCGGGACGCCGACGAGCTGGAACGGCGGGAGGGCCGGGTTGGCGAGCGGGCCGATGAGGTTGAAGATGGTGCGGACGCCGAGCTCCCTGCGGACCGGCGCGGCGTGCTTCATCGCCGGGTGGAACGCCGGGGCGAACATGAAACCGAAGTTTTTATTTCGAATGGACGCCGACACGTCCGCGGCGGGTCGCTCGACCGGCACGCCCAGCGCGGCCAGCACGTCCGCGCTGCCGACTCTTCCCGAAGCCGACCGGTTCCCGTGCTTCGCCACCGGCACGCCCGCGCCGGCGACGACGAACGCGGCCGCGGTCGAGATGTTGACCATCGCCAGCCCGTCGCCGCCGGTGCCGCAGGTGTCGATGGCGGGCGTGGCGCCAATGTCGACGCGCACGGCGTTTTCGCGCACGGCCTCGACCGCCCCGGCCAGCTCTTCCCCCGTCTCCCCCTTCGCACGCAGCCCCATCAACAGCGCCCCCAGTTGCGCGGGACTCACCTCACCGCGCAGGACGCGCAGAAACACCGCTCGCGCTTCGTCTCGCGTGAGACTCTCGCGTTTCGCCAGTTTTTCGAGCGCGTTCTGGAGGGTCATGTGTTCGGGGGCCGTTGTTCGAGAAAGTTTCGCAGGATCGTCTTGCCCGGGACGGTCAGGATGGATTCCGGGTGGAACTGCACGCCTTCGAGCGGGAATGCCTTGTGACGAAGGCCCATGATTTCCCCCTCGGCGGTGTGCGCCACCACTTTGAGCGTCGGCGGGAGCGTTTCCTCCCGGACGACGAGGGAGTGGTAGCGCGTGGCCGGGAACGGGTTTGGCACCCCCTTGTAGAGCCCCTTGTTGTCGTGATAGACGAGCGAGACTTTCCCGTGCATCTGCCGCTCCGCGCGGTTCACGACGCCCCCGAACACCTCGCCGATCGCCTGGTGGCCGAGGCAGACCCCGAGCACCGGGATTTTCCCCGAGAAGTGCCCGATGAACTCCTTCGACACGCCGGCCTCCGCCGGGTTTCCCGGCCCCGGGCTGATCACGAGGTGCGAAGGGTTCATCGCCTTCGCCTGTTCGAGCGTGATCTCGTCATTCCGCCGGACGACAACCTCAGCGCCGAGTTCCCCGAAATACTGCACCAGGTTGAACGTGAAGCTGTCGTAGTTATCGATGAGGAGCAGCATGTGTTCTCTCTGTCTTTTTATTTTTCGTTTTTACTTTTTAGTTTTTCGTTTCCTGGCCGTTCTTCTTCCCTACAACTCCCCCGCCGTCTCCACCGCCTTCTTCAAAGCCGCGACTTTGTTCATGCACTCCTGATATTCCCCCTCCGGCGTGCTCCCCAGCGTGATCCCCGCCCCGGCCTGCAGGTGCGCCACGCCGCCCTGCACCACGATCGTCCTGATCGCGATGCACGTGTCCATCTGCCCGTTCGCGCCGAAATACCCCACCGCGCCCGCATACGGCCCCCGCCGCGACGCTTCCAGCGACTCGATGATCTGCATCGACCGGATCTTCGGCGCCCCAGTCACCGTCCCGGCGGGAAACGCCGCGGCGAACAGGTCGAACTGGTCCTTGTCCTTGCCCAGCGTCCCGCGGACCTCGGAAACGAGGTGCATCACGTGCGAATACCGCTCGACCGCGAACAGGTCCGTCGGCTTCACACTCCCGTACTCGCAGACCCTCCCGAGATCGTTCCTCGCCAGGTCCACCAGCATCACGTGCTCGCTCCGCTCCTTCTCGTCCACCAGCAGCTCCTGCTCCAGCTTCGCGTCCTCCGCTTCCGACCCGCCGCGAGGCCGCGTCCCCGCGATCGGCCGCACGATCGCCGTGCGCCCGTCGAGCTTCACCATCACTTCGGGACTCGACCCGACGAGCTGGAACCCGTCGAAGTCGAAATAGAACATGTACGGGCTCGGGTTCTGGATGCGCAGCGCCCGGTACACCTGGAACGGCGCCACCCCGATCCCCCCGCTCCACCGCTGCGACAGCACCACCTGGTACGCATTCCCCGCCCGGATGTGCTCCTTCGCCGCCTCCACCGACGCCATGTACTTCTCCCGCGTCGTGTCGCTCTCCAGCGGCGAGAGCGTTTTTTCCGCATGGGGAAGCGCCGGCAGCGCGGCCCGCAGCCGCTCCGCAACCGCGTCCAGCCGCTTCTGCCCTGCCGCCGCGTCCTCCGCCAGCGCGACGAGCGTCATCCGGCGCCGGATGTGGTCGAACATCACGAGCGCGTCGGTCAGGAAGAACACGCCGTCGGGAAGCCCGAGCCTGTCAGGCAGCGTCGCCGGGATCTTCTCGAGGTTGCGGACGAAATCGTAGCCGAGGTAGCCCACGAGCCCGCCGAGCAGCGACGGCGCGCCGGCGTCGGCGGGGATCTCCTGCGCCCGCAGCACTTCGCGCAGCGCCGCCAGCGGCCCGCCTGCGCCGAACGCGACGGAGCGCTTCTGCCCCCCCGCCTCGATCTCCAGCGCCTTCGCGCCGACGGTGACGCGGGCGGCGGTGCCGACGCCGATGAACGAGAACCGGCCGAGTTTTTCCGCGCCCTCGACGGACTCGAGGAGGAAGCGCGCGCCGGCCGGGCGCAGTTTGAGGAAGGCGCTGACGGGCGTCTCGAGGTCGGCGGGGATATCGCGGGTGACGACGGTTTTTCGGCTCATGGCGGTCTCCGTGGACGAAAAAAAAAGCCCTGTCCATTTCGGGACAGGGCTCGTTGCGGTGTGCTTGGAAGGGCTAGCCAGGCAGGCCCGCAAAGGCCTCCGTCCCGTACGGATACGGGCGCCAGCTCCAGCTCGGGGTGACGGGGGCGATGCGGTTCATGGGGGGCGGACGATAGAGGGGAGGTTGGGGGAAGTCAACAGGAAAATTCGGAAGGGAGGTTCGAGGGTGCGGGGGCGGTGGGGAGGCAGGGAATCCTGGCGCGCGCGGGGAATTCAACAGCAGAGACAAAAATTGCGATTCCGTAAATGCTTGTCATTAAATGGTTTAGGAACGCCTGTCGGGGTTTCCAACAGAAAATAAACGACGGATGTTTGACTTTCCTACATTTGTATTTTATAAAGTATAAAGTCTGAGGGGACACTGCAACCACGCACGGACCATCGGAGAGGACCCATGCTCAAAGCCGTCGCCTGCGCGGTCGTCATCACGACCGTCACCGTCATCGCTTACTTCCGCGGCTGGCTCCCCGTTCATTCCCGCGGCGCCGCCCCGGCTGACCGCACTTCCTTCGCCCCCGCCCCCCCGGGAACCGGCGTCCCCGCGAACGTCCCCGGGACGCCCCCCTCGACCGGCAACCCCCCGCCCGTGAAACAGGACCCCAAGGGCGGACTCGCGCTCTTCCAGCTCGGTGACTACGAGGCGGCCATCCCCGAACTCGCCAAGGACCTCGAGAAGAACAAGGTTTCCTCTTCCCTGCACGCCGCCCTCGCGACCTCCTACGAGAAGACCGGCCGCACCGCGGAAGCGCTGGCGCAGTGGGCGAAGCTGGCCGAGCTGTGCCCGAAGGCGCCGGAACGGGCGAGCGCGCTGGCCCGGGTCTACATGGGCGCGGAAGGCGGCGCGCGGGTCGACGCCGGGATGAAGCTCCTGCGCGAACACGCGGAGTCGGCCGAGGCGGGCTCGACCGTCCTCGGGATCGCGGACGCGGCGGACAAGAACGGCCGCCCGCTGGACGCCTGGGAAGCATGCTCGCTCGCCATCAACCTCGGCATCGGCAACGAGCAGGCGCTCGTGACGCGGTGCACCGCCTACGCCGACCTGCTCGCCTTCGGCGCCAAGGACGTCCCCGAGCTCGGCACGGTCTACGTCGTCAAGTCCGGCGACCTCGTCGTGACGATCGCCAAGAAGCACAAGGTCGACTCGGGCGTGATCGGCCGCGTCAACAAGCTCCAGAACGGCATGATCCGCGCCGGCCAGCGCCTCAAGGTCCTGACCGCCAAGCCCTCCATCGAGGTCTCGATCAAGAAGACCTGGCTCCGCCTCTGGTACAACGGCAAGTTCCTCGCCCGCCAATTCCCCGTCTGCACCGGGAACCTCGACGAGAGCCCGACGCCCATCGGCGAGTTCTCCGTTTCCACCCGCCTCGTCAATCCCGAGTGGACCCGCGCCGGCCAGCAGGCCGTCTCCGCCGACGACCCCAACAACCCGCTCGGCACCCGCTGGCTGGGCTTCGCCGAGCCCGGCTACACCAGCTACGGGATCCACGGCACCCGCAAGCCCGAGACCATCGGCCAGCACGCTTCCAACGGCTGCGTCCGCATGCGCAACGAGAACGTCGAGGAACTGTTCGACCTCGTCCCGTCCGGGACCAAGATCCAGATCCACGAATAGCAGGGCTGACCGCTCGCGACACGGCCGGGGATCACCTCCCCGGCCTTTTTTTTTCGAAGCGCCTCAGGCGCGAAGCAGGTCCGCGACCGCCGCTTCCATCGCCGCGCGCCCTTCCCCGCCGAACCACACCTCCCACTGCCGGCGGGCCTGCGCGGCGAACATGCCGATGCCGGAAATGGCGCGGCAACCGCGAGCGGCGGCGTCGCGGAGGAGGCGGGTCTGGCGCGGGGTGTAGACGCAGTCGTAGACGGCGCAGCCGGCGGGAAGGTCGGCGGCGGCGAAGGGCGTCGCGTCGGCGTCGGGCTCCATGCCGACGGAGGTCGTGTTGACGAGCAGGTCGAAGGAGATGCCGCGCGCGCCGGACCAGGGGACGGGGGTGGCGTCGAACTCGCGGGCGAGCTCCGCGGTTTTCACGGCGTTGCGGCCGGCGAGGAAGACGACGTTGGGGCCGGCCAGCGCCGCGAGGATCGCCCGGGCCGCGCCGCCGGCGCCGAGCACCACGGCGCGCAGGTTCCGGGCGGGGCGCCCGAGCCCCGCCTCGAGCGACTCCAGGAACCCCGCCGCGTCCGTGTTGGTCGCCTGCCAGGCCCCGTCCCGGCGCGTGAGCGTGTTGGCCGCCCCGGCGCGCTTCGCCACGGCGTCGGCCCGGGCCCCGCGGCACGCCTCCACCTTGTGCGGGATCGTCACGCTCGCCCCCTCGACGCCGAGGACGTCGAGAGACGCGAAGAGGTCTCCCTCGCGGACGAGGGCCGGGACGTAGACGGCGTCGATCCCGGCGACCGCGAACGCGCGGTTGAACAGCCCGGGCGACTTTGAGTGCTTCACGGGATCGCCGGCGACGCAGAAGGCGCGGGTTGAGGGGCCGATCCGCTCGTAGCGGAACGTGTCCGCGAGCTCGGCCTCTCCCCACTGCCCCGGCGCGGTCGGATCGCCGCCGGCGGGGACGGCGTAGGTCCACGGCGCGCCGAGGCGGGCGCCGAGGATGCGGGCGGCGGCGCCGAGTTCCCCCATCGCAATGACCACGCCGCGCGGGCCCAGCTCCCGCTGCAGGTCGACCAGCCCGCGCAACTCCGCCGCGGTCCGAGGCGTCGCGGCGATCTTCACGACGTCCGCCTTCTCGCCGAGCATCCGCTGCGCCAGCCCGCGCAGGTCCGCCGGCACCCCCTCGAAGTCGTGCCGCGACAGGATCAGCTTCACGCCCGCAGGCCGCGCCGGCCTCCAACCGCTCCGCGCCTCGACGTCCACCGCCCACGCCCCCGACGCCGCCGCGCGCTCCAGCATCCCGCGCCGCTCTTCCTCGCTCCCCGCGAACGCCCCGCCCTCCCAGGTCGCCCGGCACGTCGCGATCGCTTCGCACCCCGCCGGGACCGCTCGCCACGCCGATCCGCGGTCCAGCCGCACCTCCACCAGCCGCCGCCCGCCGATCGCGGCTCCCCCCGACAGCGAGACGCACACCCGGCTCACGGCTGCGCCCCCGCCTTCGCCGCCTCCTCCGCCGCCAGCCGCTTCGCCTCCATCCGCTCCTGGTGCGCCTTCCACCAGTGCCACGCGATCGTCACCAGCACGATCACGGCGATCCCGCCGAAGATCCAGTGGTTCGCGTTCTTCACCTTCGCCATCGCCTCGTCGAAGTTCTTCCCGAAGTGATACGCGATGTAGATCGAGGTCGGGCCGCTGATGAGCGTCCCCGCGAGGTCGAGCAGCACGAACCTGAGCGGGTTCATCTTCATGGTGCCCGCCGTGAAGTACACCGGCATGCGGATGCCGGCGAAGAACCGGGCGAAGAAGACGGTCTTGTTGCCGTGCTTGTCGAAGAAGTGCTGGACCTTGGCGAGGCGGGGGGCGGGAAAGAGCCACTTGCCGAACCGGGTGGCGAGGAGGGAGGAGCCCCATCGGCGAGCGATGCAGAACATGGTGAGGTCGCCGCCGATAATGGCGGCGACGCAAAGGAGCATGATGAGCCAGAGGTTGACCTTCCCCTTGTAGGCGGCGTAGCCGGCGAGGAGGAGGGTGATTTCCTCGGGGATGGGGACGCCGAGGCCGCAGGCATAGAGGACGCCGACGATGACGACGTAGGCGTGGCTGTCGATCTGCGTGCGCAGGGCGAAGGTAATCTGGTCGATCATGGAGGGGCGCGAGTCTATCACGCGGGCCGATGGACGTCCCCCGCGGTCGCCGCTACAGTCGCGGCATGGGACGCAGCGTGGCGATCGTCGGCGCGGGGCGGGTGGGAACGGCGCTGGGGATGGCGCTGAAGCGCGCCGGGTGGCGCGTGGCGGCGGTCGGCGGGCGGGGGACGGCGGCGACGCGGCGGGCGGCGCGGCAGCTCGGGGCGCCGGCGGTGAGCGCGCGCGAAGCGGCAGGGCTGGCGGACCTGGTGATCGTGGCGGCGCCGGACGATGCGGTCGCCGCGGTGGCGCGCGACATCGCGCCGGCGGTGAAGCGCGGGACGATCGTCGTCCACACGGCCGGGGCGCTGTCGTCCGACGCGCTCGCCGCGGTCCGGCGGCGCGGCGCGCGCGCCGCGTCGATGCACCCGCTCATGACGTTCCCGACTGCGGCGAAAGGGCTGGCCGGGATCCGGGGCGCGCACTTCTTCTTCGAGGGGGATCGCGGGACGGCGCCCGTGCTGCGTGCGCTCGTCCGCTCGATCGGCGGAGTGCCGGTTGCGGTCTCGAAGCGCGGGAAGGCGCTCTACCACGCCGGCGCGGTGCTGGCGTGCAACGACCTGGTCGCGCTTCTCGCCGAGGCGTTCGGGCTGTTCGGGTCGGCGGGGATCGCCGAGGCGCCGGCGCGTGCGGCGCTGGGCCCGCTGATCCGCCGCACGGTCGAGAACGTCCTCGCGCTGGGCCCCGCGCGGGCGCTGACCGGCCCGGTCGCGCGGGGCGATGCCGGCACGATCGCGCGCCACCTCGCGGCGCTCCGCGGCCCGGCGCGCGAGTCGTACCGCGTCCTCGGCCTCGTGACGCTGCGCCTGGCGCGGCTCCCCGCGCCCAAACGCCGGGCGATCGCAGGCCTCCTTTCCGCCCGCTGAACCGCGCGGAACTGTCAATTCCCCGCGCGAAGACTAGAATGAACCCGTGGGAAACATCATCCTCGTCGGCTTCCGCTGCACCGGCAAGACCACCGTCGGGCGCTACCTCGGGACGCGCCTCAAGATGGAATTCGTCGATTCCGACGAGCTGATCGAGCTCCGCGCGCGCCGGAACATCCGGGAAATTTTCGAGGTGAAGGGCGAGACGTGGTTCCGGGGGCAGGAGGCGGACGTCCTGACGGAGCTGGGGCGGCGCGACGGCCTGGTGATCGCGACGGGCGGTGGCGCGGTGCTTCGGCACAAGACGATCCGGGAGCTGAAGCGCAACGGGAAGGTCGTGCTGCTTGAAGCGGACCCGGAGACGCTTCACAGGCGCATCAAGGAGGACCCGCGGACGAGCACGACGCGGCCGGCCTTGACGTCGATGAGCCTGCAGGACGAGATCGTGTCGCAGATGGAGCTGAGGAGGCCGTACTACGAGCAGGCGGCGGACATCCGGGTCTCGAGCGTGAGCCGGCCGATCGACGACATCGCGGAGGAGATCCTGACGCGGCTGGGGATCAAGGCGACGCTGGGAGCGCCGCCGCCGCGTCCGCATCCCGAGAACGAACCGTAGGCGGCGCCGGACGTGGCGTGAATCCGCCGTTCTCCCTCCCATTCCGTATTTTCTATTTCATATTACATATTTCATATTACATATTTCATATTCATCTTTTCCCCAATCCGCGCCCCCCGACCCGCCTACAATACGCCCGTCGCGTGCGTCCCCCCCGCGCTGCAAACTCCCGCCCTTCCCGCCGGCTCCCCGTGTCGGCGTGCCGCGGGCCCGAGGACGCGCTGGTGGCGGCTTGGTACGGGCTGCGCTTTGCGCGGGAGGCGCTGCGGACCGTGGAGGGCGAGGAGGTGCGCATCGGGTCCCCCGGGGTGCGCGAGGCGGGGGCGGGACCGGACTTCCGCGGGGCGCGGCTGTGGATCGGCGGACGCGAGGTGCGGGGCGCGGTGGAGTTGCACTGCGACACGGCGGAGTGGGGGCGGCATGGGCACGACGGCGACCCGTGCTATGACGGCGTCGTGCTTCATGTCTCGCTCGTCTCTTCGTGCGAGGTGGTGACGTCCTCCGGCCGGCGGGTGCCGCGGCTCGTCGTCGCGCCGACCGGCGGGGAGCCCGCGGCGCGCCGTCGCGTCACCGTCGTCGCCGCGGAGGCGGGGATCGGGCCGTGCCACGCGTCGCCGCCCGCCCGGACCGTGCGCGAGCTCGAACGCCTCGGCCGCGAACGCCTCGAGCGCCGCGCCGCGCGGTTCGCGGCGTGGGCCCGCGAGGACGGCGAGGAGGAGGCCGTCTGGCGCGCCCTCGCCGAGGCGATGGGCTACGGCGCCAACTACGAGGCGTTCCGCACGCTCGCCCTCCACGTCCCGTGGCGGTCCTTCGCCGATGCCGCCCCGGGCCCCGACCGCGCCGCCGCCATCGAGGCCGCGCTCCTCCATGCCTCCGGCCTGTGGCCCGCGGCGGCCCACGATGCCCCCTCGCGCGCCCGCCTCCTCTCCCTCTTCGCCACGCTCCCCGCAGCGTCCCCGGAGCCGTTCCTCCCCTCCGCCTGGCGCGCCGCCGTCCGCCCGCCGGACCACCCGCCGCGGCGGTTCGCGGCGCTCGCGGCCCTCGGCGCCGGCGCCCCCTCGCTCTCCGCACTCCTCGACCGCTGGACCCTCGACCCTGAACGCGCCTCGGCTTCCCTCCTGGTCCCGCCCCTCCCCTACTGGGACCTCCGCCCCGCCTGGGGACCGCCCGCATTCCGCCGGCCGATCGCCCTCCTCGGCCCCGGCCGCGCCCGCGTCGCCGCCGCCTCCGCTGTCCTCCCCCTCCTCCTCGCCCTCCGACCCGCCGCACGCGACGCCGCCCTCCGCGCCTTCGCCGCCCTCGGCCCCCTCCCCGAGGACCACGTCACCCGCTTCGTCCGCTTCCGCGTCTTCGGCGCCCCCCGCGGCCGCCGCCTCGGCGCCGCCGCCCAGCAGGGGCTCCATCACCTCTACCGCGCCGGCTGCGCCCTCGGTAAACCCGGCTGCCCCCGGTGCCCGCTCAACCCGGACGCCGCCGAGATATCGCGCCCCTTTCCGGACTCCCCCGCTACAATTCCCGGCCTATGAAACAGATCGCGTGCCCCTCCTGCTCCGCCAAGTTCGACGTCTCCTCCCAGCCCGCCGGAAAGAAATTCCGCTGCGGCCGCTGCAAGAACATCCTCACCGTCCCCGAGGACGAACCCGAGTCCGCCCTCGACGCGCTCGACGACGGCGCCTTCGGCGATCCCGGGGCCGATTTCCCCGACGCCCCCGCGGCAGCAGAAGCGCCTCCCGCGGAGGAATCGGCGCCGGAGCCCGCTCCCGAACCGGAGCCCGAGCCCGCGGCGCGCCCCGTTTCGCGCGCCCCCCGCGCCGCCGCTTCACGCCCCCCCGCGCCCGCCCCGGCCCGTGGCCGCGGCGCGCGCCCCGGCGCCCGCAAACCGGCGCCCGTCGAGGACGAAGCCGAGGAGGCCGGGGAACCGCTTCCCCAGAAAATGTCCCCGCTGCCGAAGATCCTGGTCGCGGTGGCGCTGCTGGGCGTGCTGGGCGGCGGCGGGTTCTTCGCGTGGAAGAAGTTCGGGCAGGGAGGCGGGACCGGCGACGGGCAGGTGGCGGTCGGCGACGAGTACGCGAAGAAACTGAAGAAGCTTGAGAAGTCGAGCGCGATCGACAACCTGCGGCTGGCGCTGTGGTGCAAGGCCAAGGGGCACGAGAAGTACGAGTTCCACCTCGACGAGGCGGGCAAGCTGTCGCCGAACGATGGGCAGGTGAAGGCGGGGCTGGCGGAGCGGTACTGGACGCGGGCGTCGGAGAAGCCGCCCGCGACGGCGGCGGAGCTGCTCGAGGCGGCCGCGGCGGCGCAGAAGGCGGGGATGGAAGGCGAGAAGCGCCGGCTGGCGCGGCTCGCGACGGCGGTGGAGCCGGACAACGCGGCGGCGTGGGACCTGCTCGGCTGCGTGCGCTACGAGCCCGAGGGCGGCCCGGCGAAGTGGCTGCCGAAGGCGGAGGCGGCGAAGGCGAAGGCGTCGGACGACGAGCGCAAGGCGGCGCAGGCGAAGGTCGCCTCGATGACGCCGCGCGAGAAGCGGATCGCGGAGATGAAGCAGACGCTGTCGTTCGAGTTCGGGCCGAACTTCGCGTGCCGCGACGAGAAGCCGTTCCTGTTCTGCATGGAGAAGTCGGAGGGGTTCAGCGCGGACCTGGTGATGGACAGCTACATCACGGAGCTCAAGGCGTTCTACCAGCGGTTCTTCGACCGGTTCGGCGAGAAGTTCAAGCTGGGGGACCTGACCGAGCAGGTGATGCTGATCTGGATCTTCAAGAGCCGCGAGGCGTACTTCACCTACGGCGCGAACATCGGCATCCCCGCGAACGCGGGCGGCCACTGGGAGCCGGACAAGGAACGGCTCATGATCTTCCACAGCACCGACGCGACGGCGGACCCGTACGGGACGATCTTCCACGAGACGACGCACATGATCGTGACGTTCGCGACGAAGCTGCGCGGGAAGGTCAGCGGCCAGATGTTCTGGTTCACGGAAGGGCTCGCGACGTACTTCGAGCCGTTCGCGCGGGACAAGACGAACGGGCGGATCCTGCAGGAAGTGAACACCGTGAACGGCGGGCGCCTGCCGGCGATCAGCCAGTGGGTCAAGATGAACCGCCACGTGAAGCTGAAGGACCTGCTCTCGTGGCGCTACCAGGACTTCGCGCAGATGAACGCGCAGCACAATGCGAAGCGCGACCTGGCGTGGGGGGCGTACTGCTACGCGGAGGCCTGGTCGGTGCTGTACTTCTTCTACAACTACCAGAACGGCAAGTACGCCTCGAAGTTCGAGGAGTACTTCCAGCACGAACTCGACGGGACCCCGGGTTTCGATTCGTTCCAGAAGATCTTCGGCACCGACATCGACGCGCTGGAAAAGGAGTGGCTGGAATTCACCAAGTCGCTCAAATAGCGCCGGCGCGGGCGTCGGAGCTCGCGGGGAAGGCGAGGCTGCTCCAGGAGACGATCGGCCGCGCGATCGCGGGGAAGCCCATGGCCATCGAACTTCTGGTGGTCGGGCTTGTGGCGCGCGGGCACGTCCTGATCGAGGACGTCCCGGGCGTCGGGAAGACGGCGCTCGCCAAGGCGCTGGCGCGCTGCGTCGGCTGCGAGTTCCGCCGCATCCAGTTCACGCCGGACCTCCTGCCCAGCGACATCACCGGCCTCTCGATGTACGACCCCAGCACCAAGGACTTCCAGTTCCGCCCCGGCCCCATCTTTACCCAGATCCTCCTCGCCGACGAAATCAACCGCACCACCCCGCGCACCCAGGCCGCCCTCCTCGAGGCGATGAACGACTTCCAGGTCACCGCCGACGGCCGCACCTACGCCTTGCCGAAACCGTTCATGGTCGTCGCCACCCAGAACCCCCTCGAGTTCGCCGGCACCTACCCGCTCCCCGAGGCCCAGATGGACCGCTTCATGCTCCGCATCCGTATGGGCTACCCGTCCGTCGAGCAGGAGCGCGAGATGCTCGCGACGCACCGCCAGGGCGAGCCGGTCGATTCGCTCCCCGTGGTGATCCAGGCGAAGGAAATGCTCGAGCTCTCCGCGGTGGCCTCCTCCGTGAAATTCGACCCGGAGCTCGCCGCCTACCTCGTCGCCATCGTCGACCGCACCCGCCGCGAACCGCACTTCGCCGCCGGCGTCTCCCCGCGCGGCAGCCTCGCCCTCTACCGCGCCGCCCAGTCCCGGGCCCTCGTCCGCGGCCGCGACTACGTCATCCCCGACGACGTGAAGGACCTCGTCATCCCCGTCCTCGCCCACCGCATCGTGGAGCGAGGGCCGCGCAGCTCGAGCGAGCGCGGAAGCGCCATTCGCGTGCTGCAGAACATTCTCGCGGAGCTGCCGGTACCGGCCGGGTAAGAACGAGCGGCCAGTGGCCAGTGGCCAGCGGCCAGCGGCCAGCGGCCAGTGGCCAGCGGCCAGCGGCCAGCGGCCAGTGGCCAGCGGCCAGCGGCCAGCGGCCAGTGGCCAGTGGCCAGCGGCCAGCGGCCAGCGGCCAGTAAAGACAACGCGCGGACTACACTCTCGTCTGAGGAATTCCATTTTTCGGAAATAGAGTCACTTCGCGATTAGGCTTCAGTCTCGCCGCTCGCCGCTCGCCGCTCGCCGCTGGCCACTCGCCCGCTGGCCACTCGCCCGCTCGAACCCTCGCCCCGCGCCAACGTTCATTCTCTACAATGCCCTCGCGCATGCGCCGCCTCCGCCTCGCCTGGTCCCGCCGCCCCCGCCTCACTCGAAACGGGCTCTACGTCCTCACGCTCACCGTCATGGCCGCGCAGGTCGCGTTCGTCACGGGGAACAACCTGTTCTGGTTCCTGTTCTCCTCCGGGCTCGCCCTTCTCCTCTCCAACGCCTGGCTCGGATGGCGCGGTTTGCGGAAACTCTCACTGCGGCGTTCCCTTCCGCAGACGGCGTATGCGTGGGAAGCGTTCGCGGGGTCGTACCAGGTGACGAACGCGGGGCGGCTGCCGGCGTTCTACGTGATTTTCGAGGACCCGCCGGAGACGCCTCGGCCGGCGGGCGAGGGGGAAGCGCGCCCGATCTTCGCGTTCGCGGCGTCGATCGCGCCGCGCGCCACCGCCACGGTCCCGTTCTGGACGCGGCTCGTGCAGCGCGGCTGGAACCGCTTCAACCGCGTGCGCATCTCGTCGGATTTCCCGTTCGGGTTCTTCCGCATTTCGCGCGACATCGAGATCAAGGACGAGATCCTCGTCTACCCGCGCGTCGGGCGCGTGCTGTCGTCGCTGCCGCTCGAGCGCGCCGCCGACGGGCAGCTCGTCGCCGTCCGCCGTGCGCAGCCGGGCGAGGACGACTTTGCCGGCTTGCACGAATGGCGCCCCGGGGACAACCCCAAGGCGATCCACTGGCCGTCCTGGGGACGCTTCCATGACGACCGCCTCCTCGTCCGCGAATTCGAGCGGACCCGCGTGCCGCGGGCGTGCCTGCTGATCGACCTCGAGTCGAAATCCGACCGGCGCTTCGAGCAGGTCGTGTCGTTCACCGCCGCGAACCTGCTCGATCTTCACAAGAACGGGGTGGCGACCGCGCTCTGGGCCGGGACGGGCGAGACGCTGAGCGCCGCCGTCCCCGAGGCGCTCCTGACCGAGCTGGCCACGCTCAAGCGCGACGAGCCGGCCGCGACTCCGTCGAAGCACCTGGAAGAAGCGATCGCGGCGGCGGTGGCGGTCGGGGACCTGCCGGTGGTGGTCGGGGACGGGACGCGGAAGCGGCACCGCGGCGCTGAGTGGGCGAAGGACGTGGTGATGGTGGACGTGGCGGCGGCGGATTTCCGCGGGCGGTACCAGGTGCGGCCGGAGAAGGGGGCGGGGGATGCTTGATGTGCTCCTGGTCGCGCTGTGGGGAGTCGGGGGGCTGATCGGGGCCCTGCCGGAGCGCCGTTTCGAGTGGGCGCTGGGACCGATCGTCGTCGCGGCGTGGGGGATCACGGCGGGAAAGATCGGGATCCGGCAGTTGCTGGTCGGGCGGAGCCCCGTGGGATACGCGCTGCTGGCTGGCGTCTGGGTGGCGGTCTCGGGGATGGCCCTGGCGCTGGGAACCCCGCGCGAAGCGGTGCTGCCGGCCTGCGCGGCGGCCGTCGGCGTGCTGTTCCTGCTCGAGCGCCGCTCGGCGCTCCAGGCGCACGCCGTCATCGCCGCGTCGTTCGTGGCGGCGGTCGTCGGCGCGACCCGCGACACCTCGGCGAAGATGCTGCCGCTGTTCGTCCCGTTCCTGGTGCTGATCGTGCTCTCGCTCGCTCTGACGCACCAGCAGTGGGTCCTGCAGCGCCTGCGCCGCGCCGCCCACGAAGGCTACCTGCTCGCCGCCCAGGTCCCGGGCTACGCCGGCACCCGTACCGGCCTCGCCTCCACCGTCTCCCTCGTCGCGCTCACCACGACGTTCGCCGCGCTCGTCCTCTACCTCGTCGTCCCCCACTTCCGCTGGAAAAACCCCGAGGACGCCCGGGGCGGGAAGGGCTCCGGCTCGCAGGGCGCCAGCGGACTGTCGGACCGGCTGTCGCTTCACGCGATGCACGACCTGAAGATCGATCACCGCATCGCGCTGAAGCTCAAGATGGCCCGCGACGGGAAGAACTTCCGGCCCGCGCTTCCCATGCGGCTGCGCGGCGCCGTCGTCGACAGTTCCAACGGCACGGAGTGGTGGTCCACGGCGTCGCGCCGGACGCGCCGCGACGAGAACGACGGCAAGCGCGACGGCCGGGTGACGCTCATTGCGGATCCCGCCGATCCCGTCCTCCAGGAATGCGAGATCGAGTCGACCGGCGACACCACCATCGTGGCCCTTCCCGAAATCGCGGAAGTCGAGGCGGCGACGGCGGACGTGGACGACCACGGGGTGGTGCGGCTGCCGGCGCTGGGAAGCGGGGGGCGTGCGCACTACCGGGTGGTGTCGGACACGGCGGGGACGGACCCGCGGACGTTCGAGGCGCGGCCGCGGAGCCCGCATCCGCGGTACCTGATGCTGCCGCACGGGAAGGACCCGGAAATCCTGTCGCTGGCGACGGGCATCACGGCGGGGGCGAACGACGCCGCGCGCAAGGCGGCGCTGATCGAGAACTGGCTGCAGTCGAACTTCGATTACTCGACGGACTTCGACCCTTCGAGCGAATCCGACCCGGTGCGGGCGCTGCTGTTCACGGAGAAGCGCGGCTACTGCGTGCATTTCGCGGCGACGATGGCGGTGATGCTGCGGTGCCTGGACATCCCGTGCCGGGTCGCGCAGGGGCTGTTCGGCGGCGAGTGGTCGGATCGCGACGAGCTCGCGATGTTCCGGTTCTCGGATGCGCACGCCTGGGTCGAGGTCTGGCTCGGCCCGCGCGCCGGGTGGATGCCGTTCGACCCGACGCCGCGGCTGCAGGGCGGCAACGAGGAGAACCCCGAGGACTTCGCAAACACCGGCCCGGACGCGCGGCGCCCGGACCCGGCGCGGCGGGACCCGGACCGGCCGTCCTCCTCCTTCTCCACCGAGCCCCTCACGACGCTCAGCCTCGAGCGGCAGGCCCAGTGGCTCCGGGCCGCGAAAAAGCTCTTCACTGACGCGTGGGACTCGAAGCTCGGGAAGGGCGTCTTCTTCTTCGCGTTCTTCTCGTTCTCGCTGCTGCTGACCTGGAGCCTGCTGCCGCGGCACGAGCGCAACCGGCTCCGCGCGGCCCTGACCGGCGCCCCGGGCGAGTCCACCGCGTTCTGGGACGAGTTCGTCACGCTGTCCGCGCGCGCCGGTTTCCGCCGCGGCCCGGGCGAGACGCCGTTTGAGTTCGCGCGCCGCGTCGAGCGCACCTACCCCGGCGCCGGCCGCGTGGCACTCGCCCTCTACGCCGTCCGCTTCGGCGGCCATGACGCCCGGGAGAAAACGGCCGAGGCGCGCCCGGCGCTGGACGCGATCCGGAAGCAGCAGGCGGGCAAGGCGGCCCCGCCGCCGGCACCCTGACTTCTCGCGCTCCGCCCGGGGATGGATAGAATGCCCCCATGCCCGCGGAGAAACCGCCCGCCGCCGCCCGGATCCGCGCTCTCGATTGGCACCGCGGGCTCGCCGTCATCGTCATGATCGAGTGCCACTGCCTGGCGCTCCTCAACCCGTCGCACGACAACGAGCCGCTCCGCCTGTTCCTCAACTCCATCAACGGCCTCGTCGCCCCGTCCTTCATCTTCGCCGCGGGCTTCGCCCTCTCCATGGTCTCCTGCCGCGCGGCCTCCGACCCCGTCGGCCGCCGCTCCCGCGCGCTGAAAACCCTCTCGCGAATCACCGAGGTCCTCGTCGTCGCCAACATCCTCAAGCTCCAGATGTGGCCCGTCCTCTCCCAGCCCTCCTGGTGGCTCCGCGTCGACGTCCTCTCCTGCATCGCCTACTCCCTCTTCGTCACCTGGGGCTGCGTCTTCTCCCTAGGCAACCGCCCGCTCACCATCGCCGCCGTCATGGCCGGCCTCGCCGCCCTCATCTTCGCCCTCGCCCCCTGGACCGAAACTCTCCGCGGCCTCGGCGTCCTCCAGCACTTCGTCAACAACGCCACCCAGTCCCCCTTCCCCGTCCTCCCCTGGGCCGGCTACGCCTTTCTCGGCGCCTCGATCGGCGCGCTGATGTCGATACCGGGGAAGGGCCCCTCGCTACTCCTGAAGGGTCTCGCGGCGATTTTCGTCGTGGGGCTGGCGGTGGCGTACTCGGGCGTCCTGGAAAAGGTGTACCGCTGGAACCCGTGGATCCTCACCAACGCCGGCGAGCGGCTCTGGAAGATCTCGGCGATCGCGCTGATCCTGCGTGGCGCGGAACTGTTCGGGGGCTCGAAGGGCTGGGCGATGAAGAACCCGCTCACGCGCGTCCTGGAGCTCTACGGCACGTCGTCGCTCTCGGCCTTCTACTTCCACGTGACGCTGCTGTTCGGCTTCACCGCCCCGCTGGTCCGCGGCCACTACATCTCGTTCCACCCCGTCTCCGAGTGGCTGTCCAAGGCGGACTGGGGGATGTACTGGTTCCTCACGTTCCTCATCATCGCCGGCACCGGCGTCTGCTGCTGGGCGTGGGACTTCATCGACGTGCGACTGCCCTGGAAGAAATCGAAGAAAAAAACCGAGGGCACACCGAAAGCAGCCTGAGGTCGTCGCCGTTTTTCCCGTCCCGGTATCGGGCGAGGCGGGTTGCGGGCCGCAGCGGAGGGGGTGCGGCGGCGCGCGCCGAAGCCGGGCCAGGAAATGGCCACTCCGAACTCAACCCCTCTCGGCCCGGCGCAGGGGCGCGCCGCCGCCCCCCGGAGCGAAGGCCCACAACCCGCCTCGCCCGAAACCGGGACCTCCGCCTCTGCCGTGCAGAGCTGGTACTGAACCTCTTATTTCAGGGTGGGAACGGCCCTCTGGCTTCGTGGATCCCCGCAGGGATCGGGTCAGCAGGAGGCACTGGTGTTCCCAATGAAGTGTTCGTGGTTCGCGCCATGTTCTCTAACACGCACAGTGCAGGGGCCCCGGCGTCGGGCGCCGGGAGGTCGGGTTCCTTAACCGGGACGGCACAAGTCTACCAGAGTCGCCGTGCCGTCCATCCTATGTCGCAACCGCCCCCTTCAGCGCTCCCAGCATCGCCGCCATCCGCCCGGCATCCGGCAACGCATACGGCCGGAACTTCTCCACCGTCCCTTCCTCCTCCACGAACAGCAGCCCGCGGTACAGCCCCAGCTTCGCCGCCGCCGGCGTGTCGATCAGCTCCGACGAATCCGACCCGCTCATCTGGAACAGGATCCGCATCCCGAATTCGCGCAGCGTCTTCTGCGAGAACGTGCGCTTCAGGTTTCCCAGCGAGTCGCACCACGTCGCCGTGAACACCCCGCGCGCCGGCCCCTCCGTCAGCACGTTCACCAGGCACTTGTCCGTCGACGGCTTGTCCCCTTCCCCGCCCCCGAGGTCAAACTCGTCGCTCTGGCGGAGCTTTCTGAAGCGCTGGAGGTCGTGGATGAAGAGGTAGACGGGGAGCGAGCCGGAGCCGCCGCTTTCGTCGCGCGACTTGACGAGGGCGTCGAGGTCCTCCATGAGCTGGGGGATCTTCGCGTAGTCGACGATTTCGACTTCGTGGGGAAGTGCGGCAGCGAGGTCCGTGAGGCGACGGGCCTCTGCGACCTCTGGGGGCGTGCCGTCGACGAGGATGAAGCGTGCGGATTTCGGCGCGTGGAAGGAGGCGAGGCTGAGGAGGATGGACTGGACGACGGCGGTGGCGGACTCGCGCTGCTGCCCGACGACGAGGAGATTGGCGCCGGCCTGGCGCTGGAAGCGGACCTCGGTGGGGCCCTTGATGGCGTTGGCCTCGCCGACCCAGGCGCGGGGGACGCCGTCGCCGGACCAGGGTTTCGCGAGCGACTTGCGGAGGAGGACGTTCTGGCCGATGTCGGCGGGAAGGTTGCCCTCGAACACCGTGGTCGCTTCGCGCGGCTCCCAGCCTTCCTGGTCGGCGTGGGCGCGGAGCCGGGCGAGGTACTTGTCCTCGATGGCGTCGGACATCCAGACGACCTGGAACGGGGAGTTCCCCTCGATCATGCCGGACATGTCGTTGTAGATCGCCTCGCCGGGGCGCGACAGGAGGCGAGCGGCGGGGTTGTCGTCGCCGAGGATGAGGAGCGAGTCGGCCTCGTTGCACTGGAGGGCGATGCGGATCCCCATCTGGCCGAGGGTCGTCTTGGCGAGCGTGTACGAGCCGCCGAGCGTCTGCGAACCGAGGATCACGTGCACCCCGAACGCGCGGCCCTGGCGGACGATGCGGTCGAGGAGCAGCGCGGCCTCCTGCGCCGTCGCGTCCTCCTCGGTGAAGAACTCCTGGAATTCGTCGATGAGCAGCAGCGTGCGCGGCAGGTAGTCGCCCTTCCCGTGCTTGCGGTAGCCGGCGAAGTCCTGCACGCCCGCGGCGCGGTAGAGGTCGGCGCGCTCGCCGAGCTCGCGGTCGATGCGGCGCAGGACGGACAGGCCGAATTCGCGGTCCGACTCGATCGCGATGACGCGGGCGTGGGGGAGCCGGTGGTTGGCGAAGCGCTTGAACTCGACGCCCTTCTTGAAGTCGATGAGGTACAGCTCGAGTTCGCGGGGGCCGTACCAGAGGGCGGAGTTGGTGATCATGACGTGGAACAGCGTGGACTTACCGGAGCCGGTCTTGCCGGCGATGAGCGCGTGCTGCGACGTGCCGCGGCCGAGCTCGAGGCACTGGAGCTTGTCGGCGCCGGAGCGGCCGAGCGGGATATGGACGCCGGTTTCGGAGCTGAGGCTCGCCCATTTGCCCTCGGGGGGCGCGACGGTCTCGAACGGGACCTCGACGCGCCCTGCGCCGGCGCACTGCCGGCCGATGGACTGGAGAAGGGGCGTGAGGACGGCCGGGTCCGCGGGAGGCTCGGGGACGGCCACGGCGCGCGGGAGGATTTCCTCGTCGACCGTGACGGCGTCGTTGGCGATGGAGAGCACGAGTCCGTTGGTGCGGAAGCGCGGCGGCGTGAACGCCGGGGGGACCTTCTGGCCGCGTTCGCCGAAGATGAGCGTGTGGACGCCGCAGCGGGCGCCGCTGGCCACGATCCCCGCGAGCCGGTCCATCGCGACGTCGCTGAACCCGCGCGGGAAGTCGGCGATCGTGAGGAAGTGGTACGCCTCGGCCATGATGCCGACCTCGCGGTTGTAGTCCCCGATGGTCGCGTAGCGGTTGCGCAGGTACTTCTGGATGATCTTCTCGATGTGCTCGGTCAATTCCGCGAGCTTCTTCTCGATGTGGACGGTCTCGGTCCAGATGCGGCCGCCGACGATCGACTCGTCGTCGTCCGCGAGGTGCATGAGGGCGGAGAAGCTCTGGCCGAGCCCGACGGGGTCGACGAACAGGAACTTGGCCTTCGCGGGCGGGAACGCAGCGAGGATCCGGAGCACGGCGTCCGAGACCGTCTGCGCGGCGCGGGGGCGGTTTTTCGCGTCGGCGCTCACGAGGAGGTTCCCGCGCCCGGGGAACGCCAATGAGAGCGGCACGGCGATCCGCCCATTGTCCGGCAGTGAGAACGGCTCGCCGCTTCCCCGCGCACCGGCCAGCGGCCCGAAATCCACCATCGCGTCGCCGAGGTAGGCCGCCTCGGGGAATTCTTTCGTCATGCGGTAGTCGTGCCACGACGGGTCCGTCCACGGCGGGATCTGCCGGCGCCCCTGCGCCCTCGCCGCGGCCATGGACGAGGTGAAGTCGCCGACCTCACGGGTCCAGGCGGCCGCGAGCTTCTCCCGGGCCTCGGCCCCCCTGGCCAGCGCCTCCTGCCCGCCCTGCGCCTGCGCCGCGCGGTGGACCTCGAGTTCCTTCCGGAAGCGTTCCTCGAGCGCGCGGGCCTCGGCGTCGAGGCGGGCGTCGAGGGCGGACTCGCGCTGGTTGTTCCGGCGGCGGACGCGTTCCAGCAGCGCGAGGTGCTTCTTCTTCAGCGACTCGATCCGCGGCGCCGCGGCTTTCTTCGCCTCCTCGAGCCCCGTGGCCAGCGTCTCGTCCAGGTCCGCGACCGCGCCGATCTTGTCCTCGAGCCCCTTCTCGCGCCCCGCCGCGATCCGCCGGCCGACCTCCTCCTCCTGGCGCAGGAGCCCGGCGGTCATTTCGTCGGCGCGGCCCCGCAGGGCGTTCACGAACTCGCGCGCCTTGGCCCGCAGGGCGACCATCACCGCGAGCCCGATCGCCAGCGCGCCGGCGAACACCAGCGGCACGACGACGATCGCGCGCTCCTCGAGCTCGGGGCGCGCGAAGTGGATCGCCGCGAACGCGCCGCCGTGCAGCGCGGCGAGCAGGAAGAACACCGCCGGGTACGAGAACGCCTTCACCATCAGCAGCCACAGCGCGCGGCTGCGGTACTGGAGGAACCGCGTGTCCTCGAGCAGCCCCTGCCGGACTTCGGCGGCGATTTTCTCGGGCGGGACGTCCTGGAAATGCCCCGCTCCGACGATCCCTTCCTCGGGATTGACCCGCACATCGCGCGCAAAGGACTCGACCTTCGCGCGCCACTCCTCGGACTCCCGGCGCACGGCGACGATCCCGGCGAGCAGGCCGTCCAGTTGCCGCGTCAGCCGGGCCTGCGCGTCGTGCATCGCGTGCAGCGATTTGTCCCGGGCCGCCGCCTGCTCCTTCTTCAGCCGCGCGATCGTGCCGCCCAGGCGGTCGTGCTCCCGCTTCGTCGCCGACTCCAGCGCCCGGTCCACCTGCACCAGCCGCCGCGCCGAGCGGTCCTCCCCTTTCCGCCGCGCTTCCGCGTGCCGCGCCTTCGTCTCCTTCCGCAGCCCGTCGAGCTCGGCGTTCAGCCGCGCCGTCGCCTTCGCGAACGTGTCGTCCACCTCGCGCTTCCGCGCGTTCGCCCCCCGGTCCGACTCGTCGCGCGCCTCCACCGTCTCCTTCAGCCGCTTCTCGAACTCCGCGACGCGCGCCCGGACCGCCTCCATCCCGAATGCCCCCGTTCCCTCGCTCAACTGCATTCCTTCCTCGCCCGGCGCAGGATTTCCTCGATGCGCTGGATCGCCGATGTGACCGATTTCATCGCGGGCAGGAGACATTCCAGGTGGTCCCTCTCGAAGTCCGCCCGCGCCGAGTCGTTCCACACGATCTGCGTCTGGTCCCAGTGCGCCTGCAGGTCCTTCAGCGCCTTCGCCATGATCGCGTCGTTGCCGCCGCCTTCCATCAGACTTCCCCCGGCTTGTGGGTCCCCAGGTACTCCTCCAGCTTCTCCACCATCAGGTCCAGCCGCGCCAGCGCCTTCGGCGTCAGCGCGTCCATCATCACCGAAAACGACTTCAGCGACGCCAGCGACTTCTCCACCTCCGCCGTGAACAGCACCGCCCAGCGCCGCGTCGCCTCCAGCTTCGCCTCCGTCTCCTCCTTGCGGCGCTTCTCCCGGTCCAGCACCTTCTTCGCGTCGATCGTCGCCTGCGAAGCCTTCCCCGCCGCCGTGAACTTCACACGGTTGTACTCGTTCTGCGCCAGGTTCACCGCGTTCTCGCACTTCCGCAGCTCCTGCTTCAACTGCGTCTGCCGCTCCCCCTTGAGCCACTCCGACGTCCGCTTGATCGCCGCGTCCACCCCCATCAGCGTGTTCCGGCAGGTGTCGTCGAAGGCGACGAAGCGCCCCCGGAAGTGCCGGATGATGTCCGGCGAGTCGATGCGGGCGGATCCCTGGGACATGGTCGGCTACCGCTGGTCCAGGTACTCCTTGATGCGCTCCGCCTTGCGCATCAGGAACGGGACGTGCTTGTCGGCGGCGTCCGCGAACTTCGCCAGCATCTTGATCATCTGCTCGAACAGCTCCGCAAACTTCGCCTGCTCCTGGTCCTGCCAGGTCTCGGCGAGCTTTATGAAGCGGTGGTGCATGGAGGAGATTTCGCCCTTGAGGTCGTTGTTGAACCGCTTGAGGTCGGCGGCGAAGCGGCGGAGTTCCTCGGGATCGACGACGGCTCTGGCCATGGTCGCGGGGCTCCATCGGGTGGGAAAACCGCCGCCGCGGGGTTGCGGCGACGACGTCTATGCTGACTCCGGCGCTGGGTCAAAACAAGGGGGAAGTACGGCGGTCTAGCGCGCGCTTCCGGCGCTCCACAGGTAGTAGAAACCGTCGCGCCGCGCGGTGAGCCGTTCGAGGGAAGCGGCGAGGGCGGTCTCGGGGGAGGGCGCCCTGGACTCGCCGCGGAGGAGGTCGGCGAAGGTCGGCGGGCGCTGCCACTGGATGACCTTCGCGTCGGTGACGCCCGCGAGCTTCTTGGCCTCCGTGAGCGCGTCCTCGAATTGCCCGAGGTCGTCGACGAGGCCGTTCGATTTCGCCTGCCCCGCGGAGTAGATCCGGCCGTCGGCGATCTCGCGGACCTTCTTCGCGTCCATCTTGCGGCCCTTGGCGACGACGTCGACGAAGCGTTCGTACATCTCCATGAGCATCGCCTGGAGCATCGCGCGTTCCTCGTCGGTCATCGGGCGCGCCATCGAGCCGATGTCCTTGTGGTCGCCGCTCTTGATGACCTCTTCCTTCACGCCGACCTTCTCGTAGAGACCCTGGAGGTTCATGAAGGACATGATGACGCCGATGGAGCCGGTGATGGTGGTGTGGCTGGCGATGATGCGGTCGCAGGGGGCGGAGACGTAGTAGCCGCCGGAGGCCGCGACGTTGCGCATGAAGGACACGAACTTTAGGTTCGGGCGCTCGGCCTTGAGCTTCATGATCTCGTGGTGGATCCGGTCGCAGTCGGTGATGCCGCCGCCGGGGGAATCGACGTCGAGGATGACGGCGACAATGTCGTTGTCGGCCTTCACTCGGCGCAGGTCCTTGATGACCTTGTCGACCATGTCGACGCTGGGGCCGAACATCGAGGTCTGGCCGGAAGCGATGACGCCGTGGACGGGGATGACCGCGATCTTGCTGTTCGTGCCGGAGCTGCTTGCGGGCTCGACCTGCGTCTCGATCGCGCCGTCCGCCTGGAGCCCTCCGGCGCCGCCGAGCGCGCCGAGCAGGAGGAAGAACATGACCACGTTCAGGCCGAGGCTGCCGAGCAGCGTCAGCGTCATGAGGCACGACCCGAGGTTGAACCCGCTGCGCCGCGGGGCCGCGGCCGGGGGGGGCGGCGGCCAGCTTCCCATCGGTGAGGACGGGACCGAGCCGGGCGGGATCGGGCCGCCGGGGGACGGTGAACCGTAGGGGACCGAGCCGGGCTCGTCGCTCATTTGCGTCCTCCCTTGCCCTTCTTCGCCGCCGCGCCGGCGGCCTTCGCGCGCCTCCGGGCGACCTCCTCGCGGATGTAGTTCACGATCTCCTCGCCCGTCGTCCCGGGGCCGAACAGCTTGCCAATCCCGAGCTTCTTGAGCGCCGCGTCGTCCTCGGGCGGGATGATCCCGCCGCCCGTCAGCAGCACGCCGCCCAGCCCCTTCTCCTTCATCAGTTTCCACACCCGCGGAAACAGCGTCATGTGCGCCCCGGAGAGGATCGAGAGGCCAAGCGCCTCCACGTCCTCCTGCAACGCCGCCTCGACGACCTGCTCGGGCGACTGGTGGAGGCCGGTGTAGATCACCTCCATCCCCGCGTCCCGCAGGACGCAGGCGATCACCTTGGCCCCCCGGTCGTGCCCGTCGAGGCCGACCTTGGCGACCAGCACGCGGATCTTCCTCTCGGGCGCGGCCACGGCGGCCCCGCTCCCCTTCTCACGGCTACCAGTAGATGGGCGGCTCACGGTATTCCCCGTAAACGGTCCTCAACACGTCGCACATCTCCCCCAGGGTCACATGGTTCTTCGCGGCCTCGAGGAAGCGCGGCATCAGGTTGTCGGTGCCGGCCGCCGCCTCGCGGATCGCGTTCAGGCTGCGCTTCACCGCCGCCATGTCGCGCTTCTTCTTGAACGCCACGACGTCCTTCACCTGCCGCCGTTCCGCGGCCATCGGGACCTTCAGCAGGTCCATCGGCTCCTCGTCGGAGTCCACGAACTGGTTCACGCCGACGACGATGTTCTCGACGCGGTCGACCTTGAGCTGGAACTCGTAGGCGGCCCGGGCAATTTCGCGCTGGAAGAACCCCTTCTCGATCCCGGCCTCGCACCCCGACAGGATGCCGCCGGTGCCGAGCTCCTCGATGCGCTTGAAATACGCCTCGGCCTCGCGCTCCATCTGGTCGGTGAGCCACTCGACGTAGTACGAGCCGGCGAGCGGGTCCACCGTGTCGGCGACGCCGGTCTCGTGCGCGATGATCTGCTGCGTGCGGAGGGCGATCTTGACGGCCTTCTCCGTGGGAAGCGCAAGCGCCTCGTCCATCGAGTTCGTGTGGAGCGACTGCGTCCCGCCCAGCACCGCCGCCATCGCCTCGTACGCCGTCCGCACGATGTTGTTCTCGGGCTGCTGCGCCGTCAGCGAGCACCCCGCGGTCTGGGTGTGGAAGCGCATCTTCCAGGAGGCCGGGTCCTTGGCGCCGTAGACGTTCTTCATGCGCTTGGCCCAGATGCGGCGCGCGGCGCGGAACTTGGCGATCTCCTCGAAGAAGTTCATGTGGGAGTTGAAGAAGAACGAGAGGCGCGGGGCGAAGGAGTCGACGTCGAGCCCGGCCTTGATGCCGGCCTCGACGTAGGCGAAGCCGTCGCCGAGGGTGAAGGCGAGTTCCTGGACGGCGGTGGAGCCGGCCTCGCGGATGTGGTAGCCGCTGATGGAGATCGGGTTCCACTTGGGCGTGTGCTTCGACGACCACGCGAACATGTCGGTGATGATGCGCATCGCCGGCTTGACGGGGAAAATCCACTCCTTCTGGGCGATGTACTCCTTGAGGATGTCGGTCTGGGTGGTGCCGCGCAGTTCGCCCAGGTCGGCGCCACGCTTCTGGGCGACGGCGACGTAGAAGGCGAAGACGATCGCCGCGGGAGCGTTGATGGTCATCGAGGTCGAGACCTTCGACTGGTCGATCCCGTCGAAGAGGACTTCCATGTCGCGCAGGCAGCAGATCGCGACGCCCTCGCGGCCGACTTCGCCGAGCGCGCGCGGCCCGTCGCTGTCGACGCCCATGAGCGTCGGCATGTCGAACGCCACGCTGAGGCCGGTCTGGCCCTTGGAGAGCAGGAACTTGTAGCGCTTGTTCGTGTCGTGCGCCGTCCCGAACCCCGCGAACTGCCGCATCGTCCAGAGGCGGCCGCGGTACATGTTGGGCTGGACGCCGCGCGTGTAGGGGAACTCGCCGGGCTTGCCGATGTCCTTCGCGAGGTCGCGGGACTTCGCCGACTCGGGGCCATAGAAGATCTCCAGCGGCACGCCGGTCTCCGTCGTCCACGCCTTCTTCGGCGGCGCGGGCTTCGACCCGCGCGGCTCGGCGGATTTCGCGGACGCTTCGCCCTTCGACGCCGACGGCTTGTAGTCCTGCATCGGTCCCCCTCCGGTTATTTCGCGACTCTCGCCGGGCGCCGCGGGATGCCGCGCTCCGGCTTCTGCACCAGCCGATCCAGCACTTCTTCCGCCGCGTCCCCGGGCGTCAGCCGGCCCGCCAGGACGTCCTCGACGCGCGTCTCCAGCCACGCCGCCGCCGCCGTGTCGTTCGCCAGCCGGCGCGACAGCGCTTCCTCGACGAGCCTTCCGATCCTGAAGCGAAGGCGCGCGGCGCGATGGTCGCGCAGGGTGCCCTCGCGTTCCATTTTTTCGGTATGGGCCTCGATCGCGGCCGCGGCGGACTCGATGCCTTTGCCCGTCCCGGCGGAGGTCTGCACGAGGGCGGGAGGCCTGCGGCTGGTGGAGAGCTCGAAACTGGAGCGGATCTGGGTTTCGAGCGCGTCGGCCCCCGGCCGGTCCGCCTTGTTGATCACGATGACGTCCGCGATTTCCATGAGGCCCGACTTCATCGCCTGCACGCCGTCGCCGGACTCCGGCGACAGGATCACGACCGTCGTGTCGGCGACGCGGACGATCTCGATCTCGCTCTGCCCGACGCCCACGGTCTCGACGAGGATGACGTCCTTCCCCGAAGCGTCGAGCACGTCGCACGCATCGTAGGTCGCGCGCGCCAGGCCGCCGAGCGCGCCGCGGGTCGCCATCGAGCGGATGAAAACGCCGGGGTCCATCCCGACGGAGTTCATCCGGATGCGGTCGCCGAGCAGCGCGCCGCCGGTGAAAGGGCTGGAAGGGTCGACCGCGACGATGCCGACGGTCTTGTTCTTCGTGCGCCAGTGCCGGGCAAGCTCGCTCACCAGCGTCGACTTCCCCACCCCGGGCGGCCCCGTGAACCCGATCCGCCGAGCCTTCCCGACCCTCGGGTACAGCTCCTCCAGCAGCGCGCGGGCCTCCGGATCCCCGTTTTCAACGCAGGTGATCGCGCGGGACAGGGCGCGACGGTCGCCGGAAAGGACGAGGGCGGCGAGGGACATGGGGACGATGATAGCCTAGAGCGGAAGGAGGGGAAACGACAACTCCCAGGCCTGGCGGACGATCCTGGCTGCCCGCTCCGGTTGCGCGGCCGTATCCCCGGAAAATCCCGCGGTCATCCGGTCTGTTTCTCAGTGCCGCGATGGAGTCAAAGAGGGGAGGTGAATGGTCTAACAAAAAAGGCTACGAGCCTGGCGCGGATACAAAAGGACAGGAAAGGATTCGTCTGGGAGTGGCTCGTGCGGATTGAAATTGCGCTGCTATCGCGGGTCGCTGGAGCTTGGCGTTTTTCCGCTTGGCGTTTACTTGGAAATTGAAGTTTGCCCCTTGCCGTTTCGGTCCGTTATCGACTGATCATGACTCGCACCCGATCCGACCACCTCAACGTCAGATCCGCCTTCCCGTCCCCGTTCACCTCCCACACGTCCATCCCGTCCGGCGCGTTCACCTTCCCGTTCCCCTGCGCCTCATTCACGTTGAACTTGAAAATGTCCGTCTTGTCGAAATCGACCGGCGCCTGCTTGAGAAGCGCCTTCACGCTGATCCCCTTCGCCGCCGAGAGCCACCCGTCACTGTCCAGCCGGAGGATGTCCTTGCGGCCGTCGCCGTCCCAGTCGCCATTGAAGCGGAGCTGGGGCATGCCGCCGCCCTTGTTCATCTTGTCGATGTCGACGTAGACGGTCTCCTTGTAGTCGTACTCGGCGGAGAACGCCTGCTTGTTGCGGTCGAAGAGGTAGATGAAGTAGTCGACGGGGACCTTCTGGAAGACGACCTTCCCCGCGTTCGAGAGCATGTTCGTCTCGAAGCTCGACACCGCGATGTCGTCGAATCCGTCGGCGTTCAGGTCCTCGAGCTGCGGGTTCAGCGAGATCCCCGGGAGCTGGATGCGCCAGTTCGGCGACAGGCTCGCGAGCGCCTGGCCGCGGTTCCCGAGGTACATGTAGTAGTCCGTGGAGATCGCGTCGAGCTTCGACAGCTCTCCGCGCGTGAAGCTCGCGACGAAATCCACGCCGCCGCCGCGGTTCACGTCCTTGAGGTACGTCACCGCCGTCGCAATCTGGTTCTTCGCTTCCTTCTGCTGCAGGAACTGGAGCTGGAACTGCCCGCTCGGCTCGCCGGGAAACGCGATCTGCGGCGCCCCGCCGGGGCCCTTCTCCGTCCCCTGCAGGAAGAACACGAACTTGTCGTGCCAGATCATGCAGACGTCGTTCTTGAAATCGCCGTCCACATCCTGAAACTCGACGCGCGGGACGCTCTTCACCACGCGCACCCACGCCGCGCCGCCCTCCGGCGACTCCGACGCCGACGGCATCGCCAGCGTGAACGCCCGCCCGTAGACGCCGGGCTTCGTCTGCACGTACAGCCGGTACGCGTCGCTCTGCGGGACCAGCAGGTCGGTCAGCCCGTTCCCGTCGAGGTCCGGCGGCCACATCCAGATGGGAAGGGAGTCTTCCTGCGGCAGGTCGAAGAACGTCTCCACGAGGAGGAGCCGTTTCGCGGCGAGGTCGTATCTCCGGTCCTTCTGTTCCCACACCCGGGCGCCGTCGGCGGCGAGGTAGCCGATCTCGGTCCCGGGCGATTCCGTGTAGTTCCCGAAGATCATGACCGCGGCCTCGGGCGGGACGATCCACGTCTGGTCGGGCTTGCCGTCCATCGGCTGCCCGGACACCTGGAATTTCACCGAGATGTAGCGCGTCGCGCGCTTCTCGCCGTCGTGCCCGAAGCTCGTGTGCGTCGCCAGCAGGTCGGATTTCCCGTCGCCGTCGAGGTCGAACGGGAAGACGTCCTGGATCTTCCCCTCGTAGCGGACCGTCCCCTCGGTGAACCGGTCGCGGTGGAGTTCCTGGGCGGAAGCGGAGACGGCGAGGGCGGCGAAAGCGGCGGCGAGGAGGAGTCTCATCGGGGCGAATCGTAGCACGGGAAACGGGCCGTGGGGATCCGCCCGCCGCTACCGGCGCCAGCGCTTCACGTCCGCATCCCAACGGAGTTTCCCGGCTTCCTCAACCCACCGGTTCCACGCCGCAGTGTCGTCGGTCGCGGGGAGGTCGGTCACGACCGCGTCGAGCCGGACGCGAAGGACCATCGGGCTCAGGTGCCCGGACTTCAGCGCCTCGGCGATCGCGGGCCAGGCTTCGCCCCGGCCGCGGCGCAGGAGGGGACAGGCGACCTCGACGCGGACGAAGGGATTGGACGCCTCGAGCCAGGGGAGGATCTTCGCGACCTGGGCGTCGTCCCCGAGGATCGCGACGGCCTGCGCGGCGCGGCCGTTCACCCAGTCCACCGGGTTGCCGCTCGTGTTCTGCGCGCTCTTCGCGAACTCCAGCGCGAGCGCGGCGTGGCGCGGCGCGCCGCATTCGCCGAGGGCATGAAGGGCGTTGGTGAGCAGGTCGAACGCCGGCTTCGTGCGGATGAAATCGGCGAGGGCGTCGCCGGACAGCAGCTCGCGGTAGTTCTCGGCGAGGACGTTGCTTCCCAGCGCGGCGAGGATCGCCGGGAGTTCCTCGGGGGTGGCCTTCAGCCCGGCCGCCGCCATGATGCGGGCCACCTCGGCCGGCCGCGCTTCGAGATGCCGCCGCGCCGCGGGGGCCGCGAGGGCGGCGTGCGGGGCGAGGAGCCGCAGCGCGCCGGCGATCGCGTCCTTGTCGTCGCCGGCCAGCACCTTGAGCCAGTCCTCCGGCTTCGCGCTCGACGTATACCGGCGGCCGTCCCACGCCACGAACCCGCGATTCGCCGCCAGCCACTCGCGGTACGGCGCCGCCTCGTCATTCCGCGGCGCGAACAGGTCGCGCTGCCTCACGCCCTCCCCCATCCGCGACTCGAGCAGCCACCGCGCCGCGAACGCCATCCCGCCCACCGCCCACTGGTTCAGCGGCGTCGGCCAGCCCTTCTTCGCCTCCCCCTCGAACGCCGCCACCAGCCCGGCCGCCGACTCCTCCGGCGTCCCCGCCCTCACCCGGTACCCGCGCCGCATCAGCCCGTCCAGCGCCAGCTCCGCCAGCGGCCGCCCGCGCTTCCCCGCCGCCCAGCGCCGCCAGTCGTCCGACGTCGGCCCCGCATTGTCGCCCGTCAACTGCTGAAGCCACGTCCGCGCGGCCAGGTCCAGCGTGATCGGCGTGAAGTCCACGTAGCAGCTCCCGCTGAAGAACATGTTCGGGATCTCTTCGTCGCGGTCCAGCCACGCGATCAGCACCGGGATCGCCATCGTGTCCAGCGCGAGCACGTCCTTCTCGGAGCCGAGTTTCGAAGCGAATTTCCGGGCAAGCGCGTCGGCCCGGTCCGTCACCGGCGCTTCACGGCGCCGCTCGACTTCTTCGCGCAGCGCGGCGGCCGCCTCGGCGTCCTTCGCGTTCCGCTGCATCTCGTCCAGCTCGAGGGCGGAGACGTCGCGCAGTTCCTTGCGTGCGGCCTCCCGGACCCGGGGGTCGTCCGCGGCGAGGCGGTCGAGCAGGTCGCCGGCCACGGCCGTGGCGGCGCAGGTGAGCAGGACGAGCGTCAGGAGTTTTCGCATGTGGGAGTGAAGCGAGGATACCGCAGCGAGGTTCACGGGAAAATTCATCGGCGCCACTTCTTCGACGCCGGGTCCCAGGCATAGTCGCCCGTTTCGCTCCCTGCCCAAGCTCCCCACTCGTCATCGTTCTCGGCGGACGGCGCGCCCTCGATGAACTTGCGCGCCTTCGCGCAGCGGCGGCGGTCAAGGAGGTCCCGGGCCGCGCGATCGACGATCAGGTCGAATCCTGCGCGGCGGCCGTGGCGGGCGAGGAGGAGCGCGACGTCGATGCGCTCGTAATTCTCGGGAGCGATCTTGAGCCAGGCCTCGGCGCCGTCCAGCGCTTCTTTCGCCCCGCTGTCCGCCGCCGCGAGCGCCGCGGCCCGCGCCACGGCGTGCTCGTCGGCGTGAGGTTCCCGGGCGTAGGCGTCGAGAACGCCGCGCCCCGCCGCCGCAGCGGCTTCGCGGTCGAGCCGGGCGAGAAACCGGATCGCCCTCACGCGGTCGTCCGGATCGGCCTCCCGGTCCTGCGCCAGCGAGGACAGGTCCTCGTGCTTCCAGATCGCCGCCAGGCCGCGCGCGGAAGACTCGGAGCCGAGCGCCCGGAGGACGCCGGGGAGACGGTCGCGCGGCACCCGCAGGCGGGCCTTCTCCATGACCCGCGTCACCACGTTGACGTTGGCCTCCGCGAGCCGCCAGGCCTCTTCCGGCACGCGGTCCGGCCACCGCTCCAGCTCCGCCAGCGCCGCCAGCGCCACCCCGTCGCTCCCGTGGCGCACCGCGGAAAGGAACTCCTCCGCACCCGCGCTCGTCACGAACCGGTCCCCTTCACGCGCGAACGTGCTCCCGCACGCCTCGATCCAGTCGAGCAGCCGCTCCTCGTCGGACGGCTCCCCTTCGCCCGGCCGCCCCTTGAACACCGCCGAAACCAGCTTCACGAACGACTCCCTCGAGTCCCCGGATCGCCACCGCCTCCCCGCCCTCAGGAACTCCGCCACCGCCACGTTCGCATCCCCATCCCTCACCCGGTACCCGCGCTCCACCAGCCCCTCCAGCCGGATCTCCGCCCAGCTCCAGTCCTGCACTTTCTCGCGGAAGCGCTTCCACGCCTCCAGGTCGTCGCCGAATTTCGCGAGCGTGTACGCTTCCAGCCAGTGCGCACCGGCCTTCGCCAGCAACCGGACGTCGGGCTTCTGGTCGAGCCACGGGCGATCGGGGTCCGCCGCGGCCTGCGCCGCGATCTCCTCTCCACGCGTCATCCAGCAGCAGAACACCGCGATCGGCGAGATCTCCCAGCCCTCCACGTCGTCCAGCAGCATGTCGTTGCGAAGCGCCCGCCGCGCCCACTCCGTCGCGACCTGCATCGGGCGCCCTTCGGCGATGGTCTCCGCGATCTCGAGAAGCGCGGCGCGGGCCTCGGCGTCGGTGGCGTTCGCGGCGGCAGCGCGGATGGCAGGGACGCGGCGCTCGCTGGACTTGAGCAACTGGCTGCGCGCGGCGGCGCGGACGGCGGGGTCCTCGCTGGCGAGGTCGGCGGCGAGGCGGTCGAGGGCGTCGTCGGCGCGGGCGAACGACGCGGAAAGAATGAGGAGCAGCGCGGCTACTCTCATGGATGGGGAGACCACAATTGCCGCACCGGATCCCACTCGTAATGGTCGGGGTCCAGATCTCCCCAGGCCCTCCATTCGGCCGCATCAACTCCGGAGGGAGCGCCCTCGACGAGCGACCGCACCACGTTTCGAAACTGCGCGGGGAGCCCGATGCTGGCGCGAATGCCTATCACGAACAGTCCCGTGCGTCGCCCACGCCTGGCGAGCGCCGAGGCAATGTCCAGGAAAGCTTCATGGGGGCCGGCGGCAGCCAGCCAATGTTCGGCGCGATCCACGTCCGGTTCGTCCCCCAGGCACGCATCCAGCAGCACAGGCAGTGCCATGGCATTCTCGATTCCGTCCCAAGGTTGATAACGGCTCCTCGTGGATGGATAGGGGATGTCCTTCCCCCCTCCCGCCTCTTCGGCTCCAATGGCGAAGCGGGTCCGGTCGGCGCGCAGGAGAAGCCAGCGGAGAATCCGCCAGCGCAGGATCGGTTCGGTGGAAAGATCCTCGACAAGTTTCGTCAACGCACTCGGATCGAGCCCGGGCTCATGTTCCAGCAGGCACGAGGGCAAGGCTGCCGTCGCCTCGAAGAACGCGGGAGTGCAGTCGGCGGGAACCGCATGCCCTGTGCGAGCCATCAGCCGCAGTGCGAATTCCGGGGAATCGCGGATCACGTTCCAGCCGGCGGCGGGGATCTCCCCTCCGCGCGCGTCCAGCGCCCAAAGGGCCGCGATCCGCACGAGCGGATCCCCGTCGGCGAGGCGTTCCGCGAATTCTCGAGGTCCGGCTCGTGAGCAAAGCCGCCCCCCGCGCCACTCGAAATCACGTCGGTTGAGCCTTAGCCATGACTCCGCGCCATTGAACCGTTCCAGCCCCTCCGGTTGGTTCGTCGGCAGATCCGCGAGGAGCGTTCCGAGAACGCCGTCAAGTGCTCTACTCTCCGCCTCTGCGCAGAGCTCCATCTGGCACTCTCGTGCTCCGAAGGATGTGACTCGCGCCGTCCAGGCGCGCAGCAACTCCGACGCGGCCTCCTGGGGATCTGCTGAATGAACGCCATATCCGCGCGACACGAGACCGTCCATGCGGATCGCCTGCCAATCCGAGCCCTCGTGCTTCGCAATGAAGTCCAGCCAAGCCTCCACGTTCCCTCCGAATTCTGCGAGCGTCAGGGCCGCGAGCGCGCAGCCAACCCGCTGGACGACAACCTCGACAGGGTCCTCGCCTGGATCTTCGCTCTCTCCTCGGCCAACAAGCCCCATCCCCCTGTTGTCACCGGACAGGGCCACCCAGACGGTGAGGTCGTCGCCGACGACGATGCGGGAGTAGCGAAGGATCTCCCCGAGGACGGTGAGTACCTTTGGCCCTTTCCTTTCGAGAGCCTCAATCTCTCCTTCGAATACTGCAAAGATGGCCTTCTCAAGAACGTCACGCCGAGTTCGATACTCCAGCACTTCCGCGATTTCCTGCGCCGCTGCTCGTGCCTCGACGTCTGATTCCCCCTCCGCGAACCTCTGGATCGCCGGGACGTCGGCCATGTTCGCCGCAAGCAAACGCGCCCGTGCTTCCAAGCGCACCGCCGGATCCTCAGACCGCAGTCGCTCCAGCGCCGATTGGAGCGGCTCTTCCGCCGCCAGCGGCAGGGCGCATAGGCACAGGATCAGAAACAATCGCATCGTGGACTCCGGTCCCCCGCGGCAGTCTAGCGAATCTCATCCGGCGACGGGCTCGCCAATTGGACCTCCGAAATTCCCCGCGAACCTCTTCCACGCCCCGCTCATTCAATTAACTGGCCCGCAAATCCGCACGGCTGCTATCCTCCCCGCACCTCAGCGTCCCCGCTTCACGGGACGCCGTTTTTTTCACTACCAGGCCCACCGAAACCGATGACGCGCAAATACGAATTCCGTCAGATCGAGACACGCTGGCAGCAGCAGTGGAGCCGCGCGGGGCTGTTCCGCGCCGGCAATCGCCAGGGGAAGCCCAAGTTTTACGCGCTGGTGATGTTCCCCTACCCGAGCGGGACGCTGCATGTGGGGCACGGGCGGAACTACATCATCGGGGACGCGCTGGCGCGGTACAAGATGATGAAGGGGTTCGACGTCCTGACGCCGATGGGGTGGGACGCGTTCGGGCTGCCGGCGGAGAACGCGGCGATCGAGGCGGCGCGGAACGAGGGGCAGCCGGTGCATCCGCGCGAGTACACGCTGCGGAACATCCGGGTGATGAAGCAGCAGATCCACGCGTGGGGCGTCGGGTACGACTGGGACCGCGAGATCGCGAGCTGCCACCCCGGCTACTACAAGTGGACGCAGTGGCTGTACCTGAAGCTGCTGGAGAACAAGCTGGCCTACCGGAAGATGGCGCCGGTCAACTGGTGCCCTGCGTGCCAGACCGTGCTGGCGAACGAGCAGGTCGAGGAGGACGGGACCTGCGAGCGCTGCGGGACCGCCGTCACCCCCAAGAACCTGGAGCAGTGGTACTTCCGGATCACGAAGTACGCCGACCGGCTGCTGGACGACCTGGACGAGCTGGAGGATTGGCCGGAGCGCGTGACGGCGATGCAGGAAGCGTGGATCGGGCGGACGGAAGGCGCGGAGATCGTGTTCCGGCTGGAGACGGGCGAGGATCGGATCAAGGTCTTCACGACGCGCGCCGACACGCTGTTCGGCGTGACGTTCGTCGTCGTCGCGCCGGAGCACCCGCTGGTCGCGAAGTGCGCCGCGAAGATGCCGGAGGCGGAGCGCAAGAAGCTGGCGGAGTTCGTGGCGAAGTGCAAGTCGCAGAAAGCGATGCAGCGCACGGCCGCGGGCGACAAGGAAGGGATCTCGCTGGGCGTGAACGTCCTGCACCCGCTGACCGGCAAGCCCGTGCCGCTGTGGGCCGCGGACTACGCGCTGATGGACTTCGGCACCGGCGCCGTCATGGGCGTCCCGGCGCACGATTCGCGCGATTTCCTGTTCGCGAAGAAATACGGGTTCCCGATCAAGGTGGTCATCGCGCCCAAGGGCGCGACGCTGGACGGCGCGACGATGGACAAGGCGTACGAGGACGAGGGCGTCCAGGTCAACTCGGGCGAATTCGACGGCCTGCCGAACAACTTCGGCCGCGCCAAGATCACCGAGGAACTGGAAGACCGCGAGCTGGGCGGCCCGACCATCACCTACCGGCTGCGCGACTGGCTGATCTCCCGCCAGCGGTACTGGGGCGCCCCGATCCCGATCGTCTACTGCCCGAACTGCGGAGCTGTCCCTGTCCCGGAGAGCGACCTCCCCGTCGTCCTGCCCGACGCCGCCGACTTCAAGCCCAAGGGACAGTCCCCCCTGGCCGCCGTCGAGAGCTTCGTCAAGACGACCTGCCCGGTCTGCGAAGACCCCGCCCGCCGCGAAACCGACACGATGGACACCTTCGTGGACTCGGCCTGGTACTTCCTGCGCTACATCTCCCCCCGCGCCGAAAAGGTCTTCATCCCCGACGACGTCAACCACTGGCTCCCCGTCGACCAGTACATCGGCGGCGCCGAGCACGCTACCAAGCACCTCATCTACAGCCGCTTCATCACCAAATTCCTCTACGACATCGAGCTGACGGACTTCGAAGAGCCGTTCTCGCGGCTGTTCGCGCAGGGGCTGATCTGCGCGGACGCCCACAAGTGCCCGGAACACGGCTGGGTGCCGGAAACCGAGGTGAAGGACGGCAAGCACACCTGCGGCCAGGCGGTCCTGACCGAGTTGCACAAGATGTCGAAGTCCAAGAAGAACGGGATGGCGCCCGAGCCGCTGATCGAGCAGTACGGGGCGGACACCGTCCGGCTGTACACGCTGTTCATCGGCCCGCCCGAGCGGGACGCCATCTGGGCGACCAAGGACATCATCGGGGCGCACCGGTTCCTGTATCGGGTCTGGGACACGGTGCAGGAAGCGCTGCCGAAGATTGAGGGCGCTTCGTCGAAACCCGTTTCGCTGGAAGGACTTGCGGACGACGTCCGCGCGGTGCGCCGGAAGGTCCACCAAACGATCAAGAAGGTCACCGAGGAAATCGAGGGCGGGTTCAAGTTCAACACCGCCGTGGCCTCCGCCATGGAGCTGGTGAACGAGATCAAGCGGGCCAAGTACGAGGCGGGGGGTCCGAATGCCGCCGCCGTGCTGCGCGAGGCCTGTGAGACAGTCACGCTGCTGCTGGCGCCGTTCGTCCCCCACATGGCGGAGGAAATGTGGGAGATCCTGGGGAAACCGCCGTCGATCTTCGACCAGGCCTGGCCGGCGTTCGACCCGGCGGCGTGCGTGGAGGAGGAGATCGAGATCCCGGTGCAGGTCAACGGGAAGGTCCGGACGCGGGTGAAGCTGCCGGCGGGGTCGACCGACGACCAGTTCAAGGCGGCCGCGCTGGCGGATCCGAAGGTGGTGGAAGCGCTGGCCGGGAACGCGCCGCGGAATGTGATCGTGGTGCCCCGGCGGCTGGTCAACGTGGTGGTTTAGGGGTCCATTCGACGCAAGTCTAGGATTAAAAAGCGGTTAAGACGCGACCCCGCCCCGCCGGATTCCGGGAATGCTCTTCGGCCTCAACACGTTCAGAGCACTATTCGCCAGGGGGCCAGAAGAGCCGCTAGAGGGTTTGCGGCATCCCGTTTAAGCATTTCATGGGCGTCTTACGCCCACCGATTTCCGCTTGACGCCCCCCCACCCCCCCGCTAGCCTTCCCGGTCCTGATAATCCTGAGTCGCGCCACAAACTATAACGGAGAAACGGAATGCGAAAGATTGCCTTGGGGATGTGCTCGCTGGCGCTGGCCGGCTGCGGCCTGATCGGCGGCGGCGGCGGTTCGACGTCCGGCGGCGGCGGGAGCAGCCAGCCCGACCCGACGGTGTACGATTCGATGAGCACGGGCTGGGACGTGGCGGCCCTCAAGGAAGGCGAATGGGTCGAGACCGAGACCAAGGGGTCCGGGTACTCCATGAAGTCCAAGCTGGCTTGCGTCGGGACCAAGGACGGCCTGGTCTGGATCGAGCAGACGAACAGCTCGCAGGCCGGCTGGGTGACCCTTCTCGGCGTAGACAAGGCCGACCGGAAGACCAAGAAGGCGTTCTGGGGCAAGGCCGGCGAGGAAGCCAAGGAAATCAAGGTCCAGGCGATGCCCACGGGCGGCGGCGGCGCGGCGGGCGAGATGCCGAAGTCCAAGGGCACGATCAAGTACTCGAATGAGACCCTGACCGTCGCCGGCAAGTCGGTCGAGTGCCAGAAGATGGAGTCCGACATCACCACCACCTACCAGGGCAAGGACAACCGCTCGCAGTCCACCTCCTGGATGTCCGACAAGGTTCCCTTCCGCAGCTGGTACGACGAGAAGGCGGCCGATGCCTACAAGAACAACTCGGACATCAAGGTCGAGGGCAAGTACACCCTGAAGGGCGCCAATATGGTCAAGATGACGGCGCAGGGGACGACGATGGAAATCGTCGGGATGGGGACCGATGCCAAGATGACCGTGAAACTGCCCGCACCGAAATAAGAACCTTCTCTGGGGGAGCCAACGGGGATGATCCCCGAGGGCTTCTTCGCCTCAGGGGGAACATTTACAGGAGTTAAGTCGATGAGCAAGCTGACGGTGATCTGCAGCGCGCTGGTCCTGGCCCTCTGCGCCACGCAGGCGCAGGCCCAGATGCCCGACCCGGTGATCCAGGAAGGGATGTATTCGTACTACGACCTGTCCGGCCTGAAGGGCGGCGAGTGGGTCGAGTACGAGACGGTGAGCGAGATGGTGATGCAGGGCGTTCCGCCGAATCCGCAGAAGTCGAGCTCGAAGATCGCGTGCGTCGGCGTCGAGGGCGACACGGTCTATCTCGAGTCGGACCAGATGCTCTCGTACAACCCCGCCTGGAAGGGCATGGTGATCATGTGCGCCGTGGACAAGAAGTCCGGCAACGTGACCAAGGCGTGGTGGGGCAAGGTCGGCGAGGCCGGCAAGGAGCTGAAGGTCGAGAAGGCGACGGGCGCGAAGCCGACGGAAGCGCCGAAGTTCGACGGCTCGGGCACGGCGAAGGTGTCGAAGGAGTCGATCAAGGTCGCCGGCACGGACTACGACTGCGAGAAGATCGAGATGGACATCACGACGAAGGCGAACGGCATGGAGTCGAAGATGAAGACGACTTCGTGGAGCAGCGAGAAGGTCGCCTTCAAGTACAAGGCGCAGGCTGCTGACGCGAAGGATCCGTACGACGGCAAGGTCAAGTGGGAAGGCAAGGCCGAAGGCAAGGGTGGCCTCGTCAAGTCCACGAGCGACATGGCCGGCACGGGTTACACGATGAAGACGACGATGGAAATCAAGGCGAGCGGCACCGACGCCAAGATGAGCCTGAAGAAGTAAGTTCTCGATCCGGACATCGACCCGCCCCCGCGAGGGGGCGGGTTTTTTTGTTTCTGCCTGTGAGGTACAGTGCGGCGATGCGAATCACCCGCCCGCTGGCCGTGCTTGCTGTCGTGCTCTCCGCCGGGATTGCGGTTCGGGCTGAAGAGGCGTCCGCCCCGGCCGTCCGGGAGAACGACCTGGCCGACTGGGACGTCGCGGCGCTGGCGGCCGGCGACTGGGCCGAGTTCGAGCTGGCCGGCCCTTCGGCGCCCCCGGCGGCCGGGAACAAGCGCCCCTCGCGCCGGCTGGCCTGCGTGGGCGTCGAAGGGGATCTCGTGTGGGTCGAAGTCACGATGAAGAACGCGGGAAGGGCGTGGGAGGGCATGGTGCTCTGCCTCGGCGCCCGGAAAGCGGACGGAAAAGTCGCGAAGGCGTACTGGGGGAAGCCCGGGGCCGCCTGCGAGGAGCTTGCCGTCGGCCCCGCCGCGACTGGTCCCGCCGTGGCCCCCGGAACGCCCCGCCCGACGGTGACCGCGACCGGGACCGTCACGAAGGAGAAGACGAAGGCGGGAACCACGGCCTACGACTGCGAGAAGATCGAGGTGGAAACCCAGCTCACCAGCTCCTGCTGCGACGAAAAGTCCCGCATCACCACCTGGATCTCCGAGAAGGTCCCCTTCCGCGCCCGCATCGACGAGAAGATCCGCGTGAACGGCCTTGACGCCGACACGACCTGGAACGGGAAACCCTCCGTGAAGGGCGGAATCGTGCGCCGGCAGGTGTCCTCGGCCGGCTCGCTCGATGTCATGACGCTGCTCCGGAGCGGGACGGACGCGAAGGAGACCCTTAAGCGCCCCGAGCCGAAGAAGTAAGGTCACTTCAGCAGTCGGCGCGCTTCCTCGACCTTCGACTTCAGGTCCGCGACGGCGGCCTCCCCCGGCAGGGTCAGGGGTTTTCCGCCGGCGGTCACCTTTCCTGCGAGGAGCGCCTCGCCGGCTGAGGCCCAGCGATCGAGCGCGGCGCGGGCGGAGGCCGGGTCTTCGCGGGCGGTTTCGAGCAGCGGGTCGAAGAACTCGAGGAGCTGCCCCGCCTGTCCGGGACGCGCGTACTCGCGAATCTCGGTGCCGCGGTTCTTCTCGATTTCCGCGCGGACCTCGGGGGACACATCGTCGCCGATCTGGATGCGCTGCCGCTCCTCGGCCGGGAACTCCCAGGTGCCATCTTTCACCGCCGCCTCGTCGAGCATGCCGCGGATCGCGTCGAGCCATGCGGCCCGCTCTTCCGGGCTGCGCATCTCCCGGGAGAAGCGCTCGTGGGCGCGGCCCAGCGTCCAGACGACTTCTTTCTTGGCCGACCAGTGCTCCTTGGCCTCCTCGCGGAGCCTCCGGAGATCGTCGGCCCACGTCGTCTTCATGTGGTAGCGCACGTCGATGTCGTCCCCGGCGCCCGGCTCGAGGTTCTCGAACGTCCAGGCGATCGCGCCGTCGGTGCGGGTCGCGCCGCGAAGCGGGTGGGCCGAGCGCACGTGGTCGAGCGTCAGCGGCGCTTCGCAGCGAAACGTGACCGTCGCTTTCCCGATCGGCCCCTTCCAGCGCGCCCCGGTCGACAGCGTGTACGACGCGCCGCGATACTCGCTGAACCCGAACAGCTCGAGTTCGTACCGGACCTTATGGATGCGCGTCGCCCCGGCGGGGTACTTCGCGTCCCAGACGTACCAGTAGTCGTGGCGCCCGCTTTCGTCGTACTCGTCGGCCTGCGCCTCCGTGACCGCGACGACCTTCCCCTCGAACCGGTCGACGAGCTTCGCCTCGACTTTCGCCCCGTCGATCTCCGCCTCGAATCCCTTCATGTTCTTCACCGGCCCGATCGGGAACCCCTCCTCGAACGCCGCGTCTCCGCCCGAGTTCCGCATCTCGAACGTCGCCTCGACGCGCAGTCGGTCGACCCACGCGTCGTGATCCGCGCGGCCGAGCCGGAGCGACACGACCTCCGACGCCATCTCCACCTCGATCCCCTGCATGTCCCCGGTCGCCTCCAGGCCCGGCGCTTCACTGCGCGGCTTCGGGCCGATGTCGGCGCGGGCGGGAACGGCGGCGGCGAGGAAGAGGACGGCGGCGAGGTGGCGAAGGCGCATGGGGGTCCTGGAAACGGGGGAAGGTCCGGTACTATAACGGTCCGCCGCCCCCATGAGATTCCACGACCCGCGCCTCCCCTCCGCCGCCGTGATCCTCGCGATCGCCGGCAGCCTCGCGCTTCCCGCCGCGCTCGCCGGCTGGATCCTGCTTGGCCCGGAGGTGGACGAGACGCCGAACGGGTTCCGGGTGGAGCCGGACCTGTTCGAGGGGGAACTGGAGCGGTACGACTGGGGGGAAATCGGCGCGGGGGACTGGGTGGAGCACGACGTCTCGACGGTGTCCGACGTGGTGCCGAACTTCCGGGTGCGGACGCGGATGGCGTGCGTGGGCGTCGAGGGCCGGACGGCGTGGGTCGAGATGCGGGACCACCTCGTCGCGCGGTTTTTCCCCGGCGCGTCGGTGCTGTGCGAAGTGGAGAAATCGTCAGGGCGGATCGCGCGGGCATGGTGGGGGGGGCCGGGAAGGACGACGCGCGCGGTGGAGGTCCGGCGGCTGAAGAGCGGGGCGGGGCTGCCGGGATTCGAGCGGCGCGGGAGGACGGACGAGGCGATGCTGTCGGTGTCGGGGGTGGAGCTGCCGTGCGTGCGGTCCGTGCTGCAGGACCGGCCGGCGGGGGGAGCATGGTCGACCCGCTCGACGGTGTGGCTGTCGCGGGAGGTTCCGTTTCCCCGGAGCGCGAGCACGGCCTCGGGAGAGGACGCGGTCGCCTGGGCCGGGGCGCCGGCTCACGGCGGCGTCGCGCGCGAGGAGTTCCGCGGGCTCACCGTCCGGATGACGACCGAGCTGGCGGCATGGGGGCGCGACGCGAAACAGACCGTCTGGCCGCCGGTCAGTCGGTAAGCCGGAACGTCACGGGCATCGTGACGCGCGACGGCTCCGCGCGCCCGTCCCGAAGCGCCGGCAGGAACGTCCAGGTCCACGCCGCTTCCGTGGCGGCGTCGTCGAGGAGCCGGTGGCCGCTGGACTTTTCGAGGCGGACGGAGGCGACGGTGCCGTCGGCGGCGACGTCGAGCGACAGCGTGGCGGTTCCCTCGATCCCGCGGCGGCGCGCGGCGGCGGGATAGGAAGGAAGGCGTCCGCCCTGCCGGCGAGCCCAGCCATCGCCTCCTTCGCCGCCCGTCCCCGAATCGCCGCCGGTCGACGAGCCGGGCGTCGAAGAAGCGCCTTCGGCCGCGGGATCGCCGGCGCCGGAGCCCGGGGCGCCGTCCGCCACGGGAATTCCGTGCCCCGCCCGGACCCCGCGGGGGTCTCCGGGGCGCCCCCGCCCCGAATGCTCGGGGATGTGGCCGGCCATCAGGTCCTCGCGCACGGTCCCGCCGCTCGACGGAGGCGGGCCGAGGCGCAGGTCCTCCGTCCCCGGGACCACCGGCGGCTCCCCGGTCTCAATCTCGCCGGGCGGAAGGTCCGGCACCGAGGGGCGGTGCGATGCAACGGGCTCGCGCGAGCCGGGCAGCCCCGGCTTCCCCGCCGCGCCCGTGCCGCCCAGCGCGAGGCGGACCGGCGGAAGCTCCGGGTCGGCGGCGCGGTGGCGGACGATCATCGACGTGAGAAACGCGGCCGTCGCGAGCAGCGCCGCGTGCAGCGCCGCCGCGGCGCCCCACGAACCCGCGAGCGCCCTCCAGCCGCAGCGCAGCCGCCCGGCGCCGGCCGACCCCGGCGCCCTCTTGTTCGCCCGCAGCTCGGGAGCGGCGATCACAGCGATCCCTTCTGGGCCTCGACATGCTCCAGGAACGCGCGGCAGATCCCCGAGAGCGTCCGCTCGTCGGAGACGACCAGGGTCAGTGCGCGGGACAGGTCCATCCCCTTGACGCGCGCCGCCGCCAGCGCCCCGGCGCCCAGCTCCGTCCCGATCGCGCGGCGCGACACGATCGACACGCCGAGCCCCGCCTTCACGCTCTCCTTCACTTCTTCCGTCGACCCGACCTCGACCGACACCTGAAGCGGCCCGACGCCGGCCTCGGCGAGCTGGCGGTCCATCGTCTCGCGCGTGCCGCTTCCCTGCTCGCGCATCACGAACTGCTCCTTCGCGAGGTCTGAGGGCTCGATCTGCCGTTTCTTCGCCCACGCATGTCCCGGGGGACAGATCACGACCAGCTCGTCCTTCGCGATCTCCTCCGACTTGATCCCGCGGCGCTTCACGCGCGACCCGACGATCCCGAGTTCGATCCTGCCGGCGGCGACCATCTCGACGACTTCCGAGCTGTCCCCGCAGCGGATGGTGACCTTCACGTCGGGGTGCACCTCGCGGAACGAGCGGATCAGCCCCGGCAGCACGTACGTCCCGGGGATCGTGCTCCCCCCGAGGTCGAGCTGGCCGCGCACCGCGCCTTTCAGGTCGTCCAGCGCGCGCACCGCGTCGCGCTGCATCGCCAGCATCTTCTTCGCGTGCTCGTAGAACACCTGCCCCGCCCGCGTCAGCGACACCGCCCCGCGCACCCGGTCGAACAGCCGGTTCCCCACCGTCCGTTCCAGCGCCGCCATGTGCTCGCTCACCGTCGGCTGCGACAGGAACACCGCGTTCGCCGCCTTCGAGAACGAACGCTGCTCCGCCACCTGGCAGAAGACCTCGATCTGGCGAAGAGAGAAGTCCGGGCGTGATTTCACTTTTTCTTTCCCGTGGGTTTGATCGACTCGGTGCGGTACGGCTCCGACAGGCCTTTCCATTCCCAGACGTCGCCCTCGTCGGACGTGAACTTCGCGTCCAGCGTGTAGTTCCAGTCGTCGTTGTCCTTGAACTCGAGCAGGACCACGTCGAGCGACTCCGAGTCCGGGTCGTACCCCATCATCCCCGCCTTCGCGTTGGCCACCGTGAACTTGCGGCAGTCCGTGCTCCACGCGAACTTCTCGACCTTCATGCGCGTCACCACGTCCTTCTTCGCCGGCGCCTTGAACGTCACGTCCAGCATCCCCGCCTGCGCGACCTTCGCCGTCTTCCCGTTCTTGTCGGTGAACTGAAGCGACACCACGAGGAACGCCCCGCGGTACTTCGCCTGCTTCCCCTCGCCGACCCATTCGCCCTCGATCCAGCGCGACCCGCGCACCGCGATCGACTGCGCCACCGAGCGGATCTTCGGCTCCTCCGGCTTCTTCGGCTCCGGCACCTTCGGCGGATCCTTCGGCGGGTCCGTCCCCGCCACCTTCGGGTCAGGATCCTTCGGCCCCGGCTCCACGGGATCCTTCGGCGGATCCTCCGCCACCAGCGTCTCGTCCTCCTCGTACGACGCCGTGTACTTGTAGTCGTCGAACTCCGGCGGCCCCTTCATCGTGCTCGCAAACCCCGCGGTTTCCTGCGGATGAAGCGGCCGCTCGGGCGTCGCCATGAGCTCGCGCACCTGGTTGCCGCCCTTGAAGAGCATGATCTTGATGACGACGTTGCGGACGCCGATCGGCTTGCCGTTGCGCACGCGCCCCGTCACGCGGATCGAGCCGTCCTGGCGGTCCTCGAAGCGGAACCCGGCGGCCTCGACCTCGGCCTCGCCGCTGAATTCCCCCTCGGACATGTTGCGTTCCTGCGTCGTCGACTCCTCGATGTCCGCGCGCACGTTCTCGAACTCGGGCACGCCCTTGATCTTCACCAGCAGCGGCACTTCCTTGCCGAACTCGAACTTCTCCGTGAACGTCTGCGCCGCTTCCCGCACGAGGTTGTGGTCGGCGTCGTAGAACTTGAAGCGGATGCGGGCCATGTCGGCGGGGAGTTCGCCGGCGTTCTTGACCTTGAGGTTGACGGTGACGTCCTTGTCCTGGCGCTCGTGCTTGATGCCGTAGACCTCGAGGTATGCGGTCCCCGGGATGGCGTCCTTGCGCTCGGGCATGGGGGGATTGAAGAGGTCGCGGCCGATGAAGCGGGTGCGGGTTTCCTTGCCGTTGAGGAAGTAGGCGGCCTCGACGACGTAGTTGGTGAAGAAGGGGCACTTGGCGATTTCGAACGAGACTGGGCGTTCGCCGCCGGGGGCGACCTGGTCGATGTCGACGGCGCGGGAGCGGGCGACCTCGCGATCGCCCTCGAAGCAGATGAGGGCGACGCTGATGCCGGTAACGGGGGTGGCGCCGGCGTTCTTGACGCGGGAGTCGGCCCAGACCTTCTTTTCGAACCGCGTGCGGGCGATGGAGAACTCGGAGAACTGGAGCGGGATTTCCTCGGCGCGGGCGGCGAGGGAGGCGAGAAGGGCGAAGGACAGGATCCGGATGGTTTTCATGGCGATGCTCGCGAGTGGGCCCCCTCGGAAAGGACGGTCATGCCGTGCGATCGTGACATTCTAATTCGGGAAGGGCACGGGAGAACACGATATCCGCACAGGGTTTTCCTATGGCGTCGGGCGCCCTCCGCCCACCGCACTCCGTTCCGGCGACCCGTTGTGCGCCCGCTCCACGTACTCCATCAGCATCGCGAACTGCTTGAAGAAGTCGTGCTCGCGCACCAGCGCCGGCGACTTGAAGAAGCACGCCAGGTGCCGCAGCGCGCCCGACTCGCCCCGCCGCGCGGCGAAGTCCGTCATCCGCACCAGGTCCAGCACCAGCGGCGCGGCCAGCGCCGAGTCGCACCCCTGCCACGTGAACTGCATCGTCATCCGCGTGCCGAGGAAGCCCTCGAAGTGGATGAAGTTCCACGCCGTCTTCCAGTCGCCCAGCGACGGGCAGTAGTCGATCGTCACGTGCGAGTGCAGCGACTCGTCCTTCACCAGCTGCTTCAGCGCTTCTTCCTTGTCCTTGGTCTTCGACCGGTTGGCGCCCGGCTGCTTGAGGACGAGCCCGTCGCGGTTCCCGAGGATGTTGTGCGACTCCCACGACAGCAGCCGCAGGTTGCGCGCGAGGAACATCGGCGCGAGCGCCGTCTTCACCAGCGTCTCCCCCGTCTTCCCGTCTTTCCCCGCGTGCGGTACTCCCCGGATCAACGCGAGCTCTTCCATCGCGGGGATCGACGCCCCGAACGACGGCGTGAAGTTCACGAACGGGCACCCGAGGTCGATCGCGGCGTAGGCATAGAGGACGGAAGCGCAGAGCAGCTTGCGGCGGTCCTCGACGATGAGGCGCGCGAAGTCGCGGAGGGTGCCGTACTCGCGCGGCGCGTCGTGCCCCGCCTCGGTCGACGCCAGGTTCACCACGATCACGCGGTCGAGCCGGTGCTTCTCGCGGAACGCCCTGATCTGCCGCTGGATCTCCGCCACCACTTCGCTCGCCGTCCGGCCATTCTCGATCCCGCCGTCCTTCGCCATCGCCGTGACTTCCTCGCCGCAGTTCAGCGAGCACCCCGGCGTGATGTCCCTGGAAATCTCGAGCAGCTCCGGCCTCAGCGCGTCGATCAGCTCCCGCGAGACGATCCCCGGGTCGCGCCGCACTTCCTCCGCCGCCCCCACCATGTCCGTCCGACGCACGTCGCATCCGCCGAAAACGATGTCGCCCATCGGCGCCAGGTCCAGCTCCTTCAGCGCCGGAAGCTCCGTGACCAGCCCGGTCCGCCCCACGAGGCCTTTCTTGATCCCTTCCGCCCCGCAGACCACGCACGTCGCGACGCTTCCGTACGCCCCGATGATCCACACGCCGGTCTTCATGGCTCTCTCCTTGGAAGGCCCGGGGCGACCCTCGCGGGCCGCCCCGGCCGTTGTCTCACTACTTCAGGTGCTTCGCCGCACGGTTCAGCGCCATGAGCGAATAGAGCGTCGGAAGGGGCTGCATGTCCTCCCACCACCGCGCGTCGCCGACCCAGTTCCCGTCTTCCTTCTGGAGCGCCGCGAGCTTCGCCGTGAGCTCTTCCGCCCACTTGTGAGTCTCGCCGTCGGCGTCCTTGATCTCGTCCAGGCCGCCGGCATCGAGGGCCGAGGCGAACGCGTGCAGGTAGTAGAAGTACCCCTGCGCCTTCATGCCGGGGTTTTCGTCCAGCGTGTAGTGCTTGGCGATCCACCCCATTGCAGCCTTCACGCGCGGGTCTTCCTTGGTCAGCCCGGCGTAGATCATCGACTTGTACCCCTCGTACGTCATCGAGCCGTACGAGCGGAAGCACTGCTTGCCGTTGGGGAGCGTTTCCTTCTCGGCCTTGGATTCGCCGGGGCGGTAGAAGAAGCCGCCGTCGTCGCCGACCGTCACGCCAAGCTTGTCGAACCCGGGGCCGTCGTTGGACTCGCTGCGGTTCTGGCAGCGCTGCACGAACGTCAGCGCACGCTTCCAGACTTCGCTGTCCTTCGGCACGCCCGCCGCGTCGAGCGCCTCGAGCATGTAGGTCGTGTTCGACATGTCGCCGCGCGGCTGGTCCTTTTTCTCGTCATACCCCGCGCCGCCGAAGTTCGGGTCGTTCTTGTCGGCCTTCTGCGGGCCGGCTTCCTGGTACTGGAAGCTGATGAGCCACTTGGCGCCCTTTTCGAGCACGTCCTTGTACTTCGCCTTGTCCACGATCGCGAGCGCGGTCATGGTGATCGCCGTCTTGTAGTTCGTGAGCTTCGGCACGGCGCCCGCGTTCGCGATCGAGCCGTCCTCGGCCTGGTTCTTCACGAGGTAATCGCAGGCCTTCGCGATCGCCGCCGCGTGCGTCTTCTTGCCGTCCTCGGTCCCTGCGAGCGCGGACAGGGCCAGCCCTGTGATCGCCACGTCCGAGTTGTCCCCCAGTCCCTTCAGCGCCCAACCGCCGTCCTCGCGCTGCAGTTTCACCAGCGCGTCGGCGCCCTTCGCCCACGTCTTCGCGAAATCCTCCTTCGGCCCGGCCATCACCGCGCCGGCCGACACCAGCAACGCCGCCATCACCGCCACGGACGTCTTCATGACCCCTCCTCATGGATACCTGGCAACCGCCGGCCGGCTTTCCCCCCTGCCGGCGGCCGCCTGACCTCGGGGGCCGCCCGAAGCGGGCCCCCGCAATGTTCGAATGGGACGGAAGCGCCGGCCGCAGCCGGCCGGCGATTCGCGAACACGGGATGGTAGCCCCGCGACGCGATCGTGGCCACCGCCGGATGGCGATTCATCGCGGCTCCCCCGCAAAGTAGCGCTCCACGACGCCGTCGTACTCGGTGGGCCAGCTCGGGCGCGCCAGGGCCGTGCGATCGGCCGGGGCGACGGGCGAGACGGAGGTGGACGCGGGGACGGCGCCGGCCGAGGCAGAAGCGCCTGTGCCGGCGTCGGTCGCGGGCGGTGCGAGGTTGGACGCCGCCGCCGCGCCGGACGCCGTCTCCGCGAGACGCGCGCTTCCCGCGTCCAGCCGGTCGGCGACGCGCTGGAGGAGGCGGGCGGCCTCGGGGTCGGTGCTGCGAAGGGCGGCGACGGCGGCGCGGATCCGGGCGGCCTCGCGGGCGAAGTCGGCGGCGACCTGGCCGGCGTCCTTTCCCGCGGCGCCGTTGGCAAGCTCGGCCGCGCGCTTGGCCGCCGCTTCGGCGTCGGTCGAGCCCGAAATCGCCGCGGCCGCCTGGGCCTCGGCAGCGCTGCGGGCGAGCCGCTCCCGCTCTTCGTTGACGATCCGGGGACCGCGAACCTCCCCGCGGGCGCCCGAGGGTTTCGAGGGCGCGGCGAGGGAGAGAAGCGCCACGGCGGCGGCGGCGAGGGCGGCGAGGGCGTCGCGGCGGCGGAAGGTCCAGGCGAAGGAAGCGGGGCGGAGGGAAGCGAGCCCGTCGGCGGCGACGCGCGCGGCGAGATCGCCCTTTTCTTTGCGGGCCGCGAATTCCCAGGCGGTCGCGACGCGGTCGCCGGCGCCGACGGCGCGGTCGAGCGCGACGGCGGCCTCGGCCAGGGTGACCTTCGTCATCGCGCCCCACGCCGCGCCGGCCGCGGCGCAGGCCGCCACCGCGAGCGGCGCGAGCCATCCCGGGCCGCCCGCCCACGCGGCCGCCGCCAGCCCGGCCGCGGGAATCGCCGCCCACGCCGCCCCGGCCACGGCACGGCGCGCCGAGAGCCGGCCGTGAAGCCGGTCCCGCGCCTCGCCCACCGCCCGCCGGAGCTTCGCGCTCATTTCTTCTCGCCCGCCTTCGGGGCGCCCTCGTCCTTCACCGGCTCCGGCCCCTTCTGGTCCGGCACCGCCTCGTCGATGTCCTTCCACTCCTTGGCGATCTTCGCCGCGTACTCCTTGTCCGCCTCTTCCTCCACCTTCGTCATCTCCTTCAGCGCGGCCTCGTCGGGGACCTCGATCGCGAGGACGACCTTGGTGCCGCGCGGCGGAAGGGCGTCGAAGTTCGGGTGGAGCATGCGATCGTCGCCGCCGGAGGTGAGCGGGTTGTCGATGACGGACGTGGGGTCGTGCAGCGTCGCGATGAGCGTGCGCTCGCGGTTCGCCATGTAGATCGTCTCGCCGGTTTTCTGGTTCGTGTCGGGGTCGATGCGTTCCCACACCGTGCTCCCCGCGAACGTCCAGCCGGCGCGCGGCATCGTCCGCTTCGCCGCCGGCGGCCCGTAGGTCAGCAGATCCTCGGCGCGAACGCGGACCTTCTTGCCGTCCGCTTCCCACTCGACCCAGATCGCGATCCGGTCGCCGACCGGCTTGGCCGGGTCGCCGAGCGCCTCGGGGCCTTTCTTGTCCGGGTAGTCCGACTTCTGCTTGAGGCCGAAAATGAGGAGGGCGAAGTGGACGTCCTGGGGGATGCACTCAAGGGAGATGACGGCCTCGTGTTCCTTCCCGTTGGTGGCGCAGGCGAAGAGTTCGATCGGGGCGCGGGTGGGGTAGACGGCGACGCCGTCGATCTCGATGCGTTTGCGGGCGGGGTAAGCGCGGCCGCCACCGGGGAATTTGATGACTTTTTCGGCGGGGGGCGTGGGCTCGGGCTTGGGTTCTTCGGCGTTGGCACAGAAGAGCAACGTGGCGAGAAAGAAGGCGGAAAGGATGCGGGTCATCGTGGGACTCCGTTGGGTGTTCCGGTGGGAACGGGGCGTCGAAGGTGAGGTTCGGGGGAAGTGGATTGCAAGGCGCAGGCCCGACGGAAGCGGCAATCGGATACGTAAAGCGTTTTGATATAACACTTTAAGTATGTATCATTATGAAATAGTCGATCTGAAACGCTGTATTGGCGATTTTCTAATCAGCCTGCTCTTCCCGTGCCACTCGACGCCGAAACAACGCCTGGTCCTCACCCATCTGCATCAGCACCTTTCCGACCACGAAATCCGCGACGTCCTCCACGGTTTTCGGCAGGTGGTAGAACCCCGGCATCGCGGGCAGCACGCACGCCCCGGCCCTCGCCACCCGCGCCATGTTCTCGATCGCGATCAGCGACAGGGGCGTCTCCCGCACGACGAGGATCAGGTTCCGCCGCTCTTTCAACTGCACGTCCGCCCCGCGCTCGATCAGGGTCGTTCCCGACCCCGCCGCGATCCGCCCCAGCGTCCCCATGCTGCACGGGATCACCACCATCGCGTCCACCACGTACGATCCGCTCGCGAACGACGCCCCGATGTCCTCCAGCGCTTCGTAGCGGAAATTCTTCGGCGCCTCGCCGATCAGCCCGCGCATCACGCTCCGCCCGTCCGCGGTGTCCACGGTCTCGCCCAGCTCCTCCCGCACCACCCGCGCCCCGGCGGCGCTCATCAGCAGGTGCACCCGCGCCTTTCCCTTTGCCAGCGCACGGCAGAGCCTCCGGGCATAGATCGCCCCGCTCGCCCCCGTCACCGCCACCACGTAAGTGCGCTTCGCCACCGTCACTCCACCGATTCCACGTCGTCAAGGAGCTGCACGGCTGGCCCCAGGAGCTGTTCCCCGACGCCGGGCGCGAGAACTCCCGGTTTCGGGTTCGGCCCGGCCGCCTGGTGCACGAACCACCGCGTGTACCGCTCGAATTCGCGCTCGTCGTCGAAGATGATCTCGTGAAGCTCCGCTCCGGAAAGGAAGTCCTTGGTGATGCGGGTCGGGAGCGCGTGAGGGAGCCGGGAGTAGAGCTCGTTGGCGAGCATGCGGAAGTTGTCCATCGACGTCTTCCGGGCGCGGGAGCCGAGGCAGTCGTAGCAGAATTCGTGGCGCACGATCCGCCAACGCGCCAGCGGCTCGAACGACCACAGGTCGATCATCCCGCGCGTCTGGTCGCGGTAAAGCGCGTCGAGTTCCTTCTTCTCCAGCTTCGGCCTCGTCCGGGCGCGCTCCTTCGCGTCCATCGCCTGCCCGTGGTCGCGCCGCAGCGCCCGCGATGCAAGCTTCCGCCTCAGATCGTCCTTCGCCTCCTGGTCGTCGATCGCCCAGATCGGCGGCAGTTCCTTGAAGTTCGAGCTCGTGAGGAACTCCTCGTACTGCGGGGTGGCCACGATGCCGATCGACACGAAGTGGATCCGGCTCCACGGGATCGGGTCGGCCTTGCGCAGGTGGCTGGTGTGCGCGAGGAAGGCGTCCTTGTCGAGCTGCCCGCCGATGATGAAACGCTGCCGGGGGGGCGGGGCGAGTTCCGACTGGGGGACGACCGCGGTTTCGATCCCGAGCTTGTTGAGCAAACCCGACACGGTGCGGGCGCGATCGTCGTCCAGGTTTTCCTGGAAAATGCCGCGGGCGCGCCTCACGACGAGCCGCACGTCGTTCAACGTCTGCTCGAGCGCCTCGGCCAGCGGGCGAGCCACGGACGGGACGTCGAGCCGGACATCTTTCTTGAGGACCACCGCGCTGGGCATAAGGGGCTGATTGTATGAAGCCTTGCGGCCCGTTGCCAGCGGCGGCCCGGCGCGCGAATTTTCCCGCCGGCGCGGTTTGCCGTTATCGTGACGGCCGGTTCGCCATTGTATCCCGCCGTCGCCGTCACTCGCGGAGGTCCTCGTGCGCAACACCTGGGGTCCGGTCCTGTCCGTGCTGGCACTCTCCTGGATCGCGTCGGCCGAGGAACCCGCCCCGCGCGACCTTCCCGCGGCGGACCGCGCTTCCCTCCAGATCCCCGACGAAATCTGGGACCGCGCCGTGGCCGGCACCCTCCCCTCGCGCCGGCCGCTCGGGTTCACCGGCGACGAAATGCGGAACTACGCCGGGCGCGACCACCTCCTGCGCTCCATCGAGAACCTCTTCCGCGACGCCCGCCAGGTCCCCCGCACGACGGGCCGGATCTCCGACGAGCTCCTCGCGGCCGCCAAGGCCGAAGGCCCGGGCGAGCTGTCGCAGTGGTGCTGGGGGCTCACCGACCTGCCGTCGGGACGGATGTACGCGCCGCCGCAGAAGGACGACTGGGGGCTGAAGGAAATCGAGAAGGGGCTCCCGCCGGCGAAGGCGCTCGCCGTCCTCCTGGGGCTCGAAGGCCGGAAGGCGGAGGACGCCGCCGGGTTCGAGAAGCTGCCCGAGCCGGTCCAGCGCTTCCTCGTGCGGGTCGCCATCGCACGGCACGTGGCGCTTCCGTGGCTCCGCCAGTCGATTGAAGCGCCGGCGGACGACCCGAAGGGGGAGGCGATCCGGAAGTCGCTGGTGGCGCCGTGGAACGACGGCGAGAACGACCAGGCGGCGACGCTGGACGGGCGGTGTTTCCGGTGGATGAAGGAAGTGGACCGTGCGCCGCTGGCGTACGGAGCGGCGCTGTTCCTGTCGCACATGAAGACGGCGATGGCGGAGATGAAGGAGTGGCTGGCGGCGGGAGGGCGCGAGGAGTTGGCGAAGGTGGGGGCGCTGGACTGGGGCGGCCTGGCAGGGGTTCGGGTGCTGGGGACGGCGGACGACGAGATCAGCGGGCCGCAGCCGTCGATCGTGGTGGACCTGGGCGGCAAGGACCGGTGGAAAGGGCGGCTGGCGGTGTCGAACGGCCCGATGGACCCGCTGTCGGTGGTGATCGACCTCGGGGGCGACGACGTGTACGACGCGGGGGAGGACGAATTCGCGATGGGGTGCGGCGTGTTCGGCCTCGGCGCGATCTTCGACCTCGCGGGGAACGACAAGTACACGGTGAAGGAATCGGGGCTCGGCTGCGGTTGGTTCGGGACGGGGCTCGTCTGGGACGCTTCCGGCAACGACGACTACGTGGTGAAGAACCAGTGGGGCCAGGGCGCGGCGCACATCGGCGCGGGGATGCTCATCGACCTCGCCGGCGACGACCGGTACGAGTGCGCGCAGCAGTCGCAGGGGATGGGCTCGACGCTCGCCTGCGGCCTCCTCCTCGACCTCGAGGGAAACGACGCCTACATCTGCCGCGACGACGGCAACGTCAGCGCCCTCTACCTCAACCAGTCCGTCGCCATGGCTCAGGGCTGCGGCTACGGCCGTCGCGCCGACATCGGCGACGGCCGCTCCCTCGCCGGCGGATGGGGCTTCCTCGTCGACGGCGCCGGCAACGACCGCTACCACGCCCAGTGCTGGTCCCAGGGCTGCGGCTACTGGTGGGGCATCGGCGCCCTCGAGGACCGCTCCGGCAACGACGTCTACGAGAACGGCAAATACTCCCTCGGCGCCGGCGCCCACTACGCCATCGGCGTCCAGGTCGACCTCGCCGGCGACGACCAGTACAACGTCGGCATCACCACCACCAAGAACCAGTTCCAGGGCCACGCCCGCGACGCTTCCTTCGGCATCTCCCTCGACGGCGACGGCAACGACCGCTACAGGCTCAAGAACATGTGCGGAGGAAGCGCCGACCTCTGCAGCTTCGCGATCTTCTGGGACCGCCGCGGCGACGACGTCTACGAGTGGACGATGGACAAGGACATGGGCGACCCGCCCCCGCTCGGCTCCGCCTCCACCTATCCCCCTTCCCGCACCTTCCGCGACGAACTCCCCACCATCGGCATCTTCCTCGACACCGGCGGCAAGGACTCCTACTCCGGCGATCCCCGCGAAGCCGCCGGCGCCCGGGACGGCGCTTCGTGGAAAGAACACCGCGGCCCGACGTCGTTCGGGTTCGGGCTGGACGAGGCGGCGTACAAATGACGGGCTCCCCTTGAAGCGTCCCCGATTGTCCGGATAATCCCAAGCCCGCATCCGATTCAGCCTTTCGCGCGTAGCTCAGGCACTCCCCCATGGCCCAACTCACGGTCGATCGTTCCCCAACGGCGGCTCCGGCGGCGCGCAGGAAGGACCGCGCCCCGCGCCTGACCGTCATGTCGGCGCTGTTCCTCGCCATCCACCTCTCCGCCGCCACGGTCCTGCTGTTCCCGTTCGCGTGGAAGTGGGTCGCGCTGGCCGCGGCGACGTATTCGATCCGGATGTTCGCGATCACCGCGGGCTACCACCGGTATTTCAGCCACCGCACCTACCGGCTGAACCGGTTCTGGCAGTTCGTGCTCGCATTCCTGGCGGAGTCGTCGGCGCAGAAGGGCGTCCTGTGGTGGGCCGCGAATCACCGCGAGCACCACCGGAAATCGGATGAGGAAGACGATCACCATTCGCCGCTCCAGGACGGGCTCTGGTGGTCGCACGTCGGCTGGTTCCTCGCCGACGATTACGACGAGTACGACCCGAAGGTCGTCGTCGACCTCGAGCGCTTCCCCGAGATCCGCTTCATCAGCCGCCACCACTGGATCCCCGCCGCCGTTCTCGGCGTCGGGATGTTCCTGGCCTTCGGCTGGCCAGGGTTCTGCTGGGGGTTCCTGCTGTCGACCCTCGTCCTCTACCACTGCACGTTCACGATCAACTCGCTCGCGCACCTCTGGGGCTCGCGCCGCTACGCGACGAAGGACGGCAGCCGGAACAACTGGTTCCTGGCGATCATCACGTTCGGTGAAGGGTGGCACAACAACCACCACCACTACCCGTACGCCGCCCGGCAGGGCGTCCGCTGGTGGGAATACGACGTCACCTTCTACGTCCTGAAACTCCTCTCCGTCGTCGGCATCGTCCGCGACCTGCGCCCCTGGCGCCCGGCCGGAGAATGAGCACCATGCCGAACGCCACTCCACCCTTCGCCAGCCTTCGCCAGCCTCCGCCAGCCTTCCCAAGCCTTCGCCAGCCTTCTCCATGAGCCGCATCGCCATCATCGGCTCGGGCATCGCCGGCCTCGCCTCCGCCTGGCTCCTCCAGCGCCGCCACGAGGTCACGCTCTACGAAAAGGAGCCCCGCCTCGGCGGCCACACCCACACGCACCGGATCGACACTCCCGACGGCCCCGTCACCGTCGACACCGGGTTCATCGTCCACAACGAATCCAACTACCCGCTCCTGTGCCGCATGCTCCGCGAGCTCGACATCCCCACCGTCGCCAGCGACATGTCCTTCGGCGTCTCCACCCGCCCCGGCGGCCTCACCTGGTGCTCCCGCGGCCTCAACGGCCTCTTCGCCCAGCGCGGCAACCTCTTCCGCCCCTCCTTCTACGCCCTCCTCCGCGAAATCGACCGTTTCAACCGCACCGCCGCGCGCCTCCTCGACGAAACCGAGGCCGACGCGTGGACGCTCGGCACCTGGCTCGGCCGCGAACGCTTCAGTTCCGACTTCTGCGAGCACTACCTGATCCCCATGGCCGCCGCCGTCTGGAGCACGGCGCCGCGCGAGATGATGAAGTTCCCCGCCGCCACGCTCGTCCGGTTCTTCCGCAATCACGGCTTCCTCGGCGTCACCACGCAGCACCCGTGGCGGACGATCCCGGGGGGATGTTCGCGCTACATCGACCCGATCGTCCGCCTGATCCGCGACCGGGTGCACGTGGGGAGGGTCGTGAAGCGGGTCGAGCGGACGGCGGCGGAGGTGACGGTGCGGGCCGAGGGGCTGCCGGCGGCGTATTTCGACGAGGTCGTGTTCGCGTGCCACGGGGACGAAGTGCTGCCGATGCTGGCGCAGCCGACGCCGGCGGAGCAGGAGGTGTTCGCGGCGTTCGCGACGAACCGGAACGAAGCGACGCTGCACACCGACATCTCGGTGATGCCTCCGAAGCGGCGGGCGTGGGCATCGTGGAATCACCTGCGGATGGCGGGGACGGACGGGCGGCTGCTGGTGACGTACCACATGAACCGCCTGCAGCCGATCGGGGAGCGGGCGGACTGGCTGGTGAGCCTGAACGCAGAAGGGCTGGTGAAGGAAGACAAGGTCGCGCGAAAGATGATCTACCACCACCCGAAGTTCACGCTCGAGGCGCTGAAGGCCCAGGGGCGGTGGCAGGAGGTGAGCGGTCGCAACCGGACGCATTTCTGCGGGGCGTACTGGGGGTACGGGTTCCATGAGGACGGCGTGAGGAGCGCCGTGCGGGTGGCGCAGCGGATGGGGATTGAGTGGTGACGGGCGAAACGGCGTCGAAGGTCGAAAGTCGAAGGTCGAAGGTAACCGCGCCTCCGAGGCCGTCACCTTCGACCTTCGACCTTCAACCTTCGACGCCGTTGCCGTCCCTCTACATCGGCTCCATCGACCACCGCCGCTTCAAGCCCACCCGTCACGCCTTCACCTACGACATCGGCATGGCGTTCCTCGACATCGACCGCCTCCCGGAGCTGTGCGAGGTCTCGCCCTGGATCTCGTATGGCCGGTGGAACTGGGCCTCCTTCGACCAGCGCGATCACCTCGGCGACCCGCGTCGCCCGCTGCGCGAGCGGCTCGCGGAGGACGCCGCGAAAAACGGCGTCTCCCTCCCCGACGGCAAGGTCTTCCTCCTCACGAACCTCCGCTACCTCGGCTACTGCTTCAACCCCGTCTCCTACTACTACGCCTACGACCGCTCCGGCGAGCTCCACACCGTCATGGCCGAAGTCCACAACACCTGGCACGAGCTTCACACCTACTGGATGACTCCCGCCACCGCCGAGCCCGGCCGGCAGTTCTCGTGGCGCTTCCCCAAGCGCATGCACGTTTCCCCCTTCGTCTCCATGGAGTGCGACTACCGCTTCTCCTTCGGCCGCCCTGCCGACCGGCTGGGCGTGCACGTCTCCATGTGGGAAAAGGGCGACTTCTTCTTCGACGCGACGATGCGCCTCGAGCGCCGGGACTGGTCGCACGGCGAGCTGGTCTCGTTCCTCACCCGATTTCCGTGGCACACTGCCAAGGTCATTTCCGCGATCCATTGGGAGGCGTTCCGGCTGTGGCTGAAGCGCGTACCGGTGTTCACGCATCCGAAGAAGCTCGCCGGGCGCCCGCCGGTTTCCTAGGGCGGCTGGCGAAGCGGATGCTGGTGGGAGTCCTCGCGGGGATCCGCGAGGGGCGGCTCAGTGTGTCGGGCGCGGGGACGTTCGGTCCCGGTGGCGGCCCGGAGGCGGCGGTCGAAGTCCGCGACGAGGCGATGTGGAGGCGCGCGCTTTTCGGCGGGGACGTGGGGCTGGGCGAGGCGTACGTGGACGGGATGTGGACGACGCCCGATCTCGTGGCCGTGATCCGCGTGGCGATCCGGAACATGGAGGTCTTCGACGCGGCGGGGGGCGTGCTGGCGCGGATCGGCGCGTGGTTCAACCGGCGGCGGCACGCGCGGCGCGACAATTCCGTCGAGGGGAGCCGCCGGAACATCGCGGATCACTACGACCTCGGGAACGAGTTCTACCGGCTGTTCCTCGACGAGTCGCTGGCGTACTCGTGCGCCTTCTACGAGAAGCCGGACGACTCCCTCGGCCGGGCGCAGGTCGCGAAGTTCGAGCGGATTTGCCGCAAGCTGCGTCTCGGCCCGGAGGACCGCGTCGTCGAAATCGGCACCGGCTGGGGAGGTTTCGCGGCGCATGCGGCGCTGAAGTACGGCTGCCGAATCACAACGACCACGATCTCCAAGAAACAGCACGAGTACTCCCGCGAGTTTTTCAAGCGCCTCGGGCTAGGCGACCGCGTCACGCTGCTCTGTGAGGACTACCGCAACCTCAAGGGGACATTCGACAAGGCCGTCTCCATCGAGATGTTCGAGGCCGTCGGCCTCGACCATTACGACGAGTACTTCGGCGCCCTCCAGCGCCTCCTCGGCCCGCGCGGCACCGCGCTTGTCCAGACCATCACCATGAACGAGCGCCGCTTCGACGCCTACCGACGCAACCCGGACTTCATCCAGAAGCACGTCTTCCCCGGCGCGGAGCTGGCCTCGGTCTCGGAGATCCTGAAATCGCTGGGCCGCGTCACGACGATGTCGCTCGCGCACCTCGAGGACATCGGGATCCACTACGCGCGGACGCTCCGGGAGTGGCGGGAGCGATTCCTGAAGCGCCTCGACGACGTCCGCGCGCTGGGATTCGACGAGCGGTTCATCCGGAAGTGGGAGTACTACCTGGCGTACTGCGAAGCGGGGTTTGCCGAGCGGTACATCGGGGACGCGCAGATCCTGCTCACGAAGACGCCGAACGACAACCCGGTCCTGGAGAGCGAAGTGCAGATGCGGTGAAGGCAAGGCCGGGACCTGATCGAGAAGCTCGTTCTTGTGATTCTCTTTCATTCTTCTTTATTCGCGACCAAGCCGTTCCTTTTCGCCTTTCATGACCACTCCTGATTCCAAGGGGATAAAGGCGGATACGAACGACTTGGTCGCGGATAGAAAAGGATGAAGAGAATGGCGCTGACTTTGGCTCGCTAAACAAAAGCGCCTCCGTGTGCCGATGAGGTTGTGTCACCAAACTCTCGAGCACTCCGGAGGCGCGATGCGATCTTCATTTGTTTTCGGCAAACGACCATTTCAGCTGAAGCGTGT
>CAZPWT010000046.1:0-148463 GCA_964590435.1 uncultured Planctomycetia bacterium
GACATCGCCGCCATCCCGACTCCCATCCTGCTCTTCCATTACCGGGTCGTTGAGTCGCTCCGAAAATGCCTCGGCAGGTACGGGCCTCACTTCTTGAGCTCACGGCGAGCGAGGGCATAGGAGGTTCAATGGATACTCAGGTGTTCGGAGTCCGCATCTCGCCGCGTTCCACGCGCCTGCAAGTTTCGGGTACAGTCCGGAGTTCCATGCGCTGGTACTTCGCCAAGTTCCTCGAGCTGTCCGGCATCGCCCTCCTGGGGTCTGCCCTGTACTGGGGGATCGTCCAGAACAGCATGAAGATGGAAGTCCAGCTGCTGACGGTGGGGTCGGTCGTGTTCGCCGTCGGCTGGTTCCTCGATTCGCGGGAAGGAAGATGAAAACGTCGCTCCTGGTTTTTCTGCTCGCGTGCCTCGAGGCGGCGGCGCAGGCGGTGGAGCCGAGGTGGGTCGAGGATTCGCAGGAGCTGGCGGCCGCGGAGCGCTCCGCGCGCGCCGGGGCGGTGGACGACTCCGTCGCCCGCATCATGAAGGTGCTGGACGACCCCGACTCGGTGGACCTCTTCGTGGGCAACCCGAGGACGATGGGGTCCGTCCGGGGCGTGCGCGCGGCGGCGAGGGACCGCGCGGCCCTGCTGTCCGCGGAGCTGCCGGCGTTCCGCAAGGCGTGGGAGGACGAGGCGTCGACGCGGCTGGGCCGGATCCGGCCGGGAAGCGAGCGCGCCGGGCTCGAACGGGTCGCGAGCGTGTTCCGGGGCACGGCGGCAGCGCGCGAGGCGTTGAAGCGCCTGGCGGATCTTGCGTGGGAGGGCGGCGATCCCGGGCGCGCCGCGGACCTGCTGGAGCGATGCGGGCTCGACCTGACCGCCGCCGATGCCGCCCGTCTCGCGGCCGGGCGCCGGGCCTCGGGCCGGGGCCCTTCCGCCGGGGAATGGGCGCGCCGCTGGCAGCACACCCGCGCCGCGGGACTTCGCCCCGGTTTCCCCGCCTGGGGGTTTCCGCCGCTCCGGTCCACGCTCCTCGTCCGCGGCGCCCGCGTCCGGCTCTCGGCGTTCCTCGCGACGCTCGCCCCGGCCCCGCGCCCCGCCTGGCGCGGCGAGTTCAACTCCGCCGACGCGCCCTTCCCGCCGCTCCGCTCCTTCCGCGGTACGCCGCAGCGCGTCCTCCTATTCGACCAGATTCCCGCCAACGCCAATCCCGCGGGCGGCGGCGGAGTCATCTTCACCGACCCCGGCGCCTACGAGGGCGCTTCCCCCGTCCGCCTCCTCCCGGTCGGGGATCGCGTCGTCGCCTCGTCGCGCCGCGGGCTCACCGTCCTCGAACGCACGGCCGACGGCGCGTGGCGCATCGCCGGCGGCGCCAAGGGCGCGCCCCCTCTGGGAACCCAGGGACTGTCGACGGACGGGAAGCGGCTCTTCGCGCTGGTCCCCGACCCTGCCGGGGCGGCGGGGACGGTGAGGCTGGTGCCGGCGGCGTTCACGCTGGAGGGAAGCGCGTTGAAGGCGGCGTGGACGGCGCGCAGCGAGGGGGAGGAAGGGCCGTTCGCGGATGCGTGGGCGGCGGGAGCGCCGACGGTCGCCGGGGGGCGGGTGTACGTGCCGGTGGCGCTGGTGGACTCGGCGTTCGTGACGGCGATTGAGTGCCTGGACGCGGCGACGGGGGAGCGGCTGTGGGCGACGACGCTGGGCGAGGCGACGCGGCAGACGTTCAGCGCGACGTCGCGGACGGCGTCCTCGGCGCCCACGGTGTGCGGCGACCTCGTCCTGTTCTCGACCGGGCAGGGGATCGTGGTGGCGCTCGACGCCGCGACGGGCGACCCCGAATGGCTGCATGCCTACGCGACCGATCCGGGCGCCCGGACGTTCGCCGACGCGCCCCCCCGCGTCTCGGGGAGCCGGGCGCTCTTTGCCCCCCTCGACTCGCGCTCGGAGATCCTGGTCGATCTTGGGAGCGGGAGACCCCTGCTTGCGGCCTGGCCGGCCGCCCTGCCCGCGTTCCGCTACACCCTTGCCGACGGCCCGCGCGCCATCCTCTGCGGCTCGGACGGCGCCCTTCAGGGCGAGGGCGGGCCGCGCGGGATCGTGAAAGTTCTGAACTCCGCGGACGCGGGCGACGTCCTATTTGAGCTTCCCGACCCGCCGGCCGGACGCCCGGCGGCCTGGGAAGGGGTGCTCTACGTCCCGACGCCCCGCGGCTTGTACGCGATGGACCTGCGGACCGGGGCGCTTACGGTGGTGCGGGAATGGGCGGCCGAGGAGGCCGGCGACGTCGTGCGGTTGCCGGGGTGGATGGCGGTGGTGAAGACAGGAGAGATCCGGTTCTGGGAAACCCCGGAGAAGTAGGACGGGGCCGGTCGTTGAAGGAGGGTGTCCCGGGGGAGTGCGGCCGGGAAAAAACAGGCCAAGGGCTGCGGGGCGACTGTTAGACTCCCCCTCCCCAAACGGCAGTCTTGAACTCAACCAGGAGGAATCATGGCCGACGCGAGCACGACGCCTGCCGGCGACATGGAAGCGATCCAGAAGCTGAAGTCCGCCTATGACCGGATGAGGGCGGAGATCGGCAAGGCGATCGTGGGGCAGGAGCAGGTGATCGAGCAGTTGATGATCGCGATCTTCGGCCGCGGGCACTGCCTGCTGGTCGGCGTGCCGGGGCTGGCCAAGACCCTGATGATCCGGACGCTCGCGCAGACGCTGAGCCTGTCGTTCAGCCGAATCCAGTTCACGCCTGACCTGATGCCGTCCGACATCACCGGGACGGAAGTCATCTCCGAGGACAAGGCGACCGGCGCCCGCACGCTCCAGTTCATCAAGGGGCCGATCTTCGCCAACCTCCTGCTCGCCGACGAAATCAACCGCACCCCGCCCAAGACGCAGGCCGCGCTGCTCGAGGCCATGCAGGAATTCCAGGTGTCCGCGGGCGGCAAGAAGCACCCGCTGAGCCAGCCGTTCTTCGTGCTCGCGACCCAGAACCCCATCGAGCAGGAAGGCACTTACCCCCTCCCCGAAGCCCAGCTTGACCGCTTCATGTTCCAGGTCAACGTCGGTTACCCGACCGAGGCCGAGGAAATGGAGGTCATGAAGCTGACGACCTCGCCCTTCGACACCAAGCTCGTGCCGGTGCTCTCGGGCGCGGACATCCAGCAGCTCCAGGACGTCGTGCGCCGCGTGCCGATCTCCGACCACGTGATCCGGTACGCGATGAAGCTGACCCGGGCGACGCGCATCCACGGCAAGGAGCCGGTGCCCGATTTCATCCGTCAGTGGGTGTCGTGGGGCGCCGGGCCGCGCGCCAGCCAGTACCTCATCATCGGCGCCAAGGCGCGGGCCATCCTCAAGGGCCGCTTCTATGTGTCGACCGAGGACATCCGCGCGGTCGCCCACCCCGTGCTCCGGCATCGCGTCCTGTGCAATTTCGCCGCCGAGGCCGAGGGCGTCACGAGCGACAAGATCGTCGACAAGCTCATCGAGGTCACGCCGGCAGCCGAGGGCGACGCGGCGAAGGATCCGCGCATGCCCAAGGTTCTCGGCCCCGCGCAGGGCTAGCCGTTCCTCCAGGCCATCCGAAAAGAGGCCGGCCCGGGCACGCCCCGGGCCGGTGAGAAATGCCCGAGAAGCAGAGCAAATACCTCGACCCCAAGATCCTCAACCGCGTCGCGCGGCTCAACATCCGCGCACGGTCGGTCATGGAAGGGTTCGTGAGCGGGCTGCACAAGAGCCCCTATCACGGGTTCTCGGTCGAGTTCGCGCAGCACCGCGAGTACACGCCCGGCGACGACCTTCGCTTCCTCGACTGGAAGGTCTACGGCCGGAGCGACCGCCTCTACATCAAGCAGTACGAGCAGGAAACCAACCTCCGCTCCTACATCCTGCTCGACGCCTCCGAGTCCATGGACTACGCGAGCGAGAACGGCTCCAAGTTCGACTACGCCGCCACCATCGCCGCTTCCCTCGCCCACCTCATCATGGAGCAGCAGGACTCGGCGGGGCTCGTCCTGTTCGACCGCCTCGTCTCCAAGTTCGTGAACGCCCAGTGCAGCCCGCAGCACCTGCGCGTCCTGGTGACCGAAATGGAAGCGCAGAAGACGAGCGAGAAGACGGACCTCGGGCACGTGCTGCACGACGTGGCCGAGCGCATGAAGAACAAGAGCCTCGTGGTGCTCATCAGCGACCTCATGGACAAGCCGGAGTCGATCATCTCCGGCCTGCAGCACCTCAAGCACGGCCGCCACGACGTCATCGTCATCCACGTCCTCGACGAGTACGAGGCGCGCTTCCCGTTCGACAACATGACGCGGTTCGACGGGCTCGAGGGCTACCCGCACCTGATCGTCGACCCCAAGCCGCTTCGTGAGGCCTACCTCGAGGAGGTCCGGAAGTTCACCAACGAGATCCGTCGCGGCTGCCTCGCGCAGCGGATCGACTTCGTGCAGGTGACGACGGACCAGCCCGTCGAGGTCGCGCTGTCGGCCTACCTCGCCCGCCGCCTGGCGAAGATGAGGGCGAAGTAATGGGCTTCCTGCACGCGCCGCTCATGTGGCTCGGGATGGCGGCGTCGATCCCGATCCTGATCCACCTGTTCAACCGGCAGCGCTACAAGCGCGTCCGGTGGGCGGCGATGGAGTGGCTGATGGCGGCGCTGAAGAAGACGCGGCGCCGGATGCAGATCGAGAACCTGATCCTGCTGCTGATCCGGGTCGCGGTGCTCCTCCTGCTCGCCATGGCCCTCGCGAGGCCCTTCCTCCAGAGCGCCATCGCCGCGACCCTCGGCGAGTCCAACACGCACGCCGTCATCGTCCTCGACGTCTCCTACTCGATGGACTACCGCGGCGCGGATCGCACGACCCCGCTCGAGAAGGCGCGCCAGGTCGCCCAGAGCATCCTCACCGATCTCAAGACGACCGAGAACGACCGCTTCTCCCTCATCCTCCTCACCGACACCCCCAACGCCGCCATCGGCGAGCCGTCCAGCCGCGTCGACATGGGGCGCGAGATCGTCGGCGGCCAGGTCGCCACCGACCAGGCCACCTCCATCCCGAAGACCATGGAGCTCGTCCGCGACGCCCTCGAGAAATCCAACAACTTCGTCAAGAAGGTCTTCATCATCACCGACAACCAGCGCCACGGCTGGACCGTCGCCGAGAAGGACCGCACCCGCGTCGCCGAGCTCTTCAAGCAGGTCTCCGACATGACCGCTCCCAACGGCGGCGGCGTCTACCTGTACGACGTCGGCGGAAGCGCCGTCGACAACGTCGCGGTCGTCGGCCTCGAGATGGGCGCTTCCCAGAAGGTCGTTTCCACCGACAACTCGTGCGAGTTCGTGGCGACCGTGCGCAACCACGGCGCGATGCAGCTTTCGGACGTCGTCCTCAACATCTTCGTCGACGGCGCCAAGCAGGGGTCGTACACGCTGACGCTCCCCGCCCACGACGTCCTCCGCCAGTCCTTCTACCACACTTTCCGCGAGCCCGGCGCCCACGCCGTCACCGTCGAGCTCGAGCCCGACGCGCTCTCGCAGGACAACAAGCGGTCGCTGGCGCTGGACGTGCGTGAAGCGCTGAAGGTGCTGATGGTGAACGGGGAGAAGGGCCCGACGATGCAGACGGACGAGGTGATGGCGCTGAAGGCGGCGCTGAACCCCTCGACGGACGCGACGGACAAGCGGTGGGTGTTCAGCATCACGGAGGTCCTCGAGAACGGCTTCTCGCGCGAAGATCCGCGGCGGTACGACCTCGTCGTGCTCGCGAACGTCGAGACGATCAGCCCCGAGGAGGTCGCCACGCTCGAGGAGTACGTCAAGGCGGGAGGCGGGCTCCTCGTCTTCCTCGGCGACAAGGTCGAGGCCTACACCTGGAACCAGGTGGCCTGGAGGAACGGGGAAGGGCTGATCCCGTGCGAACTGGACAAGCCCGCGGGGTACGTGAAGAACGACGACGCGTACAAGTTCACGGGCGTCGACTACACGCACCCGGCGCTGGCGTATTTCCAGACGGCCAAGCCCACGCTCGGGCGGCTCCTCATCAGCCAGTACTGGGCGGTCAAGCCGTTCGACCCGCGCCCGGACGCGAAGATCCTCGCGTCGCTGGGAATCCCCGGCTCCGATCCCGCGCCGCTTCTCCTCGAGCGCCGGATGGGCCGCGGCCGCGTCGTTCTCTGCACCACGGCGCCGGATTTCGAATGGGGCCTCATGCCCAAGGTCCCCGGCTTCGTCATCCTCTTCGACCAGATCTGCCAGTACCTCTCGTCGCCCCCGCAGCGCTTCCGCAACATCACCGTCGGCGAGTCGATCGAGTACACGCTCAAGGCGACGGAGTTCGCGCGCAAGTTCGAGATCGTCACGCCCCGGCAGAACCGCGCCGAGATCGCGCCGGTCAAGGCGGGCGAGCACGGCTACCACCTGAACTTTTCCGGCACGACCGAGGCCGGCCTCTACGGCCTCGAGCGCCTCGCCCAGGAGGGCGAAGCCCAGCCCACGCTCCTCACCTGGTACGCCGTCAACGTCGACCCCGAGGAAGGGCTCGTCGAGAAGATGACCGAGCCCGAGCTGCGCACGATGTACCCGCAGTTCCGCTTCACGTACGTCGAGCAGGGGACCGGGCGCGAGCCCGAGAAGATCGCCGTCAAGGCGCCTGCTTCCAACATCTGGAAGTACCTCGTCGGGATCGTCCTGGGGCTCCTGGTGCTGGAGACGTTCCTGGCGCAGATGTTCGGAGCGAAGAGATAGCATGGACTGGACCAAGTGGTTACTGGGGGTCGACCGGGGCCTGGTGAACGAATACGGGCGCTGGGAGATCCGGTGGCAGGCGATGCCCAAGGCCTGGGTGATCGTGCTGGTGCTGCTGCCCCTGGTGATGCTGATCCCCGGCTATTTCTACAAGCGGGAGAACCAGACGGCGCCGGGGGGCGCGCGGCTGGCGCTGTCGATCATTCGCAGCCTGCTGATCTCGGTGCTGCTGCTGGCGCTGTTCCAGCCGATCCTGTACCTCGAGCGCGAGCTGACGAAGGAGTCGTACCTCGTCGTGCTGGTGGACGAGTCGCTGTCGATGGAGATCAAGGACAAGTACACGGAGGAAGCGCAGTTCGAGGCGCTGGCGCGGGTGACGGGGCTGCTGAAGGGCGGGCGGCTGACGCCGGAGGCGGAGGACCAGCTGCGGCGGACGTCGCGGCTGGACCTGGTGAACCTGGCGCTGAAGAACCCTGATCTCAAGATCCTGGACCAGCTCAAGGAACGGTACATCTTCAAGGCGTACTCGTTCGCGAACGGGATTTCGCCGGAGCCGCCGCTGGGGGCGATGGCGACGCCGAAGGAGGGCGACCGCCAGGGGCCGTACAAGCAGACGGCGATCGGCACGGCGATCGACGGCGTGCTCAAGGAGCTTCACGGCCAGCCGATCGCGGCCATGGTGATCATCACGGACGGGCGCAACACGGGCGGCGAGGACCCGGTCGTCATCGCCGAGCGACTCGCCGACCGCGGCACCAAGATCCCGATCTACACCGTCGGCGTCGGGAACCCCCTTCCCCCCAAGGACATCGCCCTGTCCAAGCTCGAGGCGCCGGATGTCGCGGTGGCGGGGGATTTCGTGGAGTTCAAGTTCGCGGTGACGTCCAAGGGCTTCGCGGGCGAGACGATCCAGGTCTCGATGACGGAGCACGACCTCTCGATCGCGCCGATGCTGGACGTGAAGCTGGAAGGGAAGGACAAGGAGGTCGAGCAGGCGGCGCTGATGAAGTGGAAGCCCGAGAAGCCGGGCGAGTACGTGGTGAAGCTGTCGACGCCCGTGAGGACCGAGGAGATCCTCGACACCAACAACGAGCTGGTGCACCACATCAAGATCGTCGACAACAAGATCAAGGTGCTGTTCGTCGAGGGGTACCCGCGCTGGGAGTACCGCTATCTCAAGAACGCGCTGGTGCGCGACAAGTCGATGCTCGTGGACGTTCTGCTGATGTCGGCGGACCAGAATTTCCCGCAGGAGGGGACGCCGGGGCGGACGCCGCTGACGGAGTTTCCGGCGGAGAAGAAGCAGCTCGCGGAGTACGACGTCATCATCCTGGGCGACGTGAACCCGCACGCGCTGCAGACCCCGGCGCTCACGGCGAGCCAGGTGTGGGAGAACCTCGTGACGTACGTCGAGGAGCTCGGGGGCGGGCTGGTGATGATCGCGGGCGAGGTCTACTCCCCCCGCGAGTACAAGGACACGCCGATTGCCCGTCTCCTCCCCGTCTCGATCGACGCTTCCAGCGCCGCCTCCGCCATCATCCACGAGGACCCGGTCCGCGTGGAGCTGACGCCGTTCGGCAAGGAGAGCCCGCTCATGCGGCTCGTGCCGACGATGACGCCCGAGGAGAACGTCGAGCTCTGGCAGGACGCCGACAACAAGGGAGACGGCCTCGCCGGGTTCTACTGGTTCTACAAATCGCGGTCGCCGAAGGCCGGCGCGACCGTGCTCGCCACCCATCCCACCTACGAAGTCGAGAACGGCCAGAAGCTCCCGATCTTCGCGTACCAGCGCGTCGGCCGCGGCCTCTGCTTCTTCTCCGCCGTCGACTCCACCTGGCGCTGGCGCTACCTCCGCGGCGACCAGTACTTCTACACGTTCTGGGGCCAGGTCATGCGCCACTGCCGGAGCGGCAAGCTCATCGGCAGCAAGCGCTTCCAGCTCGAGCTCGACAAGAACGAGTACGCGCTGATGGACCGGGTGCACATCACGGCCCGGGTGCTGGACCGCGAGTACGAGCCGCTGCGCGAGCCGACATACGCCGTGACGCTGACGGCCCCCGAGCAGATGCCCGCCGAGCTCGAGATGAAGGCGGCGGAAAACCCGCAGAACGACCCGCGCAAGGCCGGCGTGTTCGAAGCGGACTACAACCCGAGCCGCCTTGGCCGCTACGAGCTTGCCCTCGGCCCGCGCGGCCTCGACGACTCCGATCCCAAGGTCGTCGTGTCGTTCACCGTCGGGGAGCCCAACCAGGAATACGAAAACCCCATCCTCGACGCCCAGACCCTCATCAAGGTGTCCGAGACCACCCGCGGCAAGTTCCTCCCCTTCTACGAGATCGACAAACTGCTTTCCACCATCAAAGAGACCGGCGAGATCGTAGATATAGAGACGAAGGAACAGGACCTGTGGGACACCCCGCTCGTCTACATCCTGTTCGCCCTGCTGATCACCATCGAGTGGGTCTTCCGCAAGTTCGTGAGGCTGATCTGAGGACGCGGGCGGTCCGGGGGGAACCGCCTTCCAACATGACGCAACGACCCTTCCCGGCACTCCTCCTCTTCCTCGCCGCCCTCGCCGCGGCCGCGCTCCCCCTCCACGCCCAGACCGAGGACCGCTTCCCCATCAGCGGCGCCGGCGTCGCCGACAACCGGCAGGCGGCGGAGAAGTTCGACCGGGCGACGACATTGTTCCGGGCGGGGAAGTGGGACGAGGGGGCGGCGAAGCTGTCCGAGATGGTGGAGCAGTACGGGGACCGGCTGGTGCTGTTCGGGGCGGCGGGGCAGTACGTTTCGGCGCGGAAGCTGGCGGCGAAGGTGTCGCGGGAGCTGCCCCCGGAGGGGCTCGCGGCGTGGCGGAGGCAGGTCGACCCGCGGGTCGGCGCGGCGCTGACGTTTGCCCGCGAGGCGCGGGACTACCGCCGCATCCTGCGGGACTTCCCGAATTCGACCCGCGAAGTCGAGGTCCGCGAACGGCTCGCGCAGGTGCTGGCCGAGGCCGGGGACGTGGAGGGGGAAGCGGACGCGCTGCGGGACCTCGTCGAGAACCCGGGGGACGGATCGGGGCGCGCGGTGGCGGCGGCGAAGCTTGCCGTCGACCTTGGAATCCTGAACGACCGCGAAGGGCTGGACTGGCTCGAGGCGAAGCTCGGCGCCGCGACGGCCGACCGCATCCGCTGGCGCGGCAAGCCCGCCACCGTCCGCGACGTCATCGCCTCGGCCCGCACCCTTCTCCGCGGCACCGGCGACGACGCCCCGGCGTGGGCGGCGTGGCCGACGTTCGGGGGGAGCAACTCGCGGGACCGCGTGGCGGCCGGGGTGAAGGGAATTCCGCCGGTGACGGCGCGGTACTCCTTCACCGAGGGGCCGGCGTGGGCGCCGCAGATGCGCGGCTGGAGCGGCGGCTGGAACGCTCAGTACCAGGAGAGCATGCTGTCGCAGCCGGCGATCGCCGACGGCATCATCCTCGTCAACGAGGGGAACGTCGCCTGGGCCAAGGACCTGGCCAGCGACGGCGGGCGCCCGCTGTGGGTGGAAAAGGGGATCGAGTCGCCCAGCCAGATCATGTACGACGAGCGCTGCCTGCACGGCGCCACGCTGGCCGGCGGCCTCGCGTACTTCACCCTCGCCACCAGCGCCGAGAAGGAACAGGTCAAGATGACCTGGCTCATCGCCGTGTACCCGGTCCCGCACCGCAAGCTGTTCTGCGTGGAAGCGCAGACGGGGAAGCACCTGTGGGAGAAGGGCGGGGACGCGAACGCGAAGGACTTCGAGAAGCGCGCGAGCTATCACGGGGCGCCGGTGGTCGACGGGGACCGGGTGTACTGCGCGGCGACGTACTGGGCGACGCCGGTCGACCCGGCGGAACACTGGGTGGTCTGCCTCGACGCGCGGACGGGCAAGGAGATCTGGAAGACGTTCGTGGCGAGCGGGATCCCGGAGATCAACCTGTTCGGGAACACGACGCGCGAGTCGGTCCCGCACGCGCTGACGCTGAGCGGCGACCGGATCCTCGCCTGCACGAACCTCGGCGTCATCGCGTGCCTCGACCGGACGGACGGCGGCCTGCTCTGGGCCCGCCGCTACCCGCGTTTCAAGGTCGAGCCGATCCGCGACGCGTACGAGATCCCGCGCAACCCGGTATCGTGGCTGCAGAGCCCGATCTACGTCGCGAAGGACCCTTCCGACGGCCGACAGAAAGTCGTCGTGGCGCCGCTGGACGGGCCGTTCGTGCTCTGCCTGTCGGCCGAAGATGGGGAGTTGTTGTGGAAGTACCCCGCGAAGCCCGAAGAGATTCGTGATAACGATCCCGGCTACCGCTACATCGTGGGAGTACGCGACGGCGTGATCTACCTGTCCGGCGACTCCGTGATGGCAGTGGAGCTCAGAGGCTACAAGAAGGTGTGGAGCGAGAAGATGGTGCTTCCGTCCGCGCCGCTGGGGCGCGGGCTGGTGGCGGCGGACGGCGTCTACTTTCCGCTCAAGTCCGGGATGCTGCGGCTCGGCCTGAAGGACGCTTCTGTCGGGAAGACGTTCTGGCCGTGGCCTATGGAAGGGATGGCCGGGCACCTGCTGTTCGTGGACCAGGCGGTGGTCACGGCGGCGAACCGCATGCTGACGGTGTGCTACGACCCGCAGAAGGCGAAGGCGTTCCTCGAAGCCGAGATCGCGAAGAACCCGGGATCCGCGTACCTCCGATACCGGCTGGCGATCTGCCTCCAGTCGCTCGGCGACATCGAGCGCTCCGAGCAGACGCTGCGGCAGGCGCTCGACCTCGCCGACCGGCGCGGCGACGAGCCCTCGCGCATCGTCGCCGACGCCTGCCGCCGCACGCTCTTCCGCAACCGCATGACCGCCGCCGCGGCGATGATGAGAAAGAGCGACGGCGCCCGGCGCGCGTCCGAGGAGTACGAGAAGGCCCGCGCCTTCGCGGCCACCGAGGGCGAATGGCTCGAGCTGCTCTTCGCCGCCGCGCAGGCGAAGCGCGCGGCGACCGACCTCGTCGGCGCGATCACGCTCTACCAGGAACTCATCGCCAAGCACGGCGACCAGGCCCGCGAGAACGGCGACCTCGTCCGCGTCGAGGCCCGCCGCGCGATCGATGTCCTCCTCTCCGCCGGCCGCGAACCGTACGAGACGTTCGAGGCGGAGGCCTCCGCGCTCCTCGCCCGCGCCCGCAAGGACAACGATCCCTCCCTCTACGAAGACCTTCTCCTCCGCTTCCCGAACTCCCTCGCCGCCGAAGAAGCGTCCTACGGCGCCGGCCACGCGCGCTTCGCCTCGTCCGACTGGGCCGGGGCCTGCGAGGCGTTGCAGAATTTCCTCCGCGACCATCCGCAGTCGAAGTCGTCGGCGCAGGCGATGGCGGAGCTGGCGGTGGCGTTCGAGAAGCGGGGGATGTGGGGGATGGCGGGGGCGCAGCTTCGCCGGCTGAAGAAGGCGGCGGGCGACGCGCAGGTGCGCATGGACGGCGGACAGGTGAACGCGGCGAAATGGGCGGAAGCGCGGCTGGCGGGGGCGGCGTACCGGCGGGACGCCTCGGGCGGGGAACTGCCGGAGGTCGGGTTCCCGGCGCAGAAGACGTGGACGTGGGCGGGGCAGCGCGGCTGGGAACTGAAGGTGCTGGACCCGGACGGGGCGGCGGCGTGGAAGAACGCGCCGGTGTTCGCGGTCTCGGGGCCGACGCTGGTGGCGGTCGACGTGGCCAAGGGCACGGAACTGTGGCGCTCCGCGTGCCCGGCGGGAGTGCGCTGGGCGGCCTGGAGTTCGGGGCTGCTGGTGGTGGCGGGGCCGGAAGCGGCGGAGGCGTTCCGGGAGGACGGGACGAGCGCGTGGCGGACGCAGTATCCCGGGGCGCACCTGTACATGGGCGTCGAGTCCGAGGGCGCCGTGTACCTCGCCCTGCGGGACGTGCGGATGATCAGCTCGTTCGTGATCGCGCTCGACGCTTCCACCGGCCAGATCTCGTGGCGCTCGGACATGCAGCCGGGGCACAACGTGCAGCGGCTCTGGGTGACGGACGAGGGAGTCGCGTGGCTCTCGCGCGCCGAGGACGCCGTGATCCTCGCCGACCGCGAAAGCGGTGCCCTGCGCGGCCGCTGGCCGCTCGCCGCTTCACGCCTCGTGCAGGCCGGGCCCGACCGGTTCCTCGCGCTGACGTGGGAGAACGACCTGACGCTGCTGGAGGCGTCGACGGGCAAGGCGCTCTGGAAGGCGCCGCAGCCGGGGATGCGGATCGAGAGCGCGCTGACCGTTGCGGGGAATTCGGTCGTGACCACGATGACGTCCGATTCGGGGCAGAACCTCCGCATCCACGACCTCGAGACCGGCAAGCTGCGCCACGAAATCGAGCTCGGGCTGGTCTGGGTCAAGCAGGTCCTGGCCGACTCTTCGACGGTCTACCTCGCCTACAAGAAAGCCGACGGGGCCAACGAATACGTCGCGGCTGCGTACGAACTGTCCTCCGGGAAGGAGCTCTGGCGCACGCCCGTCCCCGGGGTGCAGAGCATGTTCCCGGGGATGCTGTCGAAGGGCCACGTGCTGCTGAACTGCCCGGTCACGCGCCGCCCGCCGGGCGGCGGCGCGGTGGCCTGGGTCCCGACGATCGTCGCGATCGACCGCAAAACGGGGCTGGAATCCGGTAGGATCGAGGCCCCGCCGCTCGCGACGCCCACGTACACGCTGTCGGTGGCGCCCGGAAAGGTCGTGATCGCGGAGGGGGATTCGGTGGAGGCGTGGGGACGATGAAGGGAACGCTGCTGGTGTCGTTCGCGGTTCTCGCGGCCGCCCTTGCGGTCCCGGCCCCCTCGCGCGCCGACGACAACATCCCGGAGGAGCTCTTCACCCCGGACATCCAGCGCTCCGTCGACCGCGGCCTCGAGTGGCTCGCTTCGCGCCAGAACGAGAACGGCTCGTGGTCGTGCGTGGTCGGGTACAAGCTGAACGAGGGGTACGAGAGCGACGTGGACCGGAAGCAGTCGGAGCACGTGTGCGTGACGGCGCTGGCGGGGATGGCGTTCCTGGCGCACGGCGACGTGCCGGGGCAGGGGAGGTACGGGCAGGTCATCGAGAAGGCGCTGTCGTACGTGCTTTCGTGCGTGCGGGACAGCGACGGGTACATCACGAAGAACGGGACGCGCATGTACGAACACGCGTTCTCGACGATGTTCCTGGCGGAGATCTACGGGATGAGCCGGCGGCAGGACGTCGGCGAACGGCTGCGGTCCGCGGTGCGCTGCATCCTGAACAGCCAGAACAACGAGGGCGGCTGGAGGTACCAGCCCACGCCCGTCGACGCCGACATCTCCGTGACCGTCTCCACCCTGCAGGCCCTTCGCGCCGCCCGAAACGTCGGCGTCTCCGTGCCGCGCGTCGCGATCGAGTCGGCGGTGAAGTACATCAAGGGCTGCGCGAACGACGACGGGTCGTTCAACTACCAGATCAACCGCGGGATGACGCGCTCGACGTTCCCGCTGACCGCGTGCGGCATCGTCGCGCTGCACACCGCGGGCGAGTACACCGACCGCCAGGTCGATCGCGGCATCCGTTGGCTCCAGCGCAACAAGGCCTCGATGGAGCTCAAGGAGTATCACTTCATGTACGGCCACTACTACGCCGTGCAGGCGTTCTACGTCGCCGGGGGCCGGGCGTTCGAGGACTACTTCAGCGAGATCTCGCGCCGCCTGATGCAGGCGCAGGAGTCCGACGGCCACTGGGAAGACAACGTCGGCGACACGTACGCCACGGCGATGGCGTGCGTGATCATGCAGGTGCCCTGCCACTACTTGCCGATTTTCCAGAAGTGAACGGGGCGCGGGGAGAACGACGTCGAAAGTCGAAGGTCGAGGGTCGAGGCGGGGCATGACGAAGGACCCATCTCCCGAACGGTATTACGACCGCATCGCGCACCGGTATGACGCGATGTACGACACGCCTTACTGGGACATCTACAGGCGCGTGTCGTGGGAACACGTGAAGCCGCTCCTGCCCCGCGAGCGCTCCCGCATCCTCGACATCGGCGGCGGCACCGGGATCTGGGCCGTCAAGCTCGCCAAGGCCGGCCACGACGTCGTCTGCGCCGACCTGTCCCACAAGATGGTCGACGTCGCCCGCGCCAAGGCCGAGGAGGAAGGCGTCGCGGACCGGGTGAAGTGCGTCCGCAGCGACCTGCAGGACCTGAAGGAATTCGGCGAAGCGGAATTCGCGATGGTGTGGGCGCAGGGAGACCCGCTGTCGTACGTTCCCGACACGCAGCTGGCCGTGAAGAACGTCGCGCGCGTGCTCAAGCCCGGCGGACTCTTCGTGGCGTCCGTCGACTCCAAATTCGCGGCGATCGAGCACTTCCTGGAGCGCGGACGCGTCGAAGACCTGGAAAAATTCCTCCGCACCGGCAAGGACGAATGGCTGGCCGACCGTCCGGAGGAACGCTTCCCCGTGACGTTCTTCTCCCCCGACGACCTGCGCAAGCTCCTCGACCGTCGCGGTTTCGACACGGTGTCGATCATCGGAAAGACGGTGCTTCCCCTCCGTAAGCACGAAAAGCTCCTGGAGGACCCCAAGGAGTTCCGGCGCCTTCTGGACCTCGAGCTCTCCCTGAACCGCGAGCCCGCCCTGCTCGGCGGCGCCGCCCACCTCGAAGTCGCCGCAAGAAAACGCCCCTGATCGCCAGACTTTTCTTTTTTCCTTTTTCGTTTTTCCTTTTTCCTTTCGTTGTTCTCTGTGTCCCCCCCTTGTGCCCCCTCCTCCCACCCGCTAGCATTCCTCCCCCCATGCACGACCACTTCCACGACCACGACTGCCAGCACGGCCCCCACCCCGTGTGGAACGAGCTCACGGCTCACCTGCCGTTCTCCGTCGGCGCCGTCGTCGTCGCGCTCAGCTCCCTCGCCGTCGTCAACCTCGTCTTCCGCGTCGGCACCCACGACGAACTGGAACACTTCTTCCACCTCAGCCACGCCGTCCACGTCCTCCTCGCCGCCACCGGCACCACCGCCATGTACCTGATCTACGGCGGGAAGCGCCTCCCGGCGGCGATCATCGGGGTCGTCGGGTCCGCGCCGATCTGCACGCTGGCCGACATCGCCTTCCCCTGGCTCGGCGGCCGCCTGCTCGGGCAGCACATGGACTTCCACGTCTGCGCCGTCGAGGAGCCGTTCCTGATCTGGCCGTGCGTCGCGCTCGGCGTCGCCACCGGGCTGTTCGCCGCCGGGAACGTCCGCCGCCTGACCATCTACTCCCACAGCGGCCACGTCCTCGTGAGCGCCTTCGCCTCCTCCCTCTACCTCATGTCCTTCGGCGTCGATAACTGGATGCGCCATTTCGGCTGGGTCCTCCTCATCGTCACCGTCGCCGTCGTCGTCCCCTGCTGCGCTTCCGACATCATCCTGCCGCTGGCGTTCGCGAAGCGGCGCCGGAGGGTGCATCCGGAGGTGGAGGAAGAGACGGACGTGCTGAAGCGGCGTCACTGACCGGAAGGCGCGCAACTGTGGCGCGCCGGCGGGGTTCAAGGGAGACAACCCGCCCGGAGTCTGCCCATGCGACTTGCACCGGCTTTCCCGATCCTGCTCTTCGCGGTCCTCGCGATTCCCGCTTCCGCCCAGCGTGCCGTCCCGGAGGACGTCGAGGCGATCCGGGACGTCGAGTACGGTGTGGCGAACGACGTGTCGCTGAAGCTCGACATCTACCGGCCGAAGAAGGCGCCCGAGGGCCCGATGCCGGCGATCGTCTGGATCCACGGCGGCGGCTGGCGTCAGGGCGACAAGAACAACGCCGCGAACGCCATCGCGGCGGCGCGGCGCGGCTTCTTCGCGGTGAGCATCAACTACCGGCTCTCGGGGGAGGCCGTCTTCCCGGCGGCGATCGAGGACTGCAAGGGGGCGATCCGGTGGCTCCGGGCGAACGCGAAGGAGTACGGCGTCGATCCGGACCGGATCGGCGTCTGGGGGAGCTCGGCGGGCGGCCACCTGGCGCTCCTGGCCGGGAGCGCCGACGCGTCCGCGGGGCTGGAGGGGAAGAGCGGGTACGCGAAGGTGTCGTCGCGGGTGCAGGCGGTGTGTTCGTGGTTCGGGCCTTCCGATTTCTCGAATGCGGGAACGGTGTCGCGCGACCCGGTGGCGCAGTTCCTGGGTGGCACGCAGGAAGAGAAGGCGGAGGAGTACAAGCGCGCCAGCCCGGTGACGCACGTCTCCGGGGACGATCCCCCCGTCCTGATGATCCATGGGGACAAGGACAAGACGGTCGACCTGCAGCAATCCCGGATCATGCTGGAAGCCCTCGAGAAGGCGAAGGTGCCGGCCGACCTGGTCGTCGTGAAGAACGCAGGGCACGGCTGGCAACCCTCGGGAGGCGCCATCGAGCCGACGGTGGAGGAGATCCTGGAGAAGTCGCTCTCGTTCTTCGAGGAGAAGCTGGGTGTCAAGAAAGCGGCCAAGGGAGAGAGCGCCCCTGAAAAGAAGTAGACATTGGTGTCAGGAAGCTGTGCTGGGACTTGACACGATGTCAAGGCACTGGGCAGGAGTGAGCAAAGAAGCTTGCCATGCATTTCACCTAAAGTGTTCGTGCGTATGATGTTATGGATTTCTCGCGCTGCGGCACGCTTCTCGCTAAAGGCTCTGTCCCCTCAGTCGATTCCCTTTGGAGACCGCCCGATGCGATTCAAAACCTCCGTCGCCCTCGCCGCGCTCCTGGGCGTCCCCGCCTTCGCGGGCGACCCGGTGTGGCAGTTCAAGCCGGGCAATACCTACACGTGGGACTGCTCCACCGAATTCCATTACCTCCAGCAGGGCATGACCGTGGCCATGGGCGGCAACGGCCGCGGCGGGCAGGAGGGGGGCACCACGACCGAGGATCCGCAGTGGGAAACCGTGACCCTCAGGGCCACCGTCCTTGCCGTCGGGGATGACGGCGCCGGCCGCCTCGAGTTCACCGTCCAGGCCGTCCACATCGAAACCCGCTTCGACTCCAGCGGCGACCACGCCGACTGGGACTCCTCCAAGGCCAAGGAAACGGACATCGTCGCCTTCAAGCGCTACCAGGCGATCGTCGGCCACAAGTTCTCCGCCATCGTCAACGCCGACGGCACGCTTCGCGAGGTCAAGAACTCGGAATGGCCCGCGATCGACACGACCGGCATGAAGCCCGCGAAGAAGAACGAGCGCGAGGAGAAGGCCGCCGGCGCGACCCACGACCCGACCTCCGCCAGCGTCTGGCTCAACCTCATCTTCGGCACCACGCCGGAGAACAAGGGCGAGTGGACGCGGACGCTGAAGCTCCCCGAGGACGAGAAGCTGTCCTGCAAGGCCGACAACACCGAGCAGGTCGGCAAGTTCCTCTGCAGCAAGTCCCGGGTCCGCAGCTCCGACAAGGAGCGCGCCGTGAAGCCCGAAGACGTGCTGGTGAAGGGCGGTTCGGGCGGCGGCGGGGTGGGCGACTATGCGATCGCGCTGTGCAAGGCGGCGCAGAAGAAGGGAACGATCTGGTTCTCGAAGCAGGCCGGCTGCCTGGTCAAGGTGGAGATGGAAGGCGCGACCGAGCTGGCCGAGGCGGGGCAGACGACCCGGACACACTTCAAGTGGGGCGTCGAGCTGAAGGAGAAGGGCGTCACGGAGCTGTTGCCGGGCGCCGGGAACACGCCGAGCAATCCGGAGCCGACGGAAACGAAGTAAGTTTCCGTCGAGGGGTTTGTGGGACCCGGGGAGTGTGAGGACTCCCCGGGTTTTTTCATGTCCCGAAAACCGGCGAGCGGGCGGCGCACCTGGCGCGCCGCTCGCCGGTTTTCGGGACATGAAAAAACCCGGGGACGAACGGCCCCTGACCAGACCGAAGACCGACAGCGGGAGGGCCGGCGGCCGGAGACGGGACCTTGGGCGGAAACGGGGCGGTTTTTGTGATTTTCAGCGCCCTGCCCCCGATACAATCTCCCGTTCCCATGGATTTCCTCTCCTTCGACAAGCAGCCCGGCGCCCTTCGCCCTACCTACGTCCTCGCGGGCGACCAGGCGGCGTTCCGGAGGCGGGCAGCGGAGAAGATCGCGGGGCTCGCGCCGGACGCGGACCTGCTCCGGCTGGACGCGGGAGAGGCCCCGGTGGGGAGGATCTCCGAGGAACTGCACACGCGGTCGTTCTTTTCCAAGCGAAAGGTGCTCCTGGTCCGCAACGCCGAGGCGTTCTTCCCACGCCCGAACGCCAAGGGGGCCGAGAAGCTCGACGCGCTGGCGGAGCTCGTCGCGGCCCACAAGGGCCCCGACGTCCTCATCCTCGACTGCGGCAAGTGGGACAAGCGCTACCGCGGCTCCAAGGCGATCGAAAAGGCCGCCGAGTTCGTCGACTGCGGGCCGCTTCAGGACCGCGATGTCCCCAAATGGTTCGAGCGGAGGGCCAAGGACCTCGGGACGACGTTTGCCGGAGGCGCCGCCGACGAGCTGTTCGCCCGCATCGGGAACGACCTGTCCCGGGGCGAAGCCGAACTCGAGAAGCTCCGCACGTACGCCGCGGGAAGGCCGATCGGGATCGAGGACGTCCGCACGATGGTCGAGCTCGAGCGGTCCTACGTCATCTGGGACCTCCTCGACGCCGTCGCCGTCGGCGATGCCCGCACCGCCCTCAAGATGCTCCGCGGGCACTTCCGCGACGGCGAAAAACTCGTCGCCCTCGTTGCCATGCTGCTCTGGAACGTCCGGCGGCTGGCGCAGGGCTACCGGGCCTACCGCAAGGGCGGCGCGGCGGAAATCCGGGCAAGAATCCGCATGCCGTGGGACAAGGTGGACGGGTTCGTGAAGCTCGCGTCGTCGTGGACGCCGGCGAAAACGCGGCTCTGGCTCCGGCTTCTCCTCGAAGCGGACCTGGACGCGAAATCGGGCGGCGACGAGGAACTGACGGGAGAAGTCCTGCTTCTCAAGCTGGCGCGGGCGTCGTAAAGGGCGCAGCATCGGGGGACGCTTCGATAAGCGCCCCCCGGTTCTTCACCCGAACGGAGCAAGGAGGCTGGCCATGGTTGTGTTCTGCGTGCGGTGCGATACGTCGCTTCCCCTGGCGGACGTGACGATCAAGAGCGGCAAGGAGTACACGAGCCCGGACTACCTGTGCCCGATGTGTCACCAGCCGGCGGCGGAGCCCGTGGCCGACGAGCAGGAGGACGAGCTGGGCGTGGACGAGCAGAACGACCTGATCGTGAAAGATGGGAAGGCCGCGAGACCGTAGAAGGGGTCCGGAACAAACACCCAGGAGACATCGAGATGGCTCAACCGCCTGCTGGCCGTCCTCCCGCGAATCGTCCCTCGACCGTGCGTCCCGCCGGCGCTCCGGCGCCGGCCCCGCCGTCGCAGCGGGTGGCGCGTCCTGCCGCCCCGGCCCCGGCGCCGCCGTCGCAGCGCGTGCCCGCGGCCCCCGCCCGCCCGGCTGCCAGCCCGCCGTCGCAGCGCGTCGCCGCCGTCCCGCCCGCCCCCGCCAGGCCCGCCCCCGCTTCCCAGAAAATTCCGCTGCCCGCCGCGAAGCCGTCGCCGGGAACCCAGCGCATCTCCAAGGCCCCCGCGCCCCAGCCGGAGCCGCCGGGGGAAGCGCCTTCCGGGCCGCCTTCGAGCCGCGCGCGGATGCAGCGCCCGGGTGGCGGCGCGCCGGTCCCGGTGCCTGCCGCCGAGCGGAAGCCGCTCGGGAAGGGGCGGCTGATCTTCAACCTGTCGATCTTCCTGTCGATCCCGGTCTGCATCGCGATCATCGCTTACGGGGTGTGGAAGAAGGGCGTGAAGGGGGTCGCCAAGGGGATCAAGGACAAGGCGACGGACGTGGGCAAGCAGCCGGAGAACGTCGGTCCGCAGGTGACCGATGAGCAGAAGAAGTTCGACGAGATCCAGGAGAAGTACGTCAAGGTGGCCGAGACGAAGTTCCAGATCGCGGAACTGAAGGACACCCCGGAGGAAAAGAAGCTCGAGCTGTGGAAGGAAGTCGTGGCGCTGGACGAGGAGTACATCCAGGTCATGACGCCGATCCTCGAGGACCCGCGCTACAAAGGCGAGGGGTTCGGGTGGATGTCCAAGAACGTCGACGTGGCGATGCAGCGGCTCCGCCTGCTGCGCGACCGCATCCGCGCCGCCGGGCCGAAGGAGGAAGAGAAGCCGCCGGAACCCAACACGCGCGCCCTCGGCGCCATCGCCGGCTGGAACGGCACCGCCCAGAAGCTCGCGATCATCTTCTTCCCCAAGGACGCTTCCCCCGCCGACCCCGCCGCCGCCGCTTCGGACTTCGGCGGGACGATCGGCCGCACGGGTTCGGAGCTGAAGGACCTCCCGGCCGAGCGGGCGTGGGAGCTCATCAAGGGCACGGTGAAGGAGGACATCGAGAAGCTCGACGCCGACGCGAAGAAGGGGAAGTGCGAGGAGCTGTCGAAGGGCGTGCAGGTGTTCGAGGCGACGAAGTTCCCGGCGGACTTCGGCTACCTGAAGCAGCTCTCGGGCTACTACTACAAGGACCAGTTCGCGCGGGCGAAGGTGCAGATCCACGACGACCGCGGCGTGTCGGCGTTCAAGGAGTACTGGGCGCTGACGACGCAGGCGATCGGGACGCCGGTGAAGGGCTGGGAGAACGTGTCCGCCGGCCTGTGCGAGTGGCGGATGACGTGGAAGAAGGAAGGCGTGGTCTACCGCCTCAACGCGATCGGCACGAAGAACGGCATGGACCTGACGTTCGCCGCGTACAACGAGACGAACTGGAAGGCTCTCGCCGAGGAGCGCGGGGACAAGGACATCTTCGAGGAAGACAAGCAGGAGGATTGGGCGGACCGCACGCCGAAGGAACCGCCGCAGTAACGATCCGGAATTGCCAAAGAGCCGGCCGCGAGGCCGGCTCTTTTTGTTGAACGGCGTTTCAAATTCGCCCGGCCCCGCGATACGATGACTCCCCCGATGCTCCGCGCCCCGCTCCTCCTCGCTCTCCTCGCGCTTCCCGCGGCCGCCGACGTCCTGTCCCCGACGCTCAGCGTGCAGGCCTCGGGGGAGAACCTCGTGCTGCGCCTCGACGGCACGGCGGACGTGCCGCGCGCCGCGGCGGACTGGGGGCCGCTGGTGAACGTGGAGTACCTGTTCGTGCCGGTGATCGTGGAGAAGCGGCTGGAGCGGGTGCTCGGGGTGGTGACGTGGACGGTGAAGAGCGAGCGCGAGGGGGCGGAGGTGTCGCTGGGGTTCGGGCGGGCGAGGATCTCGAGCGACGCGGTCGCAGACAATCCGCCGTACCTCGAGGCGCGGCCGTTCGTGGTCGCGGGGCAGTTCCCGGGGATCTACCGCGCGCGGCTGGTGCTCGACCCGGCGCGCCAGTCGGTCCGGCTGCGCGCGCGGCCGCTTCCCGCCGCGTCGGCGATGGCGCAGGCGCGGTGGGGCGATCCGGCCGACCTCCCGGTGAGGATGCGCGAACTCCGGCGCCTGGTGGAAGAGGACGCCGCGACGATCCAGCGGCTCGGCCGGGACCTCGAGGGGCTCTGGGGCCGGTGGCGCTCGGCGGCCCGCGCCGGGGACGAGTGGACGGCGGAGCTCGCGGAGTGGCGCGCCCGGATGGAGACCCTTCCGCCGAGGAACGACCGCCGGCCGGCGCACGCGATCATGGGCTCGATGCCGGCGGCGCGGGGCGCGATTGCGGAGGCCTGCGCGGCGCTCCAGGCGCTGGCCGAGGCCTGCGAGACGGCGATGGGGGAGCCGGCGGCGAAGCGGCAGTCCCTGCCGCGAGTCGAGCTGGCCGCTGCGAGGGCGCACGCCGCGCTGCTGGGGCTCGATCGCGCAGCCGGCGACCGGGCGGCCCTTCCGGATTCCGAGCGCGCCGCCGCGGCGCTGGCTGCGCTTCGCGGCGCGCCGGCGGCGTTCCGGGAATGGTATGAAGGCTGGAAGAGCGGGCGGCCGGGGCACGCGGCGGAGGACTGGCCTGCGGCGCGGGTGCGGTTCGAGGAGGAACTGACGGAGGCGCTGTTCGAGCTGGGGCACGCATCGCGCCCCGGGCAGTACGCGGGCCTGGCGGAGCTGGCGCGCCTGCTGCTGGCGGACCTGCCGCCGGGGCCGGGGCGAAATCCGTCTCTTCTCTCCGCGTACGCATCGCGTATCCTGAAGGAGACGGCGGCGCCGCTGGACGAGGGATGGGCGTCGTTCTGCGCGGAGCAGGTGGAGTTGCGGCTGGGGCGTCTGGAGAAGGACCTGGAGACGAGGTAGGAGCGCACCATGACGAACGAACATCCGGCGGAATCCGACCTGATTTACGACTGGAACCTGACGGACCCGACGCGGGGCCGCGAGAAGCAGCGGCGTCACATCGAGCTGGACGACGAGACGCTGAGGGACGGCCTGCAGAACCCGAGCGTCGTGACGCCGACGAAGGAGCAGAAGATCGCGATCCTTCACCTGATGGAGAAGCTGGGGGTCGATTCGCTGGACATCGGGCTTCCGGGCGCGGGTCCGAAGCACCTGGACGACGCGCTGGCGCTGGCGAACGAGATCGTGGCGAAGAAGATGCGGATCGCCGCGAACTGCGCCGGGCGGACGGTCGAGAGCGACATTTCCCCGATGGTCGAGGTGCAGCAGAGGTCCGGGCTGCCGATCGAGGCGTCGCTGTTCATCGGGTCGAGCCCGATCCGGCAGTACGCGGAGAACTGGACGCTCGACATGATGCTGGAGCATTCGAAAAAGGCGGTGACGTTCGCGGTGAAGCACGGGCTGTCGGTGATGTACGTGACCGAGGACACGACCCGGGCGCACCCCGACACGCTTCGGGCCCTCTACACCGCGGCGATCGATTGCGGCGCGACGCGGATCTGCCTGTGCGACACGGTGGGGCACTCGACGCCGGACGGGGTGCGGCGGCTGGTGGAGTTCATGAAGGGCGTGGTAGAGCGGACGGGGCAGAAGGTGAAGATCGACTGGCACGGGCACAAGGACCGCGGGCTGGACATCGCCAACACGATGGCGGCGGTGGAGGCCGGCGTGAACCGCGTGCACGGCGCGGCGCTGGGGATCGGCGAGCGGGCCGGGAACACGCCGATGGAGCTGATCCTCTGCAACCTCTACCTGTACGGCTACATCGACCGCGACCTGTCCGCGATCGGCGACTACTGCCGCGCGGTCGGCGAGGCGTGCCACGTGCCGATCCCGAACAACTACCCCGTCGTCGGGCGGGACGCGTTCGAGACGGGAACCGGCGTCCACGCCGCCGCCGTGATCAAGGCCCTCAAGAAGGGCGACAAGTGGCTCGCCGACCGGATCTATTCCGGCGTCCCGGCCACCGAGTTCGGGCGCGAGCAGGTCGTGCGCGTCGGCCCCATGAGCGGACGTTCGAACGTGATCTACTGGCTCGAGAAGCGCGGCATCCCCGCCACGGATGCGCTCGTCGACCGCATTTTCCAGGCAGCCAAGGCGTCCAACCGCATGCTCGAGGACGCCGAGGTGGAAAAACTGGCCGTCGCTTCAGCAGCCCGGTGAGCAAGCGCTCGCGGAGCGAACGTCGCCAGCGTCGCGAACAGGCGCGCGCGGGGTCGGGCGTCCGTGAGCTTCCAGGCCCGCCGCCGGCCGAGAAGAAGCCGGCGTCGGAGCCGGCGGAGGCTCCCGCCCGTGCTCCGGAGCCGGAGCTCCCGAAGGAGCGCCCGAACGCCGGGCCGAGCTCCGTCATCCGCCGCACGACCGTGAACCCTGCTGAGTTGCCGCCTGCCCTTCGCGCCGCCCGCCCTCCCGAGCCCGGCGTCGAGACCGTTCCGGCGGCGCACCTGCTGGAGCCCCAGCCGGCCACCGCTCCCGGCTCGCCCGTGAATGAGCCTCCCACCGCGCCGACGCGCCGGGAGGAGATTCCCGAAGGCAAGCTCACGCGCTCGCCGAAGTCCCGCACGTCGGAGCCGCCGGCTCCGAAAAAGAAGCGTCCGGTGTCGGAGGCGAAGCGGAGCGCCGCGCCGAAGGTGCGCGAGGCGACGAAGCCGCCGGCCACGCCCGGCGCGCCGTCGCCGCGCATGAACGAAACGCGCGGGATCCCGGCCGCCGCCGTGGCGCCTCCCCAGGCCCCGCCGTCGCCTCCTCCTCCCGCCGCTCCTCCCGAGCCGTCCAGCGGCACCCTCGCGGGGTTCGTCAACGCCACCCGCCGGCTCATCAACAAGTGGACCGGCGCGCCGCCCGAGGTCCGCATTTCGCTCCCGCAGGGCGACCTCAAGCTCTTCAAGATCTCCGGCCACATCGACGATCGCCTCGCCCTCCAGGCCGCGACCTGGATGCTCTTCGTCCAGGCGATGAAGGCCGATGCCGACCTCACGCTCTCCATCGACTCCACGGGCGGCTCGCTCACGGCGGGCCTGTCGCTCATCGACGTGATGCTCAAGGCCAAGTGCCGGATCCGGACGCACTGCGTCCGCCAGGCGCAGGGGATCGCGTCGATCGTCCTCGCCGCCGGGACGCCGGGATTCCGCACGATCACCCGCTCGTCGCTCATCACCGTTCCCGGCGCGCCCGGCACCGGCGACGGCAAGACGGCCGCCGTCTTCTCCCCGCGCGTCATCACCGCCATCGCCGCCGCCACGCGCCGCACGAACTCCGAGGTCGAGAAGGACCTCCTCAAGCTCAAGGCCGTCACCCCCAAGCTCGCCGTCAAGCACGGGCTCGCCGACGCCGTCGCCGTCTGATCGCCCGCCCACGGAGCCTGCCATGGACCTTACGTTCGCTGTCTCGGCCGGCGCCCTCGCTGCCGTCATCGCCGGCCTCTATCTCCTCCGCCGCCGCTCCGCCGCAGCCCCGGCGCCCCGCCCCCGCGTCGCCACCGACCGCGATCTCATCGAGGAAGACATCGCCCGCCAGATCGAGGCCGGCCGCGCTTCCATCCGCAACCACCACTACGTCTTCGCCCACGTCGCCCTCCGCCAGCTCTTCTTCGATAAGCCCGAGGGCTTCCTCGGCGTCCTCTCCTCCCCCCGCGCCCCGCAGCTCCTCAAGGACCTGTGGCTGGAGGTGGGGAAGCGCGTGTCGGATGCGGGGGAAGGGGCGATCCTGCCGCCCGATGGGCTGTTCGCGACGGTGGGCGCGCTGGGCCCGCGGCCGTGCGCGGTGGTGACGCTGCCGAAACCCGAGGGGATCACGGAAGCGTTCATGGTGGCGGCGGTGGTGAACGCTTCGATCGAGGGGGAAGGCGAGGACGCGAAGCTCGTCCCGATCGGGGACCCGCCGGCGTTCTACTACACGCTCGAGAAGGGGATGAGCGACCCGGGGAAAACGAGGACGGTGCTCTGCTCCTGGAACGCGGAAGACTCGCACGCCAACTACGGGGACGGCCCCGCGCCGGAGCCGCGCGCGTTCCTCGGCGCGGTGGAAAAGCTGATTTCGGGCAAGGCCTGAGCCGGGACTTTGGCGGCGAGCCGGGCGCGGCGCTTTTCCAGTCCGGTCCGCTCGGGCGGCGTGAGATCGGTCCTCGCGAGAAGTTCCGCCGTGACCGCCAGCGCCCGGGCCGGGTTCTTCGCCTTGTGCTCGTAGTGCTTCGCGATCTCGATCCCCGCCTCGATTCCCCGGCGGCCCGGCTCGCGCGCGGCCATTTCCCAGAGGGGAAGGGCGGCGTCGGCAGCGCCGCGCTTCTTCTTCACGCGCGCCAGTTCCGGCGCGGCGTCGCGGGATCCGCGGGAGAGCGCTTCGCCGAGCGTCGGCTCCGCGCGCTGGTCGCCTTCGCGGGCCATCATGCGCCCGAGCGAGAACAGGTCGGTGGCGTGCGCCGCCTCGGTGGGGTTCGCGAGCAGCCGGGCGAGCCGGCCGGCGAGCGAGGCGAGCGCGACGAGGTCCAGCCGGTTGTGCTCGATCACCGGCGCGAGAGGCCGCGCGTCCCCCAGCGCGAGCCAGTCGAACCATCGCTGCGGGATTTCCGAGCCGTCGATATCGCCGTGCCGCGGCCGCCCCAGCACTTCCGCTTCCAGCGTCCCCAGCGTGCAGTCCTCCAGCCGGCGCTTCCAGACCCGCCGCGCCGGGTGAAGGAGGTCGAGGTGGGGAAGCGTCACGAGCTTGCGGCGGTGCATGACGAAGCGGGTCTCGAGGAGGGGGACGTCGAAGCACTTGCCGTTGAACGTCACGAGGTGGGTGCACCCGCGGAGTTCGGCCTCGACCTGCTCGAGGGCGGCGGCTTCGGCCGCGGGGGAGCGGAGGAAGTACTGCCGCGTTTCGAGGATGCCGTCGCGCACGCGCGCGAGGCCGATGAGGAAGGCGACGGTGCCCGTGCCGCCGGCGAGCCCGGTCGTCTCAAGGTCGAGGAACGCCACGTCCTCGCGGCGCGCGGTCGCCCATTTCGGCTCGCGGGCGAGCGCCGCCCACCAGCGCGGGTCCGCTTCCGTGAACTCCGCCGGCACGTCGTGCCCGCGGCGGACGAGATACGCCCCGCCCCCCGCGTCCTCGCCGTCGACGACCTCCGCGATGTCCGCCGCCCGGCGCGCCCCGCGCATCGCCTGCTCCACGCGTGAACGGTCGGCCGAGGGCGCCGGCGCCGCGGGGCCGATCAGGCGCGTCAGCTTGTCGCGAAGAGACACGGGGTCACTCCGGGCGCCGCGCGAGCCGGGACACGCCGGACCCCTCGAGCCGGTACAGCCGCCACTCCTTCTTCTCCCGCGCTCCCAGCCCGCGATACAGGCGGATCGCGGGGCGGTTCCAGTCGAGGACCATCCATTCGAAGCGCCCGCAGCCGTCTTTCACGGCCCGCGCGGCCAGCCGCTTCATCATCGCCGTCGCAACGCCGCGTCCCCGGGCGTCCGGGTGGACGAAGATGTCCTCGAGGTAGAGCGTCGGGCGGGCGAGGAAGCTCGAGTAGGTCTTGAAGAAGATCGCGTAGGCGACGATCCGGCCGCCGAGCTCGGCGACCCAGAGGGTGTAGAGCGGCCGCGCGCCGAAGGCGTGCTTTGCGAGCCGGCGCCGCGCCGCCGCGTCGGGCGGCGGCAGCTTTTCGAAGTTCGCGAGCGCCACGACAAGCGCGAGGAAACCCCCCGCGTCCGCCTTCCGCGCTTCCCGGATCTTCAGCCGCTGTTTCATTTGAACCACACCCACGCGATCCGGTCCCCGAGGTGGATGACGAACTTGAGCCCGTCTCCCACCTGCTTCGCGTCGAGCACGCCCGTCGTCTGTCCCAGATCCACGGATCGCTCGAGCTTCCCTTTCACCGACTGCACGACGAACTTCCCGTCGTCGCGGAAGCCCCACACGCGGTCGGAGGACTTCGAGAATCCCCAGATGTCGATCCCCTCCACCGCCGCCACCGGCTTGGAGAGATCCTTCGACTTGAAGATCAACGAGCCGGCCTTCTTCATCGCGGGCCAGCCTTCCTGCAGGTTTTCCGGTGCGGGCGACACCACCGCGATCTGGTTCGAATCCGGGCTGACCGCGATGTGCGTCAGCTTCCCCATCGGCGCGCCCGCTTCCTCGATCAGCAGCCCCGGGCCGTTCTCGCGGAGCCGGAAGACGCAGTCGCTGCTCGTGAGCATGAGCCAGTCGCTCTTCGGCGAAACCGTCAGATTCTCGAACGTGCTCAGCTGGCGCGATCCGGGATTGCGCTCGTAGGACCCCTGCGCGGCATGGGCCTGAATCAGCGCGAGGGAGCTGATCGTCGGCTGAAGCGCGTGGGAGACCTGCTCGATGACCTGCAGGTCCGTCGGCCGGCCGTTCGTGTACTTCGGGATCCACGCGTGCCCGCCGCCCGGCATCGCGTAAACCGTGGGCACTTCCTCGAACATCCAGTGGTACGAGACGTCGAGCGTGTCGGCGTTCACGAGCAGCAACTGCTTCTTGTCCGGCACCGTCGCCAGGATCCCTTCCTTGCACCGGGCGATCCCCGTCACCGGCTTCCCGATCCACAGGCGGCGCTCTTCTTTCCACGTCGGAAGCGTGATCTTCCGGATCACCCCCGACCGGTCCGCGAGGAACAGTTTCGTGCCGTTGTCGCCGATGAAGAAGTTGGCCGGGATGTCGGCGCCCTTGAGCAGCACCGCGCGCGTCTCCACACCGTCGCCCTCGCCCGGTTCCCCGGCGAGCACTTCCCCCGTCTCGACCGACTGCTCTTTCGCGCCCGCGGCCTTCAGCCTCTCCTCGAGCGGAACCTCCGGCTTCGGGTCCTCCGCGAACGCCAGCGAAGCGGCGCAGGCAAGGGCAGCGAAAAGGGGGAGGGCGCGCATGCGGCCATTCTTCGGGAAGGCGGGTCCTGCGGCAAGCGCGATTGCTCCCGCGCTACGGCGCTTCTTCCTTCCAGCCTCCGCCCAGCGCCTTGTACAGCGCCACCCGGTTCGTCGCGACCGCCGCGTCGCTCTGCGCCAGGTCATTGAGCGCGTTCAGCCACGCCTTGTCCGCTTCCAGCACCTCCATGAGCGACACGAGCCCCTGCTTGTAGAGGTCCTTGGACTGGTTGACGGCGCGCTCGTCGGCGGCGACGGCGCGCGCCAGCGCCGTGCGGCGGGCGTCCTCGGACGCGGTCTCCGACAGCGCGTCCTCGACTTCCCGGAACGCGTTGAGGACGGATTGGCGATAGGCGAGCAGGGCCTGTTCGGCGCGCGCGTCGGCCGCCTGGACCTGGCAGTAGAGCTCGGGGAGCGAGAAGAGGCGCCAGGAGATCGACGGGCCAACCGCCCACGACTGGGAGGCGGCGCGGAAGAGCAGCTGCGAGTCGAGCGACTCGAGCTTGAGCGACCCGAGGAGGCTCACGTGGGGGAGCATGGCGTCGACGTGCACGCCGATGTCGGCGGTCGCAGCGGCCAGCCGCCGCTCCGCCTTGCGCAGGTCCGGCCGCCGCGCGAGCAGGTCCGCCGGCAGCCCCGCCGGCGTGGTGGCGGGGGGAAGGGGGATGGGCTTCGTCTCGGCCAGCTCCGCGTCGAGCGCGGCGGGGAATTCGCCAAGAAGCGCCGCCAGCGCGTGGCGCGCCCGGTCGGCGGAGACCCGGAGCGCCGGCATGCGCGCCTTGAGGACCTCAACCTCCGCCTCGGCGCGCGCGACGTCGAGATCCGTCGCCATCCCGGAATCGAACCGCGCCTTCACGAGGTTGTAGATCTCCTGCTGCCCTCTCAACCCGTCCGCGGCGATGACGACCTGCCGCTGCGCCTGCCGCAGCGCGATGTAGCTGCGCGCGACTTCGGCGACCAGCGCCACCAGCACTTCGTGCAGCTCCTCCGTCGTCACCTCGTACGTCGCATTCGCCTCCTCCAGCGCCCGCCGCTTCCCGCCCCAGAGATCGATCTCCCACGAGGCGTCGAAACCCGCCTCGTAGAGGTCCTGCCGCACCGCGACGCCGGGCTGCCGCCCCTGGTTCGAGTTCTTCGAGATGCGCTCCCGGATCACAGACCCGCCGGCGTCCAGGTCCGGCAGGAAGTCCGCGACCTCGGCGCCGCGCAGGTTGCGGCCCTCGCGAAGCGCCGCGAGGGCGCGCTTGACGTCGAGGTTGTTGGCGAGCGCCCGCTCGACGAGCCCGTCCAGCACCGGGTCGCCGAGCTGCTTCCACCAATCCGTGATGTCGCCGCAGTCCGGCGCGCCGTGCGAGAACTGCGCGGGGGCGTCGATCTTCGGCGGCTCGTACGCGGGCCCCACCGAGCACCCGGCGAGCGCCAGCACGGCCAGCAGCGGGGCGCGCCGCATCACTTTCCTCCCCCGACCGGCGCCGCTTCGATCACCACGTCCATCTGCTGCCCGACGTACACCGGAAGGGCGGACTTCGGGAAACGGTAGAGGACCTGCATGACGCGGGTGTCGACGCGTTCCTGGGAAGCGCCCGTCAGCGACTTCTTCGGGATCACGAACGGCTCGACGCGCACGAACTCGAGTTTCGCGTTCAGGTCGCGGTTGCCGCGCACAAACCCGACGGCGGGGGCGCCGGGCTTGAAGCGCCAGGCGTCGTTCTCGTCGACGTCGATGCGGACGTGGAGGACGTCGGTCGCGCCGAGGACGACGAGCGGGTCGCCGCTGCGGGCGTACTCGCCGGGGCGGACGTTGACCTGCAGGATTTCCGCGTCGACCGGGGAGCGGACGAGGAGACGGTCGATCGCGACCTCCGTCGAGCGGAGCTGCGACTCGGCCATGGCGACCTCCGACTCCGCCACCGCCACGTCCGGCGCCCAGGCGCCGGCCTTGAGAAGCGCGAGCTGGGCCCGCGCCTCGGCGGCGCGCGCTTCGGCGGTCAGCGACGCGAATTTCCGCCGCGCGAGATCTTCTTCGCTCATCGCGCGCTTGTCGGTCATCGCCTCCACGCGCTTCAGCATGTCCTTCGCATTCGCGGCATCTCCCTCCGCGGCGGCCACGCGGGCCTCGGCGGGCGGGATGTCCTCGGGGCGCGGGAAGGACTTCATCCGCGCCAGCTTCTGCTTCGCGGCGTCCAGCGACGCCTTGCGCACGTCGAGCTCGGCGCGGAGATCGCGGTCGTCGAGGCGCAGGAGCGGCTGCTGGGCTTTCACGGCCGTCCCGGTTTTCGCGAGGACCTCGACGACGAGGCCCGGCACCGATGTCGAGGCGTCGATGTTCTCGGTCGACGCTTCTACCAGCCCCGCGCCGGCCACGTAGGCCTGGAACGGGGCGCGCGACGGCTCGGCGACCGGCGCGGCGGCGGGGACGGGGCGGGCGCCCATCGCGGCGGTCCAGGCGGCGAGCCCGATGCCGGCGAGGGCGAGAAGCGGCAGCACGTACTTGCGGATCATGGCTGGGTCTCCTGTTTCCGGCGTTCGGTCACTTCGGTGACTCTTCCGTCGTCCATCCGCGCGATGCGGTCCGCGAAGTCGAAGATGCGGGCGTCGTGGGTGACGACGACCAGCGCGCGGTCGTTCCCGGCGGCGACTTCGCGCATGAGTTCCATGACCTTGTGGCCGGTTTCGTGGTCGAGGGAGCTGGTGGGTTCGTCGCAGACGATGAGGCGCGGGTCGTGGATGAGGCTGCGGGCGATGGCGACGCGCTGCTGCTGGCCGCCGGAGAGCTTGGAGGGGAGCGCGGCCCAGCGGTCGCCGATGCCGACGTGGTCGAGGAGTTCGCGGGCGCGGGCGATGGAGGAGCGGTGGGACTTCCCCTGGATGAGGAGCGGGACAGAGACGTTCTCGGCGATCGTCAGGGTGGGGATGAGGTTGAACTGCTGGAAGACGAAGCCGATGTGGTCGCCGCGGAAGCGGGTGCGCTGTCCCTGGGGGAGGGCCTTGAGGTCCTTGCCGAAGACGAGGCATTGGCCGTCGTCGTGGTCGAGGATGCCGGCGATGACGGAGATGAGCGTCGTCTTTCCGCAGCCGGAGGGGCCGACGAGCATGAGGAGCTCGCCTTCGCGGACCTCGAGGTCGATCCCCTGGAGCGCCGTGACGCGCGATTGCCCCGTGCCGTAGGTCTTGGTGACCCCGGTGCAGGAGACGGCGATGCGCGTGGCGGTCTGCATGGTCATCCCTTGAACACGATGGCAGGTTCGGCCTTGAGGACGGTCCGCAGGCTCAGGAGCGCCGAGAACGCGCAGATCACCGTGATCGCCAGCCCGCTCAGCCCGAGCAGCTTCCACGTGAGCAGGAACGACAGCTCGGTGCGCTGCAGGAGGAAGCCGAAGAGGGAAGCGGCGCCGACGCCGATCCCCCAGCCGACGGCGCCGACAATGACGGCCTGGAGGAGGATCATCCTGAGGAGCTGGCCGTCTCGGGCGCCCATGGCCTTGAGGGCGGCGAAGTACTTGATGTTGTCGACGGTGAAGTTAAAGAAGGTCTGTCCGGCGATCGCGGTGCCGACGATGAAGCCGAGGAGGACGGCGATCCCGAAGTTCACCGGGATGCCGGTGTATTTCATGAAGTAGCTGTAGGTCAGGTCCCTGAACTGCTGCCGGGTATACGCGGCGAGCCCGGTGGCGGCCGCGATGCGGGCGCAGAGCGCCTGCTGGTCGGCTCCGTCCTTCGCCTTGACCAGGACGAACGAGAGCAGCTTGCGCTCGCCGGGGGCGAAGGTGAGCGCGCGCGAGTAGGTCGTGTAGATCACCGGCTGCGACTGGAACGTCCGCGTACCGCGGAAGATCCCGACGACGATGGCGCGGTGGTCGTTCAGCTCCAGCGTGTCGCCGATCGTGATCGGCGTCGGCTTTCCGCCGGGCGTCGTCGCCGGCCGCGCGAGCTTCCCGTTCGCGCCGACCTCGTCGACGATGACGGAGTCGGCCATTCGCAGGTCCGCCAGCTTCCCCTTCAGCATCACCGGCGGTCCGCCGGCGAGCGTCGTGTCGTCGAGGCCGACCACGTTGCACGTCTGGAACGAGCCGTTGGAGAGCTTGGCCTTGAGGAGCCCCTTGTAGAGCGGCATCGCCCAGTCCACGCCCTCGACGCCGCGGACCCGGTAGAGCATCGTGTCCTGCATCGGCTTGATGTCGTCGATGAACATCACCTTCGGGTCCATCACCCAGATGTCCGGAAGCCCCGTGTCCGTGATGAACCCGTACGTCCGCGCCATGAGGCCCGTGAAGATCGCGGACTGCTGCGTGATCAGGAGCGACGCGAACGTCAGCCCCATGAGGATGCCGAGATAGCGGGCGCGATCGCCCACCAGCATCTTGATCGCAACGAGCCTCACTTCCGCGCCTCCGCCGCCAGCCCCCGGATCCCGGCGAGCGAGAAGGCCGTCACGTGCCGCGCCAGCCGCTCCAGGTCCTCGCGCTGGAAAGTCAGCGTCGGGTTCAGCTTGCGGATGACCGGCTGGCAGTGCCTGTAGAAGAGGATCTGCCCGACGACGGAGGCCGCGCAGGCGCTGAGAAGCGGCGGAGGGGCCGAGGGGCCGAGGAATTCCAGGAGAAGGGCGTTCAGGGCCTCGGAGAGCGGCCGCAGGATCGAATCCACGATCCGGTCGAGGGCCCCGGTCGGCTCCGCCATCTCGCGCGCCATCAGCATCCCGTGCCACGCGCCGGGACTCTGGTCGAGAACGCGCAGGAAGAACGAGAGGACGAACGCGTGCAGGCGTTCTTCCGGCGAGGAAGCGGAGGTCGTGCCGAGTGAGGGGGGGTACTTCAGAAGGACAGACCCGAGCTGGTGCTTGAGGACTTCTTCGTAGAGCCGGGCCTTGTCGCCGAAGTGATAGTTGATGGCGGCGATGTTGGCGGAGGCCTTGGTGCAGATGTCGCGGACGGTGGCGACGTGGAACCCTTGGGTGGCGAAAACTTCTGCGCCGGCGCGCAGGAGGCGGGCCCGTGTTTCGACGCTGGAGACGATGTCGGCGGTTTGTGACATGTGTTTCAATCCTTTGTTTTAAAAACGTATATCAAAAGAACGTTTTAGTCAAGCCCGAGATTCTGACTTCACAAGACGTTGAGGGAGTTCATCTTGCGATGCGCTGTGGCTCCAGACGCCTCGCTACTTCGAGGACGCCCCGGGAAAGTACGAGAACACCTGCTTCCCGATCCTCTCTGCCGCCCCAAGCGCCAGACTCGCCTTCGCTCCCGCTGGCGACCTCTTCGCCGCTACCCCGAGGTAGTGCAGGACCACCTCCCGCTGAAATTCCGGGTCGTGCACCAGCGAGGGCGATTCCCCCGGGTGGTCCCGAAGATCCCGCGCTCGCTTCGCCATCCGGCCCGCCAGCCACTCTCCCTCTGTTCCCTTCGACGCCTCTTCCAGGCACCCCGCCGCTTTCTCGTACTCCCCGTTCTCTGCCAGCCGCTCGCCGGTCAGAAACACCGCGACCGGGTTCTCCGGCCACGCCTGGATCGACAGCGCGATCTCCCGGTCCGCACCCTCGTTGTCCTTCGACTGCAGGTACATGAACGCCAGCGCGATGTGGATCCCCGCCAGCAGCTCCGGTCCATATCCCCCGCCTCTTCCCGCCGCGACTGCCGGCGCACGGCTGATTTCCTCCCCGGCCAGCAGCGGCAACCCCAGCCGCGAGTACACGATCCCCCGCACCAGGTGAAACGCCGTCCTGTCCCCATCGTTCGCCAGCTTGTCCGGGTCCGACATCTCCAGCTCCCACAGCGCCATGTCGTTCTTCCCCAGGAGCATGAACGCAATCGCCAGGTCCCGGCTCACCTCAGCCGGCGGCGCTTCGGACACGCCCCGGACATCCGCTGCAATCCCCGCCCAGTCCGGTTTCCCGTCCGGAAGCGGCGCACGCCCGTTCACCCGCTCCGCCAGGTCCGCCGCCGCCTGCGCCGCCGTCCTCACCGACTCCGGCAGCTCCTCATCTCTCTTCCCCTTCGCCTGCTCTGCCGCCGCCGCCATCCCCAGGCACGCCGCTTTCCACCCCGCCTTCCGCGCCGCCCGGTACGCTTTCGCCTTCAACCCCGCCCTCACGTCTTCCAGCCGCTTCTCCTCGTCCGCAAACCGCGCCTCGCGCCGCGCGTCCCGCGCCGCCGCCCCGCATTCCCCGCGCGCCTTTTTCTCCTCTTCCGTCGCCGAAGCGGCCTTTGCGAGAACCTCGCCGGCCTTCTTGGACGCGGCCTCCGCGTGAAGCGCCGCCTGGTCGGCCTTCTTCGGCTCCCTGGCCGACCGTGCGGCTTTCGCCGCATCCCGGTCGCGTATCGCAACGTCGCGGAGGGCAGGGATCGTGTCGGGAAGCGGATCTTCCTTCCGTCCGCACCCGGCAGCGGCCAGGAGAAGCAGCAGGCACGACCCGGGCGCTTTCAGCTTCATGGATCGCATCCTAACCTTCGCCCCTGCCGATTAGCATGTCCCCAAAGGAGATCGCCCGTGAAACGACTGCTCGCGCTGGTGACCGTTGTCCTTTCGATGCTGCCCGCAGCGGCCGAGGAACCGGCCGCCGGCCTGAAGATCGGCGCGCGGGCCTGGCGCTCGGCGTGGCTGGCGCGGAAGCGCGTCAAGGAGTCCGGCGAGGCGCTCGGCGAGTCGCCTGCCGCCGAGCTGAAGAAGGAGGGCGACGACCTGCTTCGCCTGAAGAAGAAGCTTGTGGCCGGGACCCACCCGCTGGCCCGGAAGCTGCGGGCAGCGGAGTCCGAGCTGGCCGAGCTGGAGAAAAAAGCCGGGGAGGTCCTCGCGAAGATCCGCGCCTACGGCGACGCCGCCGCCCACGAACGCGGCGAACTCAAGGCGCTTCAGGACGAACACGAGCTCGCCTTCCGCCGTCTCCGCGACCGGCGCATTTACCGCGATCTCGACCTGCGACCGCGCATCCGCCGGGCGCTCTACGATTTCCGCGCGCGGTGCGAGGGGTTCTCGCGCCGCGTCACCGACGCGTTTCTCGAGCGCGGCATGATCCGGCGCTTCGAGTTCGACAAATGGTCGAAGGAACTGATGCGCCGGCAGGACTACAGCCCCGACGTGCTCGGCCACACGCACTGCAACGCGTTCGTGCACGACTTCGCAGGGACGGCGTTCGGGTACGAAGGGCTGCGCGGGAAGAACGCGAACGAGATCGCGGAATTCCTGAAGGAGGGGAAAGGAGGCTGGGCGCCGGTCTGGGACGGGACGCCGGCAACGGGGTTGCAGGAGGGGCTGAAGAAGGCGCAGGACCTCGCGAACGCGGGGTACCTCGTCCTGGCGGTCTGGCGCGCCCCCACCGGGAGCGACGCGAGGGGACACGTGGCGCTCGTCCTGCCGGGGGAGCTGAAGAAGTGCGCGCTCTGGGGGCTGGACGTCCCCGACACGGCGCAGGCCGGGCGCATCGTCTTCGAACGCGGGCCGTTGCCGGTGGGGTTCGAGGAGCACCGGGACATCCTGGTCTACGTGCGAAAGCCCTGAACTTCCTCCTCGCAATGTAGGCCGACAGGAGAGGGCAGGTCGAATCCGCTCACTTTCCCGCGTTCCCGGGTGTCGGGACAGTCCTGCGGGCATTCTTCCCAAAACTCACCAATCGTTCCGTGCGGATCGTTCCAAGGAACTTCCGAACCCGTCGCACGAGCCCTCCGCGCCAGCCCTTGCAGGCGAAGTCCCAGGTGATCGAATCGAGCACCTGTCCACGGGGCGGCGGCAGGAAAGCAGGGACTTCCTGCGACCACCACAGCGTGTCGCTATCTTCCATTCCCAGGAAGAGGTCTCGCATCTTCCCGACTTCCGGATTGTTGCCGTCCGTAGGTGGCGGAGAGGGGCCGTGCTCTTCACCGGCGGCACACTGCACGAGCTTCGCGCAGTCGAATGTGTGGCCTCCCAGGTCGACCGGCTCCCGTGATACCACATCTCGCAACCCGGGCCCGCGTCCGTACCTCTCGTCCTGCTGGCCACGCTCGGGCAGTCTCCTCGAGGCTGACAGTACGGGAACTTCGCGTGTCTCCACTCCCGGTTTGCCCAGCCAGCACCGGGTCACCTGGGAACTACCCTTTGAGATTTGAGCGAGAGCCGTCCAACCGGCAGGAATACCGTCGCCGCCCGTCGCTTCGATCCACCAGTCGAGCTGTGTTTCCTCGACGAGCGCGACCCTCCAGCGGGACGCGTCGTCCTCCGGGCCGTCCTCGACCTCGTACTCGACCCATTCGCCTGTCTTGACCTGTGCGAAATCAAGTTCGGACCACTTGTCCTGCTCGATGCGGACCCGAAGGCGAGGTGCTGGGGATTCGGCAGGACGGCATCCCGCTGCCAGCAGGCATGCGATCGCCAGTTGCATGGACGTGCGCGCACGCCGCCGGTAGCCCGATTCCACAAATCTCCCTGAAACGAAAATCGCCCCGGGAACTGCCTACTTCGGCGCCGCGGCCTTCGCTTCGTCCAGCGCCGCCCCGACCTTCGCCTCGGCCTCGCTCCCCGCAAACGCGCTCTTTGCTTTCGTCAGCAGGTCGACCGTCTTCTTTGCGTCTCCCACTGCTTTCGCGTCCGCAATCGCTTTCTCCGCGGCCTCGTCGATGAGCTTCGCCACGAGCTCCGCGCGGCCCTTCGCGTAAGCGCTCTTCGCTCCCGCGAGTTTTTTCAGGGAAGCCGCGGCCTTGCCGTACTGCTTTGCGTCCACGAGGGCCCGTGCGCCCTGCAGGAGGCCGAGGCAGTCGGGCGGGACGAGCGACTCCATCCACTCGAACTGCTGTTTCCACGCTTCGGCCGGCGGGTTGTGCGCCCAGTCCGGCGGCTCGTCGAACGTCACGTCCATGCCGGCCTTCTTCATGTCCTCGACCGACTTCTTCGACTGGTCGTGGTTGAAGTCCTTTCCGCCGCTGACGACGCGGAAGGGCGTCTTGAGGATCTTGCGCGCCTGGTCCTCGCTGACGAGGCAGCCGGACACGGGGGCGCCTGCGGTGAAGATCTCCGGGTGGTCGATGCAGAGGTGGCACGTGACAAATCCACCCGCCGAATGCCCGGACACGTACACGCGGTCGCGGTCGATCGAGTACGTCGCGAGCACCTCCTTCGCGATCTCCACGATGCGCTTCATGTCGTCCTCGTCGTACCCCTGCGGGTCCTTCGAGGCGGGGAGGCACAGGATGTACCCCTTGTTCTTCGCCGCGGCGTAGTTCGACTCGTAGTTCTCGGGGCGCCCACCGGAGCCGTGGAACATGAAGATCACCCCGTACTTCTGCGCGGGGGTGTACTTCCCCGGCACGTCGAGCACGTAATAGCTCGGGCCGATTTCGACCTTCTGCCTGCCGCTCTTCGCAGGCGGCGGCTTGCGGTCGGCGCCCTGGGCGGCCGCGGGCAGGCCGAAAAGGAGAAGGGCGAGAATCGGAAGAGCGCGCATCGGGGACTCCTGCCGTGATGCGAGGGGGAGGGGCATTCTTACAAACCGTCCCGCCGAACGCGAGCGGAGATGCTCAGCCGCGCCGTGTCGCACGCTGGGCCAGCCCGGCGGGGGCGATGTCGAAGGCGTGGTTGAAGCGCGCGGAGAAGTTCTCGAGCGCGACGGCGCCCGCGAGTTCGACGACGGCGACATCCCCGAGATTCTCCTTGAGTTCCGCGAAGGTGGCGTCGTCCACGTGGGCCGGCGTGTCGGTCATCCCGTCCGCGAACCGCAGCACCGCTTGCTCCACCGGCGTCAGCGCGGCGGAGCCCGGACCTTCCCGGACCGCCGCGATCTTGTCGTTCCCGAGCTTCGCCTCACGGGCGAAGTACGTCGTGATGTCCATTCAGAACGGGCAGCCCACGCGCGTCGCGACGCGCGCCATCGCCAGCGACTTCAGGTCGAACGGCAGCTTCTTCGGCTTCTCCACCGCCCGCAGCATCTTCCCGAACGCCATCATCAGCCGCGGCACCAGCGCGTAGATCCGCGTCGGCTCCAGCACCTGCCCCCAGATCGAGCGCAGTCGCCAGTAGGCAAGGCGAACGATCAGCGGGCCTTTTCCGTCCGGGACGCCGGGAAGGCGCATGGCAATTCTCCGCTCGACATGGTGAACCGTCGTAGGATAGGGCATCAACTCGATATCGGTCTTCCCTCAATTCAAGGTCACGCTTCGGAGCAGTTCCGGCATGGGCGACTTCCTGGACGCCGCGCCGCGCAAGTTGCTGTCGCTCTTGCGGGAGGAAGGCGAGACCGGCCACGGAATGGATTCCCTCATCGACTGGTGCGCGAAACGACGCCCACACAGGGATTGGCGGCGACTTCGGGCCCTGCGTTGGGCAGCGGCGACGCGAGATTTGACGTGCTGGTTGTGCCGGTTGCTCCTGCTGCGACCGCTCTCCTCGGCTGCGACGACCCTCCACGTCGGTCTCTTCAATCCGATCTATGACGAACGACAGGGGCCTGTTGCAGATTGTTACGTCTCGGGTGTCAGCCGCGGTCGGGGAAGTGACCCGGGGGCGTGGAAGGTCGTCTGGGAACCATCCGACCCTTATTCAAGATCGAACGTTCTGCGCGACTTGTACAGGATTGCCTACGCAAACGAAAAGAGCCTCGGCAACGACGCGGAGTATCCGCTCGTGCTGGCCTTTGCCGCGATGTTCGCCCGGGATGCGGGATGCGCCCTTGCCCCCTTGATCGCCAGGAATCGACGAAATCGCGCCATGACGGTCGGTTTCGATAGCGGTGACATTCTTCTCGTTGGCGAGGCGCATGCGGGGCGATTCGTACTGGCGCCCCGCTGGCTGTGAAGGATCACGCGCTTCGACCGGTCCGCCAGCGAGCGAACAACCGGCCTTGGAGAATTCAGGCTTGACAGGCGCGGAAGCGGCCCGTAATTTCGCAACCCTCTTATCCAGACCGGCCGAGGGACGTGGCCCGACGACGCCGGGGCAACCGCCTGAAAAGGAAAGGTGCCAATTCCCACCCGCGACAGGCGGGGGAGATAAGAGGGGAAGCCTCGTCGCCAACCCTCGTCTCCCCGAAAAGGAACGAGGGTTTTTTCGTGGCGCAGATCACGCTGGGGCTGATCGGGCTCGGGACGGTGGGGACGGGCGTGGTGCGCCTGCTCCGCGAGAACGGGGACCTGATCGAGAAGAAAACGGGGATCCGGTTCCGGCTGAAGAAAATCGCGGACCGCGGGATCCACCAGTTCACGGAGTTCCCGCTCACGGGGTACGAGCTGGCCGAGAAGGCCGAGGCGGTGCTCGAGGACCCGGAGGTCGAGATCGCGATCGAGCTGATCGGTGGCTACGAGCCGGCGCGGACGTACCTGCTGCAGGCGATCGAGCGCGGAAAGCACGTCGTCACGGCCAACAAGGCGCTTCTCGCGAAATTCGGCGGGGAGATCTTCGCGCTTGCCGACAAGGTCGGGGTCGAGGTCGGGTTCGAGGGAAGCGTCGCGGGGACGGTGCCGATCATCCGCGTGCTGCAGGACGGCCTCGCCGCGAACCGGATCGAGAAAGTCGCGGGGATCGTGAACGGCACCACGAACTTCATCCTGACGCGCATGACCGAGGACGGGATGTCGTACGCGGAAGGGCTGGCGGAGGCGACGCGGCGCGGGTTCGCGGAGGCCGACCCGACGCTCGACGTGGACGGCGAAGACGCGGCGCACAAGCTGTCGATCCTCGCGACCCTTGCGTTCGGGGTGCGGCCGGAACGCGGCGACATCCACGTCGAGGGGATCCGCGATCTCGGTCCCGAGGACATGACCTTCGCGAAGGACAACGGGTACGTCATCAAGCTCCTCGCCGTCGGCCGCAAGACGAACGGCCACGTCGAGCTGCGCGTCCACCCCACGCTTGTCCCGAAGAACCACCCGCTCGCGTCGGTCCGCGACGAGTTCAACGCCGTCTTCGTGAAGGGCGATGCCTCGCGGGAGACGATGTACTACGGCCGCGGCGCGGGCCAGATGCCGACCGCCTCTGCCGTCATGAGCGACATCATCGAGATCGCCGAGCGCGCGCTTCATTCGCCGAAGGGCTCCCGGCCGGCGGAATCGCGGATGCGAAAGCGCACGCTGTACTGGAGCGCGGACAAGTTCCGGCCGATCTATGAAGTCCGGACGCGTTACTACCTGCGCTTCCCGATCGCCGACACGCCCGGGGCGATCGGCACGCTGACGACGATCCTCGGGAAGCACGGGGTGTCGATCGCGGCGGTGCGGGCGTCGATCGTGGACGCGAACGCGAAGAAGGGGCGGATCGAGATCCTGACCCACGAGGCGGAGGAGATGGCGGTGAAGGTGTCGTGCACGGAGATTGATGCGACGGGGATCCTGAGGGACCGGCCGCGGTTGATACGGGTGGAGGAGTAGGCGGGTTGCGGGTTTACGAGTTCTGTTCCGGGTTCGGAGTTCCGGGTTCCGCGCGGTTTGGGAGTTGAAGAGTTCATGAGCACGTTGCCGATGACACGGGCGTTCCAGGTGACGGCGGGGAATGCCGCCGAGCGCGGCAAGCCTGCGCCCAAGGCGAAGGCGCTGAAGGCGGGCGAAGGGGTCGCGGTGCGCGCGCCGGCGACGACGTCGAACCTCGGGCCGGGGTTCGACGCGTTCGGGCTGGCGCTCACCCTCGAGAACGAGGCCGTGTTCGCGGCTGCGGACCGGTGGCTCGTCGAGATCAACGGCGAAGGCGCGGGCGCGCTGCCGACCGATGGCACGAACCTCATCGCGAAGGCGTGCGCGCTCGGGCTGGAAAAGTGGGGAAGCGCGCTCAAGGCGCGGATTTCGTGCGTGAACCGGATCCCGCTCGGGCGCGGGCTCGGGTCGAGCGCGGCCGCGATCGTGACCGGACTTGCGGGCGCCGCGGCGCTTTCCGGAAAGAACCCCGGCCGCGACGAAATCCTCGATCTCGCGCTCAAGCTCGAGCCACATCCCGACAACCTTGCCGCCTGCCTCTGGGGCTCGTTCACGATCGCCGCGCCGCCGCACGTCGTGACCCTGCCCTGGCCGGAGACGCTTCGCATTGTCGCGGCGATCCCCGACTTCGCCGTCGAGACCGCCAAGGCCCGCGCCCTTCTCCCGAAATCCATTACGCGCGAGGACGCCGTCCACAACATCGCCCGCGCCGCCGTCCTCGCCGCAGCGCTTGCCTCCGATTCTTTCCTGCCTGCGTGGGCGCTCGACGACAAGCTGCACCAGGACCACCGCGCCCCGCTCGTCAAGGCGTGGCCCGCCGCCCGCGAGGCCGCCATCGCCGCCGGCGCCCTCGGCGCCGCCATCTCCGGCTCCGGCCCCACCCTCGTCGCCTTCACGACCTCACACTCCAAGGACGTCGGGGCCGCCCTCGCTTCCGAATTCACCAAAGTCGGCGCCAAGGCGCGCGTGCTCGAACTCGGGCCCGCCGCAGGCGCTTCATGGGAGAAATCATGACCCCCGTAACCGCCAACCCCCGCGCCGCCACCGCCGCGCGCCTCAAGGGCCTCAAGTGCCGCGAATGCGGCGCCGTCGTGCCGATCGGGCCGGTGTACGTCTGCGAAGAGTGCTACGGGCCGCTCGAGGTGATCTACGACTACGACGAGATCCGGAAACAGATGTCGCGGGAATCGATTGCGAACGGGCCGCGGTCGATCTGGCGGTACCTGCCGCTGTTGCCGGTGAGCGAGGACTGCATCGTGACGTTGCACGAGGGGTACACGCCGCTCGTGCCGGCGCCGAGGCTGGGGAAGGAGCTGGGGCTCAACAACCTGTGGATCAAGAACGACGCCGTGAACCCGACGTATTCGTTCAAGGACCGGGTGGTGGCGTGCGCGGTGAGCCGCGCGAAGGAGTTCGGGTTCGAGACGGTGTCGTGCGCGAGCACGGGGAACCTCGGGTGCAGCGTCGCGGCGTTCGGGGGGATCAGCGGGATGAAGCCGGTGGTTTTCATCCCGTGGGACCTGGAGCCCTCGAAGATCGTGGGGATCGGGAGCTATTCGCCGACGCTGATCGCCGTCGAGGGGACGTACGACGACGTGAACCGCCTCTGCGCGGAGATCAGCGCGACCAAGAAGTGGGCGTTCGTGAACATCAACCTGCGGCCGTTCTACAGCGAGGGGTCCAAGACGCTGGCGTACGAGGTGGCCGAGCAGCTCGGCTGGCGCGCGCCGGACCACGTCGTGGTGCCGATCGCGAGCGGGAGCCTGCTCTGCAAGATCTACAAGGGGCTGCACGAGTTCGAGACGCTGGGGCTGATCGGCCCCGTGAAGACGCGGGTCAGCGGCGCGCAGGGCGCCGGGTGTTCGCCGGTCGCGACCGCGTTTGCGCAGGGCAAGGACGAGATCGTTCCCGTGAAGCCGAACACGATCGCCAAGTCGCTCGCCATCGGCAACCCCGCCGACGGCCCGTACGCCCTCGACATCATCCGCAAGACCGGCGGCTCCGCGGCCGGCATCAGCGACGAGGACATCGTCGCCGCCATGAAACTCCTCGCCCGCACCGAGGGCATCTTCACCGAGACCGCCGGTGGCGCCACCATCGGCGCCCTCACGAAACTCGCTCGCGAAGGCAAAATCGGCAAGGACGAGCTCACCGTCGCCTACATCACCGGGAACGGCTACAAGACGCAGGAAGCGATCATCCCCTCGCTCTCGAAGCCGCCCGTCATCAAGCCCACCGTCAAGGACGTGGAGGCCGTGCTCGGGCGTTAGGTAGCGCCGCGTTGATTCTGACCCACCCATCCGCGCGCCTTTCGCCGCCCCGCGGCGGCGTCGATCCTCATCGGTGCTCCGTTCCGCACCGATTCCGGTCTCCTTCTGGCGGGTCGACGAAATTCGCGGCGGCTGGATGGGTCAGAATCAACGCGGAGCTACCCAATCCGTACAATCCCGCCCCCATGCCCGAGGTCACCCTCCGCAAGAAGCTCGACCGCGCGATCCGCGCCGGCGCGCCGTGGATTTTCCGCGACGCGCTGGCGTCCCCGCCACGGCTGCGCGACGGTGAAGTGGTCATCGTGCTGAAACCCGACGGTTACCCCGTGGCCACCGGCTTCTGGGATTCGCGGTCGACCATCGCGGTGCGCGTGCTCGAAGCCGGGCCGGTCGACGACCCGGGCGCGCTGGTCGAGAAGCGCCTCGGCGCGGCGCTGAAGCTCCGACTCGACGCGCTCGACCGCTCGCGCACCAACGCGTTCCGCTGGGTCCACGGTGAAGCCGACCGCCTCCCCGGCCTCCACCTCGACCTCTACGACGACATCGCCGTTGCCCGGTTCGATGGCGCCGGCGCCCGCGCCTTCTACCGCGACCTCGGCGCGCTGCTCTCCGCCGCCGCCCGTCCCCTGCGCCTCCGCGGCGTCATCGACCGCGACGGCGCCGTCCTCGCCGGCCGCGTCCCGGAAACGCTCACCGTCCGCGAGAACGGCCTTCTCTTCGAGGTCTCCCCCGGACGCGCCTCCAAGGGGGGACTCTTCCTCGACCAGCGCGAAAACCGCGAGCGCGTCGAGTCACTCGCCGACGGCCTCACCGTCCTCAACCTCTTCGGCTACACCGGCGCCTTCTCCCTCTACGCCGCGCGCGGCGGCGCCGCGTCCACCGACACCGTCGACGTCTCCGCCCAGGCCCTCGCCGCCGCCCGCCGGAACTTCCAGCTCAACAGCCTTTCCCTCGCCAACGCCCGCTTCCACGCCGCCGACGCCTTCCAGTTCCTCGAGAACGCCGCGCGCAAGGGGAAGCGCTGGGACCTGATCGTGAGCGACCCGCCGAGCTTCGCGCCGAGCAAGGCCGCGCTCGCCGCGGCCACGCGGGCCTATTTCCGGCTGCACCGCCTCGACGTCACCGTCACCGAGCCCGGCGGGATCCTCTGCGCGGCCTCCTGCTCCAGCCACTTCAGGCGCGAAGATCTCCTGCGAAGCGTGAAGGACGCGGCGCGGGCCTGCGGGCGGCGCTTCGAGGCGCTGGAGGAGCGCGGGGCGGGGTGCGATCACCCGGTGATCGCGGCGTTCCCGGAGGGGGAGTACCTGAAGTTCGCGATCGGGCGGGTGGTGTAGAAAAAATGAAAGCCCGGGGCGGATGCCAACACAGCATCCGCCCCGAGCCCGTTACCTCGAGAGCGCCCCCCTCACGAGCGCTCTGAGGACTTCACTCTGTTTGACGACCTGGGCCACCGGCGCGGCCGCGTTCTCGTAGGTCGAGACCGCGCTCGATCCCGACCGGGTGGAGCGGAGCGAGCGATCCCGCATCGCACGGAGCTTGTCGACCCGGGAAACATCTTCCGAACCGCAGGCGGCCGTCGCCACGACGCAGTACTTGTTCTTGAGACGGGTCAGGCCCTTCCCGTCGTTGTCGTCGTCGTTGTTGGATTGGGAATGGCGGCTCCTCTGTCCCACTTTCCAGCTGCCGTCCGTGGCGGGCGGCTGTTCGGCAGGGGGCGGGTAAGTCCTCGGCAGGCTGCGGGTGTACGGGGGTTCCGGGGGCACCGCGAGCTCGTCGATCCCGTCGGTTCCGCCTCCGGAGCCGTACAAGAAGACAGCCCCGGTGATGTCATCGGCCCCAAGGTCGGTGCGGTTCGTGACGCTCGGATACATGATCGAAATGGGCCATCCGCCCGCGGACACTGGAACCGGACCTTCTGTGGACTCGTGCGCGAAGCCGAAGGCATGCCCGAATTCATGAAGGGCCACCTTCTTCATGAGGACGGGATCGGACCAGTCGAATCCGACGCCATTGAACTCGACATCGGCGTCCTCCATGACGGCTCCGGTGTAATCAAACGTGCAGATGCCGATGACCCCACCGGGAAGCGGGCCGCCGACCGGGAAGGATGGAAACGAGCTGTCTTCCCAGCGGGCGATGTGGTTGCCGTCCCCGGTAATGATCGCCGCCGAGGTGGTCCCCACATACCTGAGATCCAGGTTGCCGTCGGTCGCGGTTTCCCAGTCCTGGAGGCAGCCGATCAGGACGGTCCATTCCCCATCTTTTGTCGCGGGACCGCCCGCCATGTCAGGGGTTCCCGCCGCGTCGAACAGCCAGTCTATGTCTCCCCCCGAGGAGGTGCCGGTCGCGCCACCGCCCCACTTTGGATGCGGGGGGCCCGGAGGATCGGGAGGATCAGGGAACAGCTGGTACCCGTTAAGCCTCGGTGCCATGCAAATAAGCAGACCGAGGATGGCAAATCCGAAGAAGCGCTTCACTTGGCCACCTCCTTCTGGAGGCGGGACAGGACGTCGGCCAGGGGCTCTTCCTGCTGCGCGGCAGGGGCGTTCGCCTCCACCAGGTTTCCGTCGGCGTCCTTTGTAAAGAGCGTGGTGCCGTCGATTTCGCGGCGCGCCTTGTCGACGCCGTTCGTGTCGGTCTTGACGACCCAGCGGCCCTGGACGGCGCCGATGATCGAGGTGTACTTGGCGGTGTCGAGGTCCTTGGCGAGGCAGAGGAGGAGGCGTTCGTCCTTCTTGAAGAGCGGGAGGCCGGGGGCGGTCATGGTGCGGTTGCCGATGGTGCCGCCGAAGACGTGGAGGGTGAGGAGGGTGCCCGGCTGGTCGCCGCCCTTGACGGACTGGTCGACCCTGAAAGTGGCGACGGTGTAGATGGACTGGCCGCCGTCGCCGTCGGGGTCGAGCCACTGGGCCTGTGAAGTGAGGATGGTGCCGAGGACGATCCGGTCGCTTTCCTTGACGATGTCGGCCTCGCTGAGCATGAGCAGGGTGAGGCCTCGGGCTGAGAGCGCGGCGGTGGCCAGCAATGCTGCGCACCAGACTGCCGTTCGTTTCATCGTCGGTCTCCTGTCGCAACCGGGTTGAGGGGTAACGGTCGAGGTGAGATCTTACCCCGCGATGGGAGTGAGGGACGAGCCGCTTGTGCAAAGCGTTGGCCAAGTTAAAGGCCATAAAACGGATGGATATTGGCCTTTTGGCGTGCATTGCTGCACGAATCATGACCGGGGTGTTAAGGATGCCTTCGGATGTAAGGGCGCCTGAACATCATCCCCGGCCAAGCCGGTCGCCCTACCACCAACGGTGCGCGTCGTATTTCCCCGTCAGCAGACGCTCCAGCGCCTGCCCCACGATCTGCCTCCCCCACCGGAATTTCGCGTACAGCCGCACGAACATCACCACATCCCCGATCACCATCAGCCGCTCCGACCACCCCAGCCGACGCAGCGCGGCCCAGACGTCCGCTTCGTGCGGACGCCCGAACACTATCTGCAGCGGGTTCCACTGGTCGCTGCAGCGGCGGACTTCGCTCTCGATGAAGCGCCGGTAGACGTGCTGCGCCGGTTCGCCGTGGAACGCGGAGTCGGCGATCGCCTCGCCGCAGATCGCGCCGGAGTGAAGCGCCGCGGACATTCCCTCGGCCATCATGTTCAGGAACCCGGCGGCCTGGCCGGTGATGAGGACGCGCCCCTTGCCGAAGACGTAGCGGTTGATGAGCGACAGGCCGAAATTCTCGCCGCACGCCTCGCTGTCGGTCGCGGGGCCGAGCTCGACGCCGTGGCGCCGCCCGATGTATTTCACGACGTTGGCGTGCGCGTGGTCGAAGTTGTCGCCGACGTCGAACCCGACGCCGACGATCTGGCGCCCGTCGCGCGCGTGGCTCCAGGTGTAGTGGCCGAGTCCCGGGTGGAACCAGAAATGGAAATACTGCTGGTCGAGCGGGCAGCGGACGATGTCGTGGAACTTCTGCCCCACGAGGAACCACGGGATTGCAGTCTGGTATCCCGGATAGACCGCCTTCACGACCTGCGACGTCGGCCCGTCCGCGCCCACCACCCATTTCGCGCGGATCGTATCCGGCCGTCCGCGCCGCGAGACCTTCACGTCCACGTGCGCCGCCGCCGTCTCCAGCCCCAGGAACGACGTCTCGTCCTCGACGGCCGCGCCGGAACGCTTCACCGCCCAGTAGTCCGAGTTCTTGCGGTACAGGTGCGGCGTCGGCCCGCCGATGAAATCGATGTCGATCGACGGCGCCTTCGGGAAATGGAACGTCACCCCGCGGCAGGCCGTCGGCTCGTGCAGGATCTCCCGCGGCAGCGGCCCGAAATTCTCGATCAGGAACCGGTGCCCGCGCGGCGACAGGATCCCGCTGCAGATCTTGTGGCGCGGCAGCTTCTTGCGCTCGATGACCAGCGTCTCCAACCCCGCGTCCACCAGGCGTTTTGCACACGCCGCCGCGGACAGCGAAGCGCCGACGATGAGGACGTCGACGGTGCGCGGGGAAGGCGTTGCGAGGGGAGCGATCATCCGGGCGGCGCATCGTAGCGCGCCGCCGCCCTTGGCGAAACGGTACCATCGCGCGATGCACGCGCTTCTCGCCGCCGCGCTCCTCTCGCTGCTGCCCGACCTCGTCGTCCTCAAGAACGGCTACCGCTTCGAGGGCGCTGTCGCTTCCGACGACGGGACGATCCTCGTCCTACGGAGGCGCTTCGATGAGATCCACATCCGGCGGGAGGAAGTCGCGAAGGTCGAGAAGGGCCCGCTCTCGTGGGAGGAGTATGCCGCGAAGGCGAAGGCGCTGGGCGCGGACCCGGCGGCGAAGGACCGGGTGGCGCTGGCGCGCTGGTGCCGCGACAAGGGGCTGATCGCCGAGGCACGGGCGGAGTTCGAGGCGGCGCTGGCGAAGGAGCCGGAGAACGCGGAGGCGCGGGCGGCGCTGAATTTCCGGCGGGAGGGAAGCGCGTGGGTCCGCGACCTGTCGCTCTGGGCGGCGGACTGGCTGAAGTCGGACGAGTGGGCGACGGCGGTGCCCGCCGCGGCCGACCGGGCGGCGAGGCGGGAGAAGCGGCAGGCGGAGGCGGCGGAGTGGCTGCGCGCGGCGGGGGAGGGGAAGCGCACGGAGCTGCTCGGGCGATTGACGCAGTGCGTCATGCAGGGGGACGCGGCGGTGCGCCGCGAGGCGGCCGCGGCGTTCCGGGCGGACGGCGTCCCGGTCGCCGTCCTCGAGCTGCTCGCGCACGACCTCGACTTCAGCGACCCCGCCGCCGCCGCCGACGCGATCGAATTCGCGTGGAACGACGCCGGCGACCGCGCCCCGTGCTTCCTCGCGCTCCCCGACCGCAAACGCTTTCCCGGCCCCCGCCCCGTCCTCGTCTCGATGCACGTCACCAGCGGCGAGGCGCGCGAGCGCCGCGACCGTTTCGCCGTCCTCGCCCGCGAGGCCGGCTGGATCGTCGCCGCGCCGCACTCGCCGCCGAATTTTGGGAAGGGGTGGGGCTCGACGGAGCCGGAGCGGCGCGTGACGCTGGCGGCGCTCGACGCGGTGCTGCGGCGCACGCCGGCCGATCCCGACCGCGTCTTCCTCAACGGCTCGTCGATGGGCGGCAACGGCGCATGGGAAATCGCCATGCTCCACGCCGACCGCTGGGCCGGCGCTTCCCCGTGGATCAGCGGCGCCCGCGTCCGCACGATGCCGTTCCTCGCGAACCTGCGCGGCCTTCCGGTCGAGGCCCGCGTCGGCGCGCTCGAGGACGGGCTGATGCTCGAGGCGACGCGGGAAGCGGTTGCGTTCCTGCGCGACGGGCTCGGTTCGCCCGCGGCGCTGCTGGAGGAGCCGGACTGGACTCACCTCGACAGGGACGAGACCTGGATCCCCGACTTCGCCGCGTGGGCCGCGCCGATCCGCCGCGACGTCTGCCAGCCCGCCGTGGTGCAGCGCTTCGTCACCCTCTCCCAGGCCCGCCACCACTGGCTCGCCGCGGAGTCGCTCCGCGGCGCCGCCCCCCTCGACCCGACGCGCGGCGACCTCGCCGTCCCCGCGACCGGCACCGAGGCCGAGCGACGCCGCGACTACGTGAAAAAGGGCCGCGACGGCACGGCGATGATCGCGGGTCGCGTCGAGGGACAGACGATCGTGATCGAAGCGCGCAAGGTCGGCCGCGTGACCGTGTGGCTGTCGGACGCGCTCATCGATCTCGACCGCGACGTCACGATCGAGATCAATGGGAAGAAGGCCTTCGCCGGGAAGATCGAGCGGAGCATCGAGGCGCTCGTCGACGAGATCGCGGCGACGGGGGATGCGGGGAGGGTTTACGTGGCGCGAAAGACGTTCGACGTGAAGTGAAGCGGCTGTTCCCGGTTCCGGGTGGAGGCGTTCGCGTACCTGCGCTTCAACTTCCGAGCTGCCGGACTTGCTCGATTTCCAGGAACATCGGCGTGGGCTCCGGACGGGCGGCGGGAAGCCCCTCGACGCCCTGGAGTTCCAGGAACCCGAACGTGCGATACCAGGCGACCGCGTCCGGTTTCGCATCCACAAGGACCCCCGCGCATCCCAACTCCGCGGACATCCTGAGGGCGAGGCTGAGCACATGCCGAAGCAGGGCTTTCCCCACCCCTTTCCCGCGCGCCGTCTCCGCCGCCGCGAGGCGGGCCAGCCTGAGAACGGGGATCGGGTACGCCGGAAAGCGCCGCCGGGCTGCGACGCCCAATGCGTCCGCCGAAATCCCGCCGGGCGCCACCGTCACGTAGCCCACGATCTGGCCGGCGTCCACCGCCACATACGTCACCCCGATGTGCAGCCGGAACTGGTTTTGCCCGGCGAACCGGTGGAAGAACCGGTCGAGCTCCGGCTGCCCGGACCGAAAACCGGCCCGGTCGTCGGTCTCGAGAAGCGGCCTAACGTCCACGCATCAGCTTTCGAAGCGCGGCCGTCGGCCGGCGAGGCCGGCGCAGGACTCGAAGCAGGTCCCGGCCCGACTTGGGCGTCACGACGAGCATGGGCGGCACCAGGTACTCCGCAGGGATTTCGTGGAGAGCCTGCAGGTGATGCCGAAGGGCCGTTTCGATGACGAACGCCTTCTTCTGCCCGGTGGAGCGCACGAAACGCTCGAGTTCGTCCCGGGTTTCCCGCGACACGACGGCTGAAATCTGGATGTCTTTGCTCATGGGTGCCTGCCTTGTTTCGCGCGATTCTACATTTCTGTAGATCCGGATTCAAGCCGCCTGTGCGAATCCTGCGGGCTGAATGAAGAGCGTGCGACCGACATGCGGCACGAGCGGGGTCCGCGAACCTTCAACGGCTCGCCGTTGCGGGCAACGCTTCGCGGGCGGCCACCCAAGCTGGCGGTACCGTGCCTGGCGCACTGAGGGCGACGATGCCCCCGACCATCGCCGCATTCGTGTCGAGATCGCCACCGACCGAGACGGCCGACCAGAGCGCCTCCTCGAAATTGTCAGCATGCCGGGCGGCGCACCACAGGACGAAGGGAACCGTGTCCGGCGCGGTCACCCGCTTCCCGTTCCCTAGGAACGCGGCGGCCTTGCGCGGAGGGTCCGAAAGCGGAATGTGCGTGGCGCGCGCGATTCCGTCTCGCGTCTGGCCGGCGGGCGTTGCGTTCATCGCGAACTCGAGAAGCCCCGTTGCGGCCCCCGATGACCTGCGGTTGTCCGCCCACGCGGCGGCAACGGCCACGGCAATGGCGCCGGCCTGGCCTTCGGGATGCATGTGCGTGACTTCGGCCGACGCGCGGGCCTCGCGGACGACCCGCGCGAGATCGTCCGCGAACCAGGCGCCGAGCGGCGCGACACGCATGGCGCCGCCGTTTCCGAGCGAGCCGGCGCCCCCAAATGCGCGTTGCGCGGCCTCGCGCCAGTTCATCCCGTTCCCGATGCGCTCCAGGGTGTCATGCGCCCCCGCGCCATACCCTCGATTCGGGTCACGTTCGTATCTCTTCGCGAAGGCCGCGGCGAGACGATCCTGGTCCAGTGCGCCGTCCTGCCGGAGCACTTCGACGATGGCGAGAGCCATCTCCGTGTCGTCCGTGTAGTTCCACGGCCCGGGGGGAACGCGACGCGCGGCGACCCGGGCCTCCAGTTCCGCGATCGGGTGGAAAAACGTCTGCCCGAAGGCGTCCCCGATGGACAGCCCTTCCAGGGAGAGAAGCGCGCGACGTTCCCGATCCGCGGTCACGGCGCAGTCCCGATCGCCGCCACGTGCACCACTTCCGCCCCCGACCCGCTCCGGAACGCCTCCCCGTCCTCGAGGTTCTCCACGACCACGCGCTTGGGGTGGCGGCCCTCGAGGATCCAGCGGACCTGCTCCGCGATCTTGACGGGGCCGGTGCCGAAGCGCGAGTTGAGTGAGACGGCGGCGGTGGGGACGGCGAAGCGCTGGAGGTCGAGGTTGATGTCGCAGCCGGTGTCGTGACGCAGTGCGTCATAAAGGGAAACGAGGCGTTCGCGGTCGGCGTGGTAAGCGCGGGCCTCGATGACGTAGAGGTCCGTGGGGCGGAGCGCGCGGCGGGTCTCCGCCAGCGCCAGGCATGCCTCCCCGACCGACCGGACGGGGGTCCCCGGGAGCCACTTCTTGAGGAAGCGCGTGAGGAATCCCTCGGTGGTGATGACGCGGAGCGCGCCGCGGAGGCCGTCGAGGAAGCGTTCGAGGCGTTCGGGGGGGACGGGGAGGCCGGCTTCGAGGGAGGCGGCGATGTCGCGGCCGATGTCGTGGGCGAGGACGACGTGGGCGGGGCCGCCGAGGCGGAGGATGGCGGCGGCGAGGATCGCGGGGTCGGCGAGGAGGCGTTCCTCGGCGAGGAGGACGGTCTTGAGGTGGACGGGGGAGCTTTTCCCCGCTGCCGGCGGCGGCGAAAAACCGGCGGCGAGCGAGGTGAGCGGCGACGTCCCGGCGGAAGCGAGCTCGGCGCGCAGCGTGAGGGTCATCGAGACGAGGTCGATCTGCTCGGGACACGCGGGGACGCACGAGCCGCACATCGTGCAGGCGGCGAGCGACTCGGCCATTTCGGACGCGGGAGTGCCGCCCTGGAGCGCCATCGCGCGGCCTTTCGGCGTGAGCCGCAGGTCGTGCGTCTGCTGCCAGACGGGGCACGAAAGCGCGCAGACGTCGCAGCCGGAACATGCCGCGAACGTCGCCGGGGGAGGGAGCTTCTCGAAAAGTGTGAAAGTCATCTGGGCCCAGGATTGTAAGGCGCGCAAAGCGCGCCCCCTTATCCTTAACCTTTCCCTTTTCCTTAACCTGCCGTTTGGCGCTGGCAACGACCGGTTAAGGAAAAGGGAAAGGCTAAGGTCAAGGGGCGCCGGCTGCGCCGGCGCGGAAAGGCTAGAACACCACGTCCGGGTTCAGCACCATTCCCGGGTCCGCGGCCCGTTTCATCGCGAGGTGCCGGTCCACCACCTCGTCCCCGAACATCCGCCGGATGTAGCCCTTCATGGCACCACCAAATCGATAGTAGCTCCCGCCGTATCTCAGCCCGACGTCGTAGATCGCGTTCTTGAAGCTCTGCAGGTAGTCGCGGCTGAACTCGCCGGCCTTGAACATCGGCTCGAACTCGCAGCCGTACCCCCATCCCTCCGCGTCCGGCGGCATGCACGACAGCTCGTACCGGTCGCGCTTCCCGAAGACACGGATCGCGACGCAGTAGAGGGTGTAGGCCTTGAAGTACTTGCGCATGACCTTGTTCCCGTCGAGGACGGCGTCGGCGAACTTCGCGGCATTGGTGGCGAGGTCGGGGATGACCATCGTGCGGTTTCCCCAGTGCCGCCAGACGGCGCGCGAGAAGACGACGGTGCGGTCGAAGAGCTTCCCGTCGCGGAGGTGCTCGGGGCGCTCGAACTCGGGCAGGAGGAGCTTCTTGCGCCGGTAGAGCCAGAGGGCCTCGGGGAGCTGCCACGGGTGAAGCGCGTAGTGCTTCGCGGCGCGGAGGGCGAACTGGTTCTCGGTGAGGCCGCGGAGTTTCGGGCGGACGTTGGCGAAGAACGCGCGTTCGCGGTCGTCGCTGTCGAACGCGAACAGGAGGTTGTTCGCGCGATCCTTCATCGTGAGGATGCCGCTGTAGTCGGTCGCGTCGCTGTTCACGACGTGCTGGAGGTCGCCGATGGCGGCGCGGAGGTCGTCGTAGAAGAGGTAGTGCATCCGGCACGGCGTGTACGGGCGGATGCGCATCGTGGCCTCGGTGACGATCCCGAACTGCCCGTAGCCGAGGAGGACGCGCTCGAAGAGCTGCGGGTTTTCCGTCTCGCTGCACTCGACGATCTCGCCCGTCGGCGTGACGACTTCCATCGAGACGCACTGGTCGGCGCTGCAGCCCCACTTGCACGCGTTGACGTCGACCCCGCCGACGGCGAGCGTGCCGCCGACGCTGGACGTGAAGTTGAGCGGGGCGCTGATGTAGTCGAGCCCCTGGCGGCGCAGCACCTCGGCGAGCGAGTGCCAGAAGATCCCGGCGCCGACGCGGGCGGTCATCTTCTCGCGGTCGACGTGCTTCACGCGGCTCATGCCGGTCATGTCGAGCGCGAGCCCGCCGAACGCGACCGTCTCGCCCTCGGTGGTGAGCCCGCCGCCGCGCGTCGTGACCGGGACGCGGAACTTCTGCGCGGCGCGCATCACCGCCGCGACGTCCGCCGCCGAGCGCGCGATCACGACGCCGTGCGGCGCGCCGATCGCCAGCCCGCCCGCGTCCGTCACGAACGCCGCCTTCGTCCCGCGGTCCTCGCGCAGCTCCACCCCCGCCGACCGCAGCGCCGCCGCGAACGCCCCCCAGTTCTCCCCCGACCACCGCGACGGATTCGTCTGCTGCCGCGGCACGCCGAAAAGCGACTCCCTCCCCACAGGGTCCGGAGGAATCACGCCGCGCGCCGGCGCTTCCACCGGCGGCGCTTCGCCACCGTCACGGACGGCCGTGGCGCCTGTCGGGCGGGACCTGGAGGGATCGAAGAGCATAGGGCCCGGCATTACAGCAGGGAGAGAAGTCATGCGGCAAGGACGGCGGGGTTGTGGGAAGCGCGGGCGCCCGTCATGATGCCGCGACCGTGGTGACTCCCGAACCGCCGCCGCCTCGCCGGGCCCGCCTGGGCGGCCTGCAGATCGCGTTCATCGCCGCGATCGTGCTCGCCGTCGCGGGGGCGATGATGTTCCCGTTCGGGCGGACGCCGAAGATCGTCGAGGTCATGCCGGGGCACGGCCCGGCGGCGAAGGCGAGAGGCTGGGACGAGGCGCGCGCGGCGTTCCCGGCGCTGGAAGGGCGGGACCGCGGGGCTGTGGTGTTCGCGGGGGACTCGATCACGGCGTGGTGGGGGGAGATGGCCGAGGCGTTTCCCGGCACCCGCGTCGCGAACCGCGGGATCGCGGGGGATACTTCGCGGACGCTCCTCTACCGGTTCGAGGCCGATATCCTTGCCCTCGAGCCGCGCGCGATCGTGATCCTCGTCGGCACCAACGACCTCCATCTCGGCGCGCGTCCCGTCGACGTCGCGTTCAACGTCCGCGAGATGCTCGACTTCCTGCAGCGCAAGCGCCCCGGCACACCGGTCATCCTCTGTGCCGTCATGCCCCGAGCCCCCGAGCCGGGACGCTTCCCCGAGCTGCTCCTCGACGTGAACGCGCAGCTCAAGGCGATGGCGGCGGCGCGCGCCGACGTGACGTGGTGCGACACGTGGGAGCCGTTCGTCACGGAGACCGGCAGCGCCCGCAAGGAGGAGTTCCCGGACGGGCTGCACCTCGCCCCGGCCGCCTATGCAAAGTGGGCGGAAGCGCTGCGGGCCGCGTTCAAGGAGGCCGGCCTGGAGCCGGACTAATCCCGCCGCGACTGAAGCTTCGCGAGGAGCCGCAGGATCTCGAGGTAGAGCCAGACGAGCGTGACGAGGAGCGCGAACCCGGCGTACCACTCCATGAATTTCGGCGCGCCGGACTCGGCGCCGCGCTCGATGTAGTCGAAATCGAGGACGAGGTTGAGCGCGGCGACGATGACGACGAACACCGAGATCCCGATCCCGATGGGGCCGGAGTCGTGGATGTAGGGGACGTGGATGCCGAAGAGCGAGAGGATGAAGGTCGCGAAGTACGCGAGGCAGATTCCGCCGGTGGCGGCGACGACGCCGAGCCGGAAATTCTGCGTCGCGCGGATGAGGCGGAAGACATACGCCGTGAGCAGCGTGAACATCACCCCGAACGTCAGGATGACGGCGTTGAGGACGATGTGCGAGCCGGGGAAGCGCAGGTCGTAGAGCGCGGAGATAGCGCCGAGGAACAGCCCTTCACAGGCCGCGTAGACCGGCGCGGTGACGGGGGCCCACTCGCGCTTGAACGAGGTGACGAGCGCCAGCACGAACCCGCCGATCATGCCGAGGCCGCCGAGGAGCGCCCCGGTCTGGAAATCGGCGCGCTGCATCGGGATCCAGGTGAGGAACGCCGCAAAGACGGCGATCATGAGGAGCGCGCCGGACTTCAGCGCGGCCCCCTGGAGCGTCATCTGCGACGACCCGGCCGCCGCCATGAAGTTCCGGAACGAGTTGTCGTTCAGGGCAGGATTCGCTGTTCGGATCATGGCTGAGTACCCGCAATTGGAGTGCCGATTCAAGGTATCCTCCTCCCGGGGGAAGCGCCACCCGCAACGGAGATTCGCGTGCACCGTCGTCCGCTTCAGGCCTGCCTGTACGCCGCGTTGGCCGCCATCCCGGCAGCCGCGGACCCGCCGCCGGCATGGGACTACCCCGTGGAGGCGATGGCGGCCAAGGGGGAACGCATGCCGTGGCCGGTGGAGGTGGTGCGCGGGGCTTCGGGGGGCGTGGGGGTGTTCGTGTTTGAGCGGGAAGCGGGGCTGACGCTCCGGCACTCGAAGGACGGGAAGGCGCCCTGGAAGGTGGTGCTGCTGCCGAACGGGCCGGCGGGGGAGCCGGTCGTGGACGGGGACCGGGTGGAGATCCCGCTCGCGGACGAGGACGACAAGTCGGTGTCGATCGCCGCGTTCGACCTGGCGGAGGGGAAGGACCTTTCCCGGACGCTGGTGCCCGGCGCTTTGCCGCGCCTGCCGTCGTTCTCGCGGCTGGCCGCGCGTGGGGCGGAGCGATTCCTCGTGGTCGCGACTCCTTCCGGGGATGTCTTCTTCGCGCAGACGGAGAACGAAGGGAAGAAGTGGCATGCGCTGGCGCTTGCCGGCCGCACGGCGGCGCGCGGCGATTCTTGCTGCCCGCCGCTTCTCGTCGCAGACGACGGCCCGCATCTCGTGTTCGTGGCGGAGGGGGGAAAGCTGGCGCACCGGGTCGCGGACGCCGACGGCACGGCCTGGAAGGACGGCGCGGCGGTGCCGCCGCCCGCGGCGGAGCAGGGAGTGCCCGTGGTGCTGGCCGGGGCGCAGAACGGGAACCAGTTCCATGTCGTGGTGCTGACGGACAAATCGCGGTTTCTCTACAACTGGAGCGACGACGCGGGGGCGCACTGGGCGGCGTGGTCGGTGGCGGCGGCGCCGGCGAAGGACTCGCTGGGTTCGTTCGACGTCGCGGCGACGTTCCGGCTCAAGGCGCGCGGGAAGACGGCGGTGCTGTCCTGGACCGAGCGCGGCGAGCGCGACGGCGACCCGTACGGCTGCCGGTTCCTGGTCACGCGGACGAGTGGGAGCAGGTGGGAGGACTTCAGTCCCGCGGCGGGCATCCGCGGCAGCAGCGGCCTGGCGTCCGCGTTCGTGAGCGAGGACGGAAACCTCACCGCCGCGTTCGCCGCCGCCCCGGACGTCACGACGGGAACGCGGTATGTCCTCGTCCGGCAGACCCTTCGGGGCAAACCGGGCGACATCCCCCACGCCACCTGGTGGGACAAATAACTCCTTTTTGTTTTTCTTTTTTCCCTTTTCGTTTTTCGTTTGCCCTTCGCCCTTTTCCCCATCAGGAGCCCCTCCCATGCCCGAGCCCGTGAAAACTCCCTCCGGCCTCCAGTACGAAGACCTCGTCGTCGGCACCGGCGCTTCCCCCCAGCCGCGACAGATGTGCAAGGTCCACTACACGGGGTGGCTCACGGACGGCCGCAAGTTCGACAGCTCCAAGGATCACGGGCAGCCGTTCGAGTTCCCGGTCGGCGCGGGGCGCGTGATTCGCGGGTGGGACGAGGGCGTCGCGACGATGAAAGTCGGCGGCAAGCGCAAGCTCACGATCCCGCCGGACCTGGGGTACGGCGCGCGGGGCGCGGGCGGCGTGATTCCGCCGGGGGCGACGCTCATCTTCGAAGTGGAGCTGCTCGGGCTCGGGTAGGGACCTCCGGCGTCACGGCCGGCGCCGCGCGGCGGCCGAGGTCAGCCGCTCGATCTCGCCCCGCGAGACCGGCACGTACGCTTTTTTCTCGAGCGCCGGCATCGTCACCTCGCACACCGGGTCGTACGGCAGCGCCTCGCGCTTGCCGCGGTGCTTCCAGTAGACCCGCCAGTAGTCCCACCACTTCCCGTGCAGCCCCGAAATGTCCCCGAGCGGAACCTCGCCGCCGTGGGCGTGGACCGCGAGCCGCTCCGCCGCCACGAACGCCATCACCGGCCCCGCGCCGAACGAGAGCCGGATCGGGGCGCGGGCGCTCGCAGGGTTGTCTGGAAGCGGACCGAACAGCGTCGTCGCTTCCCCCGAGTCTTGGAGCAGGGCGCGGCGCACGCGATCGTCGTTGATCGCGAATCCGCCGTTCCAGACGGGGAGGGGCTCCAGGCGGTCCTCGTTCATGAGGCGGTGCCAGTCGTGGGGGAAGTGCGGGGTGCCGCGGCGCACGCAGAAGGTCGCGGAGACGACGTCGAGCAGGCGGAGCGCGACGTGCCCCGACGGGGGAGCCCCTTCCCGCAGGGGCGGAAACCAGAGCTGCGCCCCGGAGAATTCGAGCTGGATGACCCCGGGAAAATCGGCATCCCACCAGGTCCAGGCGCCGACGTCCGAGATCGCGGCCGTCAGGACACGAAACCGCTGCGGCAAATTGGTCCTCCCGGGAGCATTTACGGGGAATCGCGGGAGCGGTGACAGCAAAAAGGAAGCGCCCTTCCGGCGATTCGATAGGCTGGCCGGCATGCCTCCCGCCCTGTTCACGCCGTTCGCGATTCGAAACCTCGCGCTCGCGAATCGGATCGTCGTCTCCCCGATGTGCCAGTACAGCGCCGTAGACGGCCTGGCGACGGATTGGCACCTCGTGCACCTCGGGCAGTTCGCGCTCGGCGGCGCGGGGCTCGTGTGGATCGAGGCGACCGGCGTCGAGCCGCGCGGCCGGATCACGCCGGCCTGCCTCGGGCTGTGGTCCGACGCGCACGCGAAGGCGCTCGAACCCGTCGTTGCGTTCTTCCGGAAACACGGCGTCGCCAAGCTGGGCATCCAGCTGGCCCACGCCGGGCGCAAGGCGTCCACCAACGTGCCATGGAAGGGCGGGAAGCCGCTGGCGGAGGGCGGGTGGCCGACGGTCTCCGCTTCGCCGGTGCCGTTCGACGACGGCTGGCCCGAGCCGCGCGCGATGGACGCCGCGGCGATGAAGGAAGTCCGGGAGGCGTTCGCGGCGGCGGCGCGGCGCGCCGTGGCGTGCGGGCTGGACGCGCTCGAGGTCCACTCGGCGCACGGCTACCTGCTGCACCAGTTCCTGTCGCCCTTCTCGAATCGCCGTGCCGACGATTACGGCGGGTCGCGCGAAAACCGGATGCGGTTCCCGCTGGAGGTGTTCGAAGCGGTGCGCGAAGCCGCACAGGGCATCCCGGTGGGGGTCCGCGTCTCCGCGACGGATTGGGCCGACGGCGGCTGGACGCTCGACGACACGGTGGCGTATGCGATTGAGCTGAAGAAGCGCGGGTGCGATTTCGTCGACGTCTCCAGCGGCGGCTCGCTGCCGAAAGCGAAAATCCCCGCCGGCCCCGGCTTCCAGGTCCCGTTCGCGGCGGCCGTCCGCGCCGACGCCGTCATTCCCGTCATCGCGGTCGGGTTCATCACCGATCCCGTGCAGGCCGAGGAGATCGTCGTCTCCGGGATGGCCGACCTCGTCGCCCTCGCACGCGCCTTCCTCGACGACCCGCACTGGCCGCTCCACGCGGCGCGGACGTTGGGCGTGGAAGGGAGCTGGCCGCCGCAGTACGTGCGGGGGAAGAAATAGCGAGCCGGGCGTCCCCGCGGGAACGCCCGGCCCGGCCTAGCGGTCGGTCTCGATCAGGAACGTCAGGTGCACGACCGCCGTGACGTCCTTCTCGATCGTGCTCGTGTCGTTCATGCCCCCGGAACTCACGTCCGTCGACCACGGCGGCGTGATCTGCAGCACCCCGGCCTGCGCGTCGCGCACGCCGCCGATCCGGCACCCGCTTCCCGAGGCAATCCGGTCGGCGCGCTCGCGGCCGTTCGCAGTCGCCTCCCCGATCATCCGGATCTTCAGGTCCGACAACTTCGTGTAGACGAAATCCGGCGATTCGCTCGTGACCAGCGCCCCCGTGCGCAGGAGCTCGGTGACGTCCCCCGCCGCGGCGTGCACCCGGTCCGGATCCTCCGACCGGATCGAGAACGACCGCGACAGCTCGTACGACAGCACCTCGCGCGTCTCCCGGAACTTCTCGTCCACCTTGAAGTGCGTTTGTGTCGAGATCGGCCCCGCGGTCAACGACTCGTCCGGAAACCCGCGCCCCTTGAGGAACCCCTTCACCGCCACGCACGTCGCGTCGAGGCGCGCATACGCCTCCTCCACCGTCTTCCCCTCGCCGCGCGCACGGATGTTCCAGAGCGCGAGGTCGCTCCGGATCCGCGCCTTCGCGCTTCCCGTCACCTCCAGCGCCCGCGAATGCTCCGTCTCCTGCAGCCCTCTTCGCACGTACGCCCTCGAGGCCACCGCCGAACTCGTCACGAACGACGTCACGATGGCGATCGAAGCGACCACCGTCGCCGCCAGCACGGTGCTGCCGTTCATGGAACACCTTCCCCTCTCCGGCGCCGAAGCGCAGGGACACGCCGACCGCGCCGGCTCCTCGAGCCGGACCGCGGACCGCACGGGCGGAGGACCGTCGGCACCGGAGGTGGGCGGTGCGGGCGCTCGCGCAGGCTTCGTGCTATCGGCGGAAGGGGGCGCCGCCCGGAGACGAAAATGGGGCTAACCGGAAAATTACTTTCCGCGTGCTCAACACCCGATCACAAATCGGCTGCGCTTCCCGATCACGAACCGGACGACCCACACCGCGGCGAGCGACATGGCGACGACGATCGGCGTGAAGAGGAAGAGGGAGCTCCAGCCCGTGAAGAATCCCGGGCCGAGGAGGCCTGCGGCGAGTTTGCGGAAGGCGTCGCGCGCAAAGGAGTGGAGAAAGAAAATGCCGAAGCTGGCGCCGGCGAGGTAGTCGAAAGGCCGGTGGAACGCGGGGTCCTGCCGCCTGAGAAAGGCGATCGCAAGGACGGTGAGGACGAGTTTGAGCGGCAGGTCCAGGTCGATGAGGCCGTTTTCGGTGCTGAAAGGGAGGGTCGAGAAGATGGCGCCGCGGGCGCCGAAGGCCATGAAATCAACGCCGAGGAGGGCGATGCACGCCACGGCGAGGGCCTCGAAGCCGTGGTCGGCGAGGGACAGCAGGCGCTCCCGGTACCGGCTCGCGAACATCCCCGCGAGGTAGGCGGGGGTGAAATACGCCAGGGCGTGACCGAGGTGGGTCAACGTCGCGGGCCGGTGGCAGAACATCGCCGCGACGATCAGTGGCGGAAGCAGGACGTACATCCATGGGCGCCGGTCGACGTACAGCAGCAGGGGCGCCGCCAGGTACAGCACGGCGATCAGCGGCACGAACCACAGGGGCGCCGGATTGTGCGCGCCGGTCAGGAGCCCCGCGGCGGTCATCCGCGACACCGCCGCCAGGTCGCCCGCTTCCAGCGCCTTCATCCATGGCCGCCACAGCAGGAACGTCGGGATCGAGATCACCAGGTACGGCAGGATGACCCGCTGCAGCTTTCCCTTCAGGTAGTTCCCATACTGGAACGTCCCCGAGAGGTGCTGGAAGAGGAATCCGGAGATGAACAGGAAACTCACCGTCGCGTTCTCGATCAGGGCCTTGGCCACCTGGATTCCCGCGGACGTCCCGGCCGGGGGCCGCGGCACGACGTGGGTCGCCACCACGGCCACGATCGCCAGCGCGCGGAAGCTGTGGATGTAGTCGAGCCGCGGCCGGGGACTCTCCGCATCGACGCTTCCCGCGGGCGAAGGTTCCTCTCCCGCCGGCGCGGGCTCGCTCAGAGCCGGACCCTTTCCCTCGGGTGCCGCAGCAGCACCTCGTTCCACGTCACTCGCGCTTCCCGCTCGTCGCCGCTGTGCCGCCGCACCGCCTCGCCGCGCGCCCGGGCCCTCGGAGAGGATGCCGGCTCACGCGCGGCCTTCGCCAGCTCCGGCGTGCCGAAGTAGGCGCGCGCCCGGCCGGCCTCGAGGAGCTTGCCTCCGTAGCCGCGGGCGCCGATCTCATGGAAGCGCGCGTCGATCTTGCGGGCGGCGGCGAGCGTGGCCGCGGAGCGCGGGACGCCTTTCCAGCCGCCGTCGGCCGCGAGCGCCTCGTCCACGAGGTCGCGCTTGGCGACCCAATCGAGGTCCTTGTAGAGGAGGTGCGGGTCCTCGGCGAGCGCGTCGAGGACGTATTTCCATTTCGACAGCACCTCGGCGGTCTCGGGCTCCGCGTTCTGCCCGCAGAATTTCTCCGCTTCGCCGAGGTAGTAGCGCTGCATCTCGAGCGCGGTCATCGCGGTCCCGTCGGCGAGGGGGATTTTCGCGGTGAGGGAAGGGTCGCCGTCGACGAGGGCGATCATTTCGCGGACGTCGCGCGGGGTGAGGTCGCGGAGCGGGTGGCCGGCCTCGATCATTCGGAGGACGAGGTCGGTGGTGCCGAGGCGCAGGGCCGTCGCCAGCCGCGACGTGTTCGAGTCCGCGAACAGCACCTGCATGCGCTTCCGGCGGCGCCAGAGGCTCCACGGTTCGCGGACGAAGTTCTTGAGGTCGAAGACGGGGCGGCGGGCGTCGTCCCAGTAGATGCCGGAGGCGAGGCGGATCGCGGGGGCTTTCTGGGAGAGGGCGATGCCGGCGCCGTCGGCGGCGACGCGGCCGGGGCCGCAGAAGACGAGGCGGGAGACGAGGTGGGGAAGGGCGAGGCGGCGGGCGCGGGGGAAGGCGGTGGCGCAGAGGAGGAGGTCGTAAGCGCGGACCCACGGGACGGTGACGGCGTACGTCAGGTCCATGAGCCGGATGAGCGTCTCCTCGCGGACGAGCGCGCGCCCGAGCGCGAGGACGGCGTTGGCGCCGGCGCGGAACGGGCGGCCGAGAAGCGGCAGGGGCGCGAGCGCGGCGCAGAGCAGGTAGCAGGCGGCGGCGAGCAGGAACGCGGAGTAGAGCACGAGCTTGAAGATCGACTCCGCGATGCGCAGCGGGATCCAGAAGGCGGGGAACGCGAATGCGAGAAGCACGGTCCGCCAGGCACCGGCCGGGTCGTCGACTTCGTAGTTCTCGTGCGATCCCCAGACGTTTCCCGCGGTGTCCGCGGCGGCCTTGCCGATGATCAGCTCCCCCTCGTACCCCTGCGTCCGCAGCCGGAACTCCGCTTCCGGGTGAGCCCTTCCCAGCAGCTCGTCCTGCGCATGGTGATAGCGCGCCGCCTCCAGCGGCCCGCGGCACTCCGGCGTCGCCATCTCCAGGAGCCCCGTCGAGAACCGCGCGGTCGGCGCTTCGTAATGCAGCAGCCCCCCCGTCGCCAGGAACACCCCGCCCTTGGGGACCGCCGCGGGAAGCGCCGGGATTTCGGCGCGGACGGCGGTCTCGACGGCTTCGTAGATGTCGCGGGGAAGCGGCGCTTTTCCGCCGGGTTCCCGCGGGACCCACGCCAGCGCGTATTCGGTCTCGACGCCGATGAGTCGCGGGTGCATGCGAGGGCGCCGGAGGCCCTTCCGGCGGGCTGTTACTCGCCGCCGCCGGGAACGATCGCCGCCTTCAGGTACTCCTCGGGGCGGTTCTTCGCGTCTTTCGCGATCGCCGCGATCGCGGCGGCCGCGAGGTCGGCGGGAGGCGCGGCGGGGGGCGCAACGACGGGCGTTTGGACCGGCTTCTCGTTTTCGGACATGTTTGCCTCTAACGTTGGGAGGAGACCCGGTCCTGCGCTCCGGGAAAGCGTGGCGGCGCTGCGCGGGCTTCCACCCCGCGCGACCCGTCCTTCCCGTCCGGCGTCCCTCACGTACCGAAAAAAACGGTAAGCCTGCCCGGGCGGGCCGTCAACAGCGTTTCCGCGCGAGAATTCCGTTACTTCGCCGGGCCGATCGGCGCGCCGCCCTGCGCGGCCCAGATGCGCTTGAAGAGCGCGATCGAGGCCGGCGCGTGCCCCGCGTAGTGGTTGTTGAAGTACCCGTAGATCTCGTACTTCGGCGCAAAGTCGCGAACCGTCGCCACCCACGCCTCCGTCTCCGCCTGCCGGTCCACGACGACCTTGTCCCAGCTCTTCGTGATCTTCTCGATCCCCATCCGGTCCCCCAGCCACCGCGCGTAAATCCAGTCCGACGTCAAGAGGTCCATCCGCTTCCGGTACTCCGACGCCTTCAGCATGAACGGGTGGTCGATCAGCGCCAGCGCCACGCGGCGCGACTTGAGCGCGTCGAGGAACGCCGGCACGAGGAAATTCTTGTTCCGGACCTCGACGGCGAAGCGGATCCCGGACGGCAGCGACTTGACGAGCTTGCGGATCGACTCGAAGAACGGGAACGGCGTGGGCATGTCGGTCTTGTTGAAGTACGGGAACTGGAAGAGCAGGGGGCCGAGTTTGTCGCCGAGGCCGGACATGACCTTGATGAAGGCGTTCAGCTCGTCGTCGCACCCCTCGAGGCGCTTCTCGTGCGTGATCACCTGCGGCACCTTCGCCGCGAACGTGAACCCCGCGGGCGTCTTGGCTTTCCAGCCCTCGACCATCGCGGTGGTCGGGATGCGGTAGAAAGTCGCGTCGACCTCGACGGTGTCGAAGTGCTGCGCGTAGTACGGGAGGAAATCGGCGGGCTGTGTGCCCGCCGGGTAGAAGGAGCCGACCCAGGATTCTGCGGACCACGACGATGTGCCGAGGCGAACGGACATGGGCGGATGGTAGCACGCCCCCGGGAGCGTGAGCAGAAACCTCCCTGCGACGCGCGGGGCGGGTCCGACCGGCGCGCAACGGGGGGGATTTGACCGCACGGAAACTTGGGGTGCGCGCCGCCCGGACCCACCCCGCGCGTCCTCGGTCGGCTTCTGCTCACGCTCCCGCGGTTTCCTGACGGCGGCGATTCGTTCCTTTCGGGCCTTTCACATCAACGGCAGGCGGCGCGGAGTTCCCGGAAGGACGGGTCGTCCCGGAGGTCGTCGAACGCTTTCTCGGCGTCGAGCCGGGAGCCGTCGTCGAATCCCTCGGCGATCGCCTTGCGGAGCGACTCGAGCGCCGTCTTCTTCTTCCCCGCCGCGGCGCGGGCGCGGGCGTCCTTGTAGAAGCCGCATCCCCAAGGCTCCATCTTCAGGAGGTGCCCTCCGGCCTCGACCGACTGCTGGAAGAGCCCGGCGCGGAAATAGAACTCCTGCAGCAGGTAGAGAAGGGCATTGGCGGCGGCCCTGGCGCCACGGCGAGTGGGCGAAGTTTCGGGCATCGACGCCGCCAGGAAATTCAGCGACCCCGCGATGCTCTCGAGGACCTTCCCCCGTTCCTCCGGTGTCTTCGCGGCTTCCAGGCGCGCCCGGAACGTCTTCACCAGCCCCTCGGCCGTCTTGCGCGTCTGCTCCGGCATCGGCGTCCCCGCGATCGCCGCTTCCATCGCCTCCGCTGAGCCCGCGGAATCCCCGGCAAGGAAGCGAGCGCCGGCGAGGTGGACGATGTTCGTGACGAAGTCGGGGCGCTTTTCGCGGACGAATTCGAAGTCGCGGACGGCCTGTTCGACCTGCCCTGCGTCCATCCGGACCAGCGCCTTGATCCAGACGGTCATCGGGGAGACGCCGAGCGCGTCCGTCTGGACGGGCTGGGACGCGGCGAGGTCGAGGTTGCCGCAGCGCCACTCGATCGTGATGACGTAGTCCGAGTCGAGTTCGAACCGCTTGTCGTCGCGCGGGATCGCGCGGGCGATCCGCCGGCAGTCGTTCCAGCGGCCTTCCTCGTACAGCGCCGCCAGCTCGTTGAGGTCGCGCGCGACCGGGTGCAGGCGCTCCGCGAACTTCGCGTTGACCGCCCGCGCCGCTGCAGGATCGTGCCGCCCGATGCACGCCTGCACCGCCACCTTGACCGTGCGTTCGAGCTTGTCCCCGGGCCCGAACTTCTCCGCCGCCGCAACCGCGACCCGCTCGGCGTCGTCGAACCGCCCGATCCCGAACCACAGCACCGCCGTCAGCGCCGAAATCTCCGGGTTCGCGGCCCACCGTTCCTCCATCCGCGCGAGGATCCCGGGCACCTCCTGCGGCTCGCCGATCCGGATCAGCGCCAGCGCGTAACCCTGAAGCGGTCCGAAATGGAGCGGGCGCAGCTCCGTCACCCGCTTCCAGTCGTCCACGCCGCCTCGCGGCCGATCCGGGTCCAGGTCCTTGGCCTCCGCGCGGGCGATGACGGCCTCGGCATAAAACGGGTTCAGCTCGGTCGCGCGGTCGAACTCCGCGATCGCCGCGGCGAGTTTCCCCGTCATGAGCGCCGTCATCCCGCGGCCGTACGCCGCCCGGTCCGGGGCCGTGTCGAGCGAGGAGATTTTTCCGTAGCAGAGAAGCGCCTCAGCCTTGGTCGCGGTCGTGTCGTCGCCGGTCCCGTCCCCGATGTCCACGCGGAAATCCGAAGTCGCACGGGGGCCCGCCGCCGAGCCCGCGACCCGGTACACGTGGTGCTTGATCTCCCCCCGCGACCGCCGCATGCGCTCCACCGCGATCGCTCCCAGCTCCTCCCACGCCAGCACCTGCCGCGGGTTCAACTGCGTCGCCCGCGTCAGCTGCCGGTGCGCCTCCTCCGTCAGCCCCGCAATCCGCAACGCGCGGCCAAGCCAGGCGGCGGCGGAAGCGTCCTCGGGGAGCCGCGCGACCGCCTCGCGCAGGTGGCGGATGCACGGGTTGATCGCCGCCTCCATTCCCGCCGCGTCACCGGCGGACTCCGCCGATTCCACCGCTTCCAGGTACTCGCGCCCCCGCTTGAGAAGCGCTTCTCCCTCCGCCGTCACGGCGCCGCGCTGCCGGACCTGCGCGCGCGCGTCGCGATCGCGCAGGATTCCACGCCCCGCGGCGAATCCGACCACCGCGAGCGCCACCGCCGCGGTGGCCAGCACCCCGCGGTGGCGCTTCGCCTGCGCCGCCATTCGTTCCAGCGCGGACATGCGGCGCGCGACGACGGGTTCGCCGGCGGCGAAGCGGCGCAGATCGGCCTCGAAGGCGGCGGCGGAGAGGTAGCGGCGGGCGGGTTCGCGGCGGAGGGCGGCGAGGCAGATGGTCTCGAGGTCGGCGTGGATGCCGGGGCGGATGGAAGAAGGGGAGGGAGGTTCGTCGGCGACGACTTTCCGCAGGATTTCGGCGGCGGAGGCGCCTTCGAACGGGATGCGGCCCGTGAGCATTTCGAAGAGCGTGGCGCCGAGCGACCAGATATCGGTCGCGGGGCCGGCGGTGCGTCCCTGCCCGGCCGCCTGCTCGGGGCTCATGTACGCCGGAGTCCCGAGCACGTCGCCGGTGACCGTCAGCCCGCGCGCGGCCGCCGTTTCGCGCGCCAGCCCGAAGTCCGTCAGATACGCCGCGCCGCCCGCGCCGAGCAGGATGTTGTGCGGCTTCACGTCGCGATGCACCACGCCCGCGCGGTGCGCCGCTTCCAGCGCCGCGGCGACCTCGGCCGCGATGCGCGCCCCTTCGCGCGGCGGCGGCGGCCCCTCGCGGTCCAGCCGGTCCCGCAGCGAGCTCCCTTCGATGTAGTCCATCGTGAAGTAGAGCCGGCCGTCCTCGCGCCCGACGTCGTGGACCTGCACGAGGTGCGGATGCGAACCGACGCGGGCCAGCAGGGCGGCTTCGCGCCGGAAGCGCTCGACGGCCTGGTCGGAAGCGTCGGCGCCGGCGATGAGGATCTTGAGCGCGACCTCGCGGCGGAGCTGCGGGTCCAGCACGCGGTAGACGACTCCCATGCCGCCGCGGCCGAGCTCGCGCAGGACGCGGTACGGGCCGATCTGGGCCGGCGCGCCTTCCGGGCCCGCTGCCGGCGCCGGCGAGGATCCCGCCGCCGTGCCGGCCACGAGCGTCGCGTCCACGGCTGCGCCGCGCGACACGTCCTCCCCGACCGCGTCTCGAAGCGAAGCCAATTGTGCCTCGGAAATCAGCCCGCTTCGCACCAGCATGCTTCCCAGGCCGCCCGGTTGCGGGGCATTCGCCAACGCGCGATCGAGCGGGCCATCCTCAACCCACCCCCGCGCCCGGGCCAGCTCCGCCAGCGCCCGGTCCTGCCGGCTCCACCCCGGCCCTTCCGTCACGACTTGGCCGCGGCGCCCGTGCCGTTCGGGGCTCCCGCCGCCTTGGCCGCCGCTTCGCTCTCCTCAAGCACCGCATCCATCCCGAAAAAGTGCTTCCGGAGGACGCGGTCGCGGTCGACCCACCAGACGGCGCGGGTGCGGTCGCCCATGCGCTCCACGAACTTGCAGAGGGTGACCTTCTGGCCGCGGATTTCGGTTTCCTGTTCGCCGTGGCACTCGATGGAGCAGGGGGCGAGCTCGGTCTGGGCCATCGCGAGGCGCTGTACCACCTTCCTTGATCCCGGGGACTGCGGCTGCGTCGCGACCCACTGGTGGAGGCCGAAGCCGGGGACGAAATCGTCCGGGAGGGCGCGCTTGTAGGGCTTGCCCTGCCAGGTGCCGATAAAGCCGGTCTCGATGCGGCGGAGGGTGAAGAAGGGCTGTCCGAGGTCGGTCTGGATGCCGTCCTGCATGAAGTGGCAATTGGCGATTTTGTCGTGGGCGCCGAAGACGACCACGGCGGAGGACTCGTGCCAGGTGTTGTCCTGGCCCTGGTAGTGGGTTTCGGTCTCGAGCATGGCGCCCTCGCCGGTCGGGCTGACGAGGTGCGATTCCCAGCCGGCGGGCTGGCCGTCCTTCCAGAGCGAGAACCACGTCTTCGATTTCCTGAATGCGGCGCGCTCGCCGAGCTCGCGCGTCGGCGCGGCTCCCGCGGTGGGCATCAGGTGGTCGGGGCGGCGCGCCGCGTCCCCCGCGGGCGGCGGGACGACCGCCGAATTCGCGCCCGGCGGCGGCGGCGCGGTTGCCCGGCCCATGATGCGCGAAGGGGAGTCGCCGGAGCTCGGCGGGACGGGGGCCGTTCCCGGCCCGCCGACCGCAGGCCGCAGCCCGGAACCCGGCGCCGCCGACGGACGCCCCGCCGCTCCCGGACTCGAGATCTGCGTCGACTGCCGCCCCATCGCGCCGCCCGGCCCCATCACCTTCGTCGGGTCGTCAAACCCCGCCACTCCTCCCGACGCCGTCACGCGCTCCCGGGTCCCCGCCGCCGGCGCCAGCGACATCTTCGCGACCGACTCCGACACCTCCAGCAGCGCCTCAAGCCCGAAGTTGATCTTCACCACCACCCGGTCCGCGTCGACCCACCAGTGATTCCGGTCCTTCGTCCCTATCCGCTCCACGAAATGCCACGCCTTCACCGGCCGGCCGCCGACCTTGACCGTCTCCTCCCCCACCGTCTCGATCGTCGCGGGCGACGGCGCATCGGCCCCCATCGGAAGCCGCGAAAACCCCACCAGCACGTTGTTCTGCAGGGGAAGCGTCGCCACCCATTCGGCGTTGCCGAAGTTCGGCAGGAAATCCGCGGGGAGGATCTTGGTGAACGGCTTCCCGGCCCAGGTGCCGCTGAACACGTCGCCGTTGCGGCGGATCTGGAACCCCATGACGCCGTCGCGCTGGTACCGCACCGCTTCCAGGCGCGCGCCGCCCGTCCCGAAGGCGAGCGTCGCCACGCCCTCCGACATCCCCGTCGGCGACCGGTACGCCGTGAACGTCTCCACCGTCGAGCTGCCATCCGACACCGCGGAGACCACGTGGCGTTCGTACCCCACCCTCTGTCCGTTCTGGTCCCACAGGGAGTACCAGCGGACGCCGCTTTTGAAAGGTGCTCGTTGGACGGTCGGCATGGGAGGCGCGGAACCCCGCTATCCTGCCTGCTGCGGGTTCTGCGTGGAAGCGATTATACCGCCCGGCGGTAGCGGAATCGCCGATGTTTTTATTGAGGAAGGCCTGCCGGTGCTAGCCGACGAGCTTCAGCACGAACGCCACTGCCGCCCTCGCCTTCGCCCGCTTGACCTCGATTCGCAGCCGGTCCTTCCCGAACTCGAGGATCTCGTCGAAGCCGTTCGCGAAAGGAAGCGGATACTCCACGACATGGTCCGGCGTCACGCCGACGCCCTCGAGCTTAGTCCCCTTCGTGTACTGCCGGCCGTCCACGACCGGGCAGAGGAGGCATGTCCCGTCGGTGAGCGGGAAGAACTGCGAGCCGAGCACGGCGCCTTCCGTCGTGCGCCCGACCGTCGGGCCCAGGTTCTCCTTCATCCACGACCACGTGAAGATCTCCTTCGCCGACCGCGACCGGTCGTCCACGAGGAGCACCACCGGCTTGTCCCACGCTCCCGTCCGGAACAGCCCCAGGATCGCGTTCATCACGATCGGCGAGCCTCCGCGCCCCCGGACGTCCAGCAGCAGCCCGTCGCACTTCCGGAACTCCTTCGCCATCGCCGCCGACACGGTCTGGAAGATGTCCCCGACCAGGAAGTGCCACGTATGCACGTACCCGAACTTCATGCCCTCGTAGTTGATGACCTTCACGCTGTTCTTCGTCGCCTGGACCGCCGAGATCGGCGCCGGCGTGACCACGACCGTGCGCGGCTTGCCCTTCTCCGACTCGATCGTGAGCGTCAGCGGCTCGCCGCCGTCCGCCCGCACGAACCACAGCGGCGCCCACGGCAGCCCCGGATCCGCTCCCGTCGCTTCCAGCAGCTCCGATTCCCGCGCCGGCACGCCGTCGATCTTCACCAACCGGTCCCCGCGCCGGATCCCCGCCTTTTCTGCCGCCCCGCCCTCGAGGATCGACCGCACGAAGACCCCGCCGTCCATCTCGATCGCCTCGAACCCCACCTGCGGCACCGGGTCCGACCCCAGCTCCGGCAGCATGTGCTCTTCGTACGCGTACTTCGACATCAGCACCAGGTGCGAGGCCTTGAGCTCCCCCAGCATCCGGTTCGTGATCTCGATCAGCTCCGTCTGCGTCTTCGCCGCCTTCGCCAGCGGCCGGTACTTCGACTTCATCGCGTCCCAGTCCACGCCGTGCATCTTCTTGTCGTAGAAGTGCTCTTTGGTGGTCTTCCACGCCTCGTCGAACGTCTTGAGGCGCGGCTTGTCTGCGAACACGGGAAGGGCGAGCGCGAGGGCGAGGACGGCGGAGAGAAGGCGCATGGGGCGGGATTCCTGGTTGGGAAGTGAAGGGTGATACGGAGTGGGGGCGGGGAGTGATGGATGGGGAGGGCGAATCCCGGAAACGGCAACTACAAAAGGGCCAAGTTCCAAGAAAACGGAGAACGACAAGAGGCAACTCCAAGGGTCATGGGAGGCGGTAGGGCGTGGGGTCCGGGACGCCGGCCTCGACGAAGCCCCTGTGCCGAAGCACGCACGAATCGCACGCGCCGCACGCCCGGCCTCGGCGATCGGGGTCGTAGCAGGAGTGCGTGAGCGAGAGGTCCATCCCGGCGCGGACCGCCGCGCGGATGATCTGCGCCTTCGTCATGCGGAGGAGCGGCGCGTGGATGCGCCAGCCGGCGCCGGCTTTCGTGCCCGCGGCGAGGACCCGCTCGAAGGCGCGCAGGAACTGCGGGCGGCAGTCCGGGTACCCCGAGTAGTCCAGCACGTTGAACCCCACGATGAGGTCCTGCGCCCCGATCGTCTCCGCGTACGCCGCCGCGATCGCCAGGAACACCGTATTCCGCGCCGGCACGTACGTCGATGGGATGCTCTTCCCGATCCGACGCTTCCTCGGCACCGCGATCTTCCGGTCCGTCAGCGCGCTTCCCCCGAACGCCGCGAGGTCCAGGTCGACCACGCGGTGCTCGCGGATTCCCAGCGTCCGCGCGACCCGCTTCGCCGCCGCCAGCTCCACGGCGTGCCGCTGGCCGTAGCGGAACGACAGGGCGCGCAGCCGGAATCGTTTCCGGAGCATCGCTCCCGCGGTTGCGGAGTCGAGGCCGCCTGACAGGAGGAGGATGGCGGGGCGCATCGCGGCATGCTAACCGGCATCGTCCCCGCGGGGGACTTCCCGGGGGGTTCACGAAGGGGGCGGGGCGAAGGCCGAAAGTTTCGGGGGGACCCGCGCCGATACCCCTTTGCGGACCTGAACCCCACACAGGAGCCTCCCATGAACGGTCTCTTCGTGCTGTTCGCCGCCTTCTCCCGACTCGCAACGGGCGCGACGCCCTCGATGTCCGGCTCGGCGTCGTCGTCGTCGCCGGAGAGCGTGCATCCGCTCGTCCGGTCTCTCCCGGCCCCGGGGCACGCCCTGGCCCACCGGCGCGGCTCGGGCCGCCGCACGCACCATCACGGTTCGGCGCGGCACCACAGCCGCACTCACTAGTGGTTCGGCACGCTTGATTTCCCGGGTTGCTCCCTTCGGGCGCAACCCTGGAAATCAAAGCTGACTCACCACCAGCCGGCCCGGTCTACCGACGAGACCCTTTTCGCCACCGCGAAGGAAGTCCTTCGCGGAGAGAGGGCCAGGATGCCCTCGGCGCGGACTCGTTCCTTGCCCTCGGGCGAGATCAGGATCATCGAGGGAACTCCAGACTCGCAGTTCCTGGAAATCCGGGCTTGATTTCGAGTACCAGGGACCTATAATAGATTGTGTCGCATCTGGAGGTATGGCCTATGCCCGGAGGTCGTGAATCGGAAATTCAGCGGCTCAGGTTTCTGGTTGGGATCCCCATTCCGTCCCAGGACCGCGAGGGTCGTCCGCTGAAGAAGTCCGACCTCGACCGATGGACGGCCAGAACCATCCAGACCCTCACCGAATGTTTCGGAGGCGCCACCCCGGTTCCCGCGCCTTCGACCAACCGGGTCGGCACGAGGGTGATCTTCGAGAAGGGGCAGGTGCTGGTGCTCTCGGCGTGCAAGAACCGGAACGAGTACCTGTCGAAGCAGGCGGTGATCGGCCGGTTGGCGCAGGAGATGAAGGACGCTCTCAACCAATACGCGGTGATCGTGCTCGCATTTCCCAGCGATTCGTTCCTTGTCGTGGACAAAGGGTGAAGACCCGCGCAAAGCCCAGGGAGGAGACCATGAAATTCAAGGGCGTCGAATTCATCGAAGTTGCACCGGGTACGACCCGGCGCGACCGCGCGGCCGAGCGCATCGTGCAGAAGTATTTTCCGGATTGTGGCCCCGTGACCGTGTATCGCACGACGGACGGCCAGCTCGGGTTCCAGGCCAACATCCCGATCATCCCGGGCGACAAGTCCCGGATCGAGAAGATGTACACCGAGCTCAACCGCGCCCTCGGCGAGCGCCGAGGCCGACCGCGCGGCGAACCGACTGTGCAGACCAAACTCAACCTTCCCGCGAAGATCTACAACGCGCTCAAGGCGGCGGCACGCAAGTCGGGGTCGAGCATGTCACGACTGGTGGCGGACTACGTCAGGGCGAACCTGTTGTAGTCCCGGGTGGCCGGGACGTCCCACCGAGTAAGATCGGCCCCTCCAAATACCGAGAGGAGGCCGCATGTTCCGCGCTGCGATCGCCACCGCCCTGCTGCTGGCCGTGCCCGCCGTCGTTCGCGCCGAGGAGGCCGCGCTTGCCGAAGCGCGCACGGAACTCGACGGGGTCGAGAAGGACCTGGCGGGGCTGAAGGCGGGCGACGCGGCTGGGGCAAACGCGATCATCGTGCGGATCAACGAGGCGATCGTGAAGCTGAACGGCTGCAAGGAGAAGACGGAGGACTGGAAGGCTCAGGGGAAGCGCGCGAAGGACCTCGACACGAAGGCGCGAAACCTCGCGTCGGGCAAGGCGCCGGCGGGTCCGGTCGAGCCGGACGAGACGACGCTTCAGGCGAAGGACGAGCTCGACGCGGTCGCGAAGGACCTCGAGGCGCTTGGCGCGGGGGACGCGGCCGGCGCGAACGCGCTCGTCAAGCGGATCAACGGCGTGCGCGACCTGCTCGGGAAGTCCTCGCGCGACAAGCGCAATGCCCCGCTCTGGAAGGACTGCGCCGCGCGCTGCATGTCGCTCGACAAGGACGTCCGCGCCCGCGCCGCGGCGTCGGCGGAATGGCCCGACCTCGACAAGCTCGGCCGCGACGACAAGTACGCGTTCACGTCGCAGTTCCAGCCCGTCTTCGAGGACACCACCGCGCAGCTCGCCGCCGGCTCGCCCCGCGCCCTCGCCTCGGAGTGGCGCGCGAAGCGCTTCACGGACGCCCTCGCCCGGATGCGCACGGCGCTCGGCAAGATCGGCGACCAGGAGAACGCGGCGGTGAAGCAGGCGACCGCGAAGGTGGGCGAGATGGAGACTTCGTGGAAGGCCAAGGTGGAGGAGGGGAAGCGGCTGCTGGAGAAGGACGCGGCGGAGGCCGAGGCCGCGGCGCAGGACGTGGACGCGCGGCTCGCGAACGACGCGTGGGCGACCGACGCGCTGGCGAAAGTGCGGAGCGCGGCCGCGACGGCCGAGGCGGTCGCGGCGTTCACGAAGGAATGGCTCGGGACCGACGACGCCGAGGCCGCGAAGGCCGCCGCCGATTTCACCGTCGCCGCCGGCAAGATCGAGGCCGGCGCGACGCAGGCCCTCGCCGCGGCGCGCATGCCGCCGGCCCGGTCGACCGACGAGACCCTTCTCGCCACCGCGAAGGAGGTCCTCTCCGATCCCGCCGTCGGCGCCGGCGAGTTCCGCCGCACAGTCGTCAACGCCGCCCTTCAGAGCCACGAGGAGCGCAAGAGCGAGGCGCGCGACGAAGGCGATTACCTGCGCATCTGGACCTGGACCGAGGTTTGGGACGACTTCCAGGTCTGCCGCGCCGAAAAAGTCGGCGTCGACTGGCGCCTCGTCTACTACACGCTCAAGTACATCCACTCCGGTCCGAAATGGCTCAAGCTGCAGAAGTGGTACGTCCGCGAGCGGATCGTCTCGCAGCGGCTCCTCGAGGAGAACATCGACAAGTAGGGATGGCCCTCGCTTCCGCCCTGCGACGACCACGATTTCAATTCACTCGGCGCCACGGATACTCGAGCCCGGACCTGTCACCGGATCACTCGGGCGTTTCATCCAGCGGAGCGACGCGGGCTTCCGCGCACGCCTTCCGCATGCTGCTCGTCGCAGTCCCCAGTTCCACCGTGTCGCCGAGCTCAACCAGGATCCCCGCCCCCGAACGCCAGCTCGCCAGCGCTTCCTCACGGCGCCCCTGGAGGACCAGAAGCGCCGCGAGGTCGCAGAGCTGGGCTCCCTCGGCGACACGGTGACCCGTGCCGCGCGAGATCTCCAGGGCCTGCCTGAGCATACTTTCGGCGCGGTCCCGGTCGCCCGCCCGCTGGTTGACGAGCGCCAGGTTTGCGAGCACGACGCCCTCGTTCGCCCGGTTGCCGACTTCGCGGGCGATGGAAAGCGCCTGCTCGTAGCCCTGCAGTGCCTCTTCTGTCCGGCCGGTTGCGAAGCGGATGTTCGCGAGATTCCCGAGGGCGAGGCCTTCGTTGCGCCGGTCACCGGTTTCGCGTAGGACCGTGAGCGCCTCGACCGAGAGGCTCGCGGCCTGTTCGAGCCTGCCGGCATTCCGGCAGAAGGCCGCGAAGTTGACGAGGGTCCTTCCGAGGGAGCGCCTGTTGCCGACCTCGCGGTGGATCGCCAGGGCTTCTTCGAACGCGCGCTCCGCGGGCTCGGTCCGCCCGGTCCGGCTCCAGAGCGTGGCGAGGCCGCTTCGCGCGATGCCCTCGGATCGGCGGTTGCCGGTGCGCGCGTGGATCTCAAGGGCCCGCTCGTAGGCGCGTTCTGCATCCGCGGCCCTTCCCAGGTGCCGCAGGAGGTTGGCGAGATTTCCGAGGGTTATCCCCTCCTGCCGGAGATTCCCTGCCTCGCGGAACACAACCAGCGCCTCGCCGTACGCGCTCTCCGCCTCCGCCGTTCGGCCCGTTTGTTCGAGAAGGACCGCCAGTCCTCCCAAGGCGAGCCCCTGCAGGGCGCGCTCGCCGCGGTCACGGTGACCGGCAAGGGCCTCCCTGTAGAGGGCCTCCGCGAGGGGCAACTCGCCGGAGGGGAGGAAGGCGTTCCCGGCGCATTGAAGCGCCATGTCGCGCTCGCTTCCGGTCAGCAGGTTTGCGAGCTCCCGCCAGGCGGCCCCGGCCGGGCCCGGCTGGAACTGCCGGTGAGCCTCCTCCGCCGCGCGGCGGAGGTAGAGCCGCCGGGCGGCCGCGAGGTCCGAGCCGCCCGTGGCGCCGAGCCGCGCGTGCTCCGCCAGCTCGTTCGCGAAAGCGTCCGTCCCGTGCCCGGCGAAGACCCCTGCGAACTCGCTGGCGATCGGGGGCGGTTCCGGTGCGCGCCCTCCGCATCGCCCCTCGATCGTCTCGAACGCGAGCCGGTGCAAACGCGCCCGATCGCCGGGAAGCTGGAGCTGGTAGGCCGCCTCCCTGAGAAGCGCATGCCTGAAGACGTAGGCGAGTTCGGCGCTCACGATTGCATCCTGACCGAGGCCATGGGCCGCCGGGCGGGCTACCGGTTCATCTTCTTTCCGCCCATCTTCTCATTGAACCGCTTCAACGCCGCGTCCGTGATCTTCGTGTCCGAAACGTACACGTCCTCCAGCGACTTCACCTGGGTCAGCGTCTCCGCCCCCGCATCCGTCACGGCCGTGCACGCAAGCCCGAGTTGCTTCAGCTTCGCCAGCCCCGCGAGCGAACCCAGTCCCGCGTCGGTGATTTTCGCGCCCTGCAACTCCAGGCGCACGAGGTTCGGAAGGGTGCCGACGGCGGTGAGCCCGACGTCGCCGACCTTCGTGTACACCAGTGACAGCTCCTCCAGTGCCTTGAGCGCTCCCAGCTCCTTTGCTCCAGCGTCCGTCACCTCCGAATGCTCCAGGTCCAGCGTTCGCAGGCGTTGCAGCCCGCCCAGCTTTGCCAGCCCCGAGTCGATCTTGAGCATCGCGAGCCTCAGATTCTCCAGCGACGCGAGTTTGCCGATCTCCGCCAGGCCCGCATCCGTCACGCGCGTTCCGCTCAGGTCCAGTTTCCGGAGCCCTTTCAGGCCCCCGATCGCCTCCAATCCCGCGTCCGTCAGGCCCTCCGTCCCGGCCAGGCTCAGCTCCTTCAGCCCCTGCAGCGCAGACAGCGCCGCGACTCCCTCGTCCGTCGCCCCGGTCCCGCCTGCGACCAGCACTTCCAGCCCCTTCAGCTCCCCCAGCACCTTAAGCCCGTCGTCCCCGATCTTCGTCCCCTGCAGCCGCACTTCCTTGAGCTTCGCGCATCCTCGCAGGTGCTCCAGGCCCCCGGCCGTGACGGGCGTATGGGACAGGTCGACGCTCTGAAGCGCCGGCAGGGATTTCAGGACCTTGAGGTCGTCGTCGGTCAGGCTGTCCTTCGATTTCGCTCGATCCAGGTGCAGCTCGGTGGCGGTCTTCAGGTCTTCGCGGGTGAAGTCTTTCTTGCCGTTTCGCAGGCCGATGCGCTTGAGGAGCGCCTCAGCGTCGGCCAGGCCGTCGGCGCGGGCCAAGGTGGAGAGGGAGAGTGCGAGCAGGGTGGGCAGGAGCCGCATGGGCGGATTCCTCAGATTGAAACCAGCGCGATCGTACCCGCTTCGGAACCGCGAGAGAACTCAAAGAGGCCCTGGTTGTCGACGGGGGTGGGGCAGGAAGGGGCGGATCGAGGCGGTGTGACGGCCGGCAGGCGGGGGAGTGAGTGGAGTGGAGGAAGGCGTCCTGCCGCGCAGGGGTATGATGAGCCGATGGAGAGGAGATGGGTGCTGCTCGGGATTGCGTTGGCCCTCTGCGGCGCGGTGCTCACGGCGACGTGGTGGCGAGGCCGGGGACGCCCAACGGCCAGCGATACCCGGCCTCATGCTGCTGCGGAGCCTCCTGCCGCGAAAACGCCCCTTCCCGCTCCGCCGCCGGAAGTGCGTCCCTATAGCGGAGGAGTCGTGGCCGCACCGGTCGCAAATCCTCCGCCGGTCGCCAGCGCGGGGACGGAGTTAGCCCTGCAGTTCGGGAACGCCCTCCGCGAGGAAGGCCTTCGCGGCGAGAAAACTGAGGCGGCCCGCAACGCGCTGCTCCTGCACCTCAGGAGCCTCGTCGTAGGAGGCGAGGCATTCGAGGGACTGCTCCTCCCGGAGCGGGACCTCCTCGTCATCGCATTCCTCGAAGGGTTCGGACGGCCGCTCGGCGCCGCACAGCTCGAAGACCTGCGCAAGCTGATCGCCGAAGAACGCGCATACCTCGACCTGATCCGCCGCGAACCGCCCGACGTCCCCTGGATCGAACGCGCCCGGCTTTTCACGTCCCAGGCCTGCGAATGGGACCGCCGCCTCGATTCCATCCTGGACGCTGAGCAGCGAGCCGCCCTCCGAAGCCACGATGGCGGACTCTTCGATTACAAGGACGTCCCATTGGTTCGCTCCGATCCCAAGACGAACTGCGAGCGCGTGAACTTCAAGGAGGACCCGACTGGAGACCGCCTTGCCCGGAAGTGGTGCCGCGATCTCCTGGGGCCCGACCAGGACGAATCCCGCTTCCGCACCTACGCGACCGAATACGCCCGGCTCATGCTGGAAATCGGCGTCCCCTACTCCGACACCGAAGCCCGGGCTTCGCTCGCCTACCGGAAGCGGCAACTCGAGATCCACGCTTCCGTGCAGAAGATGATGCTGGAAGACCGCAGGTTCTCGGAAGAGGAGCTGGCGAAGATCCGGGCGTGGAGCGAGTTGTACGAAGGGGATCGCTGAAGTTCGGCCAGGCCGCAGCAGGGCAGACCGGGGGCCCGCCTCACCGGGTTCGCGAGCGAGAGGACAGTGGTCCTCTTGCCCTTCCGACGCGGATCGACAAAGGACGGCATCGGCCCATGTGTCGGAGTCGTGCGTCCAGAAGTCCTCCGCGGAGTAAGTGTTAGGGAGTCACGGACCAGAATAAAGGCGACTTCATTTTGGTCAGGACCGTTCTAAAGCCACCTTTCTGGTCGCGTGGCAGGCGCGCACCGTCGTCGCGCGTCGAACTCGTCCCAATCACTTCTTCGCGGGCGCGTCCAGCTTCACCCCCAGCTTCTTCAACGCCACCTTCGCCGCCTCCGCTTCCTTGCTGTCCGGGTGCGCTGCGATCACCGCCTTGTAGGCCTCGATCGCTTCGGCCTTCTTCTTCTTGTCCTGCACCAGGAGGTCGGCCTTGGCGAGCAAGATCGCGCGGTCGTTCGCGGCCTTCACCGCCTCCAGCGCCGCCTTGAAGTCCGGCGTCTCGCCGCGCGATGCGAGGATCCCCTCGGCGCGCTTCGCCGCCTCCGTGCCGGGGAACCAGGTCGTGAGGATGAAGGCGTGCTCGGCCGTCGCCTTCCAGTCCTGCGCCTTCTCCGCGGCGATCATGTCGTTCCAGCGCTGGTTCACGAAGTAGGAGACGAACGCGCCGGGCGCCGGCTTGCCGGCCGCGCGGACGAGCTCCTTGCCCTCCGGCGAGATCAGGATCATCGCCGGCACCGTCTTCACCGCGAAATCGTCCATCCGCTTCTTCTGGTCGGCACCCTTCCCGGGGTTGACCCTGACGCACACCTTGTCGGCCAGGAACGTCTTCACCTCGTCCCGCGGCCAGGTGTCCGTCTCCATCTCGACGCACGTTTTTCAGCCGTCGGTGAGGAACTCGACGAAGAGCAGCTTGCCCTCCGCCGCGGCCTTCGTCTTCGCGAGGTCGTAGCTCGCTTCCCACGGAATCCCGTCCTTCGCAGGCTGCGGCGTTTCCGCTCGGCCGTCGGAAACGGCGGCGAGGACGGCGAGGGCGAGCAGCATCGGGCGCATGAGGTTGACCTCGACGGGACGGGGACAGCGTAGCCCCGGGAGCGGGGGCGGAACAAACGAAAACCGGCGCTTGCCGCCGGGAGGCTACGACTCCGCGATCGACTCTCCTCCCCACGCGACAGGCTCTTACGGCGACACCGACCTCATGCTCCGGAGCGGCGGGGGAGGCCGCGCCGCGCCACATGCCGAGGGCGTGGCTCTCGACATTCCTGCACACGATCGCACGAAACCTCGCGCTGGACTTCGTCCATAAGGAGCGCCAGAAGGCGGTACAACCTCGTCGTGAGCGTGGACGGCACCCCCGCTACGGTTACCCGTCGCTTGCGCCGTCCCGAACGGCCCCGACGACTCGCCGCGCCCTGAGACGCGTCCCGGCTGGACCCTCGCGCTGCGCGCCGGGCAGACGACCGAAGTCCGCGTGCGCATCACGGTCGAGTCCCCCGCCCAAGTCCGGCACCTCCTCCCCGACTCCGGCAAACTCGACGACTCCACCGCCCGCCGGCCCCTCCATACCGCAAGCGCCAGCCCCGATATCGAAGTACAGGTCCAATGGAACGGCTTCACGCTCGAAGCGGAGATCGCCCACCTGCGGGAAGATCTCGATTCCAGGCATGCCGGCGCCGGAAACTTTTCTTTATTTCGCCCTTGAATCGCACTCTCGCCGGGGTATACGGGAGTCGTGAGCGCATCCAATCCCGCCGGCGCCGGTCCGGGACCGTCCTGGTTCCGGGATCTCGTCATTTACGAGGTCTACGTCCGCGCCTTCAGGGACTCCAACGGAGACGGGATCGGCGACCTGAAAGGGCTCACCGAGAAGATCGGGTACATCCGCGACCTGGGAGTCGGCGCCGTCTGGCTTCTCCCGATCTTCCCAAGCCCCCTCAGGGACGATGGGTACGACGTCGCCGATTTTCGTGGAATCCACCCGGACCTTGGCAACCTCGACGACTTCCGTGAGTTCGTCGACCGCTCCCACGCGGCAGGACTCCGAGTCCTGACAGACCTCGTGCTCAATCACACCAGCGACCAGCACCGCTGGTTCCAGTCTGCCCGGTACGGCCCCGGTCACCCGTTCCACGACTACTACGTCTGGAGCCCGACGCCCGACCGCTACGGGGAAGCGCGGGTCAACTTCCCCGATTTCGAGCCTTTCAACTGGACTTTTGAACCTCTCTGCAACCTCTACTACTGGCATCGCTTCTATCACCACCAGCCCGACCTGAACTACGACAACCCGCTCGTCCGCCGTGAGATGCTGGATGTCGCCCGCTTCTGGCTCGACCTCGGCGTCGACGGCTTTCGAGTGGACGCGGCCCCTTATCTGTTCGAGCGCGAGGGGACGACCTGCGAAGGGCTTCCGGAGACGCACGCCTTCCTCAAGGATCTCCGGAAGCTGTGCGACGGGTACGAGCCCGGCCGCCTGCTGATCGCGGAGGCCAACCAGGCGCCGGCGGACCTGGTGAGGTACTTCGGCGAGAGCGACGAGTTCCACATGGCATTCCATTTCCCCCTCATGCCCCGGCTGTTCCAGGCAGTCCGCGCGGAGAGGGCGCTCCCGATCGAGGAAGTGCTCCGGGAGACACCCGCCCTGCCCGCGGGGTGCCAGTGGGCGATGTTCCTCAGGAACCACGACGAACTCACGCTCGAGACGGTGAGCGACGAGACGCGGCGATACCTATGGGCCGAGTACGCGAAGGATCCGCGGGCGCGACTGAATCTCGGGATCCGGCGGCGATTGTGGCCGCTCATGGCGGGGGGGCGGCGGCAGATCGAGCTCCTGCACGGGCTGATCCTGAGCCTGCCGGGGTGCGCGGTCCTCTACTACGGCGACGAAGTCGGGATGGGTGACGACATTTCCCTGGGGGACCGCGCGGGGGTCCGGACCGCGATGCAGTGGACCACCGGCGCCAACGCCGGTTTCTCGGCCGCTTCCCCGGAGAAGCTGCACGCCCCCGTCGTGCAGGACCCGGAGTTCCACTATGCCGGGCGAAACGTGCAGTCCTGGGACCGCCAGCCGACTTCGTTCCTGAACTGGCTGCGCCGGATGGTCAAGGTTCACAGCGTGGACCCGATCTTCGCCGGTGGCACGATGAACCTCCTGCCGTGCCCGAACCCGGCCATCCTTGCGTTCACCCGGGAGCTGGGCGACTCGGCCATCCTCTGCGTCTTCAACATGTCCCGCTTCGTCCAGCCCGCGGTCCTGGACCTGGGACGGTGGAAAGGGCGCGTCCCGGTCGAGGAAATCGGGAAAGCCCGGTTCCCGCCGCTCGGCGACGTCCCCTACCTCATCACGCTGGGCCCACACTCCTTCCTATGGTGCCGACTTGAACCCCTCTGATCCCTGGCTGGCCCTCGCCCGTCACTCGCCGCTCGGGATCGTCACCGACCTCGACGGGACGCTCATCCCCTTCGCACCACGCCCCGAGGACGCACGCCCCGGGCCTGAGGTGCTCGCCGTTCTCTCCGAGCTTTCGAGCCTCCCGGGCACCGCCGTCGCCGTCGTCAGCGGCCGCCGGCGGGACGAGCTCGACCGATCCTTCGCCGCGCTTCCCGCCGTCTCGCTGATCGCCGAGCACGGGGCCTGGCGGAGGGGCGACGGTGCATGGCAGGCCGCACCCGCCCCGGGGATTGCGCCGCCGGAGGAGATCGCCCTGATCCTGGAGCGCCTCGCGGCGGGCGCGAAGAAGGCTTTCGTGGAGCGCAAGAGCTGGTCGGCGTGCCTTCACTACCGCGAGGTGAGCCGGCGCGAGAAGGCGGGGCTGGTCGTCGCGGCCCAGGCGGCGGCCCGGGACTGGGTGAAGTCTCATCCCGGGTACGAGGTCCTCGAGGCGGCGGAGGCGCTGGAGGTCCGTTCGGCGGCGATGAGAAAGTCCCATGCGGTCACCTGGATGAGGGAACGCGCCGGCGACGGGGCGCGCCTGCTCCTGCTGGGAGACGACGTCACCGACGAGGACATGTTCCGCGCGGCAGGCCCGGGCGACGAGGCCGTCATCGTCGGCACCGCCGGCGGCCGCTCGACGGCGGCCCGCTGGCGCCTCGCCGGCCCGAACGAGTCCCTGCGGTTCCTTCGCTGGGTGGCGGCGGCGCGCGCCGAGCACCCGACGCCGGCTCCCGCCGCCCTTCCCGTGCCCGTGGACAACCATCCCCGGGGAAGGCGGTCCGAGGCGCCGCAGCGGCTTCTCGTCATTTCAAACCGGCTGCCGGACCTGCGGTCGCCCGTATCGCCCGAGGACGTGCGGAAGCGCAACGTCGGAGGGCTGGTCTCCGCGCTCGAGCCCGTGCTGTCGAAGCGGGGGGGCATGTGGTTCGGCTGGAACGGGCGCGCCTCGTCCGGCGACGCGGCGCGGGTCGTGGGCCAGGCCGAGGACACGTCCCCGGCGCTCGCGTGGGTTGAACTCCCGCAGGCTGCCTACGAGATGTACTACAACGGATTCTGCAACCGCAGCCTGTGGCCCCTCTTCCACACCCTGCCGGGCCGCGCGCGCTTCGTGGATGCGGAGTGGGAAGCGTACCGCCGCGTGAACGCGATGTTCGGCGTGGCGGCGTCGGACCTGGTTTCCACGGCCTCCCCTGTCTGGGTGCACGACTACCACCTGTACCTGCTGGCCGCGGAGCTCCGCCGCCTCGGGCACAAGGGACCCATCGGTCACTTCCTGCACATCCCGTTTCCCTCGGTGGACGTCTTCTCGATGATCCCGTGGGCGGAGCAGTTGCTCGACGGCATGCTCGAGTACGACCTTCTGGGGTTCCACACGCGCCGCTTTGCGGAGAACTTTCTTCAGGCCGTCGGTGTGCTGTCCCCGGCCTCGGTCGCGGACGACGCCGTGGAGCACCGCGGCCGCCGCATCCGCGTCGGCGTGTTCCCGATCGGGATCATGCCCCAGGGGTTCCAGGAGGCGGCGGACGCGGAGACGGCCGCCGAAATCACGGCGCTGCTGCAGGCGATCGCGCCGGCGAAGCTCGTTCTCGGCGTCGACAGGCTGGACTACACCAAGGGGATCCCGGAGCGGCTCGAGGCGTTCGGGAGGTTCCTGGAGAAACATCCGGAGTGGAAGGGCAGGGTGTCTCTCGTGCAGGTCTCGGTGCCGTCGCGGGCGGACGTTCCGGAATACGCGGAGCAGAGGCAGCGGATCGAGAACCTGGTCGGGAGGATCAACGGCGAGTACGGGGAGACCAACTGGGTCCCCGTGAGGTACCTGTACCGCTCGTATCCGCACCATCACCTCGCGCAGCTTTACCGCGCCGCGGACGTGGCGATGGTGACGCCGCTGCGTGACGGCATGAACCTGGTCGCCAAGGAATTCGTCGCGGCCCAGGACGCCGCGCACCCCGGGATCCTCATGCTTTCCCGGTTCGCCGGGGCCGCCGAGGAAATGAAGGAGGCGCTTCTCACGAACCCGTGGCATGTCGACGGGATGGCGAAGGACCTCCTGCGGGCGCTGGAGATGCCGGAGCCCGAGCGGCGGGCGCGCCACGAGAAGCTGTCCGCCTGCGTGGCCCGCACGACCGCCGCCACGTGGGCGGAGGGATTCCTTGCGGCGCTGGAGGCGTGCCGCAGCCTGTAGGTTGCGGCGGATCGTGTTGACGGGCGGCGCGCAGGTGATATAGTATGAGTACCAAATATCATGGGCCAGCCGCGGAGCCTGGGGGCGCAGTCGGGGAAAAGGCGGAACAGCGCCGTCCAGGAGGCCGTGCGCACCCTGAACGGCATCTTCAGGGACGTGGATCTTTTCTCCCGCCGCTCGCTCATGCAGTACGGTTCCACGGGTCCCCAGATCTGGGCGCTCCGCGTTCTTCGCCGGGCGGGGACCATCTCCATGGGCGACCTGGCCGGCAGCCTCTTCCTCCACGTCAGCACCGTGACCGGGATCGTGGACCGGCTGGAAAAGCGCAGACTTCTCGCGAGGCGCCGTTCGGACACGGACAACCGGGTCGTGCTGGTCCGGCCAACCTGGGCGGGCCGCCGGCTGGCGGGCCGCGCGCCCGAGCCGCCCCGGAGCATCCTCGCCAGGGCCATGTCACGGCTGCCCCTCAGGCAGGTGGAGGAAATCCGGCGGGGGCTCAGGGTGGTGGCCGAACTCATGCGAAGCCCATCCCCGGTCCGCCACGGAGCCCGCGGCGACGGCCGCCGGGCAGGGAAGCCCTGAGTCATGGCGTTTTCCCTCCTAGGCACCCGGGTCCGGCGAACCCTCGTCCTCAGCCTTCTCGTCGGCACGCTCGCGGGACTGGTCGCCAGGGGGCTCGACGAAGCCCTGCGCTTCGCGACCAGTCACCTGATCGGCCGGGTCGTCGACCCGGGCGCCCTGGGAGCCTGGGGATTCCATTTCGACTACCGCCTGCTCCTCTGGCCGGCGCTCGGGGGCCTGATCTCCGGCCTGTCCGTCGGGCTGTTCACGCGCCCTTCCAGCGCCCACGGGACCGGCACGTTCATCCTCGCCTTCCATGACGGGGCCGGTCACATCCCCCTCCGCGACTCGCTGCTCAAGGCGCTCGCGGTCGTACCCGTCATCGCGCTCGGTGGCGCCGTCGGCAAGGAGGCCGTCATCGCCGTCTTCGGCGGCGCCCTCGGCTCCTTCATCGCCGACAGGTTCCACCTCCCGGCTCGCGAGCGCCGCCGCTACCTCATCGTCGGGTGCGCGGCCGGCGTCGGAGCCATCTTCCAGTGCCCCCTCGGCGGCGCCCTTTTCGCCACCACCGTCCTCTACCGCGAGCCGGACATCGACGGCGACAGCCTCATGCCCTCCCTCATCGCCTCCGTCGTCTCCTACTCGTGGTTCATGGCGTTCGGCGGCTACGGCCACCGCCTGCTCTCCAACACGGCACACCTGGCCTTCTCCAGCCCCATCGAACTCCCCGCGTACGTCCTCCTCGGCCTTCTCTGCGCCTGCTCCGCCTTCCTCTTCCGCAAGCTCCTCGACTTCTCCTCCTGGGTCCCCCTGCGCCTCCATTGCCCCCGGTGGCTCTCGCCGGTCGCCGCAGGCCTCCTCGTCGGCATCCTCGCCCTCTTCCTCCCACAGGTCATGGACTCCCGCTACGCCGCCCTCCAGAACGCCCTCGACGGCACCTTCCTCCGCGAACACCCCGGCACCTGGGCCGCCTGGGCCTTCTTCTTCGGCGCCGTCGCCCTGGCCCGAAGCGCCGCCGTCGCCGCCCAGGTCGGCACCGGCACCGCAGGCGGGCTCTTCGGCCCGGTCCTCTTCATCGGCGGCGCGGTCGGCGCCGCCACCGGCGCGTTCCTCGAGGCCTTCATGCCGGCGACGTTTCCCGAGGGGCTGCGGGAAGCGATGATCCCGGTGGCGATGGCGGGGGTGCTGGCGGCGTCGCTCCGCGTTCCCCTCGCCGCGACCGTGATGGTGATGGAGATGACCGGCAGCTACGGGCTGATCGTTCCCCTGATGCTGACGTGCATGACCGCCTACCTTGCAGGACGGAAGTGGGGCGTCTACGACGAGCAGGTGACGGCCCTCGAGCACTCGCCGGCGCACGTCGGCGAATGGCTGGTCAAGCGGCTGGAGGAGATGCGCGTCGGCGACTTCGTCGAACCCGCCGGGGACAGCTTCGTGCAGGCCGGCGTGACGCTTCCCCGGCTCATCGCCTCCATCCCATCAGGTGCGGACGCGGACTTCGTCGTGATCGACGAGGGGACCGTGGTCGGGAGGATCACCGCCGAGGCGCTCGAAACGGCGGTCGGGATTGTCGGCGAGGAGAAGTCGCTCATCGCCTCCGACGTCATGGAGTTCGGGGGCCCGGTCCTCCATCCCGACGACGACGTCTACCACGCCATGGAGGAGTTCCGGAAGGCGCGCTCGGGCTTCCTCCCGGTCGTGGCGCGCGGAACCGGGGTCCCCCTCGGGAAGCTGACGCGGGCCGCGGTCCAGAAGGCGTTGCGCGAGCACATCGACGTGCGCCGGGAGCACATGACCCGCGAGCATGCCCGCGTGGTCGACATCGTCCAGCAGTCGGAAGTCGACGTGCTGCTGGCCGGCCTTCCCCCGGGACCGCGGCGCAGGGTCGAGTGGCTCCCCGTCCCGGCGGAAGTCATCGGAAAGTCGCTGCGTGAGAGCGATTTCCGGAAGCGCTTCGGACAGGTGATCGCCATCGCCCGCGCCAACGGCGAGATCCTGTCACCTCCGGACCCCCAGAGGCTGCTGGAGCGCGAGGACAAGCTGATGGTCGTCGGAAACTGACCGAGGAAACGGGTTCGTGGACGGCATGGCCGCGGCGGCGAAGCGGATACGGGCCCTCCGCCGCATCCGTGACGCGGGGACTGCCCGGGATCCGGCCTGCCGGGGCCGCCACGACGTCGACCACGCCTCCATGGACGGAAAGAGGGCAAACGGATGAATCCTGAGAAACCGGAATACAGGACCCCGACCACGACCTGCAGGCTCCAGTTCCATCGCGGCTTCAGGCTCGCGGATGCGACGGGCATCGTCGATGTCCTCGCTTCAATGGGGATCTCGCACGTCTATGCGTCCCCGCTGCTTCGGGCCCGACCGGGGAGCACGCACGGCTACGACGTGGTGGACCCCTCGGTCCTCAACCCCGAGCTGGGGACCGAGGAGGACTTGGAGCGATTCGTGATGAAACTCCGGGAGCGGGGCATGGGCCTCATCCTGGACGTCGTGCCGAATCACATGTGCATTGCGGACCCGCTGGATGCCTGGTGGTTCGACGTGCTCGAGAACGGGCCCGGGTCGCCGTACGCGAAGTTCTTCGACATCGACTGGGTTCCGCCCAAGGAGGAGCTGGAGAACCGGGTGCTGCTGCCCGTGCTCGGGGACCAGTACGGCGCGGTGCTGGAGCGGGGGGAAATCACCATTCGCTGCGAGTCCGGCGCCTTTGAGGCCAGGTACTACGACCAGAGATTCCCCGTGGCGCCCAAGTCGTGGCCTGCCATCCTCGAACCCGTCCTCGCCAGGCTCCGGGAGTCGCACGCCGAGTCGCACGAGACCGTCGTCGAACTCGAGAGCGTCCTGCACGCCCTGTCGCATCTTCCTCCTCGCACCGAAACCGACCCGTTGAAGGTTCGCGAGCGGCAGCGCGAGAAACTGGTGATCCGGAAACGGCTTGCGGCCCTCATGGAGAGCCGGCCCCCGGTCGCGGACGCCATCCGCGCGGACCTGGCCATTCTCAACGGCAAGCCAGGCGCCTCGAGCAGTTTCGACCGCCTGGATTCCCTCCTCGCCAACCAGGGATACCGCCTGAGCAACTGGCGGGTCGCTGCCGACGAGATCAACTACAGGCGGTTCTTCGACGTCAACGAGCTCGCCGCCATCCGCGTGGAACTCCCCGAGGTGTTCCGCGCGGTTCACTCCCGCCTGCTCGACTGGGTCGCCCGCGGATGGATCGACGGGCTGCGGATCGACCACGTCGACGGCCTCCTCGATCCCGCGGGTTACCTGGCCCAGCTCCGGGCCGCATGCACGGACGCCGGGGTCTCGCCCATGTGGATCGTCGTCGAGAAGATCTTCGGCCCCGGGGAATCGATCCCCCTGGACTGGCCCGTCCAGGGAACCACGGGTTACGACTTCCTCAACGACCTCAACGGCCTCTTCGTGCACGCCGAGGGGTACCAGGAGCTTTGCGACGGCTACGCGAAACTCGTCGGTCCCCTCCCGCCGGTCCGCGAACAGGTCGCGACGTGCCGCAAGCTCATCATGCTGGTGTCCCTCGCCGCCGAACTGCACGTCCTCGCCCGGAGGCTCGACCGCATCTCCGAGCAGCGCCGCGAATCCAGGGACTTCACCCGTGAAAGCCTGCGGTTCGGGCTCCGCGAGTCCGTCGCGCGGCTGCCGGTCTACCGCACCTACGCGAGAGGACTCGACGCCGTGGGGGCGGCCGACCGGAAGCGCGTCGAGGAGGCGGTGGAGGAGGCGAAGCGGTCGAATCCCGCGACGAGTCCCTCGCTGTGGGATTTCATCCGCGGCGTCTGGACCGGGTCGCTTCCCCCCGGCCTGACGGAGGAGCATCGCGCGAGGAGGGCGGACTTCGTGCTCAAGCTCCAGCAGTTCACGGGGCCCGTGGCGGCCAAGGGAGTGGAGGACACGCACTATTACCGCTACGCGCCGCTGGCGTCGTTGAACGAGGTCGGGGCGGACCCGGAGGCGCCGGTCGTGTCGCCGGAGGAGTTTCACGCCCGGAACGCGCGCCGGGCGGCGGAGGCGCCGGCGACGATGACGGCGACCTCGACGCACGACACGAAACGGAGCGAGGACGCGCGGGCCGCGCTGAACGTGCTCTCGGAAATGCCCGGGGAGTGGTTCGAAGCGGTCCGGCGATGGCGCGCGATGAACGCCCCTTTCCGCACGAGCGTGGATCGTGTCCGGACCCCGGGACCGGCGGAGGAGCTGGCGTTCTACCAGGCCCTCGTCGCGACGCGAGAGCCCGCCCGCGGCGGCGCTTCGGAGGACTACGTCGCGCGCATCGAGGGTTACCTGCTCAAGTCGGTCAGGGAAGCGAAGCTGCGGACGAGCTGGATCAGTCCCAGGGAGTCCTACGAAACGGCGGTGGCCAGGTTCGTGAGGGAGGCGTTGCGGCCGACGCACGGGTTCCTCGCGGACTTCGACGCCTTCATGGTCCCGGTGCACCGCGCGGGACTCCTCAACTCGATTGCGCAGGTCGTCCTGAAGGTCGCATCGCCGGGGGTGCCCGACTTCTACCAGGGCACGGAAGTGTGGTTCCGGAGGCTTGTCGACCCGGACAACCGGCAACCGGCGAACTGGGCCCGGACGCGCGAGCTGCTGTCCTCGCTCGACGGCGCGGACGTTTCGCTGCCGCGTCTCCTGGAATCCGCCGACGACGGGAGGCTCAAGCTGTTCGTCACGCGCGCGGCGCTGAGGTTGAGGAAGGAGCGCTGCCGGTTGTTTGCCGCGGGGGACTATGCCGCCGTCGGCGCGCCCGGCCCCCTGGGGGCCCACGTCGTCGCGCTCGCGCGGAGCCTGGGAAGCGAGGCCGTGCTGGCGGTTGCCGGGCGGCACCTGGTGAGGATGGGCAAGGGGCTGCCGCCCCCTGCCGGCGAGTGGGGAGACCTGTCGCTGGAACTTCCCGCGGGCCTGCACGGCCGCCGGTTCCGGTGCGCGCTCAGCGGGCGCTCCCTGGCCGCCGCGGGCGGCCGGCTCCTCCTCCGGGACGCGCTGGACCCGCTTCCCGTCGCGCTGCTCGAGGCCCTGTAAGAGGGCGCCTCCCGCCGGGCCCGGGGACGGCGCGAGGCGGCCCGCGAGGGGCGGCTGCCAAGATCTTTTGTGTTGCAAATATTTGGGTGCCAATCTATTCTGCGGCCGGGAAATCGATGGCAGAGGCTTGGCTCGCCGCTCTTCCCCGCGGCGGCCCAATGAGGGATCCCGCGATGCCGAGAGATGCGACGTCCACGCGTGCCGCGCGCCCCCCCGCCCACGTCGTCATCGAGGACGTGCGTCCTTCGGTGGACGGGGGCAGGCACGCCGCGAAGCAGTCCGCCGGGCGCCCCTGCGAGATCACGGCGACCATCCTCAGGGACGGCCATGACCGCATCCGCGCCGTCGTGCGGTGGCGCAAGCCCCGGTGCGCCGCGGCCGTCGAGGTGCCGATGGAGCTCGCCAACCCCGGCCTCGACCTGTGGAAGGCCTCGATCCCGCTCGAGCAGACGGGCCGGTACTCGTTCACGGTCGAGGCGTGGACCGACCGCTACGGCACCTGGCTGGACGACCTGCGCAAGCGGGTGAAGGCGGGCCTCCGGGTGACGAGCGAGGCCTTCGAGGGGGCGGCGCTGGTGGAGGCGACCGCCGCGAAATCCGCGGCCCGGGAGCGTCCCGCCCTGCGCGGGTTCGCCGCGCGCCTCCGCGACGGGTCAGGGTCCCCGGAGTCCGTGCTGCAGGTCGCGGCCGACCCCGTCCTGCTCGAGCTCATGGAACGCCTCCAGCCGCGGGCGGATGCGGTCCGCTTCGAACCGGAACTCACCCTCGTGGCCGACTCGCCGGTCGCGGAATTCGGGGCCTGGTACGAGATGTTCCCGCGGTCGCAGGGGGCGCAGCCCGGCGTGGCATCCACCCTGCTCCAGGCCGAAGCGCGCTTCGAGGACATCCGCCGGATGGGGTTCGACGTCGTGTACCTGCCGCCGATCCATCCGATCGGGAGGACGGCCCGGAAAGGCCGGAACAACGCGCTCACCGCCGCGCCCGGCGATCCCGGCAGCCCCTGGGCGATCGGGAACGAAAACGGGGGGCACGACGCCGTCGAGCCCGCGCTCGGGACGATCCGCGACTTCGACCACTTCGTCATGGCCGCCCGCAGGAACGGGCTCGAGATCGCCCTCGACTTTGCCCTCCAGTGCTCCCCGGATCACCCCTGGGTCCACCAGCATCCCGACTGGTTCTACCGCCGCCCTGACGGCACGATTCGCTACGCCGAGAATCCCCCCAAGAAGTACGAGGACATTTTCCCGATCAACTTCGACACGCCCGACCGGGAAGGGCTGTGGGCGGAGATCCGCCGCATCCTGGAGTTCTGGATCGAGCACGGGGTCCGCATGTTCCGGGTGGACAATCCGCACACCAAGCCGCTGGCGTTCTGGAAATGGCTGATCGGCAGCGTGCAGGACGTCCATCCGGATGTCGTGTTCCTCGCGGAAGCCTTCACCCGCCCGCCGATGATGCGGGCGCTCGCCAAGGTCGGCTTCAGCCAGTCCTACACGTACTTCACGTGGAGGAACACGAAGGAGGAGCTGTCGGAGTACGCCCTCGAGCTGTCCTCGGCGGAGATGAGGGACCTGTTCCGCCCGAACTTCTTCACGAGCACTCCCGACATTCTCCCTGAGATCCTCGTGACCGGCGGGCGCCCGGCGTTCCGGATGCGCCTGGTGCTGGCGGCGACCCTGTCACCGTCCTACGGGATCTACAGCGGCTACGAACTCTGCGAGAACGCGGCCATCTCGCACCACGCGGTCCCCGGCGAATACGAGTACGCGGACTCCGAGAAGTACGAGGTCCGGGTGAGGGACTGGAATGCGCCGGGCAACATCAAGGACGACATTGCCCGGATCAACGCGATCCGCCGGGAGAATCCCGCCTTCCGGTCGCTGGCCGACACGGCCGTTCTCGAATCCACGAGCGACGAGATCTTCGCCTTCGTCCGCGCCACGCCCGACCGCTCCAACGTGCTTGTCGTGGTCGTGAACCTGGACCCGGGTCGCCCGCGCGAGGCGGATGTCCTGGTCCCCCCGGGACTGGTCGGCGCCGCTCCCGGCGAATCCTGGGTCGCCCACGATCTCCTGACCGGGGCCCGGTACGACTGGTCGGAGCGCAACTACGTGCGACTGGACCCGGCGGTCCAGCCCGCCCACATCCTCAAAGTTGAACGCAGGTCACCATGAAGACTCCGCCGTACCAGGGCCCGCAGGATCCCCTCTGGTACAAGGACGCCATCGTGTACGAGCTGCACGTCCGCGCCTTCCACGACTCGAATGGCGACGGCGTGGGGGATTTTGCCGGGCTCGTCGAGAAGCTCGACTACCTCCAGGACCTCGGCGTCAACACCCTCTGGCTTCTCCCTTTCTACCCCTCGCCCCTCAAGGACGACGGCTACGACATCGCGGACCACTTCGGGATCAACCCGACCTACGGGACCATGACGGACTTCAAGGTCTTCCTCCGGGAAGCCCATCGGCGGGGCCTGCGAGTCATCACCGAGCTCGTTCTCAACCACACCTCCGACCAGCACCCCTGGTTCAAGCGCGCGCGCCGGGCCCCGAAGGGCTCCCGCCACCGTGACTTCTACGTCTGGGCCGACAAGCCGGACCGGTACGTCGGGGCGCGGATCATCTTCAAGGACTTCGAGAAGTCCAACTGGGAGTGGGACGCGGTCGCCGGCGCGCACTACTGGCACCGTTTCTACTCCCACCAGCCGGACCTGAACTTCGACAGCCCTGACGTCCAGCGGGCGCTCCTGCAGGTGGTGGATTTCTGGTTCGGGCTGGGCGTGGACGGGATGCGGCTCGACGCCGTCCCGTACCTCTACGAACGCGAAGGCACGAGCTGCGAGAACCTCCCCGAGACCCACGCGTTCCTCAGGACGCTCAGGACGCACGTCGACCGCCGGTGGAAGAACCGGATGCTCCTCGCGGAGGCGAACCAGTGGCCGGAGGAGTCCGCGGCCTACTTCGGGAACGGCGACATGTGCCAGATGGCCTTCCACTTCCCGATCATGCCCCGGATGTTCATGTCCGTTTACATGGAGGACCGGTTCCCGATCGTCGACATCCTGCAGCAGACGCCCGCCATCCCGGAAAACTGCCAGTGGGCGCTGTTCCTCCGGAACCACGACGAGCTGACGCTCGAGATGGTGACCGACGAGGAACGCGACTACATGTACCGCGTCTACGCGAACGATCCCCAGGCGCGCATCAACCTCGGGATCCGCCGCCGCCTCGTCCCGCTGCTCCAGAACAACCGGCGCAAGATCGAACTCCTCAACGGCCTGCTCTTCTCCCTGCCCGGGACGCCCGTCATCTACTACGGCGACGAAATCGGAATGGGCGACAACATCTACCTGGGCGACCGGAACAGCGTTCGCACCCCGATGCACTGGAGCTCCGACCGCAACGCCGGGTTCTCCCGCGCCAACCCGCAGCGCCTGTTCCTCCCCGTGGTCACCGACCCCGAGTACCACTTCGAGGCCGTCAACGTCGAGGCCCAGCGGAACAACCCGCACTCCCTGTTCTGGTGGATGAAGCGGCTGATGGCGTTGAGCCGGAAGTACCGGGCATTCGGCCGCGGGTCGATGGAGATGCTGACGCCGGACAATCCCAAGGTCCTCTCGTTTGTCCGCCGGACGTCGGAAGAGACCATCCTCGTGGTCGCGAACCTCTCGAGGTTCGTCCAGCACACGATGCTGGATCTCTCCGGTTTCAGGGGAAGGACTCCCGTCGAGATGTTCGGAAGGACCGAGTTCCCCAAGGTGACGGACCAGCCGTACCCGTTCATCCTCGGGCCGCACGCGTTCTACTGGTTCCTCCTGGAGCCGACGCGCGTCGCCGACACGACCATCAGGCGGGCCCCGAAACAGCCGCAGGCGATCCAGATCCAGGGCGAGGACTGGCGCGCCGCGGCGATGGAGCAGCACCGAAAGGCCCTCGAATCGGCCATCGCCGCGTGGCTTCCGTCGCGCCGGTGGTTCTCGGGCAAGGCCCGTTTGCTCAAGTCCGTCTCCATCGTGCAGGACGTCGTCATGGAGCTTCCGGGTTCCGACGCCATGCTGGCGATGGTCCAGTGCGACTTCGTCGAGGGCCCCTCGCAGAAGTACTCGCTGTTCATCGCGTGGGCGAAAGGCGAGCAGGCCGCCAAACTGTCTGCGGAAGCTCCGCAGGCCGTCATCGTCCGCGCGATGCTCGGCGAGGTGGAAGGCGTGCTCTACGACCCGGTTCACGACCCCGCGTTCTGTTCCGGGCTGCTCGACGCGATTGACCAGCGGCGCCGGTTCAGCACGAACGGCCTGCGGCTCTCGGCCATCCGCGTCCTCCCGCTCCGCGGCCTCTCCGGTGGCGGCAGTGAACCCCCCGCGCCCAGCGTCGCCCGGGGCGAGCAGAGCAACACCTGCATCGTCTACGGCGACCGGTTCGTGCTGAAACTGCTGCGACGCGTGGAAGCGGGAGTCAATCCCGACCTGGAGATCCCGCGCTTCCTGGCAAAGAAGACGGAGTTCTCGAATGTCCCGCCGATCGTCGGCTTGCTCGATTTCCGGGGAACGGAAGGGGAGCCGGCGACCGTCGGAATCATGACGCGCTACGTCCCGAACCAGGGGGACGGGTGGACCTACACGATGGACGCCCTCAGCCGGTACTACGAGGCCATCCTCAGCCGGCCGGCGCTTCCCACGGCCTCGATTCCTCGCGCCCAGCCGCTGCAGCTCGCCAACCAGCCCCCTCCCGGGCCTGAGGTGCTCCAGCTCTTCGGCCCGTTCCTGGAGATTGCGCGCCTGCTCGGGCAGAGGACCGCCGAGCTCCACCTGGCCCTTTCCTCCGACGCGGAATCGCCGGATTTCGCCCCGGAGCCGTTCACCCCGTTCTACCTGAGGGGCCTCCAGCAGTCGATGCGCAACGGCGTCGCGCACGTGTTTCCCACGCTCCGGCAGCGGCTCAAGGACCTGCCGGAAGCCGATCGCGCGATCGCGGAGAAGGTCCTGAATGCGAGGGAGAGCGTCCTGGACAGGCTGGCCTCCTTTGCGCGCCGCCCGATCGATGCCTCGCGCATCCGGATCCACGGCGACTATCACCTGGGCCAGGTCCTTTTCACGGGCAAGGATTTCGTGATATTCGACTTCGAAGGGGAGCCCGCGCGTTCCCTGGGCGAACGCCGTCTCAAGCGGTCGGCCCTTCGCGACGTCGCGGGCATGCTTCGCTCGTTCCACTATGCCGCTTGGGCGGCGATCTCGCTCCGCGAGTCGGGCGCGGACCTGTCCCCGGAGCGCACGGGCGACCTGGAGGCAGGCGCCAGGCTCTGGTACGCGTGGGTCGGCTCCGCGTTCCTGAAGGCCTACCTGGAACGCTCGGGCCAGGCCTTGTTCCTGCCCCGGTCGCGCGAGGACCTGGCGATCTTCCTCGAGGCCCTCGTGATGGAGAAGGCGGTGTACGAGCTGGGCTACGAGCTGAACAACCGGCCGGACTGGGTGAAGGTTCCGCTTCTCGGGATCCAGCAGCTCCTCGACCAGGAGGCCAGGTGATCGCCGGCACCGTGAAACATGACGCCACGCTGCTCGGCGAACAGGACCTGCACCTGTTCAACGAAGGGACGCACTGCCGGCTGTACGAGAAGCTCGGTGCCGTCATGCGCGAAGGCGGCACCTTCTTTGCCGTCTGGGCCCCGGGAGCCTCCCGGGTCTCCGTGATCGGCGACTTCAACTCCTGGACGCCCGGGCTCCACCCGTTGCAGGCCCGGGGGAGTTCCGGCATCTGGGAGGGTTTCGTCCCGGGCGTCGGCGAGCATGCGCTCTACAAGTTCCACGTCGCTTCCGAAAGCTCGGGCTGGAGCGCGGAGAAGGCGGATCCGTTCGGGGCCATGCACGAGCAGCACCCCGGGACGGCCTCCATCGTCCGCGGGCTCGACTACGCCTGGGGAGATTCCGCGTGGATGAAGGAACGCAAACGGAGGAACGCGCTCGACGCCCCGATCTCGATCTACGAGGTCCACCTCGGGTCGTGGCAGCGCGATCCCGCGTCGGCCGGGAGGCTGTTGACCTACCGTGAGATCGCCGGGCCCCTGGCCGACTACTGCCGCAAGATGGCCTTCACCCATGTGGAACTGCTGCCTGTCATGGAGCACCCGTTCTACGGGTCATGGGGATACCAGACGACCGGCTACTTCGCCCCGACCTCCCGGTACGGGACGCCGCAGGAGTTCATGTACCTCGTCGACACCCTCCACCAGGCCGGCGTCGGCGTGATCCTGGACTGGGTCCCTTCCCACTTTCCCAACGACCCCCACGGCCTCGCGCGCTTCGACGGCACCCATCTCTACGAGCACGCCGACCTTCGCCAGGGATTCCATCCCGACTGGAAGACCTGCATCTTCAATTACGGACGCCACGAGGTCCGCAGCTTCCTGCTGTCGAGCGCCGTCTTCTGGCTCGACCGGTACCACGCCGATGGACTTCGCGTGGATGCCGTCGCCTCCATGCTCTACCTCGACTACTCGCGGAAGGAGGGGGAGTGGATTCCCAACGCCCTGGGCGGCCGGGAGAACCTCGAGGCCGTGAGCTTCCTCCGCCAGCTCAACGAAACCGCGTACCGCCTCTTCCCAGGCATACAGATGTACGCGGAGGAGTCGACGTCGTGGCCCATGGTCTCCCGCCCCGTCAGCTCCGGGGGGCTTGGTTTCGGCCTGAAGTGGGACATGGGCTGGATGCACGACACGCTTGAGTACATGTCGCTCGACCCCGTTCACCGCCGGTACCGGCACAACCGCCTGACGTTCCGCAGCCTCTATGCCGGCAGCGAGAATTTCGTGCTGCCGCTGTCCCACGACGAGGTCGTGCACGGGAAGAATTCGCTGCTGGGCCGGATGCCCGGCGACGACTGGCAGAAGTTCGCGAACCTGCGGCTCCTCTACTCGTGGATGTTCGGGCAACCCGGCAAGAAGCTCCTGTTCATGGGTGCGGGACTGGCGCAGCGACCGGAATGGAATCATGACGCGAGCCTGGAGTGGCACGTGCTGATGCACCCGGCGCACGACGGGATTCGTCGCTGCCTGGAGGATCTGAACCGTCTCTATCGCGGCGAGCGTTCCCTGCACGAGATGGACACCGACCCACAGGGCTTCTCGTGGATCGACTGCAGCGACGCAGACCAGAGCGTCGTGAGCTTCCGTCGGCTTTCGCGAACGCCCGGCGACGAGATCGTCGCCGTCTTCAACTTCACCCCCGTTCCGCGCGGGAACTACCGGGTCGGCGTCCCGTTGCCGGGCCGGTGGCGCGAGATCTTCAACAGCGACGGGGTCGAGTATGGAGGAAGCGGGGTCGGCAACCATGGGGCCGCGGTGGCGGAGGCCGTCCCGATGCACGGGCACAGTTCGTCGCTGAACCTGACGCTGCCACCGCTCGGGGCCCTGTTCTTCGTGCCGGGGGGTGACCCTTGAAGCCCGGCGGCAACTCGTCGCCGCGCCCGGGGCACCAGCGGGCGACGTCCGGCCCCGACGCCGACGGGCGCGACCCCGCCCCGTCCGCAGGGACTTTCCGCACGACCGTCGCCGACGTCGTCGGCGTCGACTCCGCCCTTGGACTCGCCCTCGCAATGGAGCCACCCCTGCGATGAATACTCCTCACCTGCACGGAGCCACCCCTCTCGGGGGTGGAAGATGCCGTTTCGAGGTCTGGGCCCCCGGCAAGCGGGTCGAACTGGTCCTGGCGGACCGCACGGTCCCGCTCTTGCCGCAGGACCGCGGCTGGCACTCGGCCGACGCCGACCGCGTTCCCCCGGGTTCCCGCTACTCGCTCCGCGTCGACGGGGCCAAGCCGATTCCCGACCCCGCGTCACGCTTCCAGCCCGAAGGGATCCACGGCCCTTCTGAGGTCGTCGATCCGACGCACGCGTGGACGGACGGCTCGTGGAAGGGCCTTCCGCTTGCCGGGCTTGTCCTGTGCGAAATCCACATCGGAACCTTCACCGCCGAGGGGACCTTCGACGCGGCGATCGCGGATCTCGGCAGGCTTCGCGAGACGGGATTCACGGGGGTGGAACTCATGCCCGTCGCCCAGTTCCCCGGTGGCCGCAACTGGGGATACGACGGTGCCGCGCCGTTCGCGGTGCAGGACACCTACGGGGGGCCCCCGGGCCTGAGGCGGTTCGTCGACGCATGCCACTCGCATGGCCTGGCGGTCGTGATGGACGTCGTCTACAACCACCTGGGCCCGGAGGGGAATTACCTCTGGGGCCTCGCGCCGTACTTCACCGACCGGTACCGCACGCCGTGGGGGGCCGCCCTGAACTTCGACGGGCCGTGGTCCGACGAGGTCAGGCGGTACTTCGTCGAGAACGCGCTGATGTGGGTCCGGGATTTCCATGTCGACGCCCTGCGTCTCGACGCGGTCCACGCCATCGTCGACGTCTCGGCGCGGCCATTCGTGGAGGAACTGGCGTCTGAAGTGCACGCGGAAGCGCGAAGGCTCGGGCGGCAGGTACACGTGATCGCGGAGTGCGACCGCAACGACCCGCGGCTGGTGCTTCCGCAATCGAAGGGCGGGAACGGTCTCGACGCAGTCTGGAACGACGACTTCCACCACGTGCTGCACGTGCTGCTCACCGGCGAGAAGCAGGGGTATTACCGGGATTTCGGGGGCGTGCGCCAGCTCGCGGAGGCGATCTCCCGCGGATTCGTCTATACCGGGCAATTCTCGGAATTTCGGGGTCGACGGCACGGCGCCTCGCCGGACGGCGTCGGGGCGGGCCAGCTCGTCGTGTGCGCGCAGAATCACGACCAGGTCGGCAACCGGATGCTCGGCGAACGCCTCTCCAGCCTCGTGGGTCTCGACAAGCAGAAGCTCGCGGCCGCGACCGTCCTGCTGTCACCCGGGATCCCGCTTCTGTTCATGGGCGAGGAGTACGGGGAGACCGCCCCCTTCCAGTACTTCGTGAGCCACGGCGATCCGGCGCTGGCCGAAGCGGTCCGCCGCGGCAGGCGGGAGGAATTCGCGGCCATCCGCGAGCTCGGGGAGCCGCCCGACCCGCTGGACCCAGCGACCTTCTCCCGCTCCCGCCTTGACCGTGGCAGGATCGCTTTCCCCATCCACCGCGCGCTCCTCGACTTCACACGCGCCCTTCTCGCCGCCCGGAGCGACCTGGCGGCCCTCAGGGATCCGGGCTCGCCGCTCGAGACCTGGGTTGATGGGGAACGGAACACCCTGATCGTCTGTCGCGGCTCGGGCGCCGACCGGGTGCTCCTCATCTACAACTTCTCCCCGCAGGAGCAGGAGCTCAAACCACCCGATTCCTGCACCCCCTGGAACCGGGTGCTCTACTCCGCGGACGAGAAATGGGGAGGTCCCGGCCCGGCGCAGGAGCTTCCCGCGACCTCGTTCCGGTTGCGGCCGTTCAGCTTCCAGCTCTGGAGGGTCTCTTGAGCACCCCCCGGATCCGTCCCGGAGTGCCCTATCCCCTGGGGGCCACCTGGGACGGCCAGGGAGTCAATTTCGCCTTGTTCACCGAGAACGCAACCGCGGTGGATCTCTGCCTGTTCGACGGGCCTGCATCCCGCGTCGAGGCTGTCCGGATCCCGATGCCGGAACGCACCGACATGGTGTGGCATGTGTGGGTCCCTGACCTGCGTCCCGGCCAGCTCTATGGCTATCGCGTCCACGGTCCGTGGGACCCCGCCGCCGGCCGCCGCTTCAATCCGGCGAAGGTCCTGCTCGATCCGTACGCCAAGGCGATCGGGCGGCGGCTTCATTGGCACGATTCCGTCTTCGGCTACCGGATCGGCGATGCCCTGCAGGACCTCTCGCGCGACGACCGCGACAGCGCCCCCTACGTGCCCCTGGCGGCCGTCATCGATTCCCGTTTCGACTGGGCCGACGACCGGCATCCCAGGACCCCGTGGCACGAAACGATCATCTACGAAGTTCACGTCAAGGGATTCACGCGGCTGCACCCCGAGGTCCCGGAACCCCTTCGCGGGACCTACGCCGCGCTCGCCACCGAGCCCGTCCTTCGCCACCTGAAGGAGCTGGGGGTGACCGCGGTGGAGCTCTTGCCGATTCACCACCGCGTCGACGACCGCCTCCTGGTCGAGCGCGGCCTGTCCAACTACTGGGGGTACAACACGCTGTCGTTCTTCGCCCCGGACCTCAGGTACGCCTCGTCCGCGGGGTCGCTGGACGCCATCCAGGAATTCCGTCGGATGGTCCGCGCCCTTCACGCCGCGGGAATCGAGGTCATCCTCGACGTGGTGTACAACCACACCTGCGAAGGCAACCACCTCGGCCCGACGCTGTCCTTCCGCGGCATCGACAACGCGGCCTACTACCGCCTCGATGCGGCCGATCCCCGCCTTTACCGGGATTACACCGGTTGCGGCAACACGCTGCACACGTCCCATCCCCACGTCCTCCAGCTCGTCATGGACTCCCTCCGCTACTGGGTCCTGGAGATGCACGTCGACGGATTCCGATTCGATCTCGCCGCGACGCTCGCACGCGAACAGCACTCGCCGGACCGTCTCAGCGCTTTCTTCGACATCATTCACCAGGACCCCGTCCTCTCCCAGGTCAAGCTCATCGCCGAGCCCTGGGATGTCGGCCACGACGGCTACCAGATCGGCAACTTCCCCGTGGGCTGGGTCGAGTGGAACGGAAAGTACCGGGACGCCGTCCGGAGCTTCTGGAAGGGCGACGGCGGCGCCGTCGCGGAATTCGCACGACGGCTTTGCGGAAGCGGGGACCTGTACGAGCAGTCGGGGAGGCGGCCGTACGCGAGCGTGAACTTCGTCACCTGCCACGACGGGTTCTCGCTGGAGGACCTTGTCTCCTACAACAACCGTCACAACGAGGCCAACGGCGAGAAGAACACGGACGGCAGCGGGCACAATCTCAGCTGGAACTGCGGAGCCGAGGGTCCTTCAGAGGATCCGGCCATCCGGGAACTGAGGGAACGGCAGAAACGGAATTTCGTGGCGACTTTGCTGGTTTCGCAGGGAGTCGCGATGCTGACGGCGTCGGATGTCTTGAGCCACACTCAACTCGGGAACAACAATGCCTATTGCCAGGACAACGAGATCTCGTGGCTGCGCTGGGAGTTGTCGACGCGGAAGAAGAAGTTCAGGGACTTCGTGAAGCGGTGCGTGGACCTCTGGCGGTCCCAGCCCGTCCTGAAGCGGCGGACGTTTCTCCAGGGGAGGCCCATTCGAGGGTCGGGGGTGAAGGACATTTCGTGGCTCGATCCGTCCGGCGCGGAAATGACGGACGACTCCTGGAATGCCCCCTTCGTCCGTTGCCTCGGATTGCTCCTGTCCGGGGACGCGATTGACGAGATGAACGCCATGGGGGACCGCGTGAGCGGGGACACCCTGCTCATCCTCCTGAACGCGCACCACGAGGAGATCGGCTTCAGGCTTCCCTCGCCGGGCCGCTGGGAGCGGTTGCTCGACACGGCGGCGCCCACGGCGGCTGGCATATTCGACGGCGGCCCTGTCTTCAGGCTCGAGGGCCGGTCGCTGGCTGTGTTCAAGCAGCTCGTCTGACCCGGGCGGGCCGGTTCGCGTGCGGTGATGCTGCGGGGGACCGGCGGGGGTTCTTCCGCCGTCGACTCGCGCCTGTGGAGGGGTGGGGGCGACGCGGCGACGGTCTCGCTCGCCGTGAACCTGAAATGAGCATAAGATGCGCCGCCGCGATTCGGGACCAATGAACCCGTGAAGAAGGAAGACGCTTGAGTTCAAGCCTGGCCGTCACACACCTGCTCGTTGTTGCCCTCGTGGCGGGAATGCTGGGCCAGGTGCTGAGCGCGTTCTCCCGCCTCCCGAGCATCATTTTTCTCCTCGGGATCGGCGTTGCCCTGGGCCCGGACGGCCTCGGTCTCATCGATCCCCATACGCTGGGGTCCGGCCTCGAGGTGCTCGTTCGGCTCGGCGTCGCGCTGATCCTCTTCGAGGGAGGACTCACCCTGCGCCTTCGCGACGTCGCGAAGGTCCAGCGAAGCGTCCGGATGCTGATGACCGTCGGGGTGATGATCACGTTCGTCGGGGCGAGCGCCGCGGCGATCTTCATCGGCAAGCTCGAACCCCGGCATGCCGCCGTGTTCGGGTCGCTTGTGACCGTGACCGGGCCGACGGTGATCAAGCCGATCCTGCGGCGGGTCCGCGTCCGCCCGGAGGTGAGCGCCATCCTGGAGGGGGAGGGCATCCTCGCAGACCCCATCGGGGCCATCTTCGCGGCCGTCTGCCTCGAGTACGCCCTCGCTCCCGGGGCCGGGATCGCCCATCGCGCCGGGGAGTTCTTCCTCCGCCTCGTCGTGGGCGGGGCGGCCGGCGCCGCCGTCGGGTTCGCGGCCGGGACCGTGCTTCGCGCCCACACGCCCGCCATCGAGCGCCTCAAGCCCCTCATCGTCCTGGCCTGCGCCCTCGGGGCCTACGGCGCCGCCGAGCTTTTCCGCCACGACGCCGGCATCATGGCCGCCGTCAGCGCGGGACTGGCGATCCAGTGGGGCGTGCGCGCCCAGCACCGAGAACTCCGCGAGTTCAAGGAGCTCCTCTCCATCGCCGTCCTGTCCGTCCTGTTCGTCCTGCTCGCCGCCAATCTCCGCCGGGAGCGGATGGCCGCCGAGGGAATTCCCGGCCTCGTCATCGTGCTCCTCCTGGTCCTGGTCCTGCGCCCGCTCAACATCCTCGTCTGCACGGCCGGCGACCGGATCTCGTTCCGCGAGAAGATGTTCATCGCCTGGATCGGCCCCCGCGGCATCGTCGCGGCGTCCGTCGCCTCCCTGGGCGCCCTTCTCCTCGAGCGCTCCGGCGACCCCGCGGCCCACCGCGCAGAATCGCTGGTCTTCCTCACGATCGTCATGACCGTCCTTTTCCAGGGTCTCACGGCATCCCCCGTCGCCCGGGCGCTGGACATCGTCGTCAAGGAAGCGCGCTCGATCGTGGTGATCGGAGGGAACAGGTTCGGCCGGCTCATCGCCGAGGGGTACCAGGCTTCCGGCAAACGCGTGACGATCGTCGACCGGAACCCCGTCCTCGTCGAGTCCGCCCTGGCCGCCGGGATCCGCGCCGTGTGCGGCGACGCAAGCGACCGCGACACGCTGCTCCAGGCGAAACTGTCGGAAGCGGACATCCTCGTGGCGGTGACCGGGCGTTCCGCGGTGAACCAGGCGGTCGCCATGCTCGCTCTTCATGATCACGACCTGCACGAGGTGTGGATCGCGCTCGAGGAAGCGGACCGGAACCGGCTTGACCCGGAGCTGGAGAGGGCGGGGGCCGAGCTGCTGTTCGGGCGGCCGATCCCGATCGACCGATGGTTGCAGGCGCTCGTCACGGGAACGGCGATCGTGGCCGAGCTCGAGATCGGCCCGGCCGGGGAGAACGCCCTGCCCCTGGGGAAAGACCCGCTTCCGCGGCAGTTCATCCCCGTGTTCGTGCACCGGGGCGGCAAGCAGGAGGTGGCCCGGTCGTCAACGCGCATCCTGAGGGGGGACCGGCTGATTGTCGTCTGCCTGGCCGAGGACCTGGACGTGGTCAAGGCCGGGCTGGGGGCGCTGTCGGTCCGGGTGCTCCCGACGGGAACCAAACCCGCGGCGAAGGCAGGGACCTCTTAGGGTTCCGCCCCGGCCGACCTACTTCCCGCGGATCCTCCGGCCTGTCGCGTCGAACAGGTGGAACTTCGCCGGATTCAGCGCGAACCGCACGCGGGCGGGATACTCCACGTCCGCCCTGGCCATGGCCCGGATCTCGAGCGGCCCTTCCCGCACGGTCAGCAGGCGCTGGCTTCCGAGAAGCTCGGACGCGCTGACCGCGCCCTGCATGTCCCCCGAGCCGAGGAGAACGTCTTCCGGCCGGATGCCCAGTGTGACGGAGGGATCCTGGACCAGCGAGCCGGGGAGGAAGTTCATGCGCGGGGAGCCGACGAATCCGGCGACGAAGATGGTGGCGGGCGAACCGTACACGTCCGCCGGGGAGGCGGTCTGCTCGAGGGCGCCCGAGTGCATGACCGCCACGCGGTCCGACAGAGACATCGCCTCGGTCTGGTCGTGCGTCACGTAGACGACGGTCGAGCGGAGCGAGCGGAAGATGACCTTGAGCTCCGCCCGCGCGTTCTCCCGAAGCTGCGCGTCGAGATTCGAGAGGGGCTCGTCGAGGAGGAAGACCTTCGGATCGCGCACGAGCGCCCGGGCCAGGGCGACGCGCTGGCGCTCGCCCCCGGAAAGCTGGCGCGGCCTCCGGTCCAGGAGCTCCGAGAGCCCGAGCCGGCCCGCGGTCTCCGTCGCCTTGCCCGCGGCCTCGTCCCGGGATGACCCACGCAGCTTCAGGGGCACCGCGATGTTCTCCAGCACGGTCATGTGCGGATACAGGGCGTAGCTCTGGAACACCATCGCCACGTCCCGGGCGCGCGGTTCAAGCCCGCCCACGTCCCGCCCGTCGATCTCGATCGTACCGGCGTCGGGGGCGTCAAGCCCCGCGATCAGGCGGAGCAGCGTGCTCTTCCCGCACCCCGACGGCCCGAGGACCGTCAGGATCTCGCCCTCGCCGACCTCGACGGAGACGTCCCTCACCACCGGGGCGCCCTTTCCCCAGGACTTCCTCACGCCCGACAGCCGGAGCCGCGCGGTCATCCTTTCACCGCCCCGGCGCTGAGCCCGCGGACGATCCCCCGCTGGAACGACAGGACGGCCGCGACGACGGGAAGCGTCGTGAGGACGACGGCGGCGGAGATGACGCCCCACGGCTGTTCGTAGAGGGAGGCGCCGGAGAGCATCGCGACGCCGACGGGGACGGTCCGGAGTTCGTCGCGGGTCAGGAAGGCGAGGGCGATGACGAACTCGTTCCAGGAGAAGATGAACAGGAGGATGGCGGTGGAGGCGATGGCCGGCGCGGAGACGGGGAGGACGATCCGGAGGAGGGTGCCGGCGCGGGAGAAGCCGTCGATGCGTGCGGCGTCCTCGAGCTCGGAGGGGAATGAGCGGAAGAAGGACGCGAGGGACCAGACGGCGAAGGGGAGGTTGAGGGCGGCGTGGACGACGGAGAGGGCGAGGAGGGAGTTGACTGCGCCCGCGGCGCGGGCGGCGACAAACAGGGGGACCAGCAGGACCGCGGGCGGGAACAGGGCGAACGCGAGGATGACCTTCTCGATGAGGGCCGCCCCGCGAAGCCGGAACCGGGCGAGCGCCCACGCCGCCGGCCCTGCCGCCGCCAGGGCGATGAGCGTGGAGAGGGCGCCCACGGCGAAGCTGTTGAACATGTACCGGGCGAACGGGCGCTGGCGGAACACCTCGTGGAAATTCCCGAGGCCGGGGGAGTGGGGAAGCCAGGTCGGGGGAAAGCGGAAGAGCTCTTCCGACGGCTTGAACGCGGTGACGGCGGCCCAGAGGAAGGGGCCGAGGCTGAAGGCGGCCATTGCCGCCAGCGCGAGCGGGTGGAGTTTCCTCACGCGGCCGTCCTTCCCCGCGCGACGGCGCCGAGCCCGAGCGCGGCGAAGAGCATGGCGGCCGCGGCGATGAGCGTGACCGCGGCACCGCGCGCGGGCTGGAGGTGGCGGAACACGCTGTCGTAGGCTTCGAGGGCGAGGGTGCGGGTCGAGTCGGCGGGGCCGCCGCCGGTCAGCACCCAGACCAGGTCGAAGATCCCGAGCGCCTGGATGAGGCGGAACGTGAGGGCGAGCGCGATTGCCGGGCGGAGGAGGGGCAGGGTGACGAGCGCAAAGCGGCGGACGGGACCCGCCCCGTCCAGCTCCATCGCTTCGTGCAGGTCCCTCGGGATCGACTGAAGCCCCGCGAGCAGGATCAGCGTCACGAACGGCGTCGTCTTCCAGACGTCGGCGATGATGCACGCGGCCATCGCGCTCCCGGGGCGGCCGAGCCAGGACACCGGGTGATCGATCAGGCCGAGGGCCCGAGGGAGGTCGTTGGCGATGCCCCAGGAGTCGCTGAAGATCCACCGCCAGGACATGGCCATGACCGCGGTCGGGAGGGCCCACGGCAGGATGGCGACGGCGCGCGCGGCGCCGCGGCCCCGGAACTCGACGTTGAGCAGCAGGGCGAACGCGAGGCCCAGCGCGAGCTCGAGGGGGACGGAGACCGCCGCGAAGACCAGCGTGTTCCACGCGGCGCGGCGGACGTACGGGTCGGCCCAGGCGGCTCCCACCCCGCCGGCTCCCGACGCCAGCCCCGCCGCAAGGGGCCCGGCCACCACCAGGACGAGGAGAACCGCGGCCGGAGCCAGCCAGGCATAACCCGGATTGACACGCAGCATCCCCATGTCAGCGCCCCACGATTTTCCGGATCTCGGCGGCGCAATCCCGGATCGCCCTTTCCGGCGTCTCCCGCTTCACCAGCGCCGCGCTGACGTGGCGCTGAAGTGACTGCGAGATCTCGGAGTACCGGGCGTGGACGGGGCGCGGACGTGCCGTGAGAAGGACCTTCAGCAGGTCGGGATAGTGGGGGTTGGCTTTCAGGATCCCGGGATCCTCGAACAGCGCCTTTCGCGTGGGGATCAGGCCGGCTTTGGAGTTCAGGAGCCTCTGCTGCTCCGGGGCCGTGGCGAACTCGATGAACGTCCAGGCCGCGTCCGGGTGCCGCGCGCCTTTCGCGATCCCGTAACCCCACCCGCCGAGCGTGGCGGCGGAGGACTGTCCCGGCGCATGGACCATCGGGACGATGCCGACCTTTCCCCGGACGGGCGAGCCTTCCTCCTGCGCCAGGGTCCAGGCGTACGGCCAGTTCCTCATCAGGACCGCGCGCCCCTGCTGGAACTCGTGCCTCGCCTCCTCCTCGGCGTACGTCGTGACGGCTTCCGGCGAAGCGTGTCCCGGAAGGGAGGCCATCCACCGGAGGGCCGCAACGGCCTCGGGGGAATCGAGGACGGTGTTCCCCGCGCCGTCGAGCACGTCTCCGCCGTGACCCCAGAGCACTTCCAGGAACGCGCAGACGAGGCCCTCGTACTGCTTGCCCTGGAAGACGAAGCCGCGCATATCGTCCGAGTGGAGGCGGGCGGCGGAGGCCGCGAGGTCCTCGAAGGTCGCGGGAGGGGCGGGGAGGAGGTCGGTCCTGTAGTAGAGGACGCCGGCGTCGGAGCTCATGGGGACGCGGTAGCAGCGGCCCTGCCAGGTGCCTCCCGAGATGTCTCCCGGAAGGAAGGCGTCGCGGGCGGACGGGGGGAAACGGTCGTCGAGGGGGGCCAGCCAGCCCTGCGCGGCGAACTTGGGGACCCACGCGACGTCCATGAGGACGACGTCGTAGGAGGAGTCCCCGGACATGAACGAGCTCACGTACATCTCTTCGCGCGCGTCGGTCGATGCGGGCCCCTCGACCATCTCGACGCCGATGTCCGGGTGGGCTGAGCGGAACCGTTCGACGACCTCCCGGAACGCGCCGCCGGCGTCGGGTTGCACGACGAACCGGACCACGGGACGCGGGTCCGTCCGGGAGCAGCCGGCCAGGACGGCGGCGAGCAGCAGAAGCGCCAGGGGACGCATGCGGGTTCTCCAGGGTGTTCGGGGCGGTCCTCGGGGACCGGGGTCGCGGCCCGTCCGGGGCGGTTCCCTCCCGACTCTAGAACACGGGGTCTGGAATCTGCAAGTCCGATATTTGCTGTTCAAAACAGTTGGCGGACCGCCGGCGGTCAGGCCCCGGCGGCCACGGCGACGCGGTTCCGCCCGCCCTGCTTCGCCGCATAGAGGGCCTTGTCCGCCCTGGCCAGCAGCCCCGGCAGCGTGTCCTCCCCGGAAGACACGCTCGCGAGCCCGATGCTGACCGAGACCTCCACCGGTCCCGCGCGCGTCTGGACCGGCGTCCCGGCGACCTGCAGCCGGATGCGCTCCGCAATCTCCGCGCCGCCGGCTTCGCCGGTTTCCGGGAGCAGCACCACGAATTCCTCCCCGCCGTATCGCCCCACCTCGTCCAGGTACCTCAGGCCCCCGGAAAGCCGCTTCGCCACCTCCACCAGGACCTCGTCCCCCACCGCGTGGCCGAAGCGGTCGTTGACTTCCTTGAAGCGGTCGATGTCGGCCATGAGGAGGCTGAGGGTGCGGCGGAAGCGGAGGCATCTCGCGAGTTCCCGTGCCGCGTCGGCCAGGAGTTTTCCACGGGAGGCGACCCTGGTGAGGGCGTCCGTGTTCGCGATGGAGAGGACGGAGGTGAAGAGGCGGAGGACGACGCGTTCGCCGAAGGCGGCCGCGAGCGACGCGGCGAGGATCGTGGCGATCGCCAGGATGAGCAGGTTGCGCCGCTCCAGCATCCGTGCGGGGGCATTGGCGACTTCCGCGGGGACGCCGATCGACAGGGTGACCTCGGCGTTGGAGTGGGAGCCGACGACATGGCGGAACGCGTAGACCCGGGCGATTCCGTCGAGGCCCCGGGCCTCCGTGGTGCCCTCGCCCCCGAGCTTCCCGATGTCCCTGAACACCTCGGTGTCGGCGCCCGATTTCCCGACCCACTGCGCGTGGGCGGGATGCCGGAGCAGCACGGTTCCGCGGGAGTCCCACAGCGTCAGGGTCGAACCCTCCGGCAGCTTGACGGCAGGAGGCAGGTCCGCGAGCCAGCTCAGGTCGAGGGTGGCGAAGAGGACCGCGAACGGGGTGCCGTCGTCATCGAGCATCGGCCGGGCGAACCCGATGCCCGGCTTCAGGGAGACGGGGCCGACGTGGTATTCGCCGACCGCGAACTCCCGGGTTTCGATTGCCCTGCGGAAGTAGGCGCGCCCCGAGAGGTCGACCTGTCCTTCGGATTCCACCGCGCAGACCAGCAACTGTCCTTCCGGGGAAAGGAGGCCGACATTGGCATACTGCGGGTTCTCCCGCACGAGGTTCGCAAAGAACGCCCGGCGCGCTTCGGGTGTTCCGGTCCGGATCACCGGGACGGCGTTCAGGATCGAGAAGAGCTGCCGCGGTCCCTCGACGACCTTCTCGAATTCGTCCCCGACGACGCCGGCCAGCCGGCGGACCTGCATGTGGGCGTCCTCGATGGCCCGCCGGCGTTCCTCCATCCCGGTCAGCAGGGTCAGGAGGAACAGGGGAGACATCGCGACGACCGAGAGCAGCATCAGCCGCAGCCTGATGTACGGGATGCTCGGGCGCGTGAAGGCGGTTCGCGTTGACTTCGTCCGGGTGTTTGAATCCACGGACACATTGTAGTCCGGCGCACGCCGAACCCGCGCGGGGAGTATTTTCTATTCAAAGTATCGGGGCCTGTCGCGGGGCCGGCTGCCGCGCATCGCCGCCCCATGCCTCCCCCGGCGGGGCGCGCGGCCCGGTCGGGGCCGGGGCAAGGTCCCGCAGAATTTGACCCCGGCGCCGGGAATGCCCTAGCATCCCGCTCCTCATGCCCCCGGTACCCAGGCGTCGTCCGCGGTCCTCGCTGAAAGCGCGAAGGGCGGAGACCGTTCAGGACTGCGTCGAGACGCTCAACGAGATCTTCCGGCAGGTGGATGTCTTCTCGAAGCACCTGCTCCGGAACTTCGGCGTCTCGGGGCCACAGCTCTGGGCCCTGAGGGCGATCCGGGATGCGGGCACGGTCACGATGGGAGGGCTCGCCGCCCGCATGCACCTGCACGTCAGCACCGTGACCGGGATCATCGACCGCCTCCAGCTTGCGGGACTCGTGACCCGGACCCGGTCCGAGACGGATCGCCGGATCCTGCACCTCGCCGTGACCGCGAAAGGGCGGGGGATCGTGCTCAAGGCGCCCGAGCCGCCCCGGAGCCTCCTGGCGCGCGGGCTCGAGAAGCTGGGCCAGGTCGACCTGTCCCGCATGAAGACCAGCCTGGACCAGCTCGCGGGCATGATGGGCGTGGCCGTTCCCGGCCCGTGAGACCCGTCCCGGCGGTGATCCCCTCCGCCCCGCTTCAGTTCCCGCGCGGCCCGGCCGCGGCCCCGGCAAGCACGATCGTCTGCGTCGGGTAGGCGAACTCGATCTTCCTCTCGGCGAACTTCCGGTAGACCCCCAGGTTGATCGCCTCCTGGATGTCCATGTACGCGCCGTAGTCCGCGCTCAGCACGTAGTACACGACCTCGTACACCAGCGCAAAGTCGCCGAACTTCTGGAAGTGCGCGCGGTCGAAGCGGACGCGGCCGGGGGCGGCGCCGTCCACGATCGCCCGGAGCAGTCCCGGCACCTCCGCGACCAGCTCAGCCGGCGTCCCGTAGGTGATCCCCAGCGAGAAGACGACGCGGCGTTCCGACATGCGCTTGTAGTTGCGGATGCGGCTCGCGAGCAGGTCCGCGTTCGCCACGACGACCTGCTCGCCCGACAGGCTCCGGATCCGCGTCGTCTTCAGCCCGATCCGCTCGACCGTGCCGAGCACGTCGCCCGTCACGAGGAAGTCCCCCACCTCGAACGGCCTGTCCAGGAGGATCGAGACGGAGGCGAAGACGTCACCGAGGATGTTCTGAAGCGCGAGGGCGACCGCGATGCCGCCGATGCCGACCCCGGCGAGGAGCGCCGTGACGCGGACGCCGAGGTTGTCCAGGGCGAGCAGCAGGACCACCGTCCAGACTGCGATGCGGGCCAGCACGCCTGCGATCGCGAGCGTCGGGGGAATGGAGCCGGGCTCCCCGCGCTTCTCCGACCACCGCGCCAGCACCGCGTGGATCAGCACGCTTCCCCAGGCCCCCGACTGGACCAGGGCGACCGCGGAGAGGACGCGGCGCAGGGTCTCGCCGCCGGGGCCGAGCTTGAGGAAGAGGGAGGCGAGGAAGACGGAGGCGGCGAGGAGGGACAGGGGATGGGTGCGGAGGAACAGCGTCGCGAGCACGGGCCTCGAGGAGGCCGGGGCCCCCATGCGTTTCACGAGGAGGCGCCGGACGACCAGGAGGGCGGCGAAGGCGAGGAGCGCGGCGAGGGCGGCGGCGCACCAGGCCCAGGTCGGGTTGTCGAGGAAGGGCCGGGAGGCCCAGGTGGCGATGGCGTCGCGTCGGAGCATGGGAGTGCCCGGGGCCGGGCGCCGGCCGCGGGCAGGTCCACGCTACGTGCCCGCGGCGCGACGTCAAGCGGAATTACTTGGAGTTCAAAGTAATCAGGTTGGCCCGCGCCCCGCCGCGCGGGCCGTGCGGCAAAGCGACGGGGCCCACTTCCCCGGCGTCACGCTTCCGTCCGCGGCCATCGTGGCCGTCCATCTTCTTTTCTTGAGCGCGAACGTCACTTCCCACGCGTCGGCGAACGCGACGGCGGTGACACGGGCCTTGTAGCGGCCGGCCTCGTGCAGCTCGCGGGGGACCGCGGCGCCGCCTCGTTCTCGTGCCACCAGGCGACGATGCCCGGGGTGGCGGGGGAGACGGCGAGGGAAGCGGCGCCTATGGCGGCGTCGCCGATGCGCACCTGCCCGGACCTGCTGGCCGGAATGGTGGGGGTGGTTCCGCCGGCACACTGAGCCGCCCATGGTCGGCGGCCCCGTCCCCTACCCCAACCACCCGAGCAACAGCGACTGCGCCAGCAGAATTGCCGAGATGGCGACAAGGACCTCGAGGACCACCGGGGTCATCTCGCGGATCCACTGCATCGGCGTGAACTGCGCGTCAACGTCCTTCCGAAGGTAAGAGTAGGCGACGACCGACTGCGCGCTGCCGATGTGCGTCCAGCAGCCCCCCACGGCGTACCCCGCGATCTGGGCCGTCGCGTAGAGCAGCACCACGGGAGCCTCAATGCCACGGATGGCATGCGACCCGAAGTCGGCGACCACGTTGTTGTCGAGAAGCGCGGAAAGCAGCGTGCACCCGGCGAACTGCAGGAACGCCACCGGCCCGGTCCCCGCGGCATCCGCGGCCTGCCTGAGTCCGGCCTGGAGGTGCGCGAAGAAGCCCACTTCGTTCAACAGGGCCATCGACAGGAACAACGGGAAGAGGAAGCAGTACTCCGCGTACTCGTGCCGGGCTTCCCGGAGCGAAAGGCGCCACATCCGCGGGAGAGAAGAGATGCCGAGGATGGAGACGAAGAATCCTGCGAAGGAAGCAACAAAGAGCGGGATCCTGTGCTCCAGGGCATGGGCGAACAGGACGGCGATGAAAAGGACCAGGCCTGCGATCCCGAAACGCCGGGCGGTTCGCAGCCGGGGGACCATGCTCCGGAGTTCTTCGGCGACGGCGACTTCGGTCCTTCGCGCACCCTGTTCGTCCCCGATCTCGGCGAGGGCGTAGTGGCGGTCGAGAGTCGCCGCGAGCTCGTCCTCGACGAAGTGTCCGAGGATCTTGACGCGAACCGGTTCCGGCACGCTTTCGCGGATGAGTGCCGTGCCGAGAGGCTCGCCGCGCCTTTCCCTCGCGATCACGCGCGCCGCGGGCTCTTCCCCGAGGTCCTCCCGGTGCTTGCGAACCGTCTCGACAGCGGAGATGACTTCCCCGTGCTTCGTCGCCTGGAGGAACCTCAGCCGATCCGCGTGGGCGTCCAGGATGTCCAGCTGGTCGAACTTCACGGACAGGGGACCGATCCGGCGGCGGAGATTCCAGGCGATGACGAGATAGCCCGCGACGGCCACGGGGAGGCAGAATTTGAGGAAGTAGGTGTTGGTGAGCAGCACGCGGCCGTCGGGAGTGACGAGATTGGACTTCATGATGAGGTTCGGCGGTTCTCCGTAGGCCAGCCAGACCCCGCAGACCGTGGTGACGACGGTGCAGACCACGACGGAGTACCGGACGGCGGAGACGGGCGCGCGCGCCAGGAACAGGATCAGCACGATCGTGCGGATGGCGAGGCCGATCATGGACACGCCGTCCAGGATTCCGGAGGCAAGCGCGACGGCCGCGGTGATCGCCAGCATCGTCGGCAGGACGCGCCCCTTGCAGCGCCGCAGGATTCCGAACGCAATCGCCTCGAGCAGCCGGCTCTGGGCGATGACGGCAACGAACAGCGTCAGCCCGAGGATGAAGAGCATGGTGTCGAGGTGGACGAGGTGATCGAGCCCGTGCCAGGTGAGAAGCTGCCGGCGCAGGGGAGCAAGGAACGCGGTCCAACCTTCGCCGTCTACCCTGGCGCGCAGGGGAGATCCGGGCCACCAAACGCGCCAGAAGCTCGCGAGGATCACGAGCATCATGCCGTAGGCGAGCGCGTTCTTGTTGATACGGATGCGGGAAGACCCGAAGACGAAGAGTCCCACGATCGTGACGAGCGTCTCCGCGGCGAGGACCCACTCGGGGAACGGCGACGATGTGCCGACCGCCAGGATGGCGGAAGCCACGGCCAGGCACGCGACGAGCACGGCCCACCCGGGAATGTGCCGGAGTCGGGCCGTTCCGTTTTCGGGATCGTGGTTACCCAAGACTTGCAGTTCCTGTGGCGGGCGGTCGTCCCCCGGGCGGGGGCGCGGCTTCTTTCCCGAGCCGTGCGGCGTTGAGAAGCAGGATGGAGCCCGGCAGCTCCTTGAGGAGGCGTTCCGCGGAATCCCCGAAGAGAAGAGACATGAGCCCGCGGGCTCGCCGCCGCAGGATCAGAAGGTCGGTCGGGTTCGACCGCGCAAGCTCGGCAAGGCCGGCGCGCTCCGTGGGAGCGTCGATGACGTGGAAGCTGGTCCCGGCCGGGGTTGCGCCGGAGAAGACGTCGTTCGCCAGTTCCCGGAGCCGGTGGTCGAGTTCCGCCAGTCGCTCCTTCTGCGCCTCCGGGGCGGCATCGGGAGTAGGAGCGCGGTAGTGGAGGTGATGCCAGGGGCCGTCGAAGACATGCACGATGCGCAGCGCGCTTCCATATCGGCCGGCCAGCCGGGCTGCGCCTGCAAGCACCGAACACGACGGGTCGTCGAAGTCGATGCTCACGGCGACCGATCTGAAGGGTGTCGCCTCGGCCTGGCGGACGATGAGCACGTTCGTTTCGGAACGCCGCAGGCACTTGGTAGCGACGGCGCGGAACCGTTCGGCCTCCGGGGAGTCGAGGGGCCACCCCAGGACCAGCAGGTCCGCGGCGAGTTCTTCCGCCCTGCGCAGAAGGGTGGGAACGGGAGGCGCGAAGACGCACTCGACCCGGGCACGCGCGATCCCGATCTCGCGAATGGCCCCTTCCGCCCGGCCGAGGGCCGCTCTTGCGTCGTCGCAGGCGGCCTGCCGGATGGAGTCCGCCGAGAGGCCCGTGCGCCGCTCGCGGCCGTGGGAATCGAGCGGGTCGATCGCATGCAGCACCTCGAGCTGCGCGCCTGCGCTCGAAGCGAGGAATGTCGCGTGCGCCAGCGCGGCCTCGCACCCCGGTGAGGGGTCGAGGCCGACGAGGACCGGTGCGCCGTCCATCCAGTTCATGGATCACCTGTGATGAGCAGCCTGATGCGGGCTGGAAGCCGGAGCGAGCCTTCCGGTGCTTCGAGGCCCTTTCTGATTGCCCGGCAGGGCGGTGCCGCGAGCCGCCACACCCTGGGTTGGATCTTCCCCCCAGGAGCGCTGGAAGTCGAAGGGGGACTACTTTGTACTCAGAACTTAGTAATTTGTACACAAAATAGTTGGGCCGGCCCGGCGGGCGGCGGCTGCGTTCCCCCCCGCGGGTGCCGGCCAGCGCCGCTTTGCGAAGGGGGGTGGCGCCCGGGGTCCTCTGTCGCAAGGATCCCTGCCGCTGTTAAGAAGGGAACTCCCTCCACCCCAGGCAAGTTTTCGGGCAAACCACGCGGGGGAACGAGAATTGCAAGAGGCCAGGCATGCTCTGGATCCTGTTTCTTGCGGCCTCCTCCGTGATCCTGGTCGGAGGCACCTTCCTGACGCGGTACGGTGATGTCATTGCCCGGAAATCCGGGCTCGGGCGGACCTGGACCGGGCTGATCCTCGTCGCGGGCGTAACGTCGCTCCCGGAACTCACGACAGGCATCTCCTCTGTCGCCGTGCATAACCTGCCCGAGATCGCCGTCGGCGACATTATTGGCAGCTGTTGTTTCAATCTTCTCCTCATCGCCATCATGGACGCCGTCGGCGGGCACACGCCGCTTTCGGCCCGGGTCCGGGCGGATCACATCCTTCCCCTCGCGCTGGGGTCGGCCCTGCTCGCAATCCTGGGCCTGGAGATCCTGGCCGGGCCCCGGATGCCGTCGTTCGGCTGGATGGGCGCAGGGAGCCTCGTCGCAGGACTCGGCTACTTCGGAGCGGTCCGCGCCGTCTATGCGCAGCAGCAGGCGCACGGAGACTTCGGAATCGCCACCGAGGAGCTGGGGGATTCCGCCAGAAGTGTGACGCTTCCTCAGGCTGTGGCCCGGTATGCCATCAGCGCCGCCGTCGTCGTCCTCGCCGCCCTCGTGCTTCCACGACTGGCAGAGCGCATCGCTGCGTCCACCGGTCTCGGGCAGGCTTTCACCGGCAGCCTCTTCGTCGCCGCCACCACGTCGCTGCCGGAAGTCGTCGTCTCGGTCACCGCAGTCCGCATGAAGGCCGATGACCTGGCGTACGCGAACATCACGGGGAGCACGCTTTTCAATGTCCTGGTTCTGGCGATGGACGATGCCCTCTGGACCCGGGGGGCGATCCTCCAGTCCGTCAGCACCTCCCATGGGATCGGCATTCTGGCGGCAATCCTGATGAATGCCGTGCTTATCGCTGCGCTGTCGTTGAGGATCGCCCGCAAACGCGGGCCGTTCGCATGGGATTCAGCGGCGATCGTCGTGATCTGGGGATGCGCGGTGGCCTTGCAGTATGCCTCCCGGTAGTGACCTGCTGACCTCGCAAGTTCGCGATCCGGCCCGTCGGACGCTGGATAGGGGCCAGGGGCGCGCTCGGGGACGGGCAGCGTGGCCCGGGTGCGCCTCCATCGAACCCCGCGGGACACCCGGAACTGAGGCAGGTCCGACCCTCGGCCAGTTCCGGCCGCACTTCGGCCCGAATTGAACGATCGTTCAAGAAACCGGGTTTCCGGCGATGCCGGGCGTTACGCGGACGCGGCCCGGAAATTGAGGAACGGTCTCCCGTCCCCAGGTCGCACGTCCCGCCGGCAAACCGCACGACCCTTCGGAGGCGACTCCCATGGAACCGATCAACGTCTTCGGGCTTGCGTGCCTCGCGTGCGTCGTGCTCCTCACCGTCCGCTTCCTCTCCCACGGGCTGGACCGGGGACGGCTCCAGAAGTGGCTGCGGAGCCGCGGCTGCCGCCTGCTGTCCTGCGAGTGGGAACCGTTCGTGACGACGTGGCTTCCCGCCGTCGGCACCGTGTACCTCGTCCGCTTCGTCGATGCGGACGGCCGGGAACACGTCGCCCGGGCGCACGTGCTGATGCTCTACGGGATCTTCCTCAGGGAGGACCGGGTCGCCGGGGTGCCGGGTCCGGGCGTGGCCTGAGAGCACGCGCTTCGAGGGCTTGCACGACGGCGGCCATGTCTTCGCGGCCGAGACCCAGGGCCTCGGCCTCGGAAAAGAGGCCGAGGCAGTCATCCAGGAGTGGCGTGGCGGCGCCCGCGCGGCGGGCGGCGTCGGCGACCAGGCGGTTGTTCATGAGGACGTCGGAGATGGCGGCCTGCACGGGGAATTGGCGATCGACGAGCATGGGCAGTTTCATGCGCGACACCATGCTGCTCATCGGGCCGGCGTCGAGCACGGCGCGGAACAGGGGCATGTCCACGCCGTTGGCGCGCGCGAAATGCGCCGCCTCGGCGAGGCCGGCCACCATCGTGATCAGGAACAGGTTGACCGAGAGTTTCATCAGAAGCGCGTTCGGCACCGCCCCGCACGCGAACGACTCCTTGCACATCGGCTCGACCAGACGGCGCACCTCGGCGACGTCCGCTTCGTCCCCCGCCACCATCGCCACCAGTTGCCCGGCCTCCGCCGGCTTGCGCGAGCCGGACACGGGCGCCTCCACGTAGCGGCCCTTCGCCGCCCGGACGTCGGCCGCCAACCCGCGCGAGTACTCGGGCGAGGTCGTGCCCATGGGGACGAGCATGCGGCCGGCGACGCGCGCCGCGAACGCCGGCGTGCCGCGCCCGAGCACCGCGTCGATCGCGCCCTCGTTCGCCAGCATCAGGATCACGATCTCCGCGCGCCGGAAGACCTCTTCCGCGCTCGCCGCCACCTGCGCGCCCGCCGCCCGGAGTTCCTCGGCGCCTTGCGGCGACCGATTCCAGACGCACAGCGCTACGCCGCTGCGCACGAGATTCAGGGCCATGGGCCGGCCCATGACGCCCAGCCCGATGAAGCCGATGGTCATCGTGATGATTCTCCTTCCGGGACTCCTGGGAAGATGGGCTCGGTTGCGGTGTTCACTGCGTCCCCTCGTCGAGCGGGGGCACGCCGGCCCCGACGCAGGCGGCTCTCATGTTGGCGGCCTGGCGACCCAGCTCTCCCTCGTCGCGGACCTCACGCAAGATGGCTGCGCCGCTTCTCCAGCCGTTCCTCGCTTCCGCGACCCGGCCCAGCGACAGGAGGAGGAGAGCGTGGTCGCACAAGTGAACGCCCTCGAATCTCCGGTTGCCGACGCTGCGGTGGATGGCCAGGGCCTGGGCGAAGCTGCTCTCAGCCGGCCCCGGTCGCCCGGTCTTCGCATAGAGGCCGGCCAGATCTCCCGTTGCGATTCCCTCGTGGAGACGGTTGCCGATCTTCCGCAGTGCGGCCAGCGCCTGCTCGTAACAGCGCTCGGCCTCGCCGAGCCGGCCGCTGTCCTTGTACAGGCTGCCCAGGTTGACCCGCACGATGGCCTCGCTGCCAGGGTTGCCGACTTCTCGATGGATGGCAATCGCCTGCTCGAAGCCGCGCTCCGCCTGCTCGAGCCGGCCGGTCGCCATGTACAGACCTGCCAGGTTTCCAAGCGAGATCCCCAAGGATCGCCGATCGCCGACTTCGCGGTTGATCGCGAGCACCTGCTCGTAGGTTTCCTCCGCCTGGCGCGCCCTTCCCGACTCCTGGTAAAGGAGAGCGAGGCTGCCCAGGGCCGTTCCCTCGTGGCGTCGGTGGTTCACTTCGCGGTGGATGGAGAGCGCTTGCCCCAGCCCGCGCTCAGCTTCCTCGATCTTCCCGGTTTCCAGGTGCAGGCCGGCCAGGTTGGTCAGCGTGATTCCCTCGAAGCGCCGGTTGTTGAATTTCCGGTGGATGGCCAGCGCTTCCTTGTAGCAGTGTTCCGCTTGCGCCGGCCGCCCGTTCCTCCTGTACAGGGTTGCCAGATTGCCCATCGTGGTCCCTTCTCCTCGCCTGTCGCCGACCTCCCGATGAATCGCGAGGGCCTGTTCGTATAGGCGCTCCGCTTCTTCCACCCGCCCGGCTGCCCAGATCGCTCCGGCCAGGTCTCCCACTGCGACGCCTTCCAGCCTGCGATTGCCGGTCTCACGGTGCGCTGCGAGCGCCAGGTTGAAGAGGGACTCGCCGTCGCCGGAACGGCCGGCCTGGAACGCCGCAAGGGCGGCTCGACGCAGCGATGCGCCCCTCTCCGACTGCCCGGCCACCTCGGCGTGCCGTCGCCAAAGGATCTCGCAATCGTCGAGGCGAAAGTGATTCCCCGAGTGCTCGGCGGCCCGGCGCAGATAGAGGGATTGAATGCGGCGCGCGGATGCCGCATCCGCAATTTCGCGCTGAGTTTCGACCAGGGGCGAGGCAAGCAGGGCGTGTTCAGCCAGTTCCTGGGCGAAGACATCCGACGAGTGCGGCCGAAATGAACCCTCCTCCGCCGAGTCCAACGGCGCCGGCTCCGGCGGCCGTCCGCCGGCCAGCGCTTCGATCGCCGCAAACGCAAGCCCGTGCAGCCGCGCGCGGTCGCCGGGGAGATGCAGCTGGTACGCGGCGTCTCTGAGAAGAGCGTGGCGGAACAGGTACGCGGTTTCCGCGGAGGCGTTCACGCTCGCATGGTACCGGGGCACACCCTCCGGTCTCAAAGTCCCGATCGGCTACTTCGGGGCGCCCGGGATTCTCGCGCGCGGGATCCGCGTACGACCGCTAGAGCGGAATCCTGATCCCGTTCTTCTTTGCCGCCCGCTTCGCCTCGTCATAACCCGCATCCGCATGCCGCGCGATCCCGATCCCGGGGTCATTCGTGAGCACGAGCGAGACGCGCTTCGACGACTTGGCGCTCCCGTCCACGCACACCACCTGCCCCGCGTGGATGGAGTATCCGATGCCGACGCCGCCGCCGTGGTGCACTGAAACCCACGTCGCGCCGCTGGCGGTGTTCAACAACGCGTTGAGGACCGGCCAGTCGGCGATGGCGTCGCTGCCGTCCTTCATGGCCTCCGTCTCGCGGTTCGGTGAGGCGACGCTTCCGGTGTCGAGGTGGTCGCGGCCGATGACGAAGGGGGCCTTGACCTTCTTCTTCGCGACGAGGCGGTTGAGCAACTCGCCGAACCTGGCGCGCTCGCCCTGGCCGAGCCAGCAGATGCGGGCGGGGAGGCCCTGGAACTTCACGCGCTCCCGGGCCATGCGGATCCATTTCGCGAGAGACTCGTTGTCCCCGAACTCCTTCAGCACGAGGTCGTCCGTGATGGCGATGTCTTTCGGGTCGCCGCTCAACGCGGCCCACCGGAACGGCCCGCGGCCTTCGCAGAACAGCGGCCGGACGTACGCCGGCACGAACCCCGGGTAGTCGAACGCGTTCTCGACCCCCGCGAGCTTGGCCTGGCCGCGGAGGTTGTTGCCGTAGTCGAAGGCGATGGCGCCGGCCTTCTGCATGTCGAGCATCGCCTTGCAGTGCGTGGCCATGGCGGCCATGGAGCGGCGGACGTACTCCTGGGGGTTCTTCGCGCGCAACGCCGCGGCCTCCTCGAGCGTCAGGCCGTTGGGGACGTACCCGTTGAGCGCGTCGTGGGCGCTGGTCTGGTCGGTCACGACGTCGGGGATCTTCCCGCGCTTCACGAGCTCCGGGAAAACGTCCGCACAGTTGCCGACGAGACCCACCGAGAGCGCTTCCTTCTTTTGACACGCCGCGTCAATCCACGCGAGCGCCTCGTCGAGCGACGAGGTCATCTTGTCGCAGTACGCCTTGTCGATGCGGCGCTGGATCCGCCACGGGTCCACCTCGACCGTCAGGATCGCGGCGCCCGCCATCGTCCCGGCCAGCGGCTGCGCGCCGCCCATGCCGCCCATCCCGCCGGTCAGCACGAATTTTCCCGCGAGCGAGCCGCCGAAATGCTTCTTTCCGCACGCCGCAAACGTCTCGTACGTCCCCTGCAGGATTCCCTGCGTGCCGATGTAGATCCACGAGCCCGCCGTCATCTGCCCGAACATCGTCAGCCCCAGCGCCTCGAGCCGCCGGAACTCGTCCCACGTCGCCCAGTGCGGCACGAGCAGCGAGTTCGCGATCAGCACGCGCGGCGCCATGTCGTGCGTCCGGAACACGCCCACCGGCTTGCCGCTCTGCACCAGCAGCGTCTCGTCGTCCTTCAGCGTCCTCAGCGTCGCCAGGATCGCCTTCAGGCACGCCTCGTTCCGCGCCGCCTTCCCGCTCCCCCCGTACACCACCAGCCGCTGCGGATCCTCCGCCACCTCCGGGTCCAGGTTGTTCTGCAGCATCCGGTACGGCGCCTCCGTCTGCCACGACCGGCACGTCTTCTTCGGGCCCCGCGGGGCGCGGATCGTTTTCATGGAGCCGATTCTGCGGATCGCGGGAAGCGCGGGAAGGAAATTCTGAAGCGGCCTCGGGATTTCGCGCGATTGAGGGGAATTTCCGCAATCGGGAAGGGCGCTTCCTGCCATCCGGGCGGGCAACGCGTTTGCTCCACGGGACCCTGTGACTCGCGATCCCCGCCTGGATTTCCACCGCCACCGCGACCCGGCCTCGGGCGCGGAGTGGATCGAGACGCCGCTCCGCGGCCCGGCGCTCTCGGACCTGCCGCTTCTCAACAAGGGAACGGCGTTCACGGACGAGGAGCGCGACGCCCTCGGGCTCCGCGGGCTGCTGCCGCCGCACGTGGGCACGATGCAGGAGCAGGTGCAGCGGGTGCTGGAGAACTACCGCCGGAAGACGACCGACCTGGAGCGGTACATCTATTTGATCGCGCTTCTCGACCGCAACGAGACGCTCTTCTACCGCGTTCTGCTGGACAACCTCGTGGAGATGCTGCCGGTGGTGTACACGCCGACGGTGGGGCAGGCGTGCGTGCAGTTCGGGCACATCTACCGGCGGGCGCGCGGGCTGTACCTGCGGCCGGAGGACGCGCCGCGCATGGACGCGGTGCTCGCAAACTGGCCGCGGCCCGATGTGGCGGTGATCGTCGTGACGGACGGCGAGCGGATCCTCGGCCTGGGCGACCTCGGCGCCAACGGAATGGGCATCTCGATCGGCAAGCTGAACCTCTACACCGCCGCGGCGGGGATCCGGCCGGAGAGGACGCTGCCGGTCTGCCTCGACACCGGGACCGACAACGAGACCCTGCTCGCGGACCCGCTCTACCTGGGCGTCAAGCGCCGCCGCGTGCGCGGCCCGGCGTACGACGCGCTGGTCGAGGCGTTCGTGCGAAGCGCGCGCCGGCGCTGGCCCGGGGTGCTGGTGCAGTTCGAGGACTTCGGCAAGGCCAACGCCGCCCGCCTCCTCGACGCCTGGCGCGAGCGCGAACTCTGCTTCAACGATGACATCCAGGGAACCGGCGCCGTGGTCCTCGCCGGCGTCCTCGCGGCGCTTCGCCTCTCCGGTTCCACGCTCGATCGCCAGCGCGTCGTCATCGTCGGGGCGGGAAGCGCCGGAGTCGGGATCGCCCGGATGCTGAAGGGCGCGCCGGTGTGGATGCTCGATTCGAAGGGGCTGCTGACCGCGGACCGGGAAGGGCTCTCGGACGTGCAGCGCGTGTTCGCGCGGGCCGAGCCGGGCGGCGGGTTGCCGGACGTCGTGCGCCGCGTCCGCCCGACGGTCCTGATCGGGACGAGCACCAAGCCGGGGCTCTTCACGAAGGAAATCCTCCAGTCGCTGGACGGCCCGCGCCCCGTCGTGTTCCCGCTCTCGAACCCGACGGCGAAGGCCGAGTGCACGCCGGACCAGGCGCGCGAGTGGACCGGCGGCCGCGCGATCGTGGCCACGGGGAGCCCGTTCCCCCGGACGCCGCAGTGCAACAACCTCTACGTCTTTCCCGGCGTCGGGCTGGGGGTGCTGGCTTCGCGGGCCACGCGCGTCACGGACGACGCCTTCTTCGCCGCGGCGCGCGCCCTGGCCGACCTTGCCTCCGGCGAAGACCTGTTCCCGCCGCTCGAAGGGATCCGCCGTGTCTCGGCCGCGATCGCGCTGGCCGTCGCGCGGAACGCCGTGGCCTCCGGCGTGGCTCCGCCTGCGTCGGACGATGCCCTGCGGTGGCGGATTTCCGAGGAGATGTGGGAGCCGCGTTACGTGCCCTACCGTCCTGCCCCCTGAGGATTCGCGCCCCGCGCCGCCCGGATTCTGCTACTCTTCCGCCCCGAATGGCGCTCTTCAAAGACCTGAATCTCATCCAGCCCCTCCTCGACGCGGTCGCGCAGGAGGGCTACCAGCACCCGACGCCGATCCAGGAGAAGGCGATCCCGGTCCTGCTTTCCGGGAAAGACGTCCTGGGTTGCGCGCAGACCGGCACCGGAAAGACCGCCGCGTTCGCGCTCCCGATCCTCCAGAAACTGGCAGGGGAGCCGATGACGGGGAAGCGGGAGCCGCGGGCGCTGATCCTGGCGCCGACGCGCGAGCTGGTGTCGCAGATCGGGGAGAGCTTCGAGGCGTACGGGCGGAACACGCAGGTGGTGACGCAGACGATCTACGGCGGGGTGTCGCAGGGGCCGCAGGCGCGGGCGGTGCGCGCCGGGCTGGACGTGATCGCGGCGACGCCGGGGCGGCTGCTGGACCTGATGGGGCAGGCGATCCTGTCGCTCGGTTCCGTGCAGGTGCTGGTGCTCGACGAGGCCGACCGCATGATGGACATGGGCTTCCTCCCCGACCTCTACCGCATCGTCCGGCGCGTGCCGCTTCGCCGCCAGACGATGCTCTTCTCGGCGACGCTTCCCCACGAGATCGTGAGCCTCGCGAAGGAGATCCTGCACGAGCCGGTGCGGATCGACGTGGCGCCGTCGGCGACGACGGTGGCGACGGTGCGGCAGGTGGTGTACCGCGTGAGCCGCGAGGGCAAGGCGGCGCTGCTGAACCGGCTGGTGCTGGCGCCGGACGTGAAGCGCGCGATCGTGTTCACGCGGACGAAGGAAGGCGCGAACAAGGTGGTGGCGGAGCTGAACTACGGCCCGGTGCGGGCGGACGTGATGCACGCCGACCGCGGGCAGAGCGCGCGCGAGAAGACGCTGGAGCGGTTCAAGGAAGGCGTGACGAAGGTGCTCGTGGCGACGGACATCGCGAGCCGCGGGCTGGACGTCGAGGGAATCACGCACGTCTACAACTACGACGTGCCCGACGAGCCGGACTCCTACGTCCACCGCATCGGCCGCACGGCGCGCGCAGGGGCGCACGGGCTGGCGATCACGCTGTGCTCGCACGAGGAAGAGCGCAAGCTGGCGGCGATCGAGCGGGCGATCCGCATGAAGCTGCCGGAAGGCGGGAAGGGCGGGCACGCCGTCGGTCAGGCGCATCCGCCGGCCGTTCCGCTGGCGCACGATCCCTCGCACGGCGTCGGGCACGGGCATGCGCCCCTGCCGGAGCCGGCTCACCCGCAGGGGCACGTGCACGCGCCGGCTCATCCTCACGCCCCTGCGCATGCGCATCCGCCGGTCCCCGCCAAGGTCGAGCCTGTGTCGCCGACGCACGACCCGCGGCACGGCCTCGCCGCGCCGCCGCCCGAGGAAGGCGCGAAGAAGTTCAGCCGGTTGCGGCAGCGGCATCCAAGGCGTCGTTAGGCCGGCCGTGGCCTAGTCTTTTCACGCCCCAGCCCCTCGCGGCCCGGCCTACGCTGAGCGAGCCCGCAGGGCGAGTCGAAGCGTGCCATGGATCGTGCGCACGCTGGCGAAAGAGGAGTTTCCCAGGATCGCCTACGCCTCCCTCATCGCCTCCGCGATCAGCCCCGCCAACAGCGTCCGGTGGCACTTCTCCGCGTCCTCGCACGCCGACGAGCACAGCAGCGTGACTGTCTCGCCCGCCCTGACGCGTTTCGCCAGCGAAGCGATGCCGATCCACTGCGCTTTCATCTCGTCGAGGTAGCGCTTGCGGTACTCGTCCCATCCGATCGCTTCGCCCGTCTTCCCGTAGTACGCCGCGTGGAGTTCCCGGCTCGGCCCCAGCCGCGGCCACCAGTCGTCCCAGGTCTCGTCGGGCTTGGAGACGCCGCGGGGGCGGAAGCGGCAGATGAGGAGGCGGAAGCCGTCGCCCGGCTCGGGCGGGTCGTTCCAGCAGCGGGTGCGGAGGGGCATCGATGAACGGGGCCCGGCGAGCGCCGGGCCCCGCCTCGTCGGCTACTTCTTGCGCGTGTAGGTGAGTTCCATCGACTTCACGTCCTTGCCGTCCATCACCTCGTACATCTCGTAGACGAACTCGTCGTCGGACTTGTGCGTCGCGACGGTCTTGTACTTCATGATGTTGCCCTTCGCATCGGGCATTTCCCCCGGGTACTCGACCGTGGTCCCGCCGTCCTTGCTCGTGCCGAGGAGGAACATCGGCGTCGAGCCCACGTTGTCGCTCCAGTAGTTCGTGAACTTCTTCGAGGCCGTGTCGTACCCGAGCATCCCGACGCCGCGGTACGGCTCGCCCATGAACGTCCCCGAGAACTCCTGCTGCACGAACCAGCCGTCGAGGATCGACTTGAACTCCGCCGAGCCGGTCGTCGCCTGCCCGTCCGTCGGCAGCCCCATCCAAAACTTCGCGGAGACGTCCCACTTGCCGGCCATCTTCGCCAGCCGCTGGTGCTCCGCCCCCGGTTTCGCCCCTTGCGGTGCTTCCTTCCCGTCCTCGGACCACAGCGGCCGGGCGAGGAACGCGCACAGCAGCGTGGTGAGTCCGATCCCGATCGCAAGCTTCGACTTCATGGCGGTCTCCCTGTTGGAGTGGGTGATGGGGCTGTCCCGAAGAGCGCGCGAGGCTACGGCGGGGCGGCGGGGGCGCGCAATCCCATCCTTTCGTGTCCTTTCGTATCTGCGCCAGGCTCGTGGCCGTTTGTCCGCCGTTTCATCCGCCCCCGTTGACTTCATTCGGCCACAGGCGAACGGTCCGGGATAAAGGACGGATCTTCCGGGGATACGGCCACGAGCCTGGCACGGATAAGAAAAGACGGGAAAAGATACGGGGCCGCGCGACCGGAGCGGGCGATTGCGGTCATGCAACCAGCGCCAGTTATCGGAACTCCATCGCCGTGTAACTGACCACCTCGTGGTTCTCCATGTCGGCGAAGCGGTCGTACTTCACGAGCTTCCCCTTCTTCGCGTCGGTGGCCGCGAGAAGCGTCGTGATCGCCGAGAGGCCGCAGATCTTGCGCCAGTCCTTCACGTCGCTGACCGACTTGAACCATCCGCCGGCGTCGACCGCCGCGGCATGCTCGAGGGACTCGAGGTCTTCCTTCTCGATCTTTTTCAGCAGCTTTTCCGTCACGGGGTCCTTGTCCCCGAACTTCGCGCCGACGTGCGCGAGGTCGACCGCGCCGATCATGACGACGTTGCCGCGCTTCTCGACCGTTTGACGCAGTGCGTCAACGAACCCCGCCACCTGCGGGTCCTTCAGCGGGTCCGTCCCCCTGAAGACGTGCTCGTGCATCGAGCTGCACAGCACCGGCACGATCCGGAACGGCCGGTCCCGGAACAGCCACTTCAGCATCAGCGCCTGGAACTCGATCGAGTGCTCGTCGCGGTGGTAGATCTCGTCCGCGAAGAGGTCGCCGTCCTTCCAGCGCGAAGCGAGCTCGTCGACGAAACCGGTGTCGACCGGGGCGGCGCCAAGTGGCGTGTCGTAGGCCTTTCTCGTCGCGGTGTAGAGCGTGCGCGGCGACTTGTGCGCGACCCCCAGCACCACGAACGTGTCCGCCGAGCAGCCCTTTGCCAGCGCGCCGTACGCGTGCGCGTAGCATGCCCCGCCGCGGTGCAGGTCGATGTGCGGCGCGAGGATCGCCTTGATCGCGCCTTTCTTCACCGACTTCGGCGGCGCGCTCCCCGGGCCGCGCTCGTGCCCGAAGAACGACTCCAGGTACCCCGGGATCGCCTCCGGCCGCGGGTCGTGCGGCGGGATGTACGCCCCCGTGCTCCACGCCGCCCGCGCCGGCGCCGCCCGGTACTCGTCCACGACCTTCTTCCGCCGCGCCTCGAACGCCTCCCCCTCCAGGAACCCCTTCGCGTCCAGGTCCCGGATCAGCGCCCGGATGTCCTCCTCCGGCACGTCCCGCCCCGTCGCCCGCCGGAACTCCTCCTGCATGTCCGCCGGCGCGTGCTTCCCGTCGAACATCTGCAGCAGGTACGCCCCGTACAGCGTCACCGGGAACGCCCCCTCCGCGATCCCCGCCGGGTCCGTCAGGAACAGGTACTTCTGCCCCTTGTGCTCGTGCGCATGGGGCTCGACGGGGCGGAGAAGCGGCCTCTCGGGATTCGGCGTCACGGGGCGATTGTACCGGCCATCCGGAGGTCCCCCTGTCCACGGCCCCAAACATCGCTATAATCCCCCCCCCTCGTAATCCGCCCTTCCCTCGAGATCAAAGGACCGAAAATGCAGACGCGCCTCCAGAAACTCCTCGCTCACGCCGGCATCGCTTCGAGGCGCGAATGTGAAGAAATCATCGCCGCGGGCCGGGTCACGGTGAACGGGAAGGTCATGACCGAGCTCGGGTCGAAGGCGGACCCGGACGTGGACGACGTGCGGTGCGACGGGGAGCCGGTGAAGCCGGAGAAGACGGTGTATTTCCTGCTGAACAAGCCCTCGGGGGTGCTCTGCACGAACGAGAAGTCCTACGGGCAGACGCGGGTGATCGACCTGTTCCCGGCGATCGCGCAGCGGCTGTACACGGTCGGGCGGCTCGACGCGGAGTCGACGGGGCTCCTGATCGTCACCAACGACGGCGAGCTCGCCAACCGCATCGCCCACCCGCGCTACGAGGTCGAGAAGACGTACTCGGTGGCGGTGAAGGGCTGGCTCGAGGGGCCCGCGCTGGAAAAGGTGCAGAAAGGCGTGTGGCTGGCGGAAGGCAAGACGGGGCGCGCGAAGGTGCGGATCATCAAGCGCACGCGCCAGATGACGGCGCTGGAGATCACGATCCACGAGGGCAAGAACCGCGAAGTCCGCCGCATCTTCTCCAAGGTCGGCCACCCCGTGATTTCGCTTCGGAGAATCCAGATCGGCGGCCTGCTCTTGGGGAAGATCCACGAGGGGCAGTGGATCCCGATCGACCGGGACACGCTGTTGAAGAAGATCGGGATCGACCCTGCGACGCTGGAGCCGGAGGCGATGGCGAAGTTCGAGGAGACGATCGGGAAGAAGAAGCGTCCGGTGCGGGTGGAGGAGGAAGCGGAGGCGGAGGAGGTTGAGGCGGGGGAGGACGCGGAGGAAGCGGTGGCGGAGGAGAAGGAGCCCGCGGAGGTAAAGGAGCCGGTGAAGGCGAAGGAGAAACCCGCGGCGGTGAAGGAGGAGAAGGAGGGGGAAGAGGAGATCCTGAGCGACGAGGAGCTGGAGGAGATGCTCGAGAGCTCCGGCGAGTTTGACGATGACGACGACGAGGACGAGGAGGAAGAGGAAGGCGGCGAAGAGGAAGAAGGCGGCGAAGAAGAAGCCGAGGAGAAGCGCCCGCCGGCGAAGGTCCCGCAGAAGCCGCCGACGAAGGCGCCGCAGCGTGGAGCGGCGCCGCGGGCGGGATCCGGGAGCGACGCGGGGGGTGGAGGGAAGCCGTGGAGCGCGCCGAAGGGTGGAGCGCGTGGTGCTGCGCCGAGGGCCGGTGGCGGGGCGAAGCCGTGGAGTGCGCCGAAGGGCGGGGCGCGCGAGGGTGGCGGCCGGCCGTGGAGCGGCCCGAGGCGGGACGACGCGCGCGGCGGGAGCGTTTGGCGCGGGGACCGGTCGGGCAAGGGGCGCGGACCGCAGGGCGTGGAAGAAGGGCCGGAGGAGGGCGGGCCGGCGGGCGGGCAGGAGGGCGGGAGGTCTGGAGGTGACCGGCCCTGGAGTGGCCCGCGTCGCGAGGGTGGTGGCGGCAAGCCGTGGAGTGGCCCGCGTCGTGAGGGCGGCGGTGAGAGGCCATGGAGCGGCCCGAGGCGCGAAGGTGGCGGCGAAAAGCCCTGGAGCGGCCCGCGTCGCGAGGGCGGAGGCGACCGGCCGTGGAGTGGCCCGCGTCGCGAAGGCGGCGGCGACAAGCCGTGGAGCGGCCCGCGTCGTGAAGGCGGCGGCGACAAACCGTGGAGTGGCCCGCGTCGCGAAGGCGGCGGTGGCAAGCCCTGGAGTGGCCCGCGTCGCGAAGGCGGTGGCGACAGGCCGTGGAGTGGCCCGCGCCGAGAGGGCGGAGGCAGCAAGCCTTGGAGCGGCCCGCGCCGCGAAGGTGGGGGAGACAAGCCCTGGAGTGGTCCTCGGCGTGAGGGCGGCGGCGACAAGCCGTGGAGTGGCCCGCGCCGTGAAGGCGGCGGCGACAAACCGTGGAGCGGCCCGCGGCGCGAGGGCGGTGGTGGCAAGCCGTGGAGTGGGCCGCGTCGCGAAGGTGGCGGCGACAAGCCGTGGAGCGGTCCGCGGCGCGAAGGCGGCGGCGACAAGCCGTGGAGTGGCCCGCGCCGTGAAGGTGGCGGTGGAAGACCTTGGAGCGGCCCGCGCCGCGAAGGCGGCGGCGACAAACCGTGGAGTGGCCCGCGTCGCGAAGGTGGCGGTGACAAGCCGTGGAGCGGCCCGCGCCGCGAAGGCGGCGGCGGCAAGCCTTGGAGTGGTCCGCGTCGCGAAGGCGGTGGCGACAAGCCGTGGAGCGGTCCGCGTCGCGAAGGCGGCGGAGGCAAGCCTTGGAGCGGTCCGCGCCGCGAAGGCGGCGGAGGCAAGCCGTGGAGTGGCCCGCGCCGTGAAGGAGGAGGCGGCAGGCCCCCCGGCGGCCCGCGCCGCGACGGCGGCGGCCGCGGAGGTCCCCGCAGGCCGTAACACTTCCGCCTTTGCTTTGACAGCACGCCCCCCGGCTCCCAGACTTTTCGCTTCCCCGCGAATCGTCCTTCGGAGCCCCCGCCATGCCCGATTCCGTCCGCACCGGCGCCGTCACGGTGCTGGTCGTCTACGAATCGGACACCGTCCGCCGCGCGCTCCGTTCCGCCCTCATGCCCGCGGGGCTCGACGTCATCGAGGCGTCGTCGCTGGGGGAAGCGCAGTCGGCGATCGACGCGGGCGGGATCGGGCTGCTGGTCGTGGACGTGCAGCGGCCGACGACGGACGGCGTCGCGCTGGCCGGCGATTTCCGCTCGCGCCCCGGCCTTGAGACGATCCCGATCGTCCTCCTCACGCCGGACTGGCGCGCCCGCGACCGCGGCCTCGCCGCCGCGGCCGGCGTCTCCGCGTGCCTCGTCAAGCCCGTCCCCCCTTCGGTCGTGAAACAGACGGTGCTCGACCTCCTCGGGATGGCATAATTCCCGCCCCGCGCCGCCCCGGCGGCGATCCTTGCCCGGCCTTCACTCACGGAGATCCCCATGCGCACGTTCCCCTGGCTGTCCCTCGTCCTCGCCCTATCCCTCGCCGGCTGCGGCGGCGATCCGGCTCCCGCGGGCGGGCCGGGTGAAGGGGACAACCGCGAGGGAGGCGCCGCGGAGAAGCCGCGCGCCGAGCCGGTGTGGAAGAACGTCCGCGCGCCGCGCCCGCCGCAGAACGCGTGGGACATCGCCGCCGCCGTCGAGTCGCGGCAGCTCGCCAACGGGCTCACCGTCCTCATCCGCGAGCGCCACGGCGCGCCGGTCGTCACCTGCGAGCTCGCCTTCAAAGTCGGCGCCGTCGACGAGCGCGACCGCGAACGCGGCATCGCCCATTTCCTCGAACACATGCTCTTCAAGGGCTCGCCCTCCTTCAAGAAGGGCGAAATCGACGCGTACACCTCGAAGAACGGCGGCCAGAACAACGCCTACACGACGCGGGACATGACCGCCTATCACTTCACAATGCCGTCCTCCGGCCTCGACGCCGCGCTCAAGATCCTCTTTGAAATGCTCGGCCAGTCAACGCTCGACGAGAAGGAGTTCGAGGCGGAGAAGGGGCCCGTGCTGGAGGAGCTCCACTCGGGGCAGGACGACCCGTGGGACCGGCTGTGGGAGCGGTCGACGGCGGAGGTGTACTCGAAGCATCCGTACCACCACCCGGTCATCGGGTACGAGAAGGAAATCCAGGCGATGACGCGGGCGCAGATGAAGGAGTTCTACGACAAGTATTACAAGCCGGCGAACGCGGTGCTGGTGATCGTGGGCGACGTGGATGCGGAGAAGACGTTCGCGAAAGTGGCGGGGATGTTCGGGAGCATCCCGTCCGGGACGCCGGTGCCGAAGCTGGACGTGGTGGAGCCCGCGCAGGAGAAGGAGAAGCGCGTCGAGACCCCGGAGGACGTCGAGGTCGACCGGATGATCATGGCGTGGCGCGGGCCGGCCGTCGGCGAGGACGACGACTACATCTGCGACATCCTGAGCAGCGTGCTGGGCACCGGCCGCACGGCGCGCCTGTACCGCCGCCTCGTCGAGGACGACCAGCTCGCCTCGGCCGCCGACGTCTCGAATTACAGCGGACGCTTCCCGGGAACGTTTATGGTCAACGTCGAGGCGCTGCCGGGCGCCGACCGCGCGCGGATCGAGAAGTCGATCGAAGAGGAGGTCGCGAAGCTCGCGGCGGAGGGGCCGACGGCGGACGAGCTCACCAAGGCGCGCAATGGCACGATCGCCGCGTTCATCTTCCGCGCGGAAAGCGCTTCGTCGATGGCCGACCTGCTCGCCTCGAACGTCTGCACGCTGACGCTCGACGACCTCAGCCAGTACGTGTCGAGGATCGAAAAGGTGACGGCCGACGCGGTGAAGGCGGCGGCGAAGCGCATCCTGCGGAAGGAGACACGGACGGTGTGCTGGTCGATCGCGAAGGGCGGGAGCGACAAGGACGGGGTGCAGGACGCGACGGAGGACGGCGCGCCGCGGGTGCGTAAGGACGGCGACGCGAAGGCCGGCGGCGCGGGCGGGGTGAAGCTGACCTCGGCGAAGCGCGTCGTGCTCGACAACGGGCTGATCCTGATCCTCCTCGAGAACCACGACCTGCCGATCTTCGCGCTGCAGTCGTTCACGCGGGCCGGGCAGCTGCAGGAGTCGGAGGACCACGCGGGGCTCGCGAACTTCGTCGGTCGGATGCTCGAGGACGGCACGGCGGACGCGGACGGAAAGGTCCGGCGCTCGGCCGAGGACATCGCTTCGTCGATCGAGAACATCGGCGGGCGGCTGTCGACGTCGGCCGCGGGCGTGGACGTCTCGGTGGTCGCAAAGGACCAGGACCTCGCGCTTGACCTCGCGTTCGACATCCTCCAGCACTCGTCCTTCCCGAAGGAGTGGGTCGAGCAGCGCCGCCAGATGACGCTCGCGATGATCGCCGCCAAGAACGACAACCCGCAGCAGCTGGCCCGCGACGCCTACATGGAAACCGTCTACGGGAAACACCCGCTTCACCGCCCCGCCGACGGCTACCCCGACACGATCAATGCCCTCACGCGCGAGCATTGCCTCGCGCACTTCCAGACCTACTTCGTCCCCAACAACACGACCGTCGCGATCGTCGGCGACTTCGACGCGGCGAAGGTCGAGGCGCGCATCCGCGAGCTCACGAAGTCCTGGAAGGTCGGGCTCCTCGACTTCCCCGAGTTCGCGCCGGCCGAGAAACCCGCGCAGGGCGGCTCCAGGGGCGTCGTCCTGCCGAACGCCAAGCAGGTCAACGTCTTCATCGGCCACCTCGGGATCCGCCGCAGCGACCCCGACTACTACACGCTGCTGGTGATGGACAACGTGCTGGGGACGGGAAGCGGCTTCACGGACCGGATGTCGCGGACGATCCGCGACGAGAAGGGGCTGGTCTACAGCGTGGGCGCGAACATTTCGTACAGCGCGGGGCTGGAGCCGGGGACGTTCCGGGCATTCTTCGCGACGAAGCCGGAGAAGTTCGAGACGGCGCGGGCGATGGTGATGGGGGAGATCGAGCGGATCCGCAAGGAGCCGGTGCCGGCGGAGGAGCTGCAGGCGGCGAAGGACTACCTGACGGGGAGCTTCGCGCTGGAGATGGAGACGAACGCGCAGCTCGCGGACATGCTGGTGATGGTGGAGCGGTACGGACTCGGGCTCGACTACCCGGAGAAGTTCGTGGAAAAGGTGCGCGCGGTCACGGCGGAGCAGGTGCTCGCCGCGGCGCAGAAGCACCTCGATCCCGCGGCGCTCTGGCGTGTCGTGAGCGGGCCGGTGGACGAGAAGGGGGAGCTGAAGAAGTAGCCCGGCTTAGAACCGCAGGACGACGTACGCCCCGATGGTCCAGTAGTCGAGGTTGATCTTCGACGGCAGCCCGCCGCTCGGGTCGCTGACGTGCAGGTCGGCGGCGACCCAGGTGTAGATCCACTCGACGCCGAACGTGACCCGCGACGCGGCCGTCCCGAACTCGATCCCCGCGCCGCCGCGGACGATGACGCCCGCGCGGCGGCCCTTGATCTCCACGGGGTCGTCGATCTCCTTTCGGATCGTCCGCACGCTCAGTCCCGCGCCGCCGATCACCATCGGGCGGCACCACGGCCACGGCCAGGGGATCGCCTTGTCGATGTTCGTCACGTCGATGCGCAGCTCGGAATAGAACGGGTACAGCCGGACGCGCCCCAGGTCGTGGCGCACGTCGTTGTGGTCCTTCGCGTTCACCGTCATCTGGTAGAAGTCCGCGCCGAACTCCAGCTCCGCCCAGCGGTTGATGCGGAAGCCGATGCGGAGGCCGCCGCCGCCGGTGTCGTTGACGTCGCGGTGGTCGTTGAAGTGCGCCCATTCGCCGTGCGCCGTGATGGCGAAGCGGTTCGGGATGTAGGTGTCGACCTCGGTGTCGTCCTCCGCCGATTCGTCCGGCGCGGAGTCGATGGCGAGCGCGGGGGAGACGGCGAGTGCAAGGAAGAGGGCGGTGATGCGCGGCAGGCGCATGCGGGGACCTTTCGTGGTGGGGGGAAGGGCCGGGAGGACGGGGGCAAGAATACGGCGAAAAGGGTTTGCGGTTGAAGGGAATGAATGGCGGAAACCGTGGGCATCCGGGCCGTTATCCGCGGCCGTTTCCGCGTGATCTGCCTTTATCCGCGTATTCCATTTTCTTGGCCACCCCTGGCCTGACGTTCAGGAAAGGAATGCGCGGATGTTGCGGATGACGCGGGAGCGGCCGCGGATAACGGCCACGCCTGCAGCGGCGGGGGAGCTCCGACCGGAATAGCTTGCGGTGAAAAACGAAGCTCCTATAATTCGGTGCTCGCCTGATCGTCTGAATCAGTCACAAGCTCTTCCCAGATAAGGACTTGCGATGCGCGCAAAGCTTGCGCTTGAGGACGGAACCGTCTTCAACGGCACTTCCTTCGGCGCCGAGGGCGAACGCTACGGCGAAGTCGTCTTCAACACGTCGATGACCGGCTACCAGGAAATCCTCACCGATCCGTCGTACCGCGGGCAGATCGTGACGATGACGTACCCGCTGATCGGCAACTACGGCGTCAACGGCCAGGACATCGAGGCCCGCGGCCCGCAGGCGGAAGGGTTCGTGGTGCGCGAAGCGTCGCGTGTGCGTTCGAACTTCCGGTCCACCGAGGATCTCGGGACGTACCTCAAGAAGGCGGGCGTCGTCGGGATCGAGGGCGTCGATACGCGGCTCGTCACGCTGCGCCTGCGCCAGCACGGCGCGCTGCGCGGCATCATCTCCACGACCGACCTCGACGACGCGAACCTCGTGAAGAAGGCGAAGGCGTCGCCCGCGATGTCGGGGCGCGACCTCGTGAAGGAAGTCACTTCCAAGGAAGCCTACGCCTGGACGGAACGCAGCGAGGGCCCGCTCGCCCCCGCGGCGCTTCCCGCGGCTGCGCCCGATCTCTATCGCGTCGCGGCGATCGACTACGGCGTGAAGTACAGCTCGCTGCGTCACCTGGCTCGGCTCGGGTGCAAGCTGACGGTGCTGCCGGCGACGGCGACGAGCAAGCAGGTGCTCGACCTCAAGCCGGACGGCGTGTTTCTCTCGAACGGCCCCGGCGACCCGGCGGCGCTCGAGTACGCGGCCTCGTGCGTCCGCGACCTCGCGGGCAAGGTGCCGATCTTCGGCATCTGCCTCGGCCACCAGATTGTCGGCCACGCGATGGGAGGCAAGACGTTCAAGCTCAAGTTCGGGCACCACGGCGGCAACCATCCCGTGAAGGACCTCAAGACCGGCAAGGTCGAGATCACCGCACAGAATCACGGTTTCGCGGTCGACCCCGACTCGCTCGGCAAGACCGGCCTCGAGGTCACCCACATCAACCTGAACGACCAGACCGTCGAAGGCATGGCCCACAAGTCGCTCCCGATCTTTTGCGTGCAGTACCACCCCGAGGCCGGACCCGGGCCGCACGACTCCCTGTACCTCTTCCGGAAGTTCATCCAGAACATGGCGGACGGCAAAAAATGAGCGTGCGTTGCGTGATCGGCGTGCAGTGGGGCGACGAGGGGAAGGGCAAGATCGTCGACCTCCTCGCGGAAGAATCGGACGTGGTGGTGCGGTACCAGGGCGGCGGCAACGCGGGCCACACGGTCGTCGTGGGCAAGGAGAAGTTCGTCCTCCACCTGATCCCGAGCGGAATCCTGCACGGCCGCGCCTGCGTCGTCGGCAACGGCGTCGTGCTCGACCCCGAGCAGCTCTTCGCGGAGATGGCGGAGCTCGAGAAGAAGGGCGTCAAGGTGAAAGGCCACCTGACGATTTCCGAGCGCGCGAACGTCGTGTTCCCGTACCACAAGGCCGTGGACCGCGCGGGCGAAATGAAGCGCGGGATCACGAAGATCGGGACGACGGGGCGCGGGATCGGGCCCTGCTACGCCGACAAGTACGCGCGGAACGGGATCCGCGTGATCGACCTCTACGACGAGAAGCTCTTCGCCGAGCGGCTGAAGGTGAACGTCGAGGAGAAGAACTACCTGCTGTCGGGGATGGGGGCGGAGACGCTCGACTACCGGCAGATCCTCGAGCTGTACACGGGGTATGCGAAGCGGCTGAAGCCGTTCGTGTCGGACACGATCACGTTCGTGAACGACGCGATCGACCACAAGAAGCGGGTGCTGTTCGAGGCGGCGCAGGGAGCGCTGCTGGACATCGACCACGGGACGTACCCGTACGTGACGAGCTCGAACAGCGACGCGACGGGGCTGTCGAGCGGCGCCGGCGTGCCGCCGGGGTGCGTGCGGGACGTGATCGGCGTGGCGAAGGCGTACACGACGCGCGTCGGCAGCGGGCCGTTCCCGACGGAGCTCGAGGACGGGATCGGGGAGCGGATCCGGCAGATCGGCCACGAGTTCGGGTCGACGACGGGGCGCCCGCGGCGCACGGGGTGGTTCGACCTCGTCGGCTGCCGCCACGCGATCCGCACGAGCGGCGTGACGGAGCTGGCGATCACGAAGCTCGACGTGCTGGACGGCTTCGACACGGTCCGCGTCTGCACCGGCTACAAGGTCGGCAAGAAGGTCCTCACGACGTTCCCCGCCGATCTCCACTCGCTCGAGAACGCGAAGCCGATCTACAAGGACGTCCGCGGCTGGGGGGCGACGACGTCGGCGCGGAAACTCGTCGACCTGCCGCCCGAGGCGCGGGCCTACCTGCGGCTCCTCGAGCGCGAGCTCAATTGCGTCGTCTCCATGGTCAGCGTCGGCCCGGAGCGGCGGCAGACGGTGCTGACGGGCGGCAAATTGTAGTGATTGAGCGTTCGCAGGTCGCCGGGCTCAGGCGAACGGATCCAGCACCTTCACCCGCGCCTTCCGGAAATCGCGCACGTTTCGCGTGACGACCGTGAGGCCGTGCTGAAGCGCGGTGGCTGCGATGAGGCTGTCCTTCACGGGCATGGCTTCGCCCGCGTGCCGGAGTTCCGCGAGCAACTCGGCCCAGCGAAGACCCGTCGCTGCATCCCAGGGCAGGCAGTCCGCCCGCGAAATGCCCTCGCGAAACCACGCCTCGAGCCGGCGACGCCGGGCGCCTGCGGGCAGGAGCAGGATGCCGAAGCGGATCTCGCCGAGGATGACGGGGTTGACCACGAGGCGGCTCTCGTGCCCCGCGAGCCAGTCCACGACCCGCGTGTCGGGGACCGGCTTCGTGGCTTCGTTGAGGACGTTGGCGTCCACGAGGTAGATCACAGGCTGTCCGTGGACTCGGACTCGACCGGGACGAACCACCCCTTCTCGGGGCACGACCGCAGCCAGCCGACGAGGCCCTCGCCGGGACCGCGTTTGCGCCGGACGATCCGGTAATCGCCGCGGCCCAGCCGGACGACTTCAAACACCTGTCCGGCAGCGACCCCATCGCGCTTGCGAAGCTCCGCGGGCAGCACGATCTGGCCCTTCGTGGAAATGACGGTGTTCATGCATGTAAGATAACATCTTACCGAAGGCCGCGCAAGCCCGGCCGATGCGAATTGCCGGGTGGTGGCGCAATCCCGCCGCGATAGAATGTCCCTCCTTCTCCCAGCGGAGCCCGCCGATGAAAGCCCTTTCTTTCGCCCTCCTGCCCCTCCTCGCGCTCGCCGCCCACGCCGACGACAAGGACAACCCGGCCGGCGACCCGGCCAACCCGGTTGTCGTCATCACGACGTCGAAGGGCGAGATCCACGTCGAGCTCTGGCCGAAGGCGGCGCCGAAGACGGTGCAGAACTTCCTGGAGCTGGCGGAAGGGAAGAAGGAGTGGAAGGACCCGAAGACGGGGGAGATGGTGAAGCGGCCGTTCTACGACGGGCTGGTCTTCCACCGCGTGATCAAGGACTTCATGGTGCAGGGGGGCTGCCCGGTCGGTGACGGGACGGGGAACGCGGGGTTCACGTTCGAGGACGAGATCAACGGGCACGCGCTCGGCCTGGACAAGGAGAAGGCCGTGCTCCCGGGCGACAAGATCCACGGCTGGCTCGGCGTGCAGTCCCAGGAGGACTTCCAGCGCATCGTCGTCAGCGCTGTGCTGCAGAAGCTCGGCATCAAGTCCGAGGAGGACCTGAAGGCGAAGCAGGCCGAGGCGGACAAGCTGCTGAAGGAAATCACGCTCGAGCAGATCTACGAGCAGCAGGGCTACGTCTACAACGACAAGCTGCCGGCGGTGAAGCCGCTGAAGGGCGTGATCGCGATGGCGAACTCAGGTCCGAACACGAACAGCTCGCAGTTCTTCCTGAACCTCGTCGACACGCCGTGGCTGACAGGGAAGCACACGGTGTTCGGGAAGATCGTGAAGGGGATGGAGGTGCTGGAGGCGATCGGAAATGTCAAGGTCGACGAGAACGGCCGGCCGGAGGAAGAAGTAAAGATCGTGTCGATCCGGAGGCTGGCGAAGGAGGAAGGCGGGAAGCAAGCGCCGGGGAAGTAGCGGTTCAGCGTCGCTTGGCGGCAGGCGGCATGGCCAAGGCCCGGCCGGTCAATGGAGGCCTTGAAGCCAAGGTCACCGCGGAGGGCACAATTCCCCCGCAGAGAGACTGCCGAAAGCGGGGAGAGCCGACTCAGTTTCACCCCAGACTGAACTTCTCGTGGACATCCGAAGACCGCTCATCATTCAGGTCCAACAGCTAGAGTACGATCCTCGAGATACGCAGGACGACGGCCTTACGTGCGCCTTGATGGGATGGCTTTGCCGTCAGTTTGGACTCCTGATGCCAGTCACCTGCGTCGAATGCAACAGTGCTGACAATCGCTACGACTTCCCTTGGCCGAAAATGGCTGAGCAAGACCTCCCCCCTTGAGAAGGCCAGCGACTTCGGATCGCAGACGTTCGCACCAAGTCCGCGATCAAGCATCGCGTTGTGCGTCCCGTGTCGATCCTGGCAGGCGAGGCGGAGCAGTTCCTTGACCAGCACAAGGATCTGGAACATTGCGCCTCCGGAATTGGGAGGAAGTATGTGCTCTCGGGGGTGGGTCATGTAAGGGGAAACGCGACTGGTTCCTTCGGCTCAACGCCTGCGGCACCAGGGATTGAACTCATGCCGCGTGGAGTAGAATGCGCCTCGGGATCATCTCGGAGGGAAAATGGGAGTTGGCCGGTGGTTGAAGAAGAAGGGTTCCACGGGCTCCATTGCCCGTTGGGTAGCTGATTCCCTCAAGGAGCTCATGCTGAATGGTTCGCAGAAGGAAGTCGCGATCCAGATTCTTGTCTCTCAACGATATGGCCACCCGGCAGCAACTCTGAATCGAGGAGAGCAGTTCGTACTTGCTGGCTACCTGAGGCGAGCGAAGGCGCCTGGCACGGCTCGCGAATTGGCTCGAATGATCTGGGACATTGAAATCGGATCACAGATGCGGAAGCAGGAATTGGCCGTGCAGTCGCACGAGTGCTACCAGATTCTCGACGAGGAGGTGCTGGCCAAGGGGTTTGTTGAGGAGTTCACCAAACCACCCCTGAGCACTCGTCGCTCCACTCCGGGGCAGCTCTCCCTACACCGCGGCACTGCACCCGATCTCAGTCGCATCGAGACCGTCCTGATCGAGGTCGAGAGGATCGCCGAGCGATGCTGGTCGCAAGCTTTCGGAGAGTCGGAACTGCCAGTCCAGACCTTGCACGCGCTCGACGTCATCGTCTCAGCCGCGGCGACATGCGATTTGCCCCAGGTCGATGCTACCGAGTTGATCGAGTCGGCCGCCCTGAGAATGCCTGATGCTGGGTATCGGGAGTTTCAGCGACAGCCGGAAGTTCGCAGAGGCATGCTGGCCCTCTTTCTGGATTCACGCGCCGCAGCAATCGCAGAGAGCAAGAGAGCCTTCGACATCGTGCAAACGATCCTGACAGGGATTCAGGGGCCGCCGTCTCGGCTGTCGGAAGCTCAGACAGCACTTGTCGTGCAAGCCACCGTAGAAATCGCGGTTCAGCTGACGGCAGCTCGCATAATCCTGAAGACTATGAACGGACCAGCTAAGGCTGGCCAATGCGGGTCAGCGTTGCCGCGAAGGAGAATCACGCCTCGCCGTCGCCACTGACCAGAATTCTCCGTGCCCGGAATGCCGGGAGCGAGCATTTCAGCCGGAGAACTCAACCTGCCGCTCGGCGAACGACCCCACGGACTCGCGCGGGCCCGCTTCAGCCTTCCAGGCGTCACTCCGTCCTCTTCGCCGCCGAGTCCTTCAACGCCTCCGCGAACCACTCCGAGTGTTTCGCGAGTTCCTCGACGTAGCCGCGCACGTCCTCCCGCGCCTCGGCCGAGAGTTCCCCGAACGGAACGACGTGCTCGTCCGGGACGAACCGGAACGTGAAGTTGACGCGCCGCGTCACGAACCCCTCCACGGGGAACTCGAACGCCGCCCCCGCCCGCCGGTCGACGCGCTGCACGCGGTGGAAGACCTTCCGCTTCCAGTAGTTCCCCGCGAAAACGCACAGCGAGCCGTCGTCGAGCCACTGCTGCAGGACGACGCCGTCGCGGCTGCCGGGCTTGCGGCTCTCCACGAACTGGAACATCGCGCGCTCGCCGACGGAAATCGAAGCGACGGGGCCGGGCTCGAAGTCCTTGTGCTCGCCGACGCGGGCGAGGTCGGTGCGCTTGCCCTTCTCGATGCGGTCGCCGTAGAGGTTCACGAGGCAGGTGTTCAGTCGCCAGCCGTCGGGGAGGTATGCGGCCGGGAAGCGCCGGTGGACGAGGTCCTCGACGCGGCGGACGAGCTTCGCCAGCACCGGCGGGAACGGTTCCGCGCTCACGCAGCGGTTGCGCAGCCCTTCCGGCGGCCGGTAGTAGTCCAGGCACGCGAACTGCCAGTTCCCCAGCCAGTAGACCGGGCGCAGGAGCGGCCGCTGCGCCTGGCCCTCCGGCGGCGGCCTCTTCGTGGAATACCGCTGTTCCCAGATCGGGTGGATCGTCCCGAGCCACTCGAGGATCGCCGCGTAGTCCTTCGGCCCCACGAACCTCGCGTCGTAGTGGAGCCCGGGGGGGCGTTCGCTGCGGCGCTGCGGGGGCCTCATGGGCCGGACATGCTACGGGATCGGCGGTTCGTCGCCTACGAAGGCGGCAGCGCCTTGTGCGACCCGTCGCAGAGGTGGCCGTTCTTGGAGTGCTTGCACTGGCAGAGCGCGACTTTCGTCTTCGCCGCGAGCGTGAAGGGCTTCGGCGCGTATCCGGTGCCCTTGTGGCTGCCGTCGCAGTAGGGCTGCTTGCCGGAGTGGCCGCAGCTGCACCAGTGGTAGCTGCCGGCCTCGAGTTCGAGCACGGCGGGACGGCGGTCGTGGATCTTCGGGGCGTCCATGGCGGTCTCCGTAATAGTAAAGGATCTCCTATCCTAATCGATCGCCGCCGCGCGCGCAGGAATTCCGGATTCCATGTCCGAAAACGGCGAGACTCGGGAAGCGCCGGGGAGTAGAAGGGTCTCGTGAAGACCAGTCCCGCCCGCTGCTACCGCGCCCTGCTCGCCCACGACCCGCGCTTCGACGGCGTGTTCTACGTCGGCGTGCGCACGACGGGGATCTACTGCCGGCCGGTCTGCCCGGCGCGGGCGCCGAAACGCGCGCACTGCGAGTTCTTCCCGAGTGCGGCGGCGGCGGAGAAAGAGGGCTACCGGCCCTGCCTGCGGTGCCGGCCGGAGCTGGCGCCGGGGAACGCGAGCGTGGACGCGCCGCGGCGGCTCGCGGCGGCGGCGGCCGGGCGAATCGGCACCGTCGAGGGCGGGCTCGAGTGTCTGGCCCGCGAACTCGGCGTCACCGCGAGGCACGTGCGTCGCGTCGTCATGAAGCGCTTCGGTGTCACTCCCGTCGAACTGCTGCAGACTCGGCGGCTGCTGGAAGCAAAGCGGCTGCTGACGGACACGGCGATGCCGGTGACTCAGGTGGCGTACGCGAGCGGGTTCGGGAGCCTGCGGCGGTTCAACGCGCTGTTCCGGTCGCGGTACCGCCTGCGGCCGACGGACCTGAGGCGGCGGAAAAGGGGAGGAGCGATGACGAGGTACACGACGGTGGCGTCGCCGATAGGCCCGCTGGTGCTGTGCTCGAACGGGTGCGCGTTGACCGGCCTGCACATGCACCCGGCGACCATCGGGGACGACTGGAAGCGTGACGACGGAGCGGCGCCCTTCGCGGCGGCGAGGGAGCAGCTCGCGGAGTACTTCGCAGGGGAGCGGAGCACGTTCGACGTGCCGCTGGAGCCCGAGGGGACTGCTTTCCAGCTCCGCGTCTGGGAAGAGCTCCGCGCGATCCCTTACGGCGAGACGCGGAGTTACGCGGACATCGCGCGGCAGGTCGGCTCGCCGCGGGGGTTTCGCGCCGTCGGACTCGCGAACGGCCGCAACCCGATCGCGGTGATCGTGCCTTGCCACCGCGTCATCGGCGCCGACGGGTCGCTCACCGGCTTCGGCGGGGGACTCGATCGCAAGCGGACGCTGCTCGACCTGGAGTCGAAGACGCGGCTACTTCTCCTCTGAGAGGCGCTTCTTCGCGGTGGCCATCGCTTCCCATGCCGCCCCCTGCACGAGCGCCGCGTCGTCCCCGGGAACGCCGATCTCCTGTCCGCCCGCTGTGGTGACCGTCGCGGGAAGGCCCGCGGGGGACTTGTCGAAAATCGCGGCGTAGAACGTGCACGCGACGAGATACGTCCCGGCCGGGGTCGGGTGGCCGCCCATGTCGGCGTAGAAAGCGAACTTCGGCTTCTTCTTCAGCACGATTTCGAGCGCCATCCCGGCCGGGGCGACCCTGGCCCCCAGTTCCCGCGTGATGTCGAGGTACGGCTGCGTCCAGTCCTCCTGCGTCCCCGCCGTGTCGGGGCGCTTCCAGCTCATGTAGAACAGCGTCGTTGCGCCGCGGGCCTTGATCGCGCCGTGGAGTTTCCGCGCGGCGGGGAAGAAGACCGTGTCGCGGCCGAATGTCGCGAGCGGCGTGACGCTCTGTTCCTGGAGGACGACGAAGTCCCATGGCGTGGCGGCGATGGCGTCGGCGGCGCCGTGGTTCCAGTGGTCCTCGAGTTTTGCGCCGCCAGTCGCGCGGGACTGCGTCTCGAGGAGCGGGCCGTCACCCGCGGCCTTGGCGAGAGCCACGAGCGTGCCGGGGAGGTCGTTGACGTAGGTGTAGCTGTTGCCGATGAAGAGGACCTTGAGGACGGCGCGCTGCGACGGAGCGACGGGAGGAGGCGCTCCCGGCGGTTGATCCACGGGACGGGTGGGAACGGGGCCGGGTTGCCCGGCCGGCTTCGGCGCCTCGCGGGGCGGCGCGGGAGCCGGCGGGCGGTCGCAGGCGGCGGATGCGAACAGCCACGCCGCGAGAAGGGCGACCGCTGCGAGATTCCGGCCGAACATGCCTACTTGCCTCCCAACTTTGCGAGCGCCGATTTCGCCAGCCCCGTGAGGACCGCGTCCGGATCACCCGCCGCAAGCTTCTCCAGGAGCACCCGCGCCTTCTCGCCGCCGATTTCCTGCAGGATGCCGACCGCGCGGACGAGCCGGCGCTCGTCGTCGTCCGCGGGCTGCCACTCCGCATTCGTCTCCAGGATTTCCCTCGCGCGCATCTTCACCTCGGCAGACGGCGGCGACTCGAGCGCCTTCCGCAGCGCGTCCGCCGCGCGCGGCCCGAGGCGGGCCAGGGCGGCCTGCGACTTGTCGCGGATCGCGGGATCGTCGTTGTCGAGGTCGCGGATGAGCTGCGCCAGCTTGTCCGAGAACGCGGGATCGGCCTTCGCGGGCGCCAGGCGCGCGCCGAGCACCTCCAGCGCCCGGTCGGGATTCGCGGCCAGCGCGCGCATCCCCACCCACGGCCCGGGGCCCTTCGCGCCCGCCAGCCGGATCCACAGGTCGTCCGCGCTCTCGCCCGCCGCGGCTTCCGCGCTCAACCCCAGCGCCTTCAGGTCCCACACCACCAGGCTCCCGTCCCACGACGCCGTCGCCAGGCGCTTCCCGTCGAGCGAGAACCGCGTGCGGCAGACGGACATCTTGTGGCCGTCGAGGTCGAGAAGGGGCTCGAGGGTGGCGGCGTCGAAGAGGCGGATGCCGTTATCCCAGCGCTGGTCGGGCTTGCCGATGCCGCCCTCGGGGTGCATGCCGGCGGTGACGATGAGCGAGCCATCGGGGGAGACGTCGAGGGCGCCGATGAAGCCGCGATGGGCCTGCCACGCGGGGTCGGGCTTGAGGCCGGGGATCGCCCACGAGCGGATTTTGCCGTCGCCGCCTCCGGCGAAGACGCGGCGGCCGTCGGGAGAGAAGACGGGGTAGCCGAGGTGCGGGCTCGTCGCCTCGATGGCGGGGGCGATCTCGAGGTCGCCGACGGCCTCGCCCGTGATTGCGTTCCAGAGTTTCGCCGTGCCGTCCTGGCTCGCCGTGACGAGCAGCTTGCCGTCCGCGGAGAGGTTCGCGACGACGCAGTCGGCATGCCCCTCCAGCGGCATCAGCTCGTTGAGCGTGGACGTCTCCCAGATGTGCACCGTCGTGTCGTAGCCGGTCGAGAACAGCGACTTGCCGTCCGGGAAGAACCCGACCGTCGTCGTTCCCGTCCCGTGCGACCCGCGCCCGTGCACTCCTTCCTTCACGCCGGTCTGCTTCCCCGTCGTCGTGTCCCACAACCGGATCGACCCGTCGTCGCTCCCCGTCAACAGAGCCTTTCCGTCCGGCGACCACGCCACGCACGTCACCCTCCCCGCGTGCCCCGTCAGCGTCCGACGCTCCTGCCCCTTCTCCACGTCGTACACCACGATCGATTTGTTGAACCCCGTCGCCGCCAGCGACTTCCCGTCGGGCGAGAAGCGGATGTCGCCGATGCCGCCCTTGATCTCGAAGCGGTAGAGCTGGCCCTTCGGTTCCGGCTCCTCGGCGAAGGAGGGAATGGCCAGGAGCGCGAACAGGGGAAACCAGCGGAGGGTGGGCATCGGGGTTCCTTTGAGGGGGACGGAGGGTGAATGCTACGTCCTGCGGGGGCCTGGAGAAACGGCAACGACAACGTTTCAAGTTCCAAGTAAACAGCAACGACAAGAAGACAATGACAAACGTGCGTGGGGAGAATTGAAGTTGCCGTCTTGAAGTTCGCCTCTTACTTGAAGTTCGCCCTCTTGTAGTTGCACTTTGTCTCTCTCCTTCGCTCGCCGCTTTCGCCGCCCCCCGCTACCCTTGGGGCCAATGCCGACCGCCCCTCCCGCCCACGCGCACCTCCCGCGCCACATCGCCATCATCATGGATGGCAACGGGCGCTGGGCGGAGCAGAAGGGCCTCCCGCGCCACAAGGGGCACGAAGCCGGCGCGCGGACGGTGCGGACGATCACCGAGGAATGCGCGCGAATCGGCGTCCAGCGGCTGACGCTGTACGCGTTCTCGGCGGAGAACTGGAAGCGGCCGAAGCGGGAGATCGACTTCCTGATGAAGCTGCTGCGGCGATACCTCGCCGGGGAGCGGCCGTCCCTGATGAAAAACGGGATCCGCTTCACCGCGATCGGCCGCCTGCACGAGCTGTCGCCGGAAGTGCTGGCGGAGCTGGAGACGACGAAGGCGATGACGCGGCAGAACCCGAAGATGACGATGGCGCTCGCGCTGAACTACGGCGGCCGCGGGGAGATCGTCGACGCCGCGCGGGCGTTCGCGGGGGACGCGCTGCGGCGCGGCAAGGTGCCGGAGCTGACGGAGGACGAGTTCGCGAAGTACCTGTACGACCCGGCGGGGCAGGAAGTGGACCTGCTGATCCGCACGGGCGGCGACCACCGCGTGTCGAACTTCCTGCTCTGGGAAATCTCGTACGCCGAGCTGTGGTTCACGAAAGCGTTCTGGCCGGACTTCGGCGTGCCGCAGCTCCACGAGGCGCTGTCCGATTTCTCGAAACGCGAACGCCGCTTCGGGGGGCTCGCGGAGAGATGAAGGCACGGCTCCTGACCGGCATCCCGATGGCGATCCTCACGGTCGCGCTGTTCGTGTTCGACCACAAGATGCAGTGGGCGCGCGGCGCGTGGGTGCTGTACATCTTCGGGCTGACGTGGGGGATGAAGGAGTACGTGCGGCTGCAGCAGTCCGGCGGCGCGAAGCTGTCGATCATCCCGATGTGCGGCGTGACGATGCTCCTCTGCATCGCGCACGTGCTGGAGCTCTGGAAGGAGCGCCCGCTGGGGCCCGCGGGGACGTCGCTGCCGAACACGGTGCTCGTGCTCGCGATGGTCACGTCGCTCTGCGTCGAGGTCGTGCGCGGCGAGCCGGAACGCTTCCGCAGCGTCGCGCTCCAGTTCCTCGGCTTCTTCTACATCTGGGTGCTGGGCTCGTACTCGATGCAGATCCGCGCGCTGCCGGTCATCGGCGAAGGCGCGTTCATGTGGTACCTCGTCGTCGGCAAGTGGACCGACGCCGCCGCGTACTTCACCGGCAAGGCGATCGGGAAACACAAGCTCATCCCGAAAGTCTCTCCGGGCAAGACGATCGAGGGCTTCATCGGCGGCCTCGTCTTCGGCTGCGCCGGCGGCCTCATCGTCTGGTACATCACGCCGCTTCGAACCCACCTGCCCCTCCAGGTGTTCATACCCCTGTCGCTTCTCTCCCAGGTCGCCGGGCAGTTCGGGGACCTCGTGGAAAGCCTCATGAAGCGCTCCGTCCAGGCCAAGGACTCGTCGCACCTCCTCCCCGGCCTCGGCGGGGTGCTCGACGTCATCGACTGCCTGCTCCTGACCGCGCCCGTCACGTACTACGGCTTCCTCGTCGCCCTGCACTTCACCAAACCCCACTGAGGCATCCCATGTCGCGAATCGACAAATCGATGGCCGTCGAGGACCGGGACCAGGTCGTCGGGCTGATGGGGGCCGGCGAGCGGCACGCGCGCGTCGTGCGGGACGCGTTCGGCGTGAACATCATGGCGCGGGGGGGCGAGATCAAGGTGTCGGGGCAGCCGTTGCGGGTGGAGAAGGCGATGAAGGTGCTGGAGCGGATGCTGCAGCACGTGAAGGACGAGGGGTGGATCAAGCCGGAGCGCGTGAAGGAGATGATCGCGGACGAGGAGGACGTGGGGGAGCGGCACGTGACGAATGAGGCCGACCCGGGGGTGGAGTTCGTCGAGCGGCGGCGCAAGGAGTCCGTCGAGGTCTCGCGGCGCGGCGCGAAGTTCGGCGCGCGCAGCTCCGGCCAGGGCGCCTACATCGAGGCGATCCGCGGCCACGACATCACGTTCTGCATCGGTCCCGCGGGCACCGGCAAGACCTACATCGCCGTCGCCATGGCCGTCGAGGCGCTCAAGGGCGGCCGCATCCGCCGCATCGTCCTCGCCCGCCCCGCCGTCGAGGCCGGCGAACGCCTCGGCTTCCTCCCCGGCGACATCCAGGCCAAGGTCAACCCCTACCTCCGCCCGCTCTACGACGGCCTCAACGCGATCCTCGAGACCGGGATGCTCAAGCGCCTCATCGATTCCGAGGTCGTCGAGATCGTCCCGCTCGCCTACATGCGCGGCCGCACGCTCGACGACGCGTTCATCATCCTGGACGAGGCGCAGAACACGACGCCCGAGCAGATGAAGATGTTCCTCACGCGCATGGGGACGGGGTCGAAGATCGTGGTCACTGGGGACGTGACGCAGGTGGACCTGCCGGTGGGGAAGACGTCGGGATTGATCGAAGCGCAGTCGTTCATGCCCGAGATCCCGGGGATTTCGTTCATCTACCTCACGCGTGCGGACATCGTGAGGCACCCGCTGGTTCAGAAGATCGTGGATGCGTATGAGCGGCGGGATGCGGCGCTGGCGCGGAAGAAGCAGCCGAGACGGTAACGGCGTTGAAGGGCGAAGGTTGACGACTGCCACGAAGCAGTTACTTTGCCCGAAGCCAATTTCCTATGACCCCGCCTGCGGCCTTGAGGGAGGCCACCGACGGTCTTTCAGACCCCACCCACGAGGGCACGGGGGGCCACCCACACTCTTCGGGACCCCGCCCCCTGTCTTTCGGACCCCACCCGCGGCCTTGAGGGAGGCCGCCCACGGATTTCGGAACCCCGACCACTGGATTCTCAGGGGCCATCCCAGGTCTTGCTGAACCCGCCCCCGGTGTTGCCGGGGGCCAGCAATGATCCAATTGGCCCCACCGACGGTCATTTTGAGGAGGGAACGGACATGACAGTGGAACGCGCAGAAGTCGTGAGCATCGGGTCGCGCTTCTCAGGGCAGGCGCTGCTCGACCAGGCGGACGTCTCGCTCGCCATCGTGGCGGCAGACCTCGCCGAGCTGAAGAAGTACGGCTGGTCGGATGCGAAGACCAAGAACCTCGAGTCTCTTCGCGCGGCCGTCAAGGCCGGCATCGCCCGCTACGGCGGCGCGAAGGAGGCCATCCCGGTGGCCACGGCGAAGCAGTCCGAGGCCGTCGCGGCCGCAAAGCTCTGGCTTCGCCGCGCCGTGCCGATGGCCAAGAACGCGCTCGAGGGCGTCGCCGATCTCGATTCGTTCCTCAAGATGGGCGATATCTCCACCGTCCCCAAACTCGGCCGCGCCCTCGTGGACAAGGTCGGCATCCTCAAGCGCAACGCCAAACTCGTCGCCGCAGAAGGGATCAGCGCCGACTTCATCAAGGAAGGCGAGAAACTCTCCGAGGCCCTCTCTTCCGCAGAAGGCGCGCAGGAAAAGGAGCGCAAGTCCCTCCCGAAGGAGGGCGAGGAGTACTCCTTCCAGAAGGGACAGCTGCACCGCGCGCTCAAGGCGCTCAACCGTTGCGGCCAGGCCGCGTTCGCCGACGACACCGCGCACAAAGGGAAGTACACGTTCGAGGTGCTGATGCGGAAGAGCGCGGCGAAGGGCGGGGGGAAGGGGAAGAAGGAAGCGGTGGGGGCGGGGACGGCGTAGCGGAGGTGGTGGGCCGGGCCGGCGCTTCATGAGAGCGCCGGCACGGTAATTTTTCGAGCATCCACTGCGAAGACCAGAGCCCATGGGAGTGTTGACTCCCGAATTGTGAGCTAGCGTGATCGCGGAGCACATAGTGGAGCAGCTAGGCAGGAAGTCTTAGCGCGGACGCCCAGGTGTTTGGATCTGTTTTGGCAGGCAATTCCACTTCCGCTGGCACCAAGATCTTCCGTGCGTCAGGTCTTGTTTCGCGGGTGACCGCGGCCAGAAATAGGTCTGTGTGTTGCCGAAGTAGTGCGTCGACGGCTACTCCGTAAGGCGACAGATTCCGAGTGAGGGCCCCTCGCCCGAGCGCTGTCTCCGCATCCAGGGCCTGCTTAAGTTGAGTGACAGTAATCCTAACTGCACCGCAAAGGGCTTCCACGTTTTCACCCAGCCTTCTCAGGTCCTTGGGCAAATCCGACGCTGGCCAGACTTGTCGAATTGTCGCGATCGTGTCCGACAGGGATCTGGTTTCCTTATCCGACTTCGAAAGCGCTGAGCCGAGGGAGAGCTTGTCCGCCTCCTGAATCGACACCTCTGCGTGTTCGAGCATGGCCTTTATCTGGAAAGCGATTCGTTGCTTGCCCCAGTGCGGCTCCTCGGTCTTATAGATGAGGTCGTGCGTGGCGATGGTCCACGCGTGCTGAAGAAACGTTTTCACTTGGCACTCGAACTTGATCCCGGTCAGCCCGCTCGGAGGTTGAGAATCTGAGTCGCGCCAGCGGAGGAACAGACGCAGGTCATCGAAGGGAAAGCTGTTCGAGTGTTTGAAAGTCTCGTCGTCCTGTTTCGGCCTTCGCGCCACGAACTGGAATTGCTCGCGGAGCAGCTGTTCGGCAGCTGAAATCTCAGCCGAGCTTCGAACGACCAGAGTGCAAGCAAAGAAGTCTTCCAGGGCTTCCGGCTTTGGTACTCGACCAGACTCAATCTTCAGAGCGAAACTCTCGGCGTCCTTAATCCTGCTTTCGTAGTGCCAATGCGGATCCTTACGGTTACGGAGAATCGCGTCCACCCGCTTTTGAAGCTCGAGGTTCAAGGGGAGTTGGCTTTCAAATGCCGCCCGAATGGATGCAGGTATCTTCATCCTAGGTTGTCCGCAGCCCTCGGTGACAACATGAGTGAGACACCCGACTACCCCGATATTAGTGTTGAGGGCAGGAAGGCTGGTCGCCATGTCGCAGACGCCGACGTTGTTGAGGAGGGCTATCATCTCACCG
>CAZPWT010000047.1:0-106754 GCA_964590435.1 uncultured Planctomycetia bacterium
GATGTGATGCTGTGTTGCGAGTTGCGTGTTGCGAGGACGGCCCGCGCGACGGGGACTTCCTCGCAACCCGCAACTCGCAACCCGCAACTGCAGTTACGCGTTCTTTTTCGCTCCCGACGCCAAAATCGCCTGGATGCGCGCTTCGAGAGCAGCAGCCTCGTCGTTCGTGATCTCCCGTTTGCCGGGCGCCTCGCGGCCGATGTGCCCTGGCAGCTCGATCAGGAACCGCGACGGCGTCGCCGCGCCCGTCTTGCCGCGGCTCGTCCGGTGCTCGGGGCGCGTCAGGACCAGCTCCTCCTTCGCCCGCGTCATCGCCACGTACAGCAGCCGCCGCTCCTCCTCCAGCCCCTTCTCGTCCGCCGTCGACCGTCGGTGCGGGAAGATCCCGTCGGTCATCCCCACGACGTACACGACCGGGAACTCGAGCCCCTTCGCGGCGTGGGCCGTGAGCAGCGTCACCGCCTCCTTCTTCTCGTCGTCCGGCTCCTCCTTGTCGAGCAGCGCGACCTTCTCCAGGTACTCGCGCAGGTCGCCCCCCTGCCCTTCGTGCGCCGCAAGGTCGTTCAGGATGCTCTCGATCGAGGCGACACGCGCCTCGGAGGCCTCGGGGTTCTCGGATTCGCGCTGCAGCTCGCCGACCAGGTCGAGGTCCTCGACCATCTCCCGCGCGCCCCGCGCCATCCCGGCCTTCACCTCCGCGCGCCACCCCTCGATCTTTGCCGCCAGCTTCTTCGCCGTCTCCGCCGTCGCCCCCGCAAGCCCCGCCTCCCCCGCCCGCTTGAACGCGTCGATCAGCGGCATCCCGTGCTTTGCCGCAAATCCGTCCAGCTTCTCCATCGACGTCTCCCCGATCCCCCGCGGCGGCACGTTCGCCACCCTTGCCAGCGCCGCGTCGTCGTGCGGGTTCGCCGCCAGCCGCAGGTAGGCCAGCACGTCGCGGACTTCCCGCCTGTCATAGAAGCGCTGCCCGCCGACGACCGAGTACGGGACGCGGGCGAGCCGAAGCTGCTCCTCGAACGGCCGCGTCTCGGCGTTCGTGCGGAAAAGGACCGCGAAGTCCGAGCGGCGGCGCGCCGATGTTTTTATTTGGTCCGCGACCCACAGCGCTTCCGCACGCTCGTCGTACAGCAGCACCGAGCGCACCGGCGTCCCGGCGCCGAGCTTCGAGAAGAGCGTCTTCGGGTGCCGCGCCGCGTTGTGCCGGATCAGCTCGTTGGCCGCCTCGAGGATCGCTTCCGTCGACCGGTAGTTCTGCTCCAGGCGCACGACCGTGGCGCCACGGAAATCCGCTTCAAAATGCAGGATGTGCGCATGGTCCGCCCCGCGCCAGCCGTAGATCGACTGGTCGTCGTCGCCGACGACGAAGAGGTTGCGATGCTCGCCGGCGAGCGAGCTCACGATCTCGTACTGCACCGCGTTGGTGTCCTGGTACTCGTCCACCATCAGGTACCGGAACTGCTTGCGGTACTTGTCGAGGACCTTCGGGTGCTCGCGGAACAGCCGCACCGTCAGCGTGAGCAGGTCGTCGAAATCCAGCGCGTTGCGCGCCTTCAGCCCCGCCTGGTACTTCTCGAACGCCCGCGCCGCGATGTGGTCGACGTCCTCCCCGCCCTCGCGCGCCATCTGGTCGGCCCCCCAGCCGCGGTTCTTCGCCTGCCCGATCTTCCACCGCACCACGTCCGGCGTCGCCTGCACGCCGGGGACGCGCAGCTCCTTGAGCACCCCGCGCACCACCGACTCCTGGTCCGAGTCGTCGTAGATCGAGAAGTCCTTCCGCCACCCCAGGACCTCGATCTCCTTGCGCAGGATCCGCGCGCACAGCGAATGGAACGTCGACAGCCACACGTCCTTCGCCGCCGGCCCCGCCAGCTTGATCGCCCGCGCCCGCATTTCCCGCGCCGCCTTGTTCGTGAACGTCACCGCCAGGAGCGACGGCGGCTTGTGCCCTTTCGCAAGGAGAAGCGCCAGGCGGGTCGTGAGGACCTTCGTCTTCCCCGTCCCGGCCCCGGCGAGAACGAGAACCGGCCCTTCGAGAGTCTCCGCCGCTTTGCGCTGCGCGGCGTTCAGGGAGGCGAGGGAGACGCTCATGGGGGCGGGTATGATCGGGGAAGGGAGAAATGGAGGCAATGAAGCGATGGGTGACCTGCGAACCGGAAGGTACAACGTCGCTGTTCAGCGCGGAGGCAAGGGGTTCCACGCGATGGTAGAAGTTGAGGTCGCGCCCGCAACGGGGTTCCAATGGTCATCGCGGCCGATTGTGATACGTGGCAGGCGGGCGTCGTGTTCGGCATTCACTATGCGTGGGAAGCGCTTCCTGATCGACTGTGCGGCGCCGGCGCTAGAGTCACCGTGACCGCCTTTCACGGCATGCCTTGTGATTCAAAGCAGTCTGTGGCCGCCCTCGCCGCAGCATTGGCATTATTCGATGCCTACGGGATTAAACCCTCCCATCCGCCGCGACTTGACCCGGAGAAAGGAGAGATCGTCTTTCCGAAGCACCCCCTGTAGGAGTGCCTTTGGCATTGTTATTCGCTGCGTAAATGATTATCATTCACGGAATGAATGGATCATCACAACTCCTCCCCCGCTCCATCGCCTCCTGCATCCGCTCCGCCATGCGGACGATGCCCGTTGTTGTCATCACCGGTGCCCGGCAGACGGGAAAGAGCACGCTCGCGCATTACCTGCTCCCCGGGGTGCGCCCCCGCTACCTCACGCTCGACGACTACGACACGCTCGACCGGATCCGGCGCGAGCCGGCGGCCCTCCTGCAATCCAGGTGGCCCGTGGTGCTGGACGAAGTGCAACGCGCCCCGTCGGCGCTTGTCGCGGTCAAGCGAGAAGTGGACCGCAACCGCAAACCGGGCCGTTTCCTCATCACGGGCTCGGCCAACCTGACGCTTCTCAAGTCCGTCTCCGAATCGCTCGCGGGCCGTGCCGCGTATTTTGACCTGCACCCACTTACGGTTTCCGAGATTGCGGGCCACGGTGGAACAGGCCCGTGGGATCGGCTGCTTACGGACCCGGACCGTCTCCGTGCGCCGGGACGACACCTCGACGACCTCCCGAACCGGCTCTTCCGCGGCGGCTTCCCCGGCGCGGCGCTGGTCCGGGGGGACGCGCACCGCAGGCTCTGGCTCGACGGCTACGTCCGCACCTACCTGGAACGGGACCTCCGGGACCTCTCGTCCGTCGCCGATCTCGCCGACTTCCGCCGCCTCATGCGCATGGCCGCGCTTCGCACCGGCGCCATGGTCAACCAGACCGAACTCAGCCGCGACGCGGGCCTGCCGCAGCCGACGGTGCACCGCTATATGAACCTGCTCGAGGCCACGTGCCTCATCCACAGGGTCCCCGGGTACTCCGTCAACCGGACGAAGCGCCTCATCCGCACGCCCCGCCTGTTCTGGTGCGACACCGGGCTCGCCGCGCACCTGGCAGGCATCGAGTCCCCGCTCGAGCTGAACGGGGGCCGGCTGGGCGGCCTCCTCCTCGAAAACCTCGTGCTGCTCGACCTCCTGGCGTGGGCGGAAACGCGGACGCCGCGGCCCGCGATCACCTACTGGCGGACCGCGACGGGCGAGGAAGCGGATTTCGTGGTGGAACTCCAGGGCAAGGTCATCCCGATCGAGATCAAGTCCTCGAGGAAGCCATCGCTGCACGACGCGGTGCACCTGCAGAGCTTCATGAAGGAGTACGGGGACTCGTCGCCGCTCGGGCTGCTCCTGCACAACGGGACGGAGATGGAGCGGCTCGCGGAGCGCATCTGGGCGGTCCCGCTGGGGACGGCGATGGGATTGTAAATCTATTCACGTCGTGAATGATTATCATTCACGGCAAGGGAAGAGGAGATCCGTCCTCTCTCCCCACAGCCGGGATGGAGAAGCTCCCGTCCGCCGTTTTTCGTCCGACGGAGCGCGGCTTCACAGGCGTAGAATGCCCGCATGGGCCAGGTGACTCCTGCCCGGACGTCCCCGGAGCCTGCGGAAGAGCGCGCGACGTTTCACCGCGCGCCGCCGGCGGCGCCGGAAGGGTCTCGCGTTGTCCATCTCGTGCCGGGCGCGCTGCTGCTTGGCGGGGCGATCGCGCTGTGGTTCCGGCCGCTGCCGGTTGTCGACGAGAACACGCTGCTCTGCGTCGAAGCGTTTCTCGCGTTCGTGGGTGCGGTGTTCTTCGGCCAGGGCATCGGGGCGCTTCTTCGGGGCATCCTTCGCCGTCGCGCGGCGCGCTTCCGCCCCGCGGGGAGCTGGGCATGGGAATGGCCCTGGGATCCGCAGGGCGCGCCGGATGTGCTGGCCGTGCGGGCGAAACAGCGGATGGCGGGGGCGCTCCTCGCGCTGACCGCGATGGCGCCGGCCGCGTGGTTCCTTCGCGAACACGAGTTGCTCGGCGATCGGAGGCTGGTGGCGCTTCTGGCCGCGCCTGCGGGGATCGAACTGCTGCTGGCGGCGGTGGCCGCGGCGACGGGGAAACTCCGCGGCCGGGGCCGGCTGATGTTCCACCAGTTTCCCTACGCGCTCGGCGGGACGTTCGAGGCGCGCTACTTCCCGCCGCCGCGCGTGCTCCGGATGGGGCCGCGCATGAAGGCCACGCTGCGCTGCATCGAGAGGCTCGGACGGAGCCCGGGCGGGACGATCGTGGCGCGCGAGTTGTGGCGGTGGACGGAGGACGTCGAGGTCGTGGGCGACACGGTGGAAGTCGTCATCGAGATCACGGCTCCGGAAGGGCTCGCGACGAAGAGGGGCGAGCCGGGGAGATTCTGGGAGCTGGAAGTCGGCCCCTGGGCGCCCGGCGCGGCCGGCAACGCGTCGTTCGTCGTGCCCGTCTATCTTGACCCGGCGTGGGTGCCCGTCACCGCGCCACCGGCGCCCGTGGTGAAAAAGCCGGCGTCGAAGCCGCCCTCCAGGCCCGCGGTCCCGCGCCGCGCGCCCACCGACCCGCCCGGCGCCGCTCCCTCCCCGCGCCTCCCGGAGTTCGAGCCCGTCCCCGTCCCGCGCATGGAACAGCCCGGCGCTCTTCCCACCAACACCCCCACGCCGTTCGGAATCACCGTCGAGGCCATCCGCGCCGGCGAACGGTTCCGCTGCGAGCTGGCGCTGACGCCGTCGCTGCCGGTCGAGGAACTGCGAGAGCGCGTCGAGAAGGCGTTCGAGGTCCCGCTGAAGCCGCTTCCGGGCGCCGAGGCCGGGACGTATTTCGGCAAGAGCGACGGGCTCGAGGTCGCGCTCCAGGCCTCCGGCGAAGGGCGCCGCCTCGTGCTCGGCGGGCCGCGCCCGCTCGATGCCGGCGCCGGCGAGGCCAACGAGCAGGCCTCCGTATGGGCGATCGCCCGCCTGCTGCAATCCGGCGTCGCGGCGCGCCGCCCGGAGTAGCCGCTACTTCTCGTCCTTCTGCAGGCCGTAAGCCTCGATCTTCGCGTCCAGCGTCACGCGCGAAATCCCCAGCACCCGGCTCGCCTCGGTCTTCACCCACCCGGTCTCCTTCAGCACCTGCACGATGGCTTCCTTCTCCACCGCCTCCGTCACCTCTTTCACCACGTCCTTCAGCTGCTTCCCTCCCAGCGCCGGCGCCAGGCTCCGCCGCGGCTCCGTCTGCCGGATCTCGGGTTTCAGCATCGCCGCCGTCACGCGGGCGTCCGCCGACATCGCCCCCAGCCGCCGCAGCTCGTTCTCCAGCTCGCGGATGTTCCCTGGCCAGTTGTAGGAAGCCAGCAGCCTCATCGCCTCTTCGTCGATCGTCGGCCTCGGCAGGTTCGACTCCTTCGCCAGCGTCCCCAGGATGTGCTCCACCAGCAGCGGCACGTCGTCGCGGCGCTCCCGCAGCGGAGGCAGCGTGATCGTCACCACGTTCAGCCGGTAGAACAGGTCCTCCCGGAACTTCCCTTCCTTGATCAGCCCTTTCAGCTCCTTGTTGGAAGCGCTGATGATGCGGACGTCGACGTGGATCGTGTCCTTGCCGCCGACGCGGCGCAGCTCGCCGGACTGGAGGGTGCGCAGCAGCTTCTTCTGCATCTCGAGCGACATGTCGCCGATTTCGTCCAGAAAGAGCGTCCCGCCGTCAGCGAGCTCGAAGAGGCCCTTGCGGTCGGAGGTAGCGCCGGTAAACGACCCGCGGACGTGGCCGAACAGTTCGCTTTCGAGAAGGGTCTCGGTGATGGCGGCGCAGTTTTCGCTGACGAACCGCGCGGCCTTGCGCGAGCCGTTGAAGTGGATCGCGCGGGCGACGAGTTCCTTGCCGGTGCCGGACTCGCCCTGAATGAGCACGGGGACGTTCGTGTCGGTGACGCGGTCGAGCAGGCGGAAGACCTCCTGCATCGCGGCGTTGCGCCCGATGATGTTGGAGTAGTTGTACTTGAGCTCGAGTTTCTGCAGCGACCGGCTGAGGTCGGCTTTGACCTCGGTCAGCTCGGTCTTCTGGCGCTCGACCTTCTCCTCGAGGAGCTTGTTGAGCTTCTCGACCTGCTCCTTCGACGTGCGCAACTCCTCGAGCCGTTTCTGGTTCTCTTCCCACAGCCGCGCGTTCTCGATTGCGACGCTGGCCTGGTCGGCGAATGCCTCGAGCAGCCGCTGGTGGCTCTCGGTGAACAGTCCTTCCTCGAAGCGGTTATCGATGTAGAAGCAGCCGATGACCTTGTCGCGGGCGCGGAGGGGGACGCAGAGGAGAGAGCGGAGCTTGAGTTCGGTGACGGACATGAACGCGTGGAGTTCGCGGTCGGTCTGGGCGTTGTGGGCGCGGATGGTGCGGCCCTGGGTGACGGCGGCCTCGGCGATCGAGTGGGAGATCTTGTCCTCGGGCTTCTTGACGTCCTCGCGGTCGAAGTTGCGGGCGACGCGGATGGTGGTGAGGCCGGCGTCGGCGAGGATGATGAAGCCGCGCTCGGCGTTGGTGAGGGCGATGACGGCGTCGATGATCGTCTCGAGCAGGCGCTTGATGTTGTGCTCGGTCGTGATCGCCTTGTTGATCTCCATCAGGCGCAGCAGCGAATCGCGCATCTCGACGAGTTCGCCCTCGCGCGGCTGGCCGCGGTGCGCCCGCCAGACTTCGTCGAGAATCGTCGCGGCCGCCTCGAGCCCTTCGTCCGCCCAGACCTCGAGACACTGGTCGATCGCGTCGCGCAGCTTCTGCTCGGCGGTCTCCGCCGGGTCCGCCGCACCGGCCCCGGCGGGCTTCTGGCGCGCCGCGGGGAGTCGCCTCCCCGTCGCAAGCGAGCGCCGCGTGAACTTCGGCACCCGGTGGGTCCCCGTCTCCGTCGCCACGTCCCGGTCCCCGGGCTCCCGCTCGAACGCGATCGACGCCGCGCCGATCTCGATCTTGTCGCCCCAGCGCAGGAAATGCTGATTCGTCCGCAGCCCGTTCACGTTCACGCCGTTCGCAGACTCCAGGTCCACCAGCTTCCAGCCCTTGTCCGTCCGCGTGATGATGCAGTGCTCGCGCGAGGCCTTCGTGTCCCGGATCTGGATCGTGTTCGTCGGCGCGCGCCCCACCGTCACCGCCTCGTCCCCGAGGCGGAGCGTGCGCGATTCGCCCGTTTCCGTGATGACTAGCTTCGGCATTACCTGTCGACCATCACGAACCTCACCGGGCCCGCCGGCGCCACCGCGTTGGACAGCTCCACGCCCTTCACCACCGCCCACAGCGGCGTCCTCGCGTCGGCCGGATGGATGCCGATCTCCGTCACGCCGGCCTTCTGAAGCGCCGCCGCCGCGGAGGCGACGTCCTTGTACACGGTGCCGTCGATCGTGATCTCCAGCTCCTTCCCCTTCGCCGCCACGTCGACCTTCTTCACCTTTTCGGGAAGCGGCGTCGTGACTTTCCATGAGTCGGGCAGCTTGGCGGCGACGCCGCGCAGGTCGGCCTCGTCCGCGGAGGTCGCGAACCAGACCTTCGTCATGTGCGCCTTCGACATGACCTCGATGATCTTGCGGACGTGCAGCCACGGCGCCTTGTAGTCGCCGTCGACGACGACCGGCTCGGCGCTGGGGGGGGAATCCTCGTTGCAGACGGCGTCGCGCAGCAGCGAGAAGGTGCCTCCCATGGCCTGGAACTCGGGGGGATCCTGGGTCGTGCAGCAGCCGCCGCCCGAGGAAGAAGCGCCGACGTTCAGGCGGTTGATGTTCGGCCCGTTGTACTTGAGGAGCGACGTGGTGATCACGCCGCTCCGGTCGATCTTGATCAGCGCCACCGAGGCGCCTTTCGCCGCCGTCACCGCGGAAGGATCCGCTTTTACGAGAACGTGGTCGCCCTCGGGCGGCTCCGGCTTCATCATCGTCCCCGGGTTCGAAGCCGCCGCCTTGCGCTTCGCCTCATCCTCCTCTTTCTTCTTCTGCGCCGGCGACCTCATGTCGCAGCCGGCCAGGACCAGGGCGATCACCGGCACCACCCACCACGCGCGCTTCATTCACTCTCTCCTTCTTCGGCTTCCTCGTCCTCCCACTCGTCGTGGTAGAGGAAGAGCTGCAGGCAGACGCTGCAGAGAGGGACCTTGGCATCCTCGTGGAAACGGACTTCGATGGTGTACGCCTCGCCGGAATCGTAGTCGTAGCATTCTTCGCCGTCGACGCGGGAGCAGACCCAGCAGGCGAGTTCTTCCTCGCCCTCGTCGGCGGGTTCGGCTTCGGCCTCGGCGGGGGCGGCCTGTTCCATCTTGAGGTACATGTTGTCGGCGACGACGGGATCGGTGCGGAGGGGGTGGGAGCTGTAGACGGCCTCCTGGAAGCGTGAGACGTCCTTGAGTTCCATGGAGTCGAGGCCGTCGATGAGGACGTGGATCCAGCGGTTGCCGGTGAAGGGGCAAGTGCCCTCGTGTTTCTTGATGAGGGTCTTGGACTTCGCGCTGCCGTCCTTGTAGAGGAATTTGGCGTACGCCTCGTCGACGGCCTTCTTGAGGGTGTCGACGTGGTCCTGGGGGATGCCGAAGATCTCCATGGAGAGGCGCATGTGGGGGGTAGTTTAGTGCAGGGGGGGAGAAGGACAACAACGAAAGGAAAAACGAAAAGAGAAAAACGAAAAAAGAAAAGAACGGCCGGGAATGGGGGCGAGCTCCTTCCTGGCCGTTCTTTTCGCTTTTTGTTTTTACTTTTTCGTTTTTCGTTTCGTGGCCTTTTTCCTAGGAGAGAGCTCCCCCGCACGTGGTGCAGAAGCGATGGCCGGGGATGTTTGAGGTGCCACACTTGGGGCACGGAACGGACCCCTGCGCCGGAGGCGGGGGGACGGGCGCCCCTGCGAACGCCGGGGCGGGGCCGCGCCCGACGGGCGGGAGGGCGCCCTCGAGGCCGAAGAGATCGCGGTGCGCGACGGCGGTGATGAGGGTCTGGATCGGGAGGCCGACGAGGATCTGGCCGAGGGGAAGCATGCCGGCGATGAAGTTGACCGCAAAGATGATCAGCAGGAGGACGACGATGTCCCAGAACCCTTCCTGGACCTTCTGCTTGGACATCGCCATGGCGTCGGTCGCGCCGAGGCCGTGGGTGATGCAGAGCGGCAGGGCGAAGAACCACCAGACGGCGAGGACGAGGCCGGGAATGATGCAGAGCAGCGTCCCGAGGAAGATCAGGAATCCGGAAATGATGATGAGCAGCGTCGTCGGGCCGAAGAACTGGAACCCCTCGAACAGGTCGCGGACCTCGGGGGTCTGGCCGCGCAACTGCTTGAAGGCGGCGATGTAGAGCCCCGCCTGGAGCGCGCCCATGCAGATGAGGCCGACGCAAGTCAGGCTCAGGACCATGGCGATCAGGAAGAAGCACAGGCCGATGAGGAGCCACGTCTGCCACTGGCGCGTGAAAAGTTCCCAGGCTTCCTTCAGGATTCCGACGGCGTCGATCATGGGGGCGCGGGGCGCGGCGGGGACGGCCATGGGTCGGGTTCTCCTATCCGTGGGGCAGCATGTTAGCACCCGGGGCGATGCAGGAAAGGTGGTACGCGCGGCGGCCCGCCTTTGGGCCAAAAAGACACGGGCCGGGGAGCGAAGTCCCCGGCCCGCGTGGTTGCAATCCCTTCCCTACCGCAGCTCCAGCGCCTTCGCCCGGTCGGCGATGATCTTCTCGGCGATGTGGTTCGGCACGGGAGTGTACTCGCACGGCTCGCTCGAGTACGTCCCGCGGCCCTGGGTCATCGACCGCAGCGTCGTGGAGTACTGGAAGAGCTCGGCGAGCGGCACCTTCCCGCTGACGATGCGGTTGATTCCGCTGTAGCTGACTTCGTTGACGATCGCGCGGCGGCTGTTCAGGTCGCCGATCACGTCGCCGACGTTGATCTCGGGGCACTCGACCTCGATCTTCATCATCGGCTCGAGCAGGACGACGCGCACGCCCTCGATCGCCTCGCGGAACGCGATTTCAGCCGCGCTCACGAACGCCAGTTCGCTCGAGTCGACATCGTGCGCCTTGCCGTCGTACAGCACCGCCTTCAGCCCCACGAACGGCCACTTCAGCCGCCCGCCGCGCTTCCCGAAGTTCTTGATGCCGTCCTCGACCGCGGGGACGTACTCGGTCGGGACGCGCCCGCCGACGACTTCGCTCTCGAACTCGACGCCGCCGGTGAGTTCGGGGTGGAGCTCGAAACGGACCTTGACGATACCGAACTGGCCGTGGCCGCCCGTCTGCTTGACGTGCTTGCCTTCGACCTCGATTTCGCGGTCGAACGTCTGGCGGTACGCGACCTTGGGGCGGCCGACGTCGACGGCGACGTTCTGCTCGCGCTGCAGCACGGACACCTTGATGTCCAGGTGCAGCTCGCCCATGCCGCTGATGACGACCTCGCCGGTTTCCTCGTCGGTGTGCCGGTGGAAGGTCGGGTCTTCCTTCACCATCTGGGACAGCGCTTCGCCCAGCTTCTCGCGGTCCGCCGTGGTCTTCGGCGAGATCGACATCGAGATGACGGGTTCGGGGAAGCTCATCGCGCCCATGACGATCGGCGTGTCGCGGTCGCACAGGGTGTCGCCCGTGAACGTCAGCTTGAGCCCGACCGCCGCGCCCATGTCGCCCGCCGACAGCTTCTCCACTGCCTCACGCTTGTCCGCGTGCATCTTGTACAGCCGGTTGATGCGCTCCGGCTTGTTCTTGCGCGAGTTCCACACGACCGAGCCGTTCATCAGCTCGCCGCTGTAGACCCGGATGAACGTCAGGTCGCCGTTCCGGTCGCTGATCGTCTTGAACGCCAGCGCCGCCAGCGGGCCCGAGGGCTCCGGCAGCCGCTCGACTTCCGTCTCCGTCCCCGGGACCTTCCCCTTGACCGGCGGCAGGTCCAGCGGGCTCGGCAGGTACTCGCACACCGCGTCCAGCAGCTGGTGCACGCCCTTGTTCTTCAGCGCCGTCCCCACCAGCACCGGCGTCACCTTGCACGCCAGCACCGCCTTGCGCAGCCCGCGCTTCATCTCCACGGCCGTGATCTCCTGCCCGGCCATGAACTTTTCCATGATCTCGTCGTCGTACTGCGAAGCGGCGTCAATGACGCCCTCGCGCAGCTTGGCGCATTCCTCGGCGAACTCGGCGGGCACGGGGCCCTTGGTGAAGGCGTCTTCGTCCTTTTCGTCGAAGTAGATCGCCTCGTTCATGATCACGTCGACGACGCCCTTGAAGTCCTTTTCCTTGCCGATGGGGATCTGGAGCGGGACGGCGTTGGAGCCGAGCTTCTCGCGGATCGACTTGACGGCCTTGGTCATGTCGCCGCCGATGCGGTCGATCTTGTTGATGAAGGAGATGCGCGGGACGTGGTAGCGGTTGGCCTGGCGCCAGACGGTTTCGCTCTGGGCCTGGACGCCGGCCACGGCGCAGAAGACGCCGACCGCGCCGTCGAGGACGCGCAGGGAACGCTCGACCTCGGCCGTGAAATCCACGTGGCCGGGGGTGTCGAGGATGTTGATCTTGAAGTTGTCCCACTCGCAGGCGGTCGCGGCGGACTTGATCGTGATGCCGCGCTCGCGCTCCTCGGGCATGTAGTCGGTGACGGTGTTGCCGTCGTGGACTTCGCCCTTCTTGTGGATCTTGCCGGAGAAATAGAGGATCCGCTCGGTCACCGTGGTCTTGCCGGCGTCGATGTGGGCGATGATCCCGATGTTTCGGGTCTTCTGCAGGAAGGCGTTGCTGGTTGTTGTCGTTGCCATGGGGCGGATCAAGCTGTGGGTTAACTAAAAAAATCGCGCCCCCTCACGTTGGGGGGGCGCGGAAGCCGCGGAAGAATAAGGGTTTATCGGCGCGAGTCAAGGGCAAAGTAAGGCGAACTTTTCGAAGCGCCTTCGTGGTCGGGAAGCGAAGGAAGGCCTCCCTGTTGATCGCGGGAGGAGCGGGGATCTGAAGCGCGATTTGAAGAATTCCGACAAATTTCTGCAAGTCGTTGTAGACATTACGGTTACATCTGCACATCCGCTCCCCTTCTCCGGCCCCCCTCGCCGATAAATCCAGCGAAAGCACTTCACCATCTTCTTCGGAGAGAGGAGACCCCTGCCATGCGCTTCATTCCTGCCCCCGCCGTCCTCGCGTTGGCGCTTGCCCTTTCGGGCGGCGCGTTCGCCGATGATCCGGCGCCGGCCTCAGGCAATCCGCCCGCCGCGGCTGCCGAGGAAAAGCTCGTTCTCGGCGAAATCACGGCTGCGAACGTCAACGTCCGCGCCGGGAACACGATGAATCACCGCATCGTGTCGGTCGCCAACCGCGGCGACCAGGTCCTCATCGCGGGCGAGTCCGGGGATTTCTTCAAGATCCTCGCGCCGAAGAACTCCTCGTGCTGGGTGGCGGTGCAGTTCGTCGACCGCGCCGGCGACACGGGCACCGTCCACGGCGCCAACGTCAATCTGCGCCCGACGCCCGACACGTCTCACCCCGTCATCGGCCAGCTTGAGGCGGGCACGACCGTCAAGATCACCGGCCAGGATTCGATCGGCACCTGGTTCAAGATCGAGCCGCCGAAGGGCGTCTACGCGTACGTTTCCAAGAAGTTCGTGACGGTCAAGGGCGACTACGCGGCGATCCGCTCGGAGGAAGCCCGCAAGGAGAGCGACAGGATCGCCGGCGAGGAGAAGGCGAAGGCGCACCTGACGGCGTGGCAGGAAGCGGAGGCGCTGGCCAAGGCGCAGAACGAGGCGCAGCCTGCCGACCGCGACTGGACCGAGGCGATCGCCGCCTTTGACGCCATCGCGGCCAATGCCGACGACAAGACCGCGGCCCGCGCCAAGGACCGCGCCGACTACCTGCGCGGCCTCCAGGAGCTCCAGGGCCTCGTCAAGTCGCTCGACGAGACGAGCCAGGTCCAGAAAGCCGACTACGAGAAGCGGATTGCGGAGCTGGAGCAGAAGTGGCAGGCGGAACAGGCGGCGAAGTCGGTGAAGCGCGGGTCGGACAAGCCTGCGATCTCGTCCGGCTGGGTTGAGGACGTCGCCTCCGTCTGGGGCCGTCCGGGGACGCACAAGATCGTGGAAGCGGGGGTGACGCTGTACTACCTGCACAGCGACAACCTGGACCTGCGCCGGTACTGGCACAATCGGATTCGGATCACGAAGGGGTCGATCCACGATGCGCCGGAGGGTTGGGAGGATGGCCCGAAGGTGATCGAGGTCGAGGAGATCGAAGTTCTCGAGTAGGCCACTGAGCAAGGTTGAACAAGCCCCTCCGCGAGGAGGGGCTTTTTTTGTTGGCCTGCGCGTGATAGCGGGTCCACGCTCCGTCCTCAACCTAATGTCCATTAATGGCTTGCGACGGCATTTCAAAGTGAAATACCAAACTGATATACCCTTCCCCGCTGAAATCATCTTGACGCTCCAAGCCCCCGTCATTACGATCCCCCTCCTTGGAGTGGCCCAAAAAGCCACGTTTCGCTCTTCACAGGTCACGGCAGATGGTTGCCAGGAATCTCCAAAAAACGATGTCAGGTCTCAGACTTCTCGTCCGCTTCGCGATCGCCCTCGCGGGTTCACCCGTCCGCTGCGACCTCGTCGCCGCGCCGGCCCCCGCTCCGGCTTCCGACCTCGGCCGAGAAATGAATCCGCTTCCCACGGGGCCGGAGCTCTCGCTCCGCCTCGCCACCCGCACCGGCTCCCCCGGACTCCGGCCCGCTTCGAGCGGACCCGACACCCGAGAGCGAACCCGTGCGCGGGCCGCGGCCTGAACCGGGCGTCGCCCTGACAACCCCCTGCCCTTGGAAATAGCCCGGCTCGCCGGGCAAAGGGGGTACCCGATGGAAATCCTCATGCTCGTCGTCGGCCTCGTCGTCGGGGCCGCCGGCGGTGTCGGCGCCTGTTTCCTCCTCGCGCGCAACGTCGTCACCGGCGCCAAGGAAAAGGCGCGCCTCATCGAATCCGAAGCCCGCGAGCGCGGCGAAGCGGCGATCAAGGAAGCGCAGCTCAAGGGCAAGGACGAGGTCATGAAGCTCCGCTCCGACGCCGAAAAGGAGCGCTTCCAGAAGCTCGACGAAATCAAGAACCAGGAGCGCGCGGTCCAGAAGAAAGAGGACATGGTCGAGCGCAAGGGGGAGGACCAGGCGCGGCGGCAGAAGCAGATCGAGGCGACGGAGCAGTCGCTGGCGGACAAGACGAAGAGCGTCGAGGCGAAGCAGGCGGAGCTGACCAAGACGGTGGCGGACCAGCAGAAGACGCTGGAACGGCTGACCGGGATGGGCAAGGAGGAGGCGGTCCGGACGTTCTACGAGCGCCTGCAGCAGGAGCTGGCCAACGACGTCGCGGCGCGCATCCGGAAGGCGCAGGAGCTCGCGAAGGAGCGGGCGGACGAGGAGGCGCGCAAGTACGTGATCATGGCGATCCAGCGGACCGCGAGCGACCACAGCTCGGAGAACACGACTTCGACGGTCGACCTGCCGAGCGAGGAAATGAAGGGGCGCATCATCGGCCGCGAAGGCCGCAACATCCGCGCGTTCGAAAAGGCGACCGGCGTGGACGTGATCGTCGACGACACGCCCGGCGTGATCATCCTGTCCGGGTTCGAGCCGATCCGCCGCGAGACCGCGCGTCGGACGATGGAAAAGCTCGTGCAGGACGGCCGCATCCACCCGACGCGCATCGAGGAACTCGTCGAGACGACGAAGAAGGAAATGGAAGAGCTGGTCATGCAAACCGGAAAGCAGACCTGCTACGAGCTGGACATCCAGCGGATGTCGCCGAAGGTCCTCCCGATCCTCGGAAGGCTGCGCTTCCGGACGAGCTACGGCCAGAACGTGCTGAAGCACTCGATCGAGGTCGCGCGGCTCGCCTCGATCATGGCTGCCGAAATCGGCCTCGACCCCGTGCTGGCGAAGCGCGCCGGGCTGCTGCACGACATCGGGAAGGCGCTGGACCAGGAGATGGAGGGGACGCACCCGCAGCTTGGGTACGACCTGCTGAAACGTGCGGACGAGCCGTTCGCGGTGTGCGACACGGCGCTGCGGCACCATGAGACGGAGAAAGCGGAGACGCCCTACTGCATCCTGACGGCGGCGGCGGACGCGATCAGCGCGAGCCGTCCCGGGGCGCGCGGCGAGAGCCTGGAGCGGTACATCAAGCGCCTGCAGGATCTCGAGCGGATCGCGACGAGCCGGACAGGCGTCGAGGGAGCGTTTGCCATCCAGGCGGGGCGCGAGCTGCGAGTGCTGGTGAACGCTTCGAAGATCGACGACTCGAACGCGCTGATCGTGGCGAAGGACATCGCCAAGCAGATCGAGGCGGAGATGACCTACCCGGGCGAGATCCGCGTCACGGTCATTCGAGAGACACGGGTGACCGAGTACGCCCGGTAGGAACAACGGCAGGGGCGAGGGAAAGACGGGCCGGGGACGGGGTGGGATTGGGCGAGGGATCGGGCTTGGGCAGCGAAGCAGAAACGCGCCTCCGATGCTTCGCTGCCCAAGCCCCCGCCCGAGCCCCAGCCCGCCCCATCCTCAACCCGCCGTTCCCCTGCCCCTGCCGTTCCTCAAAAAAAAAGAACCCCCCGCTCCTCGCGAGGGGTTCTTCTATCTCCCACCAACGTTTACTTCAGGTGCTTGTTCACCAGCTTCGTCATCTCGAACATCGACACCTGCTTCTTGCCGCCGAACACCGCCTTGAGCTTGTCGTCGGCGTTGATGTTCCGGCGGTTCTTCGTGTCCTGGAGCCCGTTCTTCTTGATGTAGTCCCAGATCTTCTTGGTGACCTGGGTCCGCGGGATCGCGGTGGCGCCGACCACGGCCGCGAGCTCGGAGCTCGGGGTCATCGGCTTCATGAACGCAGCGCTCGGCTTACGGCCTGAACTCTTCTTCGCGGCCATCTGTCCTCCATGGAAAAGGGGGGCGAACGGAAGTTGTTTTCTCTCGGGACTGAGGGGGATTTGAGCGGAATCCCCTAGGGACGCAAGGAAAATCGGCTGTTTTTCCCTCGGGGAACAGCGGTTTTTCCGAGGGAAAACCCCGGGCGCAGAGATTTTTCGGGGGGGAATCGCCGGAGTCTGTCCCATCGAAGGCCCCCCGGTTAGACTCTTCGCCGGATGAAAATCAAGATCATGGCCATCGGTGACGTGGTCGGTACCCCCGGGCGGGACGCGCTGAAAGGCTGGCTCAAGACGGCGAAGCGCGAGCAGGGGATCGAGTTTGCGGTGGTGAACGGGGAGAACATCGCGAACGGGAGCGGGCTGACGCCGAGCCTGTACGAGGACCTGCTGATCGCGGGGGCGGACGCCGTGACGAGCGGGGACCACGTGTACAAGAAGAAGGAAATCATCCCTCTTCTGGCGACGAACGCCTGCAAGATCGTCCGGCCGTGCAATTACCCGGACGCGGCGGCGGGCGTCGGGTGGCAGGTCTACGAGTCGCGCAACGGCTTCCGGATCGGCGTGGCCCAGGTGCAGGGACGCGTCTTCATGAACACCCCCGCGGACAACCCGTTCCTCGCGGCCGAGCGGGCCGTCGAAGCGCTGCGACGCCAGACGAACATCGTCGTGCTCGACGTGCACGCCGAGGCGACGAGCGAAAAGGTCGCGCTCGGCTGGATGCTCGACGGGCGCGTCTCGCTGATCTTCGGGACGCACACGCACATCCCCACCGCCGACGAATCCGTCCTGCCGAAAGGGACCGCGTTTATCAGCGACGTCGGCATGACCGGCCCCTACGACTCCATCCTCGGCCGCGACAAGGACAAGGTGCTCAAGCACTTCATGACCACCATGCCGATGCCGTTCGACGTCGCCGACAAGGACGTGCGGATCTCCGGCTGCATCGCGACCGTCGACACCGACACCGGCCTCGCGTCCGGATGCGAGCGCTTCCAGAAACGGATGGACGCGTGAGCCCGCAGCCGGCCGCCGCGGCGAAGGTCTGGACGCCCTCGACGATCGCGCGGGCCGTGAGGGAACTTGCCGAGGGGCAGATCGGGCGCGTCTGGGTCGAGGGAGAGGTGTCGAACTACCGGAAGATCCTCCGCAGCGGGCATGCGTACCTGTCGCTCAAGGACACGGGAAGCCAGCTCAAGGTGGCGCTGTTCGCAGGCGTCGGCGGGCGGCTGAAGTTCGAAATGAAGGACGGGCTGAAGGTGATGGTGCTGGGGAAGGTCACGGTGTACGAGCCGCAGGGCGAGTACCAGCTCGTCGCCGAGCACGTGGAACCGCAGGGGCTCGGCGCGCAGCAGCTCGCGCTGATGCAGCTCAAGGAGAAGCTGGAGAAGGAAGGGCTGTTCGACCCGGCGCTCAAGAAACCGCTTCCCTTCCTGCCGCAGCGCGTCTTGCTCATTACGAGCCCGACTTCGGCCGCGGTGAAGGACATGCTCACGGTGATGGAGCGGCGCTTCCCCGGCATGGGCGTCTGGATCTACCCCGTGGCGGTGCAGGGGGCGGAAGCGGCGCCGTCGATGGTGAAGGCGGTGGCGTGGGTGTCGCGGCGCGACGACGTGGACGTGGTGATCATCGGGCGGGGCGGCGGAAGCGCGGAGGACCTGAACGCGTTCAACGACGAGGCGCTGGCGCGGGCGATCGCGGCGTGCCCGCTGCCGGTGATCAGCGCGGTGGGGCACGAGATCGACGTGACGCTGGCGGACCTGGTGGCGGATCGGCGGGCGCAGACGCCGAGCGAGGCGGCGGAGCTGGCAGTGCCGGAGCGGGAAGTGCTGGTGCGGCACCTGGAGGATTTCGGCGGGCGGCTGCGCAAGGCGCTCGTCGAGGACATCCGGATGCTGCGGCAGCGGCTGGAGGACCTCGGGCGGTCGAAGGGGCTGGCGCGGCCGCAGGACCTGATCGAGCGGCTGCGGCAGCGGGTCGACGGGCTGGCGCCGCGGATGGACGGCGCGCTGCGCGGCCTCGCGGAGAAGTCGCGCGCCCGCCTCGACGCGCTGCGGCCGCGGCTCGGCGCCGCCCTTCGCGGCCGGCTCGACGTGTCGCGCCGCCGCGTGGCGGAGCTGTCCCCGAGGCTCGCCCCTGCGCTGAAAGTGATGGCCGGCCGGAAACGCGAGAAGGTCGCGGCCGCGGCGGGGAGACTGGACGCCCTGTCGCCGCTTCGGGTCCTGGCCCGGGGCTATTCGATGACGAGGCACGTCAAGACGGGCGAAGTCCTCCGGCGCGCGGGGCAGGTCGCGCCCGGGGACCTCATCCGGACGAACCTGGAGCGTGCGGAACTGGTGAGCAAGGTGACCGAGGTCAAGCCGGTGGCGCCGCGAGAGGCGAAACCGGGATAAGGAGGATCAGTGGCGAAGGACAAGGAGAAGGAAAAGAAGTTCGAGGAGCACCTCGAGGCGCTCGAGAAGTCCGTCTCTTCGCTCGAGGGCGGCGAGCTCGGCCTGGAGGAGTCGCTCTCGACGTACGAGGAGGGCGTCGCGGCGCTGAAGAAGTGCCACGAGATCCTGGATCGCGCGGAGAAGAAAGTGCAGATCCTGCTGAAGGGCGAGGGCGGGGAGATGGAACCGCAGGCGTTCGAGGTGAAGAAGGCGGTGGACAAGGAGAAGGAGGACCGGAAGAAGCACCAGTCGGGGGAGATTGATTTCTAGGAACGGAATTCGCGGATACGGCGGATGACGCGGAAAGAGCCGCGGACATCCCCGATTCCACGGCCCTTTCCGCCGGATCCGGCTTCACCGGCGAATACCCTTCCAGTGGCGCCACGCTGAGGACTCACGCCCATGCCCCGCCGAATCGTCCGCCCGAAACCTGCGCCGTCCCGCGCCGCGACGCTTCTCGGCGCCTGCTCGCAGATCGTCGAGTCGTACATGGACGGCGTCGTGCCGTCCGGCCTGGAGGAGCCGCGGCGGCTTCATCGCGCGATTCGCTATTCGCTGTTCGCGGGCGGCAAGCGCCTGCGCCCGGCGCTGGTGCTGCTGACGTGCCGGCTCGTCGGGGGCCGCGAGAAGGACGCGATGCCGGCCGCGGCCGCGCTCGAGATGATCCATACGTACTCGCTGATCCACGACGACCTCCCCGCGATGGACGACGACGATTTCCGGCGCGGGAAGCCGAGCTGCCACAAGGCGTTCGACGAGGCGACGGCGATCCTCGCCGGGGACGCCCTGCTCACGCTTGCGTTCGAAACGCTGGCCCGCTGCCCGGCCGCGATGGTGCCGGACCTCGTGCGCGTCGTCGGCGACGCGGCCGGCGCGCGCGGCATGGTCGGGGGGCAGCAAGCGGACCTGGAGGGCGAGAAGGGGCGCACAACGCCGGCGCTCGTGCGCTTCATTCACAGGAAGAAGACCGCGGCGCTTCTCCGGGCGGCGGTGCAGGCCGGGGCGATCTGCGGGAAGGCGGACTCGGGCGAGTACAGGACGCTGACGGAGTTCGGCGAGAACCTCGGGTTGGCGTTCCAGATCGCGGACGACGTGCTGGACGTGACGGCATCGACGGCGCAGCTGGGCAAGACCGCCGGGAAGGACGCCCGCGCCGGGAAGGCGACGTATCCCGCGGTGTTCGGGCTCGACCGGTCGCGGCGCGAGGCGGCGCGGCTGGCGGGAAGGGCGCTCGGGGCGCTCGAGAGTTTCGGCCGCAGGGGCGAAGAACTGGCCGAGGTGATGAAATTCGTGATTGCGAGGAGTTCGTGAACAACAGTTGCGAGTTGCGGGTTGCGGGTTGCGAGGAACGGCTGCGAGGCAGCGCGCTGCGGCCGCCCGTCCGGTCCGATCGCCCTTCCTCGCAACCCGCAACTCGCAACTCGCAACTCGCGTTCATGACATTCCTCGCGCTGTTGGCAGGATCGGCTCTCGCGGAGGAATCGGTTGTTACGCCTCGCTCGGCGGTCGCGATGCCTCGGCCGGACTCGGTCGAGCGCGCGGCGATCCTCACCAACATCGCGCTCGACGACCCCTGGACGAAAGTGGTCGAAGAAGCGACGCGGCGCCGCAGCGCGGCCGTCGTCCGGTTCGCCGGCGACGACCCGACCGCGGCGCGCGCCGAACTCCTCGCCATGGCCCCCGGCACCGTCACCGTCGTCGTCAAGCCGGAGACGCTCGACGTCGACTTCGTCTACCGCCTCCTCGAGGTCGCCTCCGGACTCGACGCCGATTTCGCCCTCGACTTCCGCATCGGGTTCGTCACCGGAGCCACCGCGGAGGCTGCGGTCGCCCTTCTCGCCAACGAGCGGCGCGTCGAGTCCGACCGCCAACTGCTCCCGAAACGGCTCGTGGACTTCGGGCCGAGCGAAGCGGACCTGGAGGTCGAAGGCGAGCAGACGTGGCTCGAGGGCTGGGAGCGCCTGCTCGCGCGGCACCTGAAGCCGTCGGAGGCGGACGTGAAGCGGCTGGAGGCCGCGGGGGTGCTTCAGTTCTGGGGCTACGGCCGGCCGGAAGGCATCGCGGGCTCGGTCGACACGGCGCAGCTCGCGGCGCTCGACCTCTTCCCCGCCGTGGCGTTCGGGGGGCCGGTCTACTCGGGGGTGACGCACAAGTGGTACGAGGGGCCGGTTTCGGCGGCGCCGCGGCCGCCGAAAGTGACGCCGGTGGAGAACTCGTTCGCGCTGGCGCTGCTGGCGCGGGGCGCGACGGCGTTCTTCGGCGCGACGGACCCCGGGCACGGCGTCACGGCGATGCAGGAAATGGAGCTGATGGTGGCGCGCGGGCTGTCCGTCGGCGAGACGCACAAGGCGACGGCCGACTCGGCGCTGCTCCTCCTGCGCCAGACGCCGCTTCGCCTCCCGAAAATCGCCGAGGGGAAAGCCGCGCCGAACCGCGACTGGGCGGACACGCTGGCCCGCGGGGCGCTGTCGCGCATCGGCTTCGGTGACCCGGACTACCGGCCGTTCGCGCCGGCGGCGCGGCAGGCGTGGAAGCAGGAGACCGAGCGGCTCGAGAACGGCCTGCGCGTGAAGGTCACGATCCAGGAGGCCGGCCTGCGCGCCACGCTCACCGACGTCTTCCAGTACGGCTTCGGCCGCAAGGACGCCCTCCTGAACGCCCGCGTCCTCACGCAGGTCGAGTGGCCCGACGACATGCCGCTCCCGATCAAGCTGCGCATCCTCGACTCGAAGTCCGGCGGCCGCGACGTCCGCGTCGGCCCCGCGATGGCCGCGGTGGAGTACTGGGGCGCGAAGCGCATCGTGCACGTGCAGCTCGATTTCCCGGCGCAGACGCTGGCGCCGGGAACCGAGATCCGCTTCCACCTGCGCACGGGGGCCGCGGGCGAGGACCAGGACCGGGAGACGCTGTTCGAGTCGGCGCGGGCGTCGAGCGACGCGATCCAGGCGGCGCGCGACGCCTCGGGGACGGCGGCGGGCGGCGCGGAGCCGCTCCGGTGGAACCTCTGGGACGGCGCTTCCGGCGTCGCCCTCTTCCGGATGAACCTCCTGCGCGCGACGAGCGACGGGACCCAGGGGACCCGGGCGCGGGCTCTGCTGGACGCGATCGTGGCGGCCGGGAAGCGCGACGGGGCGGGGATGGCGTGGGACGACACGTACCGGCTTCCGGACGGCACGCTGGCGACGATGGCGCGGGACGGGCTGCACAGCGGCGGGGCGGGGATCGGGAGCGTGCTGCTGGAAGGGTTCCGCGTGTTCGGCGACCGGCGGTACCTGGACGCGGCGGTGGCGGCGGGCGAGCGGATCGCGGCGGACGCGGCTCGCGAAAACGGCCAGGCGCATTGGGGCGACGACACGACGGTCGCGGGCGGCGCGGCCGGGATCGCGCTGTTCCTGTTCGACCTCGGCGAGGCGACGAACGACGCCAGGTGGCGCGACCTTGCGCTGGAGGCGATCGCGTGGCTCGACGCCGTGAAGATCGAACTCGGCGGCCGCTGCTGGTGGCGCGCCCAGCTTTCCCTTCCCCGCGTTTACACCGGCCTCACCCACGGCGCTTCGGGGATCGGGCTCGCGTTCCTGCGCGCCCACGCCGTGACGAAGGACAACAAGTGGCTCGAGACGCCGCGCAAGGTGGCCAGCTGGCTCGCCGACCAGGCGAAGCGCGCCGAGGGGACGGCGCTCTGGCCCGCGATTTCCGGGGAGGGCCCGGCGGCGCCGGTCGCGGGATTCTCGTACGGGACGTCCGGCATCGCGCGCTTCCTGTCCCGCCTGAACGCCGCCACGAAGGACCCTCAGTACATCGACGCGGTCCGCGCGGCTGCGGCGGGCGTCAAGCGGGCGATGGACCAGGAACCCCAGCACCCGTTCACGACGGCCGATTTCTCGACGGGCGGCGCAGGGCTGGGCGAGCTGTTCCTGGACGCGTTCGAGCTGACGCGCGACGGCGCCTGGCTCGACGAGGCCCGGCGCGTCGCCGACACGCTCCGGGCGCAGGCGGGACCGGCCCCCGGCCCGTGGGCCGAACGCACCGGCGGCGCGACCGCCCTGCTGCCCTGGGAGGGCGAAGGGCTCTACCCGGGCGGCGCGGGACTCGGCATGTTCTACATGCGCCTCGCCACGATCGACATGGACCTGGGGAAGCGGCCGCGGCAGAGCCCGGAGCGGCGATAGGCGCGCGGCCCAATGAGGGAGGAAGAATCCGCATCCTCTGGGCCCGCTGACGCAGCCGGGGAGCTATTCCGCGGCATTGAAGTCTCACGGCTCCGCTGAGACAATCGCGCCGGCCAACACTCCGGGGTGAGGGAATGGAGGAAGAATCAGGGCAGGCTGCCGGTGTCGGGTTCCCGACGACTCTGTGGTCGCAGGTCATTTCTGCCGGGCGCGGCTCCCCGCGCGCCCTGGAGACCCTCGCCCGCCGCTACCAGCCCGTCATCCTCCGGCTGGTTCGCTGGTATCTCAAGGGAAGGTCCACGCCGGCGCACGAACCCGAAGACCTCGCGCAGGAGTTCTTCCTGCACCTCATCGCGCGGCGAGAAGCGATCCTCGGCCTCGCGGATCCGAACCGCGGCCGCTTCCGTGCCTGGCTCCGCACGTGCCTCAAGAACTGGCTCGGTGACTGGACCGAACGGGCGTTCGCGGAGAAACGGGGCGGCGGCAGGCCCCACCTCCACCTTCACGGGGACGGCAGCAACATCGAGGGCCTGCAACTCGCGGCACCGGACGACATCGAGAGGGAATTCGACCGTCAGTGGGCCCGCGACATCATGGTCGCCGCCGTGGAACGCCTTCGCGCCGATGCGGCCCGCGGACGCCTCCAGCCCCACGACATTCCCGTATGGGAACGGAAGTACGGCGGAAAAGACCCTTCCGATCGCCAGGTCGCCGACGCGCTCGGGCTGGCGGTCAACGAGGTGGTCGTGTCGTTGCGCCGGACGCGGAAGAGGTTTCGCATTCACCTCGAGGCTGAGGTGGAATCGACGGTTTCTTCGCGGGCGGATCTCGAGGAGGAGATCCGGGACTTGAAGCGGGTCTTTGGTGCGTAGCTGGATTTGAATCGAGGGGGCGGGAAATGGCGGGCGGTTCGGGACAAGAGCTCGGCCGATGCGCGAAATGCGGCGGGGAGCTGGAGGCGACCGGCGACGCGGGCGTGTGCCGGCGCTGCGCGGTTGCGGCGGCTTTCGAGCCAGAGGGCGACAGCGCGTCCCCCGAAGCGCACTCGCTTCCCCCTGAAGCGGCCGCGGCCGGGCCGGACGCGCGGGTCGGGAAGTACGTGCGCGTGCAGAGGCTCGGGGCCGGCGGGATGGGCGAGGTCTGGAAGGCGTGGGACGAGCAGCTCGGGCGGTGGGTGGCGCTGAAGCTGCTGAAGGGGGCGGACCGCGAGGACATCGAGCGGCTCCGCCGTGAGGCGCACGTGGCGGGGGCACTGAATCACCCGAACATCGCGGTCATCTACGAAGTCGGAGAAGACGCGGGGCGGCATTTCATCGCGATGCAGCTCATCGAAGGCCGGACGATGCGCGGCTGGCCGCGCCGGGACGCCGCGAAGACGGCGCTTCTCGTGCGCGACGCAGCCCGCGCGGTGTCCTGCGCGCACGACCGCGGGATCGTCCACCGGGACCTCAAGCCGGACAACCTGATGGTGAGCACCGACGGGGACACCCCGCGCGTGTACGTGACCGACTTCGGGCTGGCGCGGGCGGTCTCCGGGCCGTCGGACCTGTCCATCACGGGCGCGATCCTCGGGACACCGGCGTACATGAGCCCCGAGCAGGCCGCGGGAGAACCGGTGGACGCGAGAACCGACGTCTACGGGCTCGGGGCGACGCTTTACGAACTCCTGACGGGACGCGCGCCGTTCGAAGGCCGCAGCCCGCTCGATATCCTCGTCCACGTCCGGCAGGACGACCCGCCGCCGCCCCGCGCCGTCGACCCTTCCATCGACCCCGACCTCGAGACGATCGTCCTCAAGTGCCTCGAGAAGGACCGCGGCCGCCGCTACGCCAGCGCGGGGGAACTGGCCGACGACCTGGACCGCTTCCAGCGCGGCGACACGATCCGCGCCCGGCCGGACAGCCTCGCCTACCGCCTGCGGAAGACCGTGCGCCGCCATCGACTTCCCTTCGGCGTCGCCGCCTCTTCCGTCGTGGTCATCGTCGCCGTCGCCGCCTGGCCGGCGGCTCGCGCGGTCTGGGAAGCCTGGAGCCGCGCCCGGAACCAGCGCGCGGAGCTGGACCTCGCCCGGTCCGTCCTCGAGGCCATGCAGAGCGATCTCGAACGGGGAGAAGCGCCGGCGGCGGAGAACCGGGCGAGGGAATTCGAGTCGGTAATGAAGAAGCGTCTCGGGCGGCCGGACGCGCCGGAGGACGGCTTCTGGCGGCTTCCGGAAGTCCGCGCCCGGGAACGGGAAGGGTATCCGTTTGCGCGATTTCATCTCCAGCGCAGCCTCGCGAGGGAGCGGCTCGGCGACCCGACGGCCGCCGAAAGTTCGCGTCTGCAGGCATTCGACCTCGGGTCGTCGTCCCCCGACGCACGGGAGCAACGCGCCGCCGCGGAGGCGCTGTCCCGGATGATCGATTCGGGGAACCCGGGAGCGGGGGCGCGGAGCGCGTGGCTGACCGTCGTGCGCCGTTTCGGGCGGGAGAACGCCCCGCTCGCCGCCTTTCGTGTCGCGCAAGCCAGCGAGCGGGCCGCCGATCTCCCGTCCGCCCTGTCCGAGTACGCGGCGTTCGCGCGACTCCCGGGGGCTCCCGCCGCCCAGGTGCTCGAAGCCCGGGAAGCGGTGGACGTCCTGGGCCACCTGGCCCGATCGTGCACCGTCGATCTCCCGGAAGGCCTGGTCGCCCTCGGGATTTCACGCGGGCCTCATCCCCTCCGCGCCGCTTCCCTGTCGGAAGACGGGCGCCTCCGTGTCTTCTCCCTCTCCCCCGCGGGCGATGGACTTGCGGCGGAGCCGCTCGCCGAGGCGGCGCTCCGGTCGGGACGGAACGACGCCCGCTGGAACCGCCTCTGGTCGTGCGACGTCGACGGCGACGGGGATGAGGAGATGGTCGTGAGTTTCGGCCCGCGAAGGCCCGAGGAGGCCTGGGGTGGGATCGAGATCTGGAGCGTCCGCGACGGCGCGCTCGCCCGGTTGTTCTCGGCGCCGCTCCGTTCCTGGGCCACCTGCGTCCTCGCCGCCGACCCGGACCGCGACGGAGTCCGCGAGCTCTTCGTCGGAGTCTCCTACAACGAACGTTCCCTCGTGGTCTTCCGGCCGTTTGCCGCGACGCCCGACCGGCCGCTCGACGAATTCCGCCTCGACGGGGGCTGCGACGTCGAGGCCCTCTGCGAGGTGCCGCTCCCCGGCGGCCGCCACGGCGTGCTCGCCTCGTTCGGGCCCTGGAAGGGATGGCGTTTCTGGCTCGCCGAGTGGGACGGCGCCGCCGGGAAGTTCCGCGAGGGGGTGCTTTCTCCCTGGTTCGCGCGCGCGACGTCCCTGACCTTTCCGTCCGAGGACGAGGTGCTGTTCGGTTCGGGATGGTCCCCGGACCACAGGCAGGTGCTGGCGCGCCGGGAGCCGGAGGGGACCGTGCTCGAATCGGGGCTGTACCGCCTCAGATTCGGGGCATCCCCGGGAATTCCCGCACCGGAAAAGTGGCGTGATCGAGCGGCAGACCAGACCCTGGGGGCCACCGCCCTCGCGCGGCTCGGCGACCGCAAGTTTCTGATCGCCAGCTCGATCCGTGAGACGGGCCCCCGCAGGCAACTGCTGGAGGCTGTTCCGCTTCCCGGCCAAGGGACGGGGATCCGCTCCCTCCTGGTCCGCGACGAAGGGCTTGTGCGCGCTCTCGACGCCGACGGGGACGGCGACGACGAAGTCTTCACGTTCTCCCAGGGCGGCGGCCGAGTCGTGCTCCGCGCCAGCGGCTGGGGGCCCGCCACCCCCGGGGCACTTCCCGACTCGCGCACGGACGAATTCGAAGGCGTTTCGCCCGGGCGGCTGCTCCTGGAAGTCGGGCTCCCCGCGCGAGCGGCTGAACTCTGCCGGGGGACGGACGCGGTGGGGCTCGGAAGAGCGCTGATGGAACTGGGCGACCTGGAGGGTGCGGTGGCGGCGTTTCTCGCGACGGGCGCAGCGGGGAGGGCGGAGGCGCTGGGAAGGGCGGCCGAGTGCCTGATCCGGCTTCGGAAGTGGCCGCAGCTCGAGACGGTGCTGAGGGAGGCGAGCGAGCGGGCGGATCTCGATCCCGCGGAGCGCGAGACGGTTGCGAAGCGCCTGCGCTGGGTGACGGCCGCCGCGGCGCTTGCGGTCCACGCCGCCTGCGATCGCGTCGAGGAGGCCCCGGCGCTGGCCTGCGACAACCCGCTTCTCGTTCGCAAGGGGCCTGAGGATCTCGAGGTCCTGGTCACGAAGGGGCACCAGGCGAGCGCGGGCATTCCGCTCCGATACGTGGGGGGGCCGCTGAAGATCCGGTGGAGCATGAGGATCTGTCCGCATCGTTTCGGCGTCAGCCCGAGGGTCGGCCTCTTCGGCCTGCACTCGCTCTATCTGCTGTGCAACCTTTCCGGCGCGGAGGCCGAGCCTCGACAGAAGCAGCAACTCGTCAGCGACACGCCGTCCTGGCCGCTCACAGGCACACCGGAAGCCGACCATATTTTCAGGCCGGGCGAGGATTGGTTCGACGTCGAGCTGGAGTACGTCCCGGAGCTTGATACCGCCTGGGTAGTCCTCAGCCAGGGCGCGGCGAGAACGGAGCTGGCGCTGAGCCTCCCTTCCCGGCTGCCGCCGGCAACCTACTGTTTCGGCACGGTCGGCTTCCCCGAGCCCCCGGTCGAAGCGGAGCCCAGCGTCCTGCACCTTCGAAACCTCCGGGTCCTCTCGACGGATTCGGGAACCGGATTCGACGTCTCGCCGCCTGCGACGCCGGAGGCAAGCCTTCGGATCGCTCACGGGCACTTCGCCCGCGGCCAGGTCGACCGGGCGCTTGCCCTCTACGACGAAGTGCGGGGCGCCGGATCGCTCTCGCCCGCCACGGCGCGGGCCTGCGAGTTCTTCCGGGCCCTCGCGTTGGGGCGCAAGGGCGACGCGGATCTCGCCCGCAGGGTCCTCGAGGGGCTTCGCGGCCAGGACCCGGAAACCTACCGCCGGCTGCGCCTCGAGTCGCTTCCGGGCGCGACCCAGGCCGACGCGGACTTGCTGTCCCGGTAGACGGCGCCCTCCGCTTCCGGGCCGACCCTTCCCCGCAATCCGGATTTTCCGTCAGAAAACCGGGGCTGCCCCCTAAGTGATCTTGCCGGCAGTCTGCGTGAGGGAAATGGTCAGGGGCTGCAGCCTCCGGTCATTCTGCGTTTCACCGGAGGCTGCACCGCCTGGCCACGGGAGGAGGTCGATGGGAAATCGGGCGGCGGGCGGCGACGGGAGGAAGCCGGGCGTTCGCGCCCCGGGTGGGGGGCTCCCCGACCCGAACGAAACCGCGGTCCTGGCGCCGACCCTGGCCACGACCTTCTACAACTGCGGCATTGAACGGCAACGCCGCGGCCAGACGCGCGGCGCGATTTCGGATTTCAGCGAAGCGATCCGGCTCGATCCGGGGCACGCCAGCGCCTGGTGTGCGCGAGGGCTTGCGCGAAGCGTGCTCCTGGACTGGAGGGCGGCGGAGACCGACCTTCGGGAGAGCTGCCGGCTCGGGCTGCCGATCCACCGGGGAGACGGGGTGAGGCTTCGAATCTGGGTTGCAAGGGCGCGGCAGGGCGCGCGGGAAAGCGCTTCGGCGGAACTGCGGGACTCGGTGCTGCGCCGTGGCAATCCGCGCCCCGCCGGATGGATCCTGCTGGTTGCGGGCCTGCTGTGCGACACGATCGACGAAGGGGGATTCCTGCGGGGGGTCGTGACGGCGAACCCGCAGAAGTCGGCTGAGATCGAGTGCGAGGCCCGGTACTTCGCGGCCATGCGACGGCTCGTGGCAGGCGATGGCGAAGCGGCGGCCCGGCACCTCGCGGCGTGCGAGGCGACGGGAGCGCGGGAACTGGACGTCTGGTGGGCCGCGAAGCAGGAGCTTGCGTCCCTGGGAAAGTGACGCCACCCGTCCCGCTACGGGAGCAAGGTAATGACCAGGTCGTCGATCAAGCCGGTCATCCAGGGCCAGTCACCGGCGTCATTCTTTCCGATCCATACGTACTTCAGGTCGGCGAGGCCCGCAGGAGCGGGGCAGGTCACGGTTCCCACGAGGGTGTGATCGTCAAGTTCCGTGACCAGCGTCAGCGTGCCGCCTTCCCGCTTCAGGCGAAAGCGATACCAGGTTCCCGCCGAAATGACGGTGGCACCGGCGGTGGGGCCGGATCCGAAATCGTCGTGTTCCCAGGGCGTCCACCCCACGTTGGCGGCGTCCTCGGTGAAGATCGAGGTGAAGTAATAGTGATTGGGAACGCCACCTCCATGCCACGAAGCGCGCATGTAAATCCCCCCTCCCAGGCCGCCGGCGATGCTCGGCAGGGTACGGAACCTCGTGGCCGAAACGCCGACCATGATGTGGCAGTTGTTGGCCGCATGTTCGATGTAAATGCGCCCCTCCAGCTGGAAATTCCCCGTGATCGCCGGGATGGGGCGGGACAGCATTTGCGAGTGAAGACGATCTGCCTTGAACGAGACCCGCTCGAGGGCCGGGTCGATGTAGATCTCCGAGGGATCGTCGCTCGTCCAAAGGGACGAAAGGCGCCAGGACGAGAAATCCTCAGCGAGAATGACTCCAACGTACGGCGTTCCCGAGCTTCGCCCCGGGGGAACCGTGGCTCCGGGGACGGAAGGGCTCGATTCAGACCCGGATCCGCCGCTGCTCCGATGCTTCCGGCAGCCGGAAACCGCGAGACAAACCCCGACCGTCAGGACCAGGACGAACCGCGTCAAAGACCGCCCGCTGCTGATCATTCATGCCTCCCGGATGCCTCAGAAACAGGGAAGGCCCTTCCCAGGAGCGAGGGCGCAGATTCCCCCGAACCCCTCCGAAAGTGCCGGGCCATCCCTGTCGAAATACCCCGATCGCCCGCAAGCGCATCCGATGTGCCTCGAAGCGTCAAGGATTTCGGAACGAAGGCGTGGGAGAAATTTCCGGTGTCGCGTGGGAAGAGTGGGCCTGTTGTCGCCGCGGCACTGACCGCAGTATGATTTCGCTGTCGGCGGCGGAGAAAAAGATTCCCCCCTTCCGACTCACTCCGCCACCCCGCGACACGCCTTCCAGCGGGCCCCCTTGGAATCCCGGAGATCGCGTGGCCTACGACGGCGTTCTCCTCATCGGCTTTGGCGGGCCGACCCCCGGGGGTTGCCGCAAGGTCCTGCCGGACGGAAGCGTCTGCCCGGGTCCGCAACCGTGGGCGCCGTGTCCCGAGGGTTCGACGACCGAGGCGCACTGCTTCGTGCAGGGGATCATCGGCAAGGCGCCCGAACGGGCGGCCCGCGTCCTCGAGGTCTCGCACCACTACCAGGCGATCGGCGGATTCTCCCCTTTCGACGAGCTCACGAAGCAGCAGGGGCGGGCGCTGCAGGAAGCGCTTCGGCGCAGGAATGTCGCCCTTCCCGTCACCGTGGGATACCGCTTCTGGGGACCGTTCCTGAAGGACGTCATCGCGCAGCACGTGCGCGACGGCCACCGTCGCTTGCTGGGGATCGTCATGGCGCCGCACCAATCGAAGGTCAGCTGGGACCTGCCGCTCGCGGGAGTGCACGACGCGCTGGCGGCCCTTCCCGAAAAATCCCGGCCGGCGATCGACGTGCTGGAGCCGTGGTGGGCGCACGCGGGGTTTGTCGGGGCGATCGCGGACCTGGCGCGGATCGCGGGGCGGGAGTGGGGAGAGCGGCGATTCAGGGAAGCGGCGCTGGTGTTCACGGCACATTCGATCCCGAAGGCGGTGGCGGACAAGGGGCCGTACCTGGCGCAGATCCGGGAGACGGCAGCGCTGGTGGCGAAGGAACTGGGGCACGCGGCGCACGAGCTCGCGTTCCAGTCGGGGGCGAAGGACGGCGCGACGCCGTGGGTCGGGCCGGAAATCAGCGATCACCTCCGGGCGCTGGCCGGGCGGGGCGTGAAGGACGTGCTGGTCGCGCCGATCGGGTTCGTGTGCGACCACGTCGAGGTGCTGTTCGACCTGGACATCGAGGCGCGGCAGACCGCGCGGGAGTGCGGGCTGTCGATGGCCCGCGTCGCCACCGTCGGGAGCCACCCGAAATTCATCGGGATGCTCGCCGACCTCGTCGAGCGGCGCGCGAAGGCGTAGCCGATCGCGCCCTCGGCAGCTACGATCTCCTCCACAGTCGATCGGGTGCGGGAAACCTTCGCCACCCCTTCACCCCGGGGAGCAGCCATGAACATAGAGAAAACCACCGACGGCCGATTTGCCATCGTGCAGGGGACGCAGAAGATCCTGGTCACGAAGGCCCAGTACGAGGACATCTTCTTCGCGCTCCCCCTCGACTCCGGCACGCTCTTCCGCCTCATCAACGACACCGTGCTCAACGCGGACCCGCTTCGCGCGCAGTTCCGCGCGATGGTCGCGGAGGCCGGCGGGTCGGAGAAGGCGATGGCGACGTTCCAGGAGTCGGTGAAGGGCGTGGAGCCGTAGCGCAACGCATCAATGGTGGTGGGCTCCCCAGGCCGCGACCACGAGTGAAGCGAGCCCGGAGAGGATCACGACCGAGGCGCTGAGGATGCCCGCGTTCCGGGAGAGGGCGTGGAAGCGTCCCGTGGAGCTGATCGCCTTGAGGCCGGCGACGACGGCGAGGCCGACGGCGACGAGCGTGACGGCGAGGCCGAGGCTGAAGCCGAGCACGAGCACGAGGCCGCTCGCGGCGCGCCCGACGGAGACGGCGAGGAGCATGACCGACACCGCGGCCGGGCAGGGCATCAGTCCCCCCGCGGCGCCGAACGCGAGGATCTGCAGGATCGTGGGACGCACGCCCTGGTGGACGTAATCGGGGAGAGAAGCGGCGTGGGCCCGGGCGTGGGCGTCCTCGTCGAGTCCGTCGTGGGAGTGGTCGTGGCCTTCGGGCTCGGTCATGCGGAACGGGAGTTCTTCGCGCAGCCCGGCGCGTGAGAGTTCGAGCATCGCGTCGAACTCGTGGGGCTCGGCGGGAGGTTCGGCGCTGCGCCACAGCCCCGGGGCCGCCGGATCGCGGACGAGGTCGTGATGCTCGACGCGATTCCCCGGCCTGAGGATGCGCACGGTCGCCGCCTCCGCTACGCCCGTCCCCGTGACCTGCAGCCGGAACCGCTCCCCTGCTTCCGTATCGACGATCGCCAGCGTCCCGGCCGCCACCTGCCCCGCGAACTCAAACGGCGCCGGCGCATGGTGATGCGCGAGCGCTGCCCCCTGCCCCGCCGGCGCCGCCCGCGGCCAGCGCTTCCACACCAGCCACAACCCCAGCACGACCACGATGACGCCGCTTCCCATCTGCAACCCGAACGCCGCGTCGTCGGTGAACGTCTCTCTTCCGAGCCAAAGCGCGAGGGCGGCGAGGGAGATGACGACGAGGCTGTGGGTCGTGGCGACGGAGAGGCCGAGGAGGACGGCGTCGCGCCGGGTGCCCTTGGTGCCGATCAGGTACGCGGCAGTCAGGGTCTTGGCGTGACCGGGCTCGAGGGCGTGGAGCGCGCCGAGCATGACGGCGGAGGGAAAGTAGAGGGCGGAGGCGTCCATGCAGGCTCCGGATTGCGGGCGGATCAGGGAGCGGCGGTCCACGTGGTTTCGCCGGACTTGTCGGCGAAGACGGCGCGGTCGCGGCCCTGCTGCTTGCCGAGCAGGAGGGCGTGATCGGCGCGTTCGATGGCGCGGGCGAGCGGCTCGGCGGGGCCGACGCGGGCGAGGCCGAGCGTGATGCGAAGCGGGAGGATGAGATCGACGGTGCGAAGCGGCGTCGTCCGGAACGCGTCGAGGAGGCGCTGGGCGGTGGCCTGCGCGCCCTTCGGGTCGGCGTTGAGAAGGAGCGCCAGGAACTCTTCGCCGCCGTAGCGGATCAGCACGTCCGACTTTCGAAGCGTGGACGTGAGGAGGTCGGCGGTGTGGCGCAGCGCGAGATCGCCGACCGGGTGGCCGTGCGTGTCGTTGACCTGCTTGAACCGGTCGATGTCGATCACGACGAGGTGGAGGGCGGCGCCGGAGCGGGCGGCGTCGTGCTGCCGCTGCGTGAACGCGTGCTCGAGCCCGTGCCGCAGCGGGAGGCCGGTGAGCGGGTCGCGCCGCACGGCGGCGGCGGACAGTTGCTCGCGCAACCGCGTCAGCAGCGCCACCAGCGCGGTCTGGCTCTGTTCGAACGCCCTGAGGTCGGCGGGATCGGCCGGCCGCCCGTCGAGTACGCACCGGCACATCGTCCGCACCGCCCCATGCATCGCCTCGTGCTGCTGCCGGATCTGCGCCGCCAGCGCCGCATCGAACCCTTCCAGCAATGCCTGGTCCCGGTCCAGCCACGCCCCGAGGCGGCACTGGCGATGAGCGTCGAGCCGCAGGATGTCGTCCCCCGGCGACTCGCGCAGCATCGAGCACCGCAGCAGCCGCTGGTTCCACTCCAGATGCGCCTGGATCCCCTGGTCGATGCGGGCCAGGAGGTCTTCGAGGGGAAGAGGCGCCGGGGCGGTTTGATCCATCGGGGTGTGCGGGCTCTCGTCGTCGTGGCGCAGCGCGGAACACCCCAAGGCTAACACGCTTTTTCCGGAAGCGCCCCCGGCAGCCTCTTCTCCATCATCCCGCCCCCCGCGACGTACCCGAGCGCCTCGTAGAGCCGCACGGCGCCGGCGTTCGCCGCGTGGACGACCAGCCGCAGGAGGCCGACGCCGCGCGCGCGCGACCGGCGCTCGGCGTCGAGGAGGAGCGCCCGCCCGACCCCGTGGCGGCGCTCGCCGGCGCGCACGAACACCATCACGATCTCCGTGAAATCGCGCCCCGCCGCGGCCGCGCCGTCGGATCGCACCCCGGCGTGGAGCCACGCGATCACTCCCGCGCCGGTCTCCGCCACGATCCAGATTTCCGCGGGGTCGGCGATCTCGAGCAGGTGGCGGGCGCGGGCGGCGAGCAGGAAGCGCCGCCGGTCCGGGGCGAGGGCGGCGGCATCAGGGAGATCCGCCGCGCTCTCGCGGAGGCCGCGGATCGCCTCGAAGTCGCCGGCTTCGGCCGGGCGCAGGAGCATCAGCGGCCCTCCGCCGGGAAATTCGGACCGGCGGCTGCGTTAAGATTTTCGGAAAGGAACCGGCCGCAACAGACCTCTATCCGCCGGGATATTCCATCCACAAGCCGCAGGAGAGCGCCAGAAATGGAGCAGGTCATCGGCAAGGGGCTCAAGCGCGGGGCGTTCGCCCTCGTGGCCGTCGCCGCGGCGGCGCTCGACCTCTGGTCCAAGGCCGCCGCATTCTCCCGGATCGGGTCGCCGGCCCCCTGGGCCTTCCACGACGTCGTTCCGAAATTCCTGCGCTTCGAGACCGCGTGGAACACCGGGATCGCCTGGAGCCTGTTCTCGGAGGCCGGCTCGCGCTGGTTCATCGTCGCCGTCGGCCTCGCGGCCCTCCCGGTCATCGTCACCTGCTTCTGGCGGTCGACCGCCCCGTCCTGGCTCCTCACCATCGGCCTGGCGTCCATCGCGGGCGGCACGATCGGGAACGTGCACGACCGGATCGCGTACGGCGCCGTCCGCGACTTCATCCGCGTCCTCTTCATCGACTTCCCGGTCTTCAACGTCGCCGACTCGTTCATCTGCGTCGGCGCCGCACTCTGCGTGCTCGACTCGCTTCGACCGGGAGCGAAGAAAGCGGCGGCCGGGTGATTTCCTGCCGCCGCTCCCCCGCTGTTCATTTCGCCCGCACGGTCATCATCATCACGGTCCTCGTCGTCATCCCTCCGGCCGTCTCGACGATGACGCGCACCTCGTGGTTGCTCACCAACCCGGCCGCCGTCGTCGCATGCATCGAGCAGACCGCGGAATCCTGCCCGGTCGGCAGGGTCAGGGAGTTGTCGACCGAGACGCCGGGCGGGAGATTCTCGAAGCGCACGTAGACGGGCTCGGTCATGTTTTCACGGGCGACGCGGACGGACACCTGCGCGCTGTCGCCGAGACGGACGGTCGCGAGGTCGGGCTGGAACAGGGTCAGTTTCCGCGTCCCCTTGGAAACCGAGACGCTTCCGCCGCCACATCCGGCCACGACGGTGACGAGGAGGGCGAGCAGGAATGCCGATCGGGAATTCATGGGATTCTCCGGGCTGGCGCGCCGTGAACCCGGCGGGCGAGAAGGCGAAGCGATCCGCGCGGTCGTCGCGGCAGGAAAGTGGGAGCCGCGTCCGGCGGGGAATGTCCGGTCGCCGGAGGGGGTCTCCCGGTGCAGGGGGCCCGAAGCGGAGAGAGCCTGGCGTGGAGCGAGTCTCCCGGGGGAAGTGAAGCCCTCACGGCCGAGGGCGGAGTTCCCGGGAGCGGTGCCGGCACCGCGGACAGATCGAAGGACAGGACGTGGACAACAAACTCGACGGGGGGATTCTACCAGAACTCGCCTGATTTTATTGAATCCCTTGAGAAGCTACTCCCCGCTCTTCCACTCCGACAGCACGCCCTCCTTCAGGTCCTTCGCTCCCCTGTCCCCCGACAGCCACGCCTCGAACGCGCCGACCTTCAGGAAGCGCGCGCCGACCCACGCCGTGCAGTACGCGAGCACGACCAAGCGTTTCGCGTCGGGGTTCATGAAATGGTCCATGCCGGCGACCACCGCGAGCCAGCGCGGTTTCTTCTGGCCGTCGTAGAGGGCAGGCAGGGTCTTGTCCTCCGCGGCGCCGATGAGGTACGTGGGCGTCGCGTAGTCGGCGGGAATTTTCGCGAGGGCCGCGCCGACCGTCACGCACCCGGCCCACTTCTTCGAGTCCGCGGCGGCAAGGATCGCGGCTGCTCCACCGCGCGAATGCCCGCCGGCCAGGAACACCTTCGCGTCGAGCTTCCCCGCGAGGAACCACTTCTTGTCGGCGTTCTGCCCTTCCAGCCAGTCCCGCGCCGCGAGCATCTGCTTCGCCCGCTCCGGCGCCTGCCGGTCGCCGAACGTCACGACCAGCGTGGCGACGCCCCACGAGGCGAAGCGCTTCCCGAAATCCTCGACCCAGCGCCAGTCAGAGGCGGGACCGCCGGGGGAGAAGACGCAGGCGGGCCAGGGGCCGCCGGCGGCGGGGGCGGCGTCCTCCTTCGCCTCGGCGCCCGGGTAGAACAGGGCGCCCTCGAGGGTGGCGTCGGCCTTCGTGTCCGGCACGGCGACTTTCCGCCAGGCGACCGGGTGAGGGCCGTCCTTCGACGGGTCCTGCGCGTCTTCGGCGCGGGCCATGAGCGCGGCTCCGAGGAGGATGGCGAGGGAGATCTTCATACGTCCCACACAGCGCTCGCCTCGTAGCGCGCCGCAATGTGGAGTTCGACGTGGTCCGGCAGCCGCGGCCGCGTCGCCGCGATCGCGAGATCCGGGTGGTTGCAGTCTTCCGAGAGGTGCCCCAGCACCACGCGCCTCGGGTATTTCCGGTGCCCGGGCTCGAACACCTTCCCCAGCGCCTCCGCCGCCTGGTCGTTCGAGAGGTGGCCGGTCGGCCCGGTGACCCAGTCGATCAGGTGGTCGGGGCGGCCGGAGGTCACTTCCATCTCGTCGTCGTAGTTCGACTCGAGCAGCACGAAGTCCGCTTCCCGCATCGCCTGGATGAGGTACGGGGGGACCATGCCGAGGTCGGTGGCGTAGAAGACGGTCTTGGGTCCGCAGCGGATGGTGAAGGCGAGGGGGCGGCCGGCGGACTCGTTGCCGTGGGGAACGGACCAGGTGCGGATCTGGAAATCGTCGTGGAGGTGGTCGGCGTCTTCCTTGAGGAAGCGGACGTGGCCGCGTTCGTGCATGCCGACGAAGGCGCGGGCGCGGCGGCAGGCGGCGGCGTAGGTTTCGGGATGGGTGAGGACGGGGACGCCGTACTTCTTGGCGAAGATGCGTGCGGGCTGGCCGAAGTGATCGGAGTGGGCGTGGGTGACGAGGATGCCGGCGATGCCCTCGGGGCGGAGGCCGGCGCCCAGCAGCGCGGCCTCGATGGACTTGGAGGAGCCGGTGCCGGCGTCGATGAGCAGGCCGCGGGTTCCGTTCCAGACGGCGGAGACGTTTCCGGAAGAACCGGAGGCGAGGACGACGAAGCGCATCGACCGAGTGTAGTGCCAATGCAACTGAATACAAAAGTTGCGAGCGACGCCCGCCGAAGCCCCGCAGGGGCGCAGGCGGGTTGCGGGTTGCGAGGGGGGAAAAGGCAGGGGACCGGAGTCGGCCTCGGGAGCCACCGTCGCGCGCCTGCCGTTCCTCGCAACTCGCAACTCGCAACCCGCAACTGCAGTTCAGATTGCGCGGACGGGCAGCACGATCATCGTCATCCCTTCGAACTGCATTTCGCGCTGGACGGCGTAGGCCGTCTGGTTGTGCAGGAGGCGCGTCATCCAGTTCTCGGTCGGGAAGACGAGTTTTCCGCTGAAGAAAACGGCCTGCGGGTACTCCTTCTTCGCCTTGCGCGCCATGTCCATCATCAGCTCGACCGCGTCGGGGCCGATCTTGTACTCGCCGACCGCGTAGCACCCCTGGCCGCGCGCCAGCCGGACGTACTTGCGGATCGTGTTCTCCGTTTCTTTCTCCAGGTTCTCGACCTCTTCCACGCCCTTGAAGTGCGCGGTATCGACGACGCCGACGGAGAGGAAGATGAAGCGCTGGTAGTAGCGTGGCCAGGCCTTGTGGATGGCGAAGAAGGTATGGATGCCGAATCCGCCGTAGGAGCCGACGAAGAGGACGGCGGTGGGGGCGTCCTCGGTGGGGTTGGCGAGGCCCGGGTCGGTCTGGGCCTCGGGGATTTCGCGGAACGCCATGTCGAGGCGGCGCAGGAGACGGGAGACGTTTCGGTAGTGGATCTTGACGGAGACGCAGAACAGGATGAGCCCGAGGGTAATGAGGACGGTGACGTAGCCGCCGTGGGTGAACTTCTGGATGACGGTGAACGTGAGGATGGTGCCGCAGAGGACCAGCCCGATCAGGTTCATGGTCAGGTTGCGCCACCATGCCCGGACGCGGCGGCGGGCCTTGAACCAGTGCACGCACATGCCGAGCTGCGTGAGGACGAACACGACGAACACGTTGATCGCGTACATGACGACCAGCGTTTCGACCTTCCCCTTGGTCCCGATTATCAGGGCCGCGGCGGCGCCGGCCATGAGGACGACGCCATTCATCGTCACTAGGCGGTCGGAGAGGTTCGCGAAGCGGTGCGGGACCCACGAGTCGAGCGCCATGTTGGACAGCACCGCCGGCCCGCCCACGAACCCCGCCTGCGCCGCCGCGATCAACAGCGCCGCTTCCGATACGAGCGTCACGATGATGAACGCCTTGATCACGCCGGGGTTGATGCCGTAGTGCTCCGTCCAGCTTCCCGAGATCTGCTCGATCATCACGGCGTTGAGGGACTTGAGCTGGTTCCCCGGCAAGTTCCAGGCGCCCCAGACGTTCCAGAGCAGGTACAGGAGCAGGATCCCGCCCGCCGTGATCGCCAGCGACCACGCCATGAGGCGCATCGTGCGCTTCCCCGTCTCCACCTTCGGCTCGCGCAGGACGTTCATCGAGTTGGAGACGGCCTCGATCCCGGTGTAGGTGCCGGCGCCCATGGTGTAGGCGAGCATGAAGCCGACGAAGAGGGGCCAGAGGGTGCCGGAGTCCTTTGCGGCACGGACGGCGTGGCCGGCGTCGCTGGTGACGGACGAGAGTCGGTCCCAGTGGCCGAAGATGCCCCAGCCGATGAGGAGGGCGTGGGTGATGAGGAACGTGAGGAAGATCGGCGTGAGGACGAGGGTGGACTCCTTGACGCCGCGGATGTTGAGGTAGGTCAGGAGGGCGAGCGACCCGAGCGTGAACCACAGAGCCCAGGGCGCCCAGCTGGCCGGGAGGAAGGAAAAGATGGCCTTCGTGGCCGCAGCGAGCGAGATGGCGACCGTGAGGACGTAGTCGACCATGAGCGAAGCGCCGGAGGTGAGGCCGGCGCCGCCGCCGAGGAGCTTGGTGGCCACGAGGTACCCGCCGCCGCCGGTCGGGAAGACCTCGATGACCTTGTTGTAGGTCGCGGCGATGATGAAGACGGTGACGGCGGTGGCGACGGCGAGGAAGAGGGCGAGGGATTGGTGGCCGCCCTCGGCGAGGGCCTTGAACGATTCTTCAGGGCCGTAGGCCGAGGACGAGAGCCCGTCGGCGCCGAGTCCCACCCACGCGAAGAAAGCGATGAGGGAGAGGTGGTGAAAGACCCGCGGGTCCGTGGGGTCTTTCGGCTTTCCGAAGACGAGTTCTTTGGCTTTGTCGGAGATGCTCAGGGCAGGCCGGCCTCCTTTGCTGCCGGCAGAAGGGGTATCGTAGCAGGAGGGATTGCGCCGGAGCAATTTTCAAGGTAAAATGCGGAGCCCGTTGCTGCAAATCACTGGCGGGGCGGAAGTTACGACGCAGAGGGCCGGTGTGGTTGCGACGGCGACCGTCGGCGAGAAGTTCTTCACGTTCCCGATCAAGGCGATCCCATGACGCGGATCCTCGACGGAATCCAGTCTCCGGCCGACCTTAAGCCCTTGTCGCTTGAGCAGTTGCGTCAGGTTGCCCAGGAGATTCGCGACGAGGTCGAGCTCGTCACCCACCAGACCGGCGGCCACCTCGGCTCCGCCCTCGGCGTCGTCGAACTCACCCTCGCCCTTCACCGCGTCTACGACTTCTCCAACGACCGCCTCATCTGGGATGTCTCCCACCAGATCTACCCGCACAAGCTCGTCACCGGCCGCAGGGATCGCTTCCGTACGCTCCGGCAATTCGGCGGGCTGTCGGGATTCTCCTCACCCGCGGAAAGCCCGTACGACGTGTACATGTTCGGCCATGCCGGGACGGCGGTCTCGACTGCGCTGGGCGTCCTCTGCGGCGACCAGCACCAAGGCCGGGAACGGAAGGTCGTCGCCGTCGTCGGCGACGGCTCCCTGACCTGCGGCGTCGCCTACGAAGGCCTGAACAACGCGGGCGGCCTCAAGAAGAACCTCCTCGTCATCCTCAACGACAACCGCTGGTCCATCAGCCAGACCGTCGGCGCCCTCGCCACGTACCTCGACAAGATCCGAAGCGCCCCGCTGTACCGGGAAGCGAAGAACGAGCTGAAGTCGCTGATCGAGAAGCTGCCGTTCGTGGGGATGCCGATGGAGCGCGTCCTCGAGACGGTCGCGCACGGCGTGAAGCACACGATCCACGGCGTGAACATTTTCGAGGAGCTCGGGTTCGACTACTACGGCCCGGTCGACGGGCACGACCTCGAGGCCGTCGAGAAGGCGCTTCGGCAGGTGAAGGACATCCGGAAGCCGGTTCTGCTGCACGTGCTCACGGAAAAGGGGCACGGCCACCCCGGCGCCGAAACGGATTCGCAGCGCGCCCACGCGGCAAAAATCGGCCAGCCCCCGGCCCTCAAGCTCGCGAGCCCTTCCCCGTCCGGCGCTTCGGCCGAGGGCGGGTGCAAGATTGAGCCGCCGAAGCCGCCGACGCCGACCAAGTCCTGGACTCAGGTCTTCGCCGAGAGCGCGATCGAGCTCGCCCGCCTCGACAAGCGCGTGATCGCGCTGAACGCGGCGATGCCGGAGGGAACGGGCCTGGCGAAGTTCCAGAAGGAGTTCCCCGAGAGGTACTACGACGCGGGGATCTGCGAGCAGCACGCCATCGCGTTCGCCAGCGGCCTCGCAGTCGCCGGCAACCGCCCGATCGCCGCGATCTACTCGACGTTCCTCCAGCGCGCCTTCGACCAGATCATGCACGAGGTCTGCCTCAACAAGAACCCCGTCCTCTTCTGCCTCGACCGCGGCGGCGTCGCCGGCGACGACGGCCCCACCCACCACGGCGTCTTTGACATCGCCTACATCCGCCCCTTCCCCAACATCGCCGTCGCCGCCCCCAAGGACGGCCACGAGATGTTCCGGATGATGCAGTGGGCGCTCCAGCAGGACATCTCCGTCGCGATCCGCTACCCGCGCGCCAACGTCCCGGACGGCGAGTCGGTGCTGTTCGGGAAGGAAATCCGGCTGGGCGAAGCGGAGTGGGTGCGCGAGGGGAAGCAGGGGGCGCTGCTGGCGTACGGCGCGATGGTGTACCCGGCGCTGGAGGCCGCGCGGAGGCTGGCGGAGAAGGGGCTGGACCTGGCCGTGGTGAACGCGCGGTTCGCGAAACCGGTCGACGAGGAAGCGGTGCAGCGGCTCGCGGCGGAGCAGCCCTTCGTGCTGACGCTGGAGGACCACCAGCTCATGGGCGGGTTCGGTTCGGCGGTGCTGGAAGCGGCGCAGAACTGCGGGGCGGACGCGCGGAGGATCGCGCGGTTGGGGATCCCGGACCGGTTCGTGGAGCACGGGGCGCGGCCGAAGCTGCTGGAGATGCTGGGGCTGGACGCGGCGGGGATCGCGAGGTCGGCCGTGAAGTGTGCGGAGCGGGCGGGAGTGCTGTCGAAACCGATCGTGCTCTAGGCCGGAGGGCGGCATGAACCGATCGATCATCCTCGTCGGCGACGCGCGCAAGGAACGGAGCGCGGCCGCCATCGCCGCGCACGAGCCGTGGCTGCGGCGGCGGTTCCGCGTCGTGCTGCGCGACCTGGACGGTTCGGCGGACCTCTCGCGGGCCAAGGCGGACTTCATCGTGCTGTTCGGCGGCGACGGGTCGATCCTGTCGGTCGCGCGACGGCTCGCCGGGAACGCGATCCCGGTCGTCGGGGTGAACACCGGCCGCCTCGGCTTCCTGGCCGAGGTGCCGCTCGCTGACGTCCGCGCCTCCATCGAACGCCTGGTGAAAGCCCCCCTCCGGACCAGCGACCGCATGATGTTCGAGGTCGAGGTCAGCGGCGCCTCCGGCCGCCGCTCGCTTCTCGCCCTCAACGACGCCGTGATCGCCCGCGGTTCCGTTTCCCGGATGGTCCACCTCCGCCTCGCCGTCGGCAAAGTCCCCTTCACCCTCGTCTCCGGCGACGGCCTGATCGTGGCGACGCCCTCGGGCTCGACCGCCCACTCGATGGCGGCCGGCGGGCCGATCGTGGACCCGACGCTGGAAGCGATGATCGTGACGCCGATCTGCCCGCATTCGCTGTCGATGCGGCCGATCGTGCTGCCGGCGCGGCAGGGGATCCGGATCGACCTGGAGCGGCGGAACGGGGACGTGATGCTGACGGTGGACGGGCAGGAAGTGCTGCCGGTGGGGGACGGGGACGCGGTGACGGTGAGGCGCGCCAAGAAGCCGTTCCGGCTGGTGAACACGGGGCCGGGGGCGTGGTTCGCGGCGCTGCGGGACAAGATGGGATTCGCCGGGGCACTAACGCAGCGGACCCGGTGAAATACGCGATCCTGGCGGACGTCCACGCGAACCTGGAGGCGCTCCAGGCGGTCGCTGAGGAAGTCCGGAAGGCGAAGCCGGACCGAGTGATCCACCTCGGGGACATCGTGGGGTACGGCGCGAGCCCCGTGGAGTGCGTTGACGCAGTGCGTCAATTGAAGGCGAAGGGGATCTGCGGCAACCACGAGCGCTACATCACCGGCATGACCTCGATCGAGCTCGTCAGCCGCGCAGACAAGCGCTACACGATCGAGTACTCCCGCGACCACCTCCGCCCCGACCAGCTCCTCGACCTGAAGTCACTTCCCCTCCAGATCGCCACGGAGGACGGGCTGCTGTTCACGCACGGGTCGCCGCGGAACGAGGACGAGTACCTGCTCACCTACGAGGCGTACCAGGAGAACATCCAGTACCTGCGGACGACGATGCCGGACGTGCACGTGTGCTTCTTCGGCCACACGCACGTCCCGGCGATGGCGACGGCGGCGCGCGTCGAGTCGAAGTTCGAGGAGAAGCCGGACCTGCAGGTGGTGCAGCTCGCGGACTCGAAGACGTACCTCGTGAACCCCGGGAGCGTCGGGCAGCCGCGGGACCGCTGCGCGAAGGCGGCGTGGCTGCTGTACGACTCGACGGAGGACGTCGTCGAATTCCGGCGGGTGGCCTACGACATCGCCGGCGCGCAACGGCGGATGGCGGCGGCGGGGTTCGACGAGAAGCTGATCCAGCGGCTGGGGCACGGCCAGTGACGCAACGCGGCGGCGCTGCGTTCGCGATCGCGGCGCTCATGGCGCTGGCGCTCGGCGTGGCGTGGTGGGGAAAAAAGCCGCCCGAAACGCCGGTGAAGCGCCAGGCCGCTCCGCCCGCGCCGATCCCGGCGCCGCTCCCGGAAACCGTCGCCGCTCCCCCGCCGGCCGGCCCCCCCACGGAACCTCCCCCGCCCCCGAATGAACCGCCGAAGCCCGAGCCCGCCGCCCGCGGCTGGCGCTTCGGCGACAACTGGAATGCCCTTCTCGACCGCGCCCCCGCCGGCCTCAAGGCGACCTGCGGCGAGTGCCACGCCACGCCGGCCCCGGGAGTCCTGCTCGCGGGCGACTGGCCGAGGATGTTCAACGACATGAAGCGGCTGCTGGTCGAGGCGAACAAATTCCCCGCGGAAGAGACGTACGGCGAGCTGGAGGCCTTCTACAGGAAGCACGCCCCGGCGCGCTTTGAACCGCTCGCGTCCTCCGCGGACCCCGGCCGGCTGCGCTTCGGGAAGACAGCGATCGGGGACGAGAAGCGGCAGGACGCGAAGGTGACGAACGTGAACGTGGCGGACGTGGACGGGGACGGGAAGGCGGAGATCCTGGTCTGCGACGCGGGGCTGGGGACGGTGGGGCTGCTGAGGCGATCGGGCGCGGGATGGACGGAGGAGACGATCGGGACGTGCGTGGCGCCGGGGCACACGGCGCTGTTCGACGCGGACGGCGACGGGGACCTGGATGTCGCGGTGGCAGGGCTCGGGAGCATCCTGCCGTCGGACGACCTCGTGGGGCACGCGACGCTGCTGGTGAACAACGGCGCGAAGGGGTGGGAGCACCGGGAGCTGCTGAAGGGGCAGCCGCGAATCGCGGACCTGGAGCCGGCGGACGTGGACGGGGACGGTGACCTGGACCTTGTGGTGGCCGCGTTCGGGTGGCGCAAGACGGGATACATCGGCTGGCTGCGGAACGACGGGGCGAAGTGGGAGCTGGTGAAACTCGCGGACCGGACGGGGCCGATCCACGTGCCGGTGACGGACCTGGACGGCGACGGCCGGCCGGACTTCGTGGCGCTCGTGGCGCAGGAGGCCGAGACGATCACCGCGTGGATGAACAAGGGCGGCGCGTTCGAGCCAAAGGTGCTCTTCGAGGCGCGCAACCCGCTGTACGGCTCGTCGGGGATCCAGATGGTCGACCTGGACCGCGACGGTGACCTGGACATCCTCTACTCCAACGGCGACGCGCTCGACGACCCGCGGGCGATCCCGAAGCCGTACCACGGCGTGCAGTGGCTGGAGAACAAAGGGAAGCTGGAGTTCGAGTGGCACGAGATCGCGCGCTGCTACGGCCCGTACCGCGCCGTGGCGTCAGACCTCGACGCCGACGGCGACCTCGACGTCGCCGTGGCGGTCCTGTTCGGGATGTGGGACGAGAAGGATGCGACCGGGCTGCTCTGGCTCGAGAACGACGGCAAGCAGTCTTTCGCGCGGCACGACGTCCCCGCGCCGTCGCACCTCATCACCCTCGCCGCCGGCGACCTCGACGGCGACGGCCGGCCCGAGCTCGTGTCCGGTCGGATGGCGGTCGGGTACACCGGGGCGCGGGGCGAGGGGCTGCTGCTGTGGGCGGCAACGCCCGCGAAATGAACCACGAACGGCGTCCTTGATTCCAGGGCGCCCGCTGTCATTGAATGGACCGCTCACCTTCAGGAGGCTTCCAATGGACCGATTCCTCGCCCTCTCCTTTCTCTCGCTCTGTTGCGCGGCTGCCGCCCAGAACGGCGGCGAAGACCCCCGCAAAGCGGACAACCTCCGGAAAGAGGGAGTCAAACTCTTCCAGGAGAAGAAATTCGCGGAAGCGGCGACGAAGTACCTCGAGTCGATCGCCGCCTACGGGGAGAGCCTTGGGGCGGACAGCGAGGCCTGCGCCCGGGAGACGCTGGTGCTGCGGCGCGCCGTGATGTGGTGCCGGGAAAATGCGGGCGACCGTTCGCACGTCGCCGAGGACCTGGAGGCGTTCCTGAAGACAGACGCGGCCGTCCTCGGGAACGAGCAGGAGGAAGACTCGGTGATCGCCTGCCTCGGGACCGCGATGGAGGAGCTGGGCGCGAAGAAGGACGCCAAGGGGCTGGAATCGCTGAATGCATCCGCCCAGGCAGCGCTCGAACGCTGGATCACCGCAGGGGCCAAGGACAAGGGCCTGGACCGGATGGCGGCTCACCTGGACCTGAAGCGCGGCGGGGTGATGGTGGCGTACGCGCAGGGGCTGTACGTCGCGGGAGAACGGAAAGCGGGAGAGAAGGCCTACCGCGAAGCCGTGGCCTATTTCGAGAAGCGCTCGAATGCGGTCGAGGCGGCCTGGTCGGCCCAAAATTGCTTCTACCACATGTCCACGGCCGGGACGCCGGAGGACGCGGCGTTCTTCTTTCTCGAAACCCTGGCGATCCTGTCGAAGCGGGAATTTGCGGCCGTCGAGGCGTACCTCACGATGAACGCGCGCAACTATCTGAAGGCCCTGGCCGCAGCGGAGAAGTGGAGGGACGGAATCGTGTTCCTGGATACGGCGATCGCCGGCCTGCCGCGACCGGGCGTGCGCGGCGGCGCATTCGAGGAAGCATCCCTCAGGATCGCCCTGAACGCGTTCCTGACCGGCGCGGGGGCGTGGGAACAAGCCCTGAAGAACGCGGACGCGCTGGGGAAACTCGCGACCGCCGCGAAGGATAACACGGCCACCGGGATGGCCGAAACCATGGCGGCGGTGGCACTCCTCGCCTCCGGCAAACCAGACGCCGCGCTTCCCCGCGCCGATGAGGCGGTGAAGCAGTTGCAGCTCGCGGGGGACGCGATCGGGGAGGGACGAGCGCGGATCCTGCGCAGCGACGTGCTGTGCGCCCTGAAGAAGCACGACGACGCGGAGAAGGAGGCGGTCGCGGCCGCCGGTGTGTTCAGCGAAATCGGCTTCGGCCCCGGACTGACCGACGCGAGGAAAGCCCGGTTAAGGAATGCTAAGGCGAAGGGAGACGCGGAGCTCGAGGCGGCGGCCGCGGCCGACCTGCAGGGCGTCGCGGCGGCAGGAGGCCGGGGAGGGGAATCGCTTGGCACGATGGAGGCCGCGGATCTGTCGCAAAAGGCGTCTCAGAGTGAGGCACCGGTGGAGTTGCTGGAAATTCGGCGCTCCGGGTCCAGCCTGAAGATCCGGAACCTGCTCAGCAACACGGTGGTCACGTCCGCGGTGAATTACGCGCTTCACTACCTGAACGTCGATGGCGTGCTCCTGCAGGTGCGAGGGGCCGAAATTGCGTTCATGGGGGTCAGGGACAATGGGAATGCCCCGGGTTCGGCCGGCGAGAGTTCCATGAGCGTGGGGGGTGAAATCACCCACACCGCCCCGGAATTCGTCCCCTTCGCCCAGCGAGCGCTGGCGACCGAAGCCACCCCGCTCGTGCTCGACAGTGCGCTCCAGATTCGGCGGAAGCCGGCGAAGTAGACCTTCAGCGTCCGACCCGGAATCCGAGCGCCTCCGTCACCGCTCTCGTGGCGGCGGCGACGCGCGCTTCCCCGCTCCCCGCGATCGAACGCCACGGCCTTCCCTGTTCGTCGAGCCGGGCGCGGAACCACTCGCGGAACCAGTCGCGGCGCAGGGGCGTGTCGCGCTGCCAGTCGGGCTCCCAGGGGAGGTCGGGTTCGCAGAAGAGAATGAGATCGGCGGCGCGGCGGCGGGACAGGTGGGCGACCCAGGAGGGGCACGAGCCCAGGTAGTGCGTGGTGTAGATGACGGTGGTGTTGACGTCGCTGTCGCAGAAAAGAACGCGGTTGGCGGCGCGAGCGGCGGCGTTTTCGGTCGCGATCTGGCCCGCGACGATGTGGGGGACGTCGGCCGGCTCGATCATGGAGCCCTTGGCTTCGAGAAGGCCGCGCGCGAATTCCGGGACCCACTCCGTGCGGAATTCCTGCGCGAGCCGCCGGGCCAGCGTCGTCTTGCCGCCGCACTCCGGGCCGTAGATCACGACGCGCTTCGTGTACCACGGCCGGACGCAGGGCGGGATGAACTCCCAGTGCGCCATCGGGTCACGGCGGATCGCGGTCCCGGAGACCGGGACCGCCGTGCGGGCCGGGTCGACGCAGACGTGGCGCGCCCCGAGGCGGCGGGCGAGCTCGTCGCCGTAGGCCTCCGAAGTGAAGACGACGTCGGGGCCGGACGGGAGAAAGCGGCGAAGCGCCGCGGTCCAGAGCTCCCAGAACTGCGGGTGCTCGCCGGGTTCCTGCGGGAGCTCCTCGTCGAGATGGAAGACGTCGTCGCGCGGGCAGAGCTCCCGCATCCACTCGGCGCGGACGGCGCCGGGGATCGGCTCGCGCGCCAGCGAGCCGATCACGACCGCCAGCCGGTCCACCCGGGAACGCGCTTCCGCCAGCAACCGCAGGTGGCCGGCGTGCGGGGGAAGAAACTTCCCGAGGACGAGGCCGGTCGTGCTCATGCGGCCGCGGTTTTCGATTTCCGGAGCGCCCGCACCCAGTCGATGAGCCCGTAGGTCGCGAGGGCGAGGAATACGGCGTACAGCACCGAAGTGGAGAGCAGGCCCTTCCACGAGTAGACCCGGATCGCGATCACGTCGACCGCGATCCACAGGATCCAGTTCTCGACGTACTTTTTCGCCAGCCCCCACTGCGCCACGAGGCTCATGACCGTGATGAGCGAATCCCAGTACGGCAGCGAAGCATCGGTGAAGCGGTGAAACGTCCAGCCGAGCGCGGGCGAGCCGGCGGCCACGACGGCGAGCCCGGCAAGGCGCAGGCGGGGCGAAGCGAGCTCGACGACGAGCGGCTCGTCCGCCGGCATGCCGCGGAGCCACACCCACCAGCCGTAGATGCTGAGGATGAAGAACACCGTCAGCGTGATCAGGTCCGCGTAGAGCTTCGCCTGCCAGAACATGATGAAGAAGAACACGATGTTCACGATCCCGGTGGGCCAGCTCCAGATGTTCCGCCGGACGGTCAGCACGACGCAGATCAGGCCGAAGACGACGCCGAGATTCTCGACGCGCGTGGTGCCGGCGTAGAGGTGGAAGAACCAGAAGACCGCGGTGAACACGGCGCAATGGACGACGCCGGCGGGCCACTTCCACCAGTTCATGCGAAGCGTGACGAGGAAATAGATGAGCCCGAGGATCGCGGCGATGGTGTCCGGGCACGTCATCGCAGCTCGCTCCGGAACGCGGCGACCTTGCCGCCCTTCCCCTCCAGGCTCTTCACGGAGCGGACGCGTACGTTCGCCTTCGCGCCGAAGACGCGCCGGAGCGCCGACTCGACGCGCCTGAGGTCGAGCGTCCAGCCGGGGAGCGGCCGGAGGTCGAGGGCGACGGCGCCGTCGGCGTGCTGGACGAGGGCGTGCTGGGCGATGGCGAAGTCGCGGAGGGCGCGGGAGACGTCGACGGTCGCGACGGGGCCGCCGTCCGCCGCGCGGAGGACGACGGGGGCGCGGCCCTCGAACGCGAGAAGCCGCGGCATCGGGTCGCCGCAGGCGCACGGCTTCGTCTCGAGCCGGGCGCGGTCGCCGGTGCGGTAGCGGAGAAGAGGCAGGTACGGGTTGCGGCCGCCGCTGACGCAGATCTCGCCGGGCTTCCCCGCCGGGGACGGTTTCCCCGAAGCGTCGACGACCTCGACGTGCAGGTCGTGCGGCAGGACGTGGAAGTCTCCTTCGCGGCAGGTGTAGGCGACGGGGCCGGTCTCGATGCTGGAGTAGAGGTCGATCACGGGCGCGCCGAACGCCGCGGCGACTTTCTTCGCCAGCGCCGGCGCCATCGCGAACGCCGTCGAGAAGAACGCCTTCGGCCGGATGCCGGGGCGGAGCGCAAGGAGTTCCGCGTACGCCGAGGGATTGCCCGTGAACGTCAGCGGCGCCATCGCCTCCAGCCAGCGTCCGCGGCTGTCCGGCCCGCGCCACTCCGCCGGGTTCAGGTTCACCTTCGCGTATCCGCTGTTCCCCCACGCGGCGTGAACCGTGGCGTACGTCAGCGTGAAGGCCTGCGAATGCACCTGCACCGTTCCCACGTCGCTGTCGCGCGGCGCAAGCTTCACCCCGTGCGCCGCCAGCGCCACCTCGAACAGCGCGAGGTACGCGCTTCCCGCCACGGGATGGTGCGGCACGAATACCGCATGCCCGGTCGTGCCGCTCGTCGGGTGCACGACCATCCGCCCCGAGTCCGCGTCGTCCGGGATCAGCTCGTGAATCGAGAACGCCAGGTCCTCGCGCGACGTCGTCGGGACGTCCGCCCAATCTTTGGACAGGTCCAGCCCCCGCGGGACGGTGCGGCGGAAGCGGTCCACCCTCGGGATCGCCGCTGCGACCGCAGCGAGGATCGCCGGCGGCGGCGCCCCGCCTCTCCGCGCTTCTCGCCCTTCCGACAGCGCCGCGCGCAGCCCGTCCAGCTCCCTGAGATCCGCCTTCACCAGCCGGTCTCCGCACGCCCCGTTCCAGCGCGGCGCGTCCGGATGCTCCACGATGCGGTGAAGCGTCTTCGCCGCCGCCGCCGTGATCAGCGGGCTCCGCTTCTTCAACTCCGCCGTGATGCGCGCGCTCATTCGCTGGACGCCTTGGAAGCGGCCTCTTCGGCGGCCTTGCGGCGCAGCTCTTCCTGGATCGCCTTGGCGCGGCGCTGCTTTTCCGCGGCGGCGGCGATGAGCTTGCGGCGCTCGATGGAGTCGACCTGGTTGAGGCGGTCGGCGGCCTGGGCTTCCGATTCGCCGGGGAGGCGCAGGCCGGCGGCGGCGATCCCGCGGCGGGTCAGTTCCTCGCGGCGCTCCTCGTCGGTGGCGAGCGTGTCGGCGTTGGCGACCGCCGCGAGGGAGGCGAGGTCCTGGACGAGCAGCTTGAGAAGCGCCGCGCGGGGGATCGACCGCTCTCGAAGGGACGGGTGCCAGAACAGGTGGCACGCCGCGAGAACCCAGCGAAGCCGGTTGCGCTCCTGGAACGAACCGTTGAAGGCGAACGGCGCGAGCGCTGCTCCGTCGACGGGCTCTCCCTGGATCGCGGATAGAAGGTCGTTGACCACCGCCTTCACCCGGATCCCCCCGCGCGACCCGGCTCCCGGTTCGCCGCGGAACGCCGCCGGCATCTCCGAAATCCAGCGGAGGAACTCGGCGAGCGGGGGAAGTGGGGACGGCGTCATGCCGGAAATGTCGCGCGAACGGCCGAATCGGGCACGGAAAACAGGACTACAACCCCGTCACGAACCTCACCCAGTCCGCTTCCAGCCGCGCGGGATCCGTGAAGAACTCGAGGAGCGACTTGCCGCCGCCGGATGCGACGCCCTTGCGGTACTCGGCGTACGCGGCGCGGTACTCCTTGTTCTCGGTCTGGCTGAGGTAGTAGTTCAGCGCCCAGCACTGCGCGTAGAACAGCAGCGCCTTCTGCGAATCGCTGTTGATCAGCGTCAGCGCGTCCCCCGCCAGCATGTCCTTCAGCGCGATGTGGCGCTTCCCTTTCATCGCGTCGCGCACGAACGGCAGGCGGCTCTCGCTGACGAAGTTGAACTTGTACGCCTTGCCGTCCCAGTTGAAGCCTTCGAAGTAGGTGGCCATTGCCTCGGCGTACCAGCTGGCCGGGCGTCCGGACGGGGTGACGCGGAAGAAGTACAGGTGCGCGGCCTCGTGCACCATCGTCTGGAGGAACTGCTGGCGATTGTTGGTCTTGTTCCAGCCGACGACGACCAGCGAGTCGCTCCTCGCGAACCCGGCCGCGTTCAGGTGATCCTCGGCCTTCGTCTCGACGCAGTACTTGCGGTAGTCCTCGTAGCTCCGGTACGCGTAGAGCGTCATCTTCTCCTTGCCGCTGAGTTTCGGCTCTTCGCCGCCGTAGTACGCCTTGTACTCCGCGTACGCGACCTCGATCAGCGCCGCAAGGTCCTTCGCGAACCCCTCGGACTCGTTCGTCTTCACCAGGTAGTGCTCCGTCTGCTCCGTGTACGCGTCCTCCCAGCCGCCGCGGACCGCCTCGTAGTCCTCGCGGCTCATCCACTTGTCCTTGTACTTGCGGAACCCGCGCTTCAGCAGCTCCGCCTCTTCGCCCGGCACCCACTTCCCGTTGACCTGGATGTTCCCCTTGGCGAGCTGCTCCTTGTCCTTGACGGTCACCCACTGCCCCTGGAACTGGACCAGGCCCTTCTCGAGGTTCGCCTTCTCCTCCGCCGTGACGTAGGAGCCGCGGAAGCTCACGAACCCCGCGTCCGGCGCCGGGACGCCGCGCTTGCGGCTCACGAAAGCAAAAAGGTTCTTCTTGAGCGCCGCCTGCTTCTTCACGGCGTCGTCGAACAGCTTCATCGCGACCGGCTGGAGCCCGGCGTCCCACGCGAGGCAGCCGAGGCCGAAAGTTTCCTCGGGCTTCAGGTCGCGGGCGGTCGCCAGCTCGCAGTAGATCGCCGGGTCGAGGTACGCCCACGGGAACTTCCCGTCGCCGCCGGTGATCGTGAAGTTGAAGCTCCCCTCGTCCGCCTTCACCAGCGTGAGCTCCATCTTGCCCAGCTTCGCCTTCACCTTTTCCTGCGACTTGTTCACGGCCGCGAGCAGCTTGGCATGCGCCCCGGCCATCCCCTTGACCTCGGGAAGCCGCGCCTCGACCTCGGCCTTGCGCACGGCGGACTTCAGCGCCGGCAGCAGCTTCTCGTATTCCTCGGCGGCCCTCTGGAAGCGGTAGCGGCGGACGAGCGCCTCGATCTCCGCGACGGTCATGAGGTGCGTCGCGAGCTCGTAGCCGAGGCGGCCGCGGTCGGCCTGCTGGCCGCCCTCACCCGCGAGGTCGCGGTCGATCGCCGAGACGAAGTCCTTGAACCCCTCGATCTTCTCGGCGTGCTTCAGGATGTACGGGTTCAGGCGGCGCGCATCGGACAGCACCGCCTTCGCTTCCGCGAACTGCCCGAGCTTCCAGTGCGCCGCGCCGAGCCAGAAGAGCGTCTGGAAGCTGGTGCGGCGGCCCTTGGTGACGAGCAGGTCGAGGCACTTGTCCACGTTCCCCGTGAGGAACAGGGCGCGGGCGTAGATGTTGAGGACGCTGGACTCGGTCGAGTTGGCGGCGGCCTGTTCGCCTTCCGAGAGCGCGGTGGCCGCGTTGAAGTACGCCTTCGCGCCCGGCGTGGAGTAGAGGTAGACGCGCGACATGTAGATCGTCGTGCCGCGCGACAGCCCTTCCAGCTCCTTGATGACGCCGGCGGCCTTGTCGTACTCGCCGAGCTCGGTGTGCGCCACGACGCGATTGAGGTAGGCGCCGAAATCGCGCCGGCCGCCCGCGAGGGCCTTTTCCATCTCGTCCTGCAGCGCCTTCCAGTCCGCCTTGAGCTCGAACCCGTCGGCGCGGATGCGGAGCACGGCGTTCCCGCCGGCCATCTCGAGCGCCTTCGTCTGGAGATCGAGCCCGCGGTCGACTTCGCCGGAGCGGATGAGGGCCCAGCCGAGAAGCGACGTGTTCGCCGGGTCCGCGGGGTTCAGCTTGATCAGCTCCTCGCCTTCCTCGATCGCTTCCTGCGCACGGTCGAGCCCGAGGTAGGCCTGCGCCCGCTCGAGGCGCCAGTTCGTCGCCTGCGGCTCCAGCGCGATCGCCTGCCCGAAATCCTCGAGCGACGCATTGAACTTCGTCCAGATCCGCTTCGCGTACCCGCGCTTCCCCCAGGCCGTCGCCCACGTCGGGTCGGCGTCGATGGCGCGGGAGTAGGCGTCGATGGCCGCCGGGAAATTCCGGCCGCCGAGGTAGCGGTCGCCCTCCTGGACGGCATTTTCGGCCTGGCCGCGGTCGGCGAGGGCCGTAGAAGCGAGGCTGAGCGTGAGGACGGCGGCGGCGAGCGCGAGACGGAGCATGGCGCGATCCTGAGAATTCCCCCCTGCGGGGCAGGATACCCCAAAAGGCGTTACGGCGCAGGGGGCGCGGTTCTTCCGCGAAAGCCGCCGATTACAGCCCGGTCACGAACCTGACCCAGTCCGCCTCCATCCGGGCGGCGTCCGGGAAGAAATCGAGCAGCGTTTTCGGCTGGCCGGTCTCGACGGCCTTCCGATAGTCGCGGAAGGCCTCGCGGTACGCCTTGTTTTCCGTCGTCGCCAGGTAGAAATGAAGCGCCCAGCATTCGGCGTAGAACAGCAGCGCTTTCTGGGAGTCGCTGTTGATGAGCGCCAGCGCGTCCCCGGCGATCAGCTCCTTGATCGGCATGTGGCGTCCGGCCTTCATCGCCTCGCGCACGAACGGGAGCCGGGCCTCGGCCACGTGGTTGAACGCGTACTTCGCGCCGGTCCATCCGAACCCCTCGAAGTACGTCGCCATCCCCTCCGCGTACCACGACGGGGCCTTCGCCCCCGGCGCGATCCGGAACCAGTACAGGTGCGCCGCCTCGTGCACCATCGTCTGCAGGAACTGCTGACGGTTCCCCGTCCGGTTCCATCCTGCCACCGTCAGCGAATCGCTCGTGGCGAACCCCGCCGCCGCCAGGTGGTCCTCCGCCTTCTGCTCGATGCAGAACTTCCGGTAGTCCTCGAAGGAGCGGAAGGCGAAGAGCGTCATCTTTTCCTTCGATCCGAGTTTCGGCTCGACGCCGAATGTCTCGCGGAAGTCCGCATACGCCGCCTCGATCAGCGCAGCGAGGTCCTTCGCGAACTGCTCCCCCTCGTTCGTGCGGATCGCGTAGTGCGCCGTCTCCTCGGTCCACGCCGTCTCCCAGTTGCCGCGAAGCGCCGCGACGTCCTCCGCGCTCATCCACTTGCCGTCGACCTTGCGGTAGCCGCGCTTCAGCAGCTCCGCCTCCTCCCCCGGCAGCCATTTGTCGCCCACCTTGACGAGCCCCCTGGCGAGCTGCTCACGGTCCTTCGCCGTCACCCACTGCCCCTCGAACAGCACGAGCCCCTTGTCGAGGTTCGCCTTCTCCTCCGGAGTCACGTACCGCCCCTTCCACGTCACGAACCCGCCGTCCGGCGCCGCGATCCCGCGCTTCCGCGCCACGAACCCCGTCACCAGCGACTTCTGCTTTGCGTCCTTCTTCAGCGCCGCCTCGAACATCTTCTGCGCCATCGCCGGCCGCCCCGCGTCCCACGCCAGGCATCCCAGCCCCGCCAGTTCCTCTTCCGTCGCTCCCGCCTGCTGCGCGAAATCGCAGAAGAGGTCCGGGTCGAGAGCGGCCCACGGGAAGCGTCCCTCGCCCTTGGCGATGGTGAAGTCGAACGCCGCGTCGGTCGCCTTGACGATCGCGAGGTCCGACTTGCCGATCGTCGCCTTGAGCTTCGCCGAGCCGCCGTTGATCGCCCCCACCAGCCGCTTCAGCGCCCCCGCCATCCCGCGAACCTCGGGCAACCGCGCGTCGACCTCCGCCTTGCGCACCGCCGACTTGAACGTCGGCAGCAGCTTCTCGTACTCCGACACCGCCCGCGCAAATTTGTACCGCTTCACCAGCGCTTCGATCTCCGCGATGGTCAGGAGGTGGCGGGCCTGCTCGGCGCGCATCCCGGAGGCGTCGCCCTGCCATTCGAGCTCGCCCTTCAGCTCGCGGTCGATGGACGCGACGAACTCGGCGAGCTCAGGGAAGCGGCGGGCGTGGGCGGCGAGGTAGGGATTGCGGCGGCGGGCGTCCTTGAAGAGGGCGCGGGCCTCAGCGAGGTCGCCGAGTTTCCAGCGGCACGCGCCGATCCAGAAGAGGGTTTCGAAGTTGGAGCGGCGGCCCTTGGTCTCGAGGAGGTCGAGGCATTCGCGGATGCGGCCGTTCAGGAACAGGTTGCGCGCGGCGATGTTGAGCGTGTTGCTGAGGTAGGCGGTGTCGCGGGAAGCGTCGAGTTCGCGGGCGGCGGCGGCCTCGCTGAAACCGGGCGCGCCCGGCGTGCCGAACAGGTACGCCTTTCCGAGCGCGAGCCCGACAGTCTGGGGGACGGCGCGCTCGCCCTCGGCGACGGCGGCCTTCGCTTCGTCGAATTTCCCAAGCTCGACGTACGCGCAGATCAGCTCGCTGAAGGAAGAAGCGCAGTCGTCCGGGCGGGCGCGGATGGCGGCGCGGCTGGCCTCGATGACGGCGGGCCAGTCGGCGGTGAGGCGGAGGCTGCTGGGGAGGTCATTGGCGAACCCGGGGTCGGCGCCGATCGCGCGGCGGAGTTCCTGGAGGCCGCCGTCGACTTCGCCGAGCTGGACGAGGGCGCGGCCGTGGAGCGACTGGGCATAGGCGTTGGTCGGGGCGCGGCTCAGCACCTCGGCGGCCTGGTCGGCGGCCTCCTGCCACTCGTCGAGGTCCATGTAGACCCTCGCGCGGAGGTTCATGACGTTGGTCGCGCCCGGCTCGAGCTCGAGCGCCTTCCCGAGGTCCTCGAGCGCGGGAACGATCCACCCCCCGCGAGCCTTCGCGAACCCTCGCTCCGTCCACGCCGTAGCCCACCCCGGCGCGGCCTCGACCGCGCGATCCATCGCCCGGACGGCCTCCTCGAACTCGCTGCGCGCCATCGCGTCCCGCCCCTCGCGAATAGCCTTCTCCGCCGCCGCCTGGTCGGCAGTAGCCACCCCGGCAAGCATCAAGACAAGGCCAAGCGCACGATTCATGGAGTTTTCTTTTTTCCTTTTTCCCTTTTCGTTTTTCGTTTCGTGGCCGTTCCCCCGGCCGCCTACAACCCCGTAATGCACTCCACCCAGTCCTTCTCGAGCTTCCCCCCATCCGGGAAATACTCCATCAGCGATTTCCCTCCTCCCGCCGCAACCGCCTTCCGGTACTCCTCGTACGCCGCCCGGTAAACCCGGTTGTCCGTCTGCGACAGGTAGTAATTCAGCGCCCAGCACTCCGCGTAGAACAGCAGAGCCTTCTGCGAGTCGCTGTTGATCAGCTGAAGCGCGTCCCCGGACAGCAGATCCTTGAGCGGGATGTGCCGGCCGCCCTTCATCGCATCTCGAACAAAGGGCACGCGACTGTCGCTGATGAAGTTGAACTTGTACGTCTTGCCGTCCCAGTCGAACCCCTCGAAGTACGTCGCCATCCCCTCCGCGTACCACGACGCGGGCCTCGCGGTGGGGGCGACGCGGAAGAAGTACAGGTGCGCCGCCTCGTGCACCATCGTCTGCAGGAACTGGTGCTTGTTGCCGGTCTTGTCCCAGCCCACCACGACGTTCGAGTCGCTCCGCGCGAACCCCGCCGCGTTCAGGTGGTCCTCCTGCTTGTTCTCGACGCAATACTTCCGGTAATCCTCGTACGTCCGGTACGCGTTCAGCGTCATCTTCTCCTTGCCGGGCAGCTTCGGCTCCGCGCCGCCGTAGAACTTCGCGTATTCGCCGTACGCCACCTCCAGCAGCGCCCCGAGGTCCTTCGCGAAGCGCTCCGACGTGTTCGTCTTCACCGTGTAGTGCGCCGTCTCCTCGGTGAAACAGTCCGCCCACTGCCCGCGGATCCCGTCGTACTCCTCCTGCGTCATCCACTTGTCCTTGTACTTCACGAACCCCCGCTTCAGCAGCTCCGCCTCCGCCCCCGGCACCCACTTCCCGTCGACCTGGATGTTCCCTTTCGCGAGCTGCTCCTTGTCCTTCGCCGTCACCCACTGCCCCTGGAACTGCACCAGCCCCTTCTCGAGGTTCGCCTTCTCCTCCGGCGTCACGTACCCCCCGCGGAACGACACGAACCCGTCCGGCGGCGACGGAACCCCGCGCTTCCGCGCGATGAACGCGTCGAGGTTCTTGCGAAGGGCGGCTTTCTTCTTGAGGGCGCTGTCAAAGTGCGCCATCGCGACGTCGCGATGCCCGGCATCCCACGCGAGGCAGCCGATCCCGAAGTCCTCCCCCGGTTCGAGCCCGGCCTGGTCCGCGAACCCGCAGTAGACGGCGGGGTCGAGGAACGCCCAGGGGAAGCGGCCGTTGCCGCCCGCGATGGCGAAGTCGAACGTGGTCTCGGCCGCCTTCGTGACGGAGAGCTCGGTCTTGCCGATCGTGGTCTTCAGCTTCAGCGTCCCCTTGTTGACGCCCGCGGACAGCTTCGCGTGCGCCCCGGCCATGCCGCGCACTTCGGGAAGCCGGGTTTCGACCTCGGCCTTGCGGACCGCGGAGGTGAGGGATTGCAGCAGCCTTTCGTACTCCGAGGCGGCGCGCGCGAACTGGTACCGCCGCACGAGCGCTTCAATCTCAGCGACCGTGAGGAGGTGCGTGGCGAGCTCGTGGGACAGCTTCCCGCGGTCCGCCTGCCCCGCGCCCTCGCCGGCGAGTTCCTTGTCAATCGAGGCCACGAACGCCGCCAGTCCCTCGATCGCGGCCGCGTGCCGCCCGAGGTACGGGTTCAGGCGCCGCGCGTCCGACAGCGTCTGGCGCGCCTCGGCGAATTGCCCCAGCTTCCACTGCGCCGCCCCGAGCCAGAAGAGCGTGTCGAAGTTCGTCCGGCGGCCTTTGCTCCCTAGAAGGTCCGCGCACTCCCGGGCCCGGCCGGCGAGGAAGAGCGTCCGCGCCTCGGCGTTCATGTAGTACGACAGCGTGGACGCGTCGCGGTCGTCGAAAATCCGCAGCGACGCCTCGGGGTCGTGAAGACCGGTCGCGGCCGCCGTGCCGAGCACGAACGCCTCGGCAAGGAGCGGCTCCGCCCCCCGCCCGAACTTCCCCTGGGCCGCCCTCGCCGCGTCCATCGCTTCCTTGTGCTTCCCCATCCCGACGAGCCCCACCACGCGATAGAAATGCACGGCCGGGCGCACCACTCCGCCCGCGATCTGCGCTTCCGCCTCCTTCACCATCGACTCCCAGTCGGCCTTCCGCCAGAAAGCGTCGTAGCGGATGCGAAGTGCCGCGTTGTTGGGGTTGCTCTGGACGGCCTGGTCCTGCTCGGCGAGCCCCTTGTCGACGTCGCCGAGGTTGACGAGGGCCCACCCGTGAAGGGCGAGGGCCTGCGCGTTGCCGCCGCTGAGCTTCACGACCGTCTCGGCGTCGTCGGCGGCCTCGGCCCACCGGTCGATGGACATGAGCGCCTGGGAGCGGTGGATCGGGTAATTCGGGTTGCCGGGCTCGAGCGCCATCGCGCGGCTGTAGTCCTCGATCGCCCCTGGCGTGCGAAGCATGAGGAACTTGGCGCGGCCGCGGAGGTCCCACGCGTCACCCCAGGTCGGGTCCGCCTCGATCGCCCTGGAGAACGCGGCGATCGCCGAAGCGAGGTCCTGGCGCTGGAGGGCGGCGTTTCCTTCGGCGAAGGGCGCCTTGGCGGCCTCACGGTCGGCCGCGACTCGGCACGGCACGAACAGGAGCAGGGCGATGGCGGCGAGCGCGGCGAGACGATTCATGCGGGCTCCAATCCCCCCCCCGGGGAGCGACGGCATTCTAAGCGCCGGAAGGCATTACGCCGAAGGGCGGCGTGGTGTTCCCCGGAAGTGGCGCTACGGGGGGGGAGGCGGAGAGGCCGGCGGCGGCGTCGGCGGTCCCGCCGACACCATCTTAAACCGCCCCGTCTCCTCGTCCTGGCGGCGCATCCCTTCCATCAGCATCGACATCGCGTCCAGCGGCTGCATCCCCGCGATGTTTACGGCGCCGGGCTCGAACCGGAAGTTCCCGTCCTTCCAGCGCATCAGGGAGTAGAACGCATCCTCGCGCTTCAGGTTGCCGCAAATGACGTCGTAGATGACGCCCTTCTCGAACAGCACGACGCCGGAAACCGCGCCCTGGGACAGGAGGAGGCGGCCGGTGCGGGCGGAAGCGTTGAGGGACTGGGCGAGTTCGCCGAGGCTCATCATGGCGAGGCGGCCGGTGACGCCGTCCTGCACCTCGACGAGCTTGCGGTTGGTGATCCGGAGGCGTTCGGCGAGGAGGCGGTTGAAGTGCCGGTTTAGCTGGGGGTTATGGTCGAGCATGCGCTCGAAGTCGCCGCGCGGGAGGACGAGGGCGGAGACCCTCGCGGCGGCGCGGACGGTGGCGGAGGCGACGTCCCCGGTGAGGAGGGACATTTCGCCGAAACACTGCCCGGGCCCGAGCGTGGCGATGACGCGCTGGTTCCCGTCCGGCTCCACGTTCACGACCTCGGCGGTGCCGCTCTGGATCAGGAAGAACGCGCGCCCGAATTCGCCTTTCCGCAGGCAGTCGGTCCCGGCGGCGTACTCGCGGACCTGCATGCTGCGGGCGACCGCCTCGAGTTCCGCGGCCGGCAAGGACGCAAACAGCGGCGTGGTCTTGAGCCGCGCCGCGAGCGCTAGGATCGAGGTGCGCGTCTGCGGCCCGGCGGACGCGACGAAGACGCCGGACGCGGGGCGCGATGTGTCGGCCCCGGGAGCCGCCGCCGGGTCCTGCGCCGTGGGACGCTGGATCTCGGGAAGCTCCTTCCCGATCTCCACCTTGAAATTCGCGCGGCACCCGATGTACGAGCAGGCGTAGATCTGGCCGTCCGCCCCGCGCCCCCGCTCCTCGTAGAACTTCGCGAACTTCTCGAGGTTCGCCGCGCACACCGCGTGACACTTCGACGCGATCACCGACGGCATCTGCACCGTCATCCCCTCGTTCGGCTTGAAGAGGGGGCACTGGGCCGCGTTGACCGCGCGCAGGACGATCGGTGTGGACATCCGCCCCTCTTCCGTTGCTCCGCGCGCCTGGACCTAGGCGGGCTTCGCCGGCTCCGCGGCCTTCGCCGCCCCCTCCGCTCCCCGCGCCTTCTCGTCGACGCGCCGCGCCCCCTCGACCAGCAGGCTCGTCGTGTCGATCGGGCGAAGGCCGAGCGTGGAGATGTCGCCCTGTTCGAAGCGGAACTCGCCTTCGCGCCAGGTCATCATCTCGAGGAACGCATCCTCCGGCCTTTCCTTCCCGGGCAGCTTGGCGTGGAACACGTAGCCGTCGCGGACCGTGAGGTAGCCGCGCTGCGCCTTGTGCACCAGGTGCAGGTACCCCGTCCGCCCGCTCACTGCCAGCGCCTGAGTCAGCTCGCTCAGCGAGAACATCGACAGCTTCCCGAGCACCCCGTTCTGGATCACGTCCGTCAGCTTCTGGTTCGTCGAGCGCAGGCGGTCGGCGAGGATCTTGTTGAAGTGCCTGTTCAGCCCGGGCGCGGCCTCGAGCATCATCTCGAAGTCGGAGCGGAGGATGACCAGAGCTTTCACCGCGTCGATGGTGCGGACCGTCGCCGAGCACTTCTCCCCCGTCAGCAGCGACATCTCGCCGACGCCCTGCCCCGGGCCGAGCGCGCTCAGGACCTTCTCCGTCCCGTCCTTGTCGACCTGGATGACGTCGACTTTCCCGGACGCCAGCAGGTAGTACTTCTCCCCCGGCTCCCCCGCCTTCAGCAGCACGGCGCCCGCGGGATACGACACCAGCTTCACCGAGTTCGCGATGCGCTCGAGTTCTTCCACCGGAAGCCCGTTGAAGATCGGCGCGCCCTTCAGCTGCGTCGCGATCGCCACGAGGCGTCCCTTGTTCTTCTCGTCCGGCGCGGGCGCCGGCGCCTTCGGCTCGGCCAGCGACCAGTTCGGGTCCGGCGGCGACATCATCGACGCCATCTCGTCCTCGCTCTTCGGCGCCGCGGCCGACAGGAACGCCGCGAGGGGGTTGGTGCCTTTCATCTTGGCGAGAAGCGCCGTGGCGGGGTTGGCGGGGGCCGCGGGAGCGGCAGGGGCAGGGGCGGGAGCGGCGGCGACCTTCGGCGCCTGGGACACCGAAGTGGCGGGGCTCCCGGGCTTGATCTCCGGGAATTCGGCCCCGACCGCGATTTCCATCGTCGCCCGGCACCCGACAAACGAGCACGTGTACTGCTTCCCGTCGACCGCCCCCTTGCGCAACTCGTGCAACGTCAGGAAGGCGTGGAGGGACGCGGCGCACACGTTGTGGCAGCGGGAAGCGACGACGCCCGGGAGTTCGACCGTCATGCCTTCGCCCTGCTTGAACAGGGGGCACTGCTCGGCGAATCGGGCCCTGATCCGGATTTTCTCAGCCATAGGCCGGGCATTATAGGGGCTGGGGCCGATCGTTCTCATAGAAATGCTGCGGCGCGCGGTTACACTGCCGCCCCGGACACGCCCCCCTCCCGGCGCGCCCACCCCCGACCATGAACCTCTTCCAGCGCTTCCTCGAGCGTGGCTGGTGGGCGATCCTCGCGGTCTTCCTCGCGGGCGCCGTCTGGTCCGGTCGGCTGCTTCCCGATTTCCGCGTGGAATTCGGGTCCGACGTGCTGCTCGACAAGCACGATCCGGACCTGAAGTACTACAACGAGACGCGGGAGTACTGGGGGGACGACGAGTACCTGGTCGTCTGCACGCACCGCGATGAGGGCTGGTTCACGCCGGAGGGCGCGGCGCTGCTCTGCGAGTTCGCCAAGGACATGCGCTCCCTCCCCGGCGCCCGCTCGATCACCGGCATCACCACCGTGCCGCTTCTCCGCAACGGCGCCATCGGTCTCATGCCGTCCCCCGTGTACATCGCGGGGCCGGACGGGAAGCTGAACCCGAAGGTCAACCTCGACAAGGCCCGCGAGGAGCTGGTCGAGCACACGATCGCCCTCGGGAACGTCATTTCCGCCGACGGCAAGGACAGCTCCGTCCTGGTCTTCCTCCAGGTCAACGAGGACCTGATCCGCCTCGAGCGCGAACGCCGGGGGCTCATGTCGCAGCCGCAGGACGACGCCACCCGGAAACGCCTGCGGGACCTCGAGCCGGCCTACCAGCAGCAGCGCGCCGAACTGGTGCTTCGCAGGACGTCGCTCGTCGAGGGAGCGAGGGAGCAGGTGAAGCGCTGGGAGCCGCGAATCGGCCCGGTGAAGCTCTCGGGGCTTCCGATCATCAACGTCGGGCTCCTGGAACACGTGCGGTCCGACATCGTGAATTTCGGCGTGCTGGCGCTCGGCGTGTTCACCCTGGCTCTGCTGGCGATTTACCGTCGGCTGCGGTGGCTGTTCCTGCCGCTGGTCGCCTGCCTGCTGCCGGTCGGGTTCATGCTTGGCGTCATGGCCTTCACCGGCCAGAGCATGACGATCGTGACGTCGAACATGCCGGTGCTGCTCTTCGTGCTCATGCTGCCCTACGCCGTGTACTTCATCGAGCGCTACACGGAGCGGCGGCGGCTCGACCCTTCCGAACCCGTGGGCCTGACCTGCGCCCGCGCCACCGCCGAAATCTGGCGTCCCTGCCTCTACAGCGCGCTGGCCACGATGGTCGGCACCGCGGCGCACATCGGAAGCGGCATCTACCCGGTCCGAACGTTCGGCGTGATGATGACGATCGGCACGGGGCTCGGCCTCGCCACGACGATGCTTCTCATCCCGGCCGCGACCGCGAAATTCCGCCCGCTCGACGTCGGCGGCGCCGGCGCGGCCGGAAAACCCGCGGGCCCGCTCCGCCTCCTCAGCGCCCTCGTCCTCCGCGCGCCGCTCCCGGTCGTCGTCTTCAGCCTCGCCCTCCTCGGCGTCTCGCTCTGGGGCATGACCCGCATCAAGGTCGAGACGAAGTTCATCGACTACTTCTGGGCGCGAAGCGAGGTCTACCAGGGGCTCGACTACATCGACCGCCAGCTCGGGGGCACCACGCCGATCGAGGTCGTGCTCAAGTCCGACAAGAAGGGGTTCTTCCGGTCCGAGCAGGGGCTGGCGGCGCTCGAAGCGACGGCCGCGTGTTTCCGCGACGACCCGGCGACGGGAAGCCTGCGGTCGCTGAAAACCCTCGTCGACGAAGTCCGCAAGTCCATGAAGAAAGCCAAGCCCGAGACCGTCGCAGGGCTGCTCTCCAAGCTCGCGCCCGACCTCGTCACCGAACTCTGCAACAAGGACGCCACCCAGGCCCGCGTCCTCGTCCGCCTCAAGGAAACGTCCCCGCTCCTCAACCGCGGCCGCCTCATCACCACCGTCCGCGGCCGCCTCGACGCCATGAAGGATAAGGAACTCGCCGGCGTCGAATCCCACGTCACCGGCGTCTGCCTCCTCTACTCCAACATCCTCAACGGCCTCATCAAGACGATGAAGGACACCTTCCTCATCGCCGTCGTCGCCATCTGGTTCATGCTCTGGTTCCTCTTCCGCTCCCCCATCATGGCCACCATCGTCCTCCTCCCCCAGGTCCTCCCCGTCTTCCTCGTCCTCGGCGTCATGGGCTTCTCCGGCATCGCCCTCGACATGGTCACCGTCGTCATCGCCTCCGTCGCCATGGGCGTCGGCATCGACGCCGCCATCCAGTACGCCTTCCGCTTCCGCAACGAGCTCGTCGCCTCCGGCGGCGATTTCCCCGAAGCCGTCCGCCGCTCCCACGCCACCATCGGGCGCGCCATCCTCATCGCCACCGTCATCACGTTCACCGGCTTCCTGATGCTCATGCTGTCCCACTTCGTGCCGACGTTCTACTTCGGCATGTTCACCGGCCTCGCCATCCTCATGGGGCTCTTCGCGTCGCTCACGACGCTCCCCGCGCTCTTCGTGCTGTTCAAGTACCCGCGGCTGAAGGCGGGGGAAGCGCCCCCGCCGCCGGCTCACTGAGCCGGCTTGGGCGCCTGTTTTTTCTCGAGCGCCTTGAGAATCGGCGGCAGGACGAGAAGGGTCGCCAGGAGGTAGGCGAGCATGGCGACGGAGTGGGAGACGCCGAGGCTTCGCATGGCGAGGTTGGACGCGAACGCGAGGCTTTCGAAGCCGACGATGGTGGTGAGGGCGGTCATGGTGATGCCGCGCCAGAGGGTGGTGATGGTGGTTTCGGCGCTGGAGCGGCCGAGCTCGCGGAAGCGGTAGACCAGGTAGAGGCCGTTGTCGGTGCCCATGCCCATCATGAGCGGGTAGACGATGAGGCTGATGTAGTTCATGCGCATGTCCATGAGCCGGAAGACGCCGAGCATCCAGAGCGTGCCGACCATGGCCGGGAAGAGCGCGAGCAGCGTCCAGCGGAAACTGGCGAAGAGGATGGACGCGAGGACGCAGGTGAGGAGCGCGGCAACCACGGTGGCCTTCCCGACGTCGGGGCCGATGCGCTCGTCGAGTTCCTTCACGACGACGTTGAAGCCGCTGAGGGTCGCCCCCGGGTCGCCGGTGCGCGAGGCGGCATAGACGGCGTTGATGACGTGCTCGCGGACGTCGCGGAGGTGGAGCGGATCGCGCGGCATGACCCAGGTGAGGGCGCGGAAACGGCCGTCAGGGGCCTTGGTCGAGAGGAAGCGCCCGCGGATCGAGCGGAAGAACGGGTCGTCGAGGCGGCTGGGGAGGACGGGCTCGCGCATGGCGAGGGCGGCGCGGAGCGTGGAGCGGGCGGCGTCGAAGGCGGCCGGGTCGAACCCCTCGGCGTCGAGCGCCGCGTCGAGGTCCCGGATGACGCGATCGGCATCGACGCCCGCAAGGTCGGCGGCCCGGCGGCGCTGTCGCGACGGCGGCGGCACGAACTGGGTGATCCCCTGCACGGCCGTGTCGGGAAGCGCGCCGACCTGCCGGGCCACGCCGTCGGCCTTCTCGAGGACCTCTTCCTCCGTCGCCGCGCGGGAAACGACCATGAGCGGGTCGAGCCCTGAGCCGAAATCGGCGCGCATGCGCTCCTGGATGTCGAGGATGACGTCCCCTTCCGTGCGGAGGTTCTTGACGTCGGTTTCGCGAAGCGGGAGGCCGGCGGGAGGGCGGAGGAGGGCGAAGAGGGCGAGGGCGGTGCCGGCGGCGGCGAGGCCGGCGACGGTTTTCGGGTAATCGAGCAGCGCGCGTGTCACGAGGCGCTGGCCCCAGCCGGACATCAGCAGGATGCAGGCTGCGGCTGTGGCAAAGCCGAGCCCGACGACGTGCCTCGCGGAGTAGGCGAGGAAAAGGGCGAACCCGGCCCACAGCAGGCTGTGGAACCACCCCGGGACGTCCTTTTCGGCCCACGGCCGGCTGGCGACCGCCCGGACGATCAGCGGGAACACGATGGCGGTGGCGGCGAAGACGAGGAAGAGCCCGACGCCGACGAGCGTGGCGAATTCGCGGAGGCCGGAGAACTCGCTGACCCAGAGGCACAGGAACGACGCGGCGGACGTGATCATCGCGACGAACACGCTCGGGACGCCGCCGTGGTAGACGGCGCCGCACGCCGCCGGCGGCGCCATCCCGGACTCGCGCTCGACGCGATACCGGTTGAGGAAATGGATCGTGAAGTCGATCCCCATCCCCGCGATGAGCCCCGCGAACCCCACCGTCACTCCCGTCAGGTGCCCGTACGCGACCCCCGCCAGCCCGAACGTCCACAGGATCCCCAGCGACAGGGCCACGAACCCCACGATCAGCGACAGCCACCGCCGCAGCGACAGCAGCAGCATCACCATCAGCGGCGGCACCGACCCCAGGATCGTCACCCCCATGTCTTCCTTGATCGACTGCTCCGCGTAGATCGCGATCGGGTACCCCCCGAGCAGCGACGCCTTCCACCTCTCTCCCCCCGGAACTTCCGCCCTGGCCTCGGCAATCGCCCGGTTCGCCAGCGCAACGAAGCGCTTCCCGAACTCGATGTCGTGCGGGGGCTGCGCACCCTCGACGGTGAGGATGAGGGACCGGCGCCCTTCGCAGAAGTAGTAGCCGGTGGACAGGTCGAATTTCCCCTGCGGGGCGCCGGCCGAGAGAAGCGGCAGGTAGAAATCCCGCGTCAGGTCCAGCGGGTCGCGGCCGGCGAGCGCGTCGGCGACGCCGACGCCGGGCCCGGCGAGCCGGCGGCGGTTCTTGCGCACGGTCTTGCGGATTTCGGCCGTCTCCAGCCGCTTGAGGAAGTCCGGCATCCGGTCGTCCGCGAGCAGCAGCGGCCCGCGCTCCGTCACCATCTTCGCGAGGAATTCCTCCGACTCCGGCGTGATCCGGTAGTCGATCGCCGTCGCCTCCGCGGCGCCCTTCAGCCTCCGCGCGATCCCGTCCGCCACCCTCATCGCCGCTTCGTCGGTGGCCTCCGGCGAGTCGCGTTCGAGGTAGATGAAGAGCTGGCCGGTGAAGGTGAAGTGCCCGAGGACTTCGTGCACCGCGTCGACGGCGGGGGACGAGCGAGGGAGGATGTTGACGATGTCGCTGGAGAACGTGAGGCGGGAGGCGGCGATTCCCGAGGCGGCGCAGAGGAGGGCGACCAGCAGGAGCACGGCGCGCGGGCGGCGCCAGATCCACTCCTGAAGCGCGAAGAGCAACCGCGGCATATCAGCTGGGCCTTCCGGCAGGAGCTTGTGGCAGGAAACCGGGGCCGCCCCCGCGAGGGAGCGGCCCCGGGGCGTGATGCGAGGCTAGGGCTTGGCTTCGGCGGACTTCGAGGGACGCCACCAGTAGACCAGCGGCGCCGCGATGAAGATCGACGAGTACGTCCCGACGACGACGCCGATCAGCATCGGCATGGAAAGGGCCGCGATGCCGCCGCCGGAGGTCAGGGTGACGGCGAGCAGGACCGTGACGGTGAAGAAGACGGTCAGGGACGTGATGATCGTCCGCGAGAGCGTCTGGTTCAGCGCGTCGTCGATCAGCTGCGCAAGGCCCTTGGACTTGACCTCGCGGAAATTCTCGCGGAGGCGGTCGTAGATGACGACCGTGTCGTTCACGGAGTAACCGATGACCGTCAGGGCCGCGGCCACCGTGGTGAGCGACACCGCGAGGTCGATGCCCCACGACTTCGGGAAGATCGCGTCAAGGAGCACCGTCCACGTCACCGCGATCACCGAGTCGTGAACGAGCGCCGCGACGGCCGCCACGCCGTACTTCATGTCGAACCGCACGGCCAGGTACAGGATGATCCCGATCCACGAGATGAACAGCGCGATGTAGGCCTTCTCCTTCAGTTCGCCGACGATCGAAGCGCTCACCGTCTCGATCGACGGGAACGGGTCGCCCGACAGGGGGTAGCCCATCCGCTTCAGCTCGCCGGAAATGCGCTCCGCCTGCCGGTTCCAGTCCGTGAAGTCCTGCGGCATCAGCCAGACCTCGAACGTCGACGCCTTCTCGTCCTTGGTCGGCGACCCGTCGGCCCCCAGCGCCCTCACGAACGGCGCAGGCGCCTCCGCGGGCTTCGCGATGCTCAGCCCCGTCAGCGCCTTCTGCATCTTCTCGACGAGTTCCTTCACCGGCCGCTCCTCGCCGAGCGAAATGCGGATCGTCCCGCCGCCCGCGTACGGATTCGGCGCCTCGATCTTCTCCAGCCCGAGCTGGATCGCGGGCTCCGGGATCTTCCCCGCGAACTGCTTCCTCAGGTCCGCCTCCAGCTCCGTCTTGAACTTCTCGGGATCCTTGTCGCTGCCTCCGATGGCCAGCGTCCGGATCTGGAACTGCTTCGCTTCCCGCGCCCCCGTCGTCCCGGCATCCGAGCCGAGGAGCACCGACTGCACCTCCGCGCCCGCGTACTTCGGGCCCTGCGCCCCGGCGATCGCAGCGATGCCCTTTCGGACGTCCTCGATGTTGGTGGCGTTCTTGAAGCGCATCTGGAGGGCGACGCCGCCGCGGAAGTCGATGCCGTACTTGTCGTCGCCGCGCACGAACCAGACGACGACGCCGACGAGGATCACCACGACAGAGATGGCGACGGCCTTGGGCGCCAGCTTCATGAAGGGGATGTTCGGCTTCGCCATCGCGGACATCATCGTCCACTCCTTCACCATCCCGGTGTCCATCATGAGCTTCATCATGATGCGGGAGCAGATGAGGGCGGTGAACAGGGTCGTCAGGATGCCGAGCGAGAGGGTCGCGGCGAAGCCCTGGATCGGGCCGGTGCCGAACACGTACAGGACGATACCGGTGAGCAGGGTCGTGAGGTTGCCGTCGATGATGGCCGAGAAGGCGCGCTCGTAGCCGGCGGTGAAGCACTGCTGGGCGCTCTTGCCGGCCGCCCGTTCTTCCCGCATGCGTTCGAAAACGAGGATGTTCGCGTCGACGGCCATGCCCATGGTGAGGACGATGCCCGCGATGCCGGGAAGGGTGAGCGTGGCGCCGAGGATCGCCAGGACGGCGAGGAGCAGCACCACGTTCATGATCATGGCGATGTTGGCCACCATGCCGGCGTGGCGGTAGTAGACGAGCATGAAGAGCATGACGACGACGAGGGAGAAGTAGCAGGACTTGAGCCCGCGGTCGATGGCGTCCTGGCCGAGCGAAGGGCCGAGGAAGCTGGAGCCGACCATTTCCAGCGGGGCGACGAGGGCGCCGGTGGAGAGGACGGTGACGATGTCCTTGACCTCCTCAACCGTGAACTTGCCGGTGATCTGGCCGCGGTCGGAGATCCGGCTCTGGATCACGGGGGCCGACTGGAGGACGTCGTCCAGGATGATCGCGAGCTGCTTGTGAAGGTTTGCCTCGGTGACCTGGCCGAACTTGCGCGCGCCTTCGGGGGTCATGTTGAAGGAGACCGACGGCCGGCCGGACTCGTCGTGGGAGGAGGAGGCCGCCTCGACGTCACGCCCGTCCATCGCAACCTCGGCCTTGCAGAGCAGGCCGCCGCCGCCCGAACCGCGCGTCCCGCGCGGCTCGTACCAGCGGGTCCCCGGCGGAGCGACCTGCGTCCGCTTGTACTCTGCCTGGTCCGCCTCGTCCGCCTCGATGTGGAACTCGAGACGGCCGGCGCTGAGGATCACCTTCTTGAACTGCTCCACGTCCTGGCTCGACTTGAGGCCGGGAACCTCCACCTGGATCTCGTTCCCGCCCACCTTCGTGATCCGCGGCTCCTTCAGGCCCCGCAGGTTCACGCGGTGACCGAGGATCGCCATCGCCTCGTCGGTCCCCGCCCGGACTTCCTCCGCCGTCAGCCCTTCAGGCTTCAGCCGCACCCGGAACCAGGCCCCGCCCTGCAGGTCCAGGCCCAGGTTCAGCTTCGTGTTCTCCAGCGCGCTCCCGGGCCGGAACCCGGGCTTGTTCTCCGACGGCCAGGCGATGTAGCCCGCCGCCAGCACCAGCAGCACGATCGAAAGGAACTTCATTTTTGAATCGTTCATGACAGCACTCCGCTCGAGTGAGGAAGACGACTGCGAAAACGACCCTGGGAAGTCGGACTACAGGGTCGCCGGCGGGGCGCGGCCGCGGACGCCGGAAGCGGCGGGGGCGGCGATTGATGGATGAACGGGGAGGGTGGCGGCGCGACCGGGCGCCGAGATGAGTTGCGTTGCGTCGGCGGCCATGAGCGCGACCAGCCGGACCGCGCCGCCCGACTCGGCGCCGCGGCCGACAATCGGGAGCACCGGGATTTGCGTCTCGATGCGGGCGGTGTCCTGCGCGGCGACGAACGCCGCGGCGACTTCGTGCGAAGCAGGCCCGGTGCGGAAACTCGGCAGCGCCGCCGCCAGCGTGAGGGCGAGCAGGGGCAGCCGCCAGAGGGCCTGCATCACTTTTCGGCCTCGGCCTTGGCTTCCGGTTCGGTCGCGGGGGCGTCCGACTTCGCGTCCCCTTCCCCGCCTTTTCCCTCGACGCCGAGCACGGCGCTCTTGAGGACGCGGACGCGGACGTCGTTCTTTTCGTCGATCTTCACGATGACGTCTTTCTCGCGGACCTGCGCCACGACGCCGAAGATCCCGCCCTGGAGGATGACCTTGTCGTTCTTCTTGAGACGGTTGACCATCTCCCGGAGTTCCTTCTCCTTCTTCTGCTGCGGCCGGATCATCAGGAAGTACATGACGGCGAACATGAGGCCGATCGGGAGAAGGATGCCCATGCCGCCAAGTCCGCCGTCGCCGCCCGCAGCGGGAGCGGGAGTCTCGGCAGGGGCGCCGGTCGACGGAGTGCCGGCGGCGGGAGCAGGAGCCGGAGGCGTGGCCTGGGCGAGGAGCGACAGAAGATCCTGTGTCATAGGGGGGAGAAGTATACGCGGATCGCCGCGAAAGGCGAGAACTGACAGTCGGGGGTCGGTGATCGGGAGTCGGTGGCTAGGACAGGGAGGGCGTCCGGAATCGCACCACGGACCCCCGACTACCAACCACCGACTACCAGCCCCGCCGTTCGCACGCTCCGGTTACTATCACTTCCCACCCCTTTCCGGACCCACCCAGCCATGCGCATCGTCGTCGCCATGAGCGGAGGCGTCGATTCCAGCGTCTCGGCCGCGCTCCTCAAGGAGCAGGGCCACGACGTCGTCGGCCTCTTCATGCGCAACGGCATCGAACACTCCGGGACATCCTCCAAGCAGGGCTGCTGCTCCGCCGCAGACGCCTACGACGCCCGCCGCGTCGCCGACCGCCTCGGCATCCCCTTCTACGCCATCGACTTCTCGCGCGAGTTCGCCGGCATCATCGACCACTTCGTCGCCGAATACTCCCGCGGCCGCACCCCCAACCCCTGCATCGTCTGCAACCAGGCCCTCAAGTTCGGCCGCCTCCTCGACTACGCCGCCGCCGCCGGATGCACCCACGTCGCCACCGGCCATTACGCCCGCCTCGAAAACGGCCGCCTCCTCCGCGGAAAGGACACCGCCAAGGACCAGTCCTACGTCCTCTTCAACCTCAGCCGCCGCCAGGTCGAAAGCACCCTCCTCCCCGTCGGCGGGATGAGCAAGGAAGAGGTGCGCGAAGCGGCGCGCCGATTCGAGCTGCCGGTGTCGCAGAAACCGGAGTCCATGGAGATCTGCTTCGTCCCCGACAACGACTACCGCCGGCTCGTTGGCGAGAGGACTGCGATGCGCAAGGGCCCGATGGTCGACACGCAGGGACGCGTCCTCGCCGAACACCCCGGGATCCAGAACTTCACCGTCGGGCAGCGCGAAGGCCTGGGGATCGCGCTCGGGCGGCCGGCCTACGTCGTCGCGCTCGAGCCGGAGACAAACACCGTCGTCGTCGGGTTCGCTGACGACCTGCTGTCGTCCGGCCTCGTCGCGCGCAAGGTCAACTGGATCTCCGACCCCGGCCCCGGTCCCGTCGAGGCCTCCGTCCAGATCCGCGCCCACCACGAAGCCGCTCCCGCCCTCCTGCACCCCGAGGGCGACTCCGTCCGCGTCGAGTTCCGCTCCCCCGTCCGCGCCGTCACGCCGGGACAGGCGGCCGTGTTCTACCGCGGCGACGAGGTGCTGGGCGGCGGGTGGATCGAAGCGGGAGTGCCGGCCTAGAAGCGAATTTCAATCTGCGCCCCCAGGACAGGACGATTGAAGTTGTCCCCTTGAAGTTTCCGTTTCCTTGTCGTTGCGTTCTTGCAGTTGCCGTTTCCGCCCCGAGCGGCTCGGCCAACCTTCTCCTTTACACTCCCCTCTCCCCCCCTATAATCTCTCCCCTTCATTTCCGGAGCCTCCATGCGTCTCGCTTTCCCCCTCCTCGCCCTCGTTCTCGCCGCCGGTTGCGCTTCCACCAACCCCGGCGTGCCCGATACGCAGGAGGACATCCCCGTCCCGCAGGGATTCTCGCGGGCGCCGGATGACGAGAACACGAAGTCCTACTGGGAAAAGCGCGAAGATTACCGGCTTTACCGGGTTTCGTACGACGGGATGGGACAGCCGGGCAATGCGACGTCGTTCTACCAGAAGCAGATGCCCGCGAACGGCTGGACGCAGGAAACGGCGACGCCGGACGCCACGGGCGGGGGGGCCATGCTCTCCTGGCTCAAGGGCGACGAGCGCTGCAAGATCTGGATCAAGGCCCGGAACGACGAAAAGACGCGCGTGACGGTCGAAATCGGCTACAGCAAGTAGAGGGAAGATGCCCACGACGGACAACAAGAACGACCTCAAACCGACTCCCGATTCCCCGGCGGAAGCGCTGGCGACTCCCGCCAACGAGGAACTTCCCGCCTGGATGACGAAGTCGCTGGATTTCCTCAAGAAGTACCAGAACGTCTTCTACGCGATCGCCACCGTCGTGCTGCTCTCGTGGGCGGTGCTGCGGTTCCAGGAGAAGCGCACGGAAGCGAAGAACAACACAGCGGCGTGGGAGCTGGAGCAGGCGCAGTCGGTGGACGCCCTGCGCGCCCTCCTCGAGAAATACCAGGGGCTGACGGTCGAGCCGTTCATCCGGCTGCGGATCGGCAACAAGCTGCTGGAAGAGGAGAAATACGACGAGGCGCTGAAGGAATTCGGCGAGCTCAAGGCGAAGTTCAGCAACACTCTCCCGGGCAAGCTCGCGGGGCAGCAGGAAAAGACCGCGATGGAGAACAAGGAGTGGGCGGGCAAGGAAGGAAAGCTGGAAGCGAAGCTGAAGGAACTGCGCGAGGCGAACAAGGACGAGAACCCGATCAAGCCGGCGGACGCTGTCAAGATCGACGACAAGGCGCTTCCCCGGGTCCGGCTGGACGCTTCGACCGGCCCGATCGTGATCGAGCTGGACGAGGACGACGCGCCGAACGCGACGGCGGCGTTCATCCGTCAGGTCGAGAAGGAGTACTACAACAAGACGCACGTGTACAAGGTGGAGAAGGACGCGGCGGTGTTCCTCGGCGACCCGATGCCGGACGGGAGCGCGCCGCGGGCGTTCACGATCCCGTTCGAGTCGAGCAAGCTTCCGGCGACGGCGGGCACGGTGGCGCTGGTGAGGGACCTGCCGGCGGAGGGGCAGCCGGACACGGATGCGCTGAAGAACACCGGGTCGACGCGGTTCGTGATCTTCACGGGCGACGTCCCCCAGTACGCGGGGAAGTTCCTGGTGATCGGGCGCGTCGTGGAAGGGCTGGAGGGCGTGCGCAAAATGCAGCCGATCGACGAGATCCGGACGGCGAAGGTGGTGCAGAAGCGCGGGCATCCGTATCTGCCGAAGGAGAACGGGGCGGAGACGCCGAAGTAAGGGCGAAAGGCGTCGAAAGTCGAAGGTCGAAGGTTGGGAACGGCAGGGACGGGTCGAATCTCAATTCGCGCCAGCGCCAGGCTCACGCCGGCAGCGGCGCTTTCCTGCAAGGTGGCGAACCATGCCCTTCGTTTCCGTGTCGGACCTGAAGAAGTTCGCGGGGCAGACCGTCACGGTCCGCGGATGGATCTTCAACAAGCGCTCCGCGGGCAAGCTGCACTTCCTGCAGGTGCGCGACGGGTCCGGGGTCGTGCAGTGCGTGATGGGCAAGAAGGACGTGGACGAGAAGACGTTCGAGGCGGCGGGGCACGCACCGCAGGAATCGAGCGTGGTGGTGGAGGGCGAGGTGCGCCTCGACGAGCGCGCGCCGGGCGGGGCGGAAATCTCGGTGAAGAAGTTCGACGTGCACGCGCTGGCCGCGCAGCCCTACCCGATCGCGATCCAGACGCACGAGCACGGCGTCGACTTCCTGATGGAGCAGCGGCACCTGTGGCTTCGCGGGCCGAAAGCCGCGGCGACGATGCGCGTCCGCTCGAAGGTCGCGCAGAGCATCCGCGACTTCTTCAATACGAAGGGCTTCGTCCTCTGCGACCCGCCGATCCTGACGCCGGCGGCCTGCGAGGGGACGACGACGCTGTTCAACGTGGAGTACTTCGAGGAAATGGCGTACCTGACGCAGAGCGGCCAGCTGTACATGGAGGCCGCGGCGATGGCGCTGGGCAAGGTCTACTCGTTCGGCCCGACGTTCCGCGCCGAGAAGTCCAAGACGCGCCGGCACCTCACGGAGTTCTGGATGGTCGAGCCCGAAGTCGCGTGGGCGACGCTCGAGGACATCATGAACCTCGCCGAGGAGTTCGTGTGCCACGTGGTCCAGCGCGCGCTGGAGACGTGCAAGGAAGAGCTCAAGGTGCTGGAGCGCGACACCAAGCCGCTGGAGAAGATCGTCCCGCCGTTCGCTCGCGTGAGCTACGACGACGCGTGCCGGAAAGTGAAGGCCGCCGGCGTCGAGATGAAGGACGAGGACGACTTCGGGACGCCGCAGGAAATGGCGATCGTCGGTGACAGCGACAAGCCTGTGATGGTCCACCGCTACCCGACGGCGGTGAAGGCGTTTTACATGAAGCGCGACCCGGAGAACGAGAAGCGCGTGCTGTGCGTGGACGTCCTGGCGCCCGGGATCGGCGAGATCATCGGCGGCGGCCAGCGCGCGGACGACCTCAAGTACCTCGAGGACCAGATCGCGGCGAACAAGCTCCCGCGGGCGGCGTTCGAGTGGTACCTCGACCTGCGCAAGTACGGAAGCGTTCCGCACTCGGGGTTCGGGCTCGGGCTCGAGCGCACGGTGGCCTGGATCTGCGGAAACGAGCACGTCCGGGAGTGCATCCCGTTCCCGAGGACGATCTACCGGATCTATCCGTAGCGGGGAGAGCGACGGAATTCGCGGATGACGGCGGATGGCGCGGAAACAGCCGCGGATAAAAAATTGCCCGGCCAAGATGGCCGGGCATTGTTCGTTTCGCGGAAAGCTAGTCCGCGATGCGGGTCGGTCTCAGTTCAAACCGGGTCGTCAGCCCCAGCAGCGTCCGGATGCCGTCGTCGATCGTGTAGTTGCCGACGTGCACCGTCTCCACCGAGCCGCGCTTGAACTTGTACGTGTTCCCCTTCTCGGTGATGAACCCGATCAGGTTGTAGTCCTTGTCCTTCACGAAGTACGAGCGGTGCACCTCGTTGCCGATCGGCTTGAGATGCTCCTCGTCCTCGTAATCCTGCGCCTTCAGCACCGAGTCCTGGAGCTCCACGAACCCCACGACGCGCTCCTTGTCGTCCCAGACCGTCTTGCTCCCCGCCGCCCACCGCGTGCTTTCGGTGGCCGGCTTGACGCAGTACTCCTCTTTCACCAGGTCCTGGCGGCAACCGGCCAGCGCCCCGGCCAGCAGGAACAGCGGAAGGAGATGCTTCATAGGGGTGAGAGATTAGCGGGAGATGCGGGCCCCGGACAAGCGAAACTTCAGCCCCCGGGAGAGCTTATACTGCCCGGCCCATGGCCCCCCCACGCTTCGCTGTCACCGGCGGCTCCGGCATGCTTTCCCGGGCGCTCCAGCACGCCGGCGGCCCTTCCGTCGTCCCCTGGCCGTCGTCGCGGGTGGACATCCGTGACGAAGCGCAAGTGCGTGCGGCGCTGGCTGCGGACCGGCCGGCGGCGGTGATCAACGCGGCGGCGTTCACGGACGTGGACGGGGCAGAGACGCGGAAGGAAGAAGCGTTCGCGCTGAACGCGGCGGGGGCGGGGAACGTGGCGGCGGCGTGCGCGGCGGCGGGGGTGCGGCTGGTGCACGTCTCGACGGACTACGTGTTCGACGGGATGAAGGACCGGGCGTACGTCGAGAGCGACGCGACGCGCCCGCTGGGCGTCTACGGGGAGTCGAAGCTGCGCGGGGAGCAGGAAGTCGCGGCGCGGTGCGCGGACCACGTGATCGCCCGCACCGCGTGGCTTTACGGCCCGTGGAGCCGACGCAATTTCGTCGACACGATGCTGAAGCTGACGGCGGATAGGCCGGCCGTGGACGTGGTCGCCGACGCCTGGGGCTCCCCCACCTACTCCCTCGACCTCGCACGCGCCCTCCTGTTCCTCGCCGCCGCCCCGGTCCGCGGGATCTTCCACGCCGTCAACGACGGGCGCACGACCTGGCACGGGCTCGCTTCGAAGATCGTGGAGCTGGCCAACCGCAAGTGCGAGGTCCGCCCTGTCGGCCAGGCCGCCTTCCCGCGCCCCGCGCGCCGCCCCGCCAACTCCGTCCTCGACACCAGCCGGCTCGCGGCGGCCGGGCACCGGATGCGCGGGTGGGAAGCGGCGCTGGCGGAGTACCTGGGAGAATGTGCGCTGAAGGCGTAGCGCCCGCCTCCAGGTCTTTCCCGGTCGGAATTTACCCTAGCGGCTGATTTGGCCCCCCGTTAGCATTGCCGGACCTGCACCCTGGAGAAGACATGCCCACGAAGCCCGCCTCGCGCCCCGACCTGACGCGCATCCACGAAGCGATTTCCGCGGAGCTGGAAGAGGTGGAGCGTCGCATCCAGGCGCAGATGGCGACGTACCAAGGGGTGGTTGGGGACCTGATGGGGCACGTCGCGCGCTTCGCCGGAAAGCGTTTGAGGCCAAGCGTTTGCGTGCTTGCCGGGAAGGCGCTCGGACAGGTTAACACCGTTCACTATGACGTGGCCGTCGTCGCCGAGATGATCCACACCGCCACTCTCGTCCACGACGATGTCCTCGACGGCGCCGACACCCGCCGCAGCCTCCCTTCCGTTAACACCCGCTGGGGCACCGAGGTCTCCGTCCTCTTCGGCGATTACCTCTTCGCCAAGGCCTTCGCCCTTTGCGCCGCGATCCCCAATCGCGACGTCCTCCTCACGATGGCCGAAACCGCCAAGGTCATGTGCCTCGGCGAACTCCTCCAGAACGTCCACCGCTTCAATTTCGCCCTCACCGAGCACGACTACCTCGACATCGTGACGCGCAAGACGGCGCACCTGTTCGGCTCGTGCGCGGAGCTGGGCGCGCTGGCCGCCGGGTGCGACGCCGAGACGCGCGAGGCGATGCGCGAGTTCGGGACGTCGATCGGCATCGCGTTCCAGATCGTCGACGACCATCTCGACCTGATCGGCGACGAAGCGGAGGTCGGGAAAACGCTCGGGACGGACCTTGACAAGGGGAAGGTGACGCTGCCGCTGATCGGGCTGTTCGAGCGGCTGGACGACAAGCAGCGCCGCGACATCCAGGCGGTCATTTCGGACCCGCAGGCGCGGGACAAGCGCCGCCGCGTGGTGGACCTCATCGAGGCCAATGGGCTTCGCGAATTTGCCCTGGATCGCGCCGACGAGCACATCGCCAGCGCCAAGGCCCGGCTCTCCGTGCTGCCGCGCAATGGCTTCCGCGAAGCGCTCGAGACGCTCGCCGACTACGTGGTTGTTCGCCGCCGGTAATCGCAGGATTGATCCGTATTTGAGGGAAAGGTCGTTACACTTCGGGCACCCATGCCTCTCATCCCCCTCGAAAAAGTGGTTTCTGGCATGAAGACCGCCGCGCCCGTCGCGGATGCGGCGGGGATGCTGCTGGTGAGGGAGGGCGCGGAACTCACGCCCGAGCTGATCGAGAGGCTGCGCGCGCGGAAGATCACGGCGGTCGATGTGATGACGTCGGGAACTCCGATTTCGGGCGTGCGGAGCGCGCCTTCCGACCCTGCTGCGGCCCAGGCGGCGCTCGCCCACGCGTTTGAAAAAGTCGCCGCGCACCCGGTCATGAAGGCCCTCTTTGACGCCGCTTCGGACCGCATCCGGTCCGGGAGGAAACCGTGACGGCGCCTGCCGCTCCCGGGTCCGACCGCCTCCGCCGGGTTGTCGACCGCATCCAGGGCCTGCCGACCCTCCCGGCGATGCTGTCGTCGATCAACAAGCTCATGGTGAACCCGAGGACGAGCGCCAAGGAGATCGCCCAGCTGATCTCGAGCGACCCCGCGATCACCTCGAAGGTGCTGCGCGTCGTGAATTCCTCGTTCTACGGCTTCCCCAACCGCATCTCCACGGTCACGCACGCGATCGTCATCCTGGGGTTCAACACGATCCGCTCGATCGTCCTCTCGACGTCGATCTTCGACGCCCTCCGCAAGACGCAGCCCGCCCACGGCTTCGACCGCGCGGCCTTCTGGCGCCACTCCATCGGCGCCGGCGCCTGCTCCCGCGTCCTCGCCCGCCGCCTCGGCTTCACCGCCCTCGAGGAGTTCTTCATCGCCGGCCTCCTCCACGACGTCGGGAAGATCGCGCTGGACTCGTACCTGCCGGAGGATTTCGCGAAGGTGGTGTCGAGGGTGAAGGAAGCGGACTGCACGATGCTGGAAGCGGAGGAAGCGGTCCTGGGCGTGTCGCACGCGGACATCGGCGGCTGGCTGCTCCAGCGGTGGAGCCTGTCGCAGGGGCTGGTGGACGCGGTGTCGCGGCACCATACGCCGGCGCTGGCGGGCGAAAATCTGAAGTCGGCCGCGATCGTGCACGTCGGGGACATCCTGTCGCGCGCGCTGCAGATCGGTTCCGGCGGCGACCGCCGCATGCCCACGCTGTCCGACGAGGCGTGGTCGGCCCTCGGGCTCGCCCCGGACGCCTTCCCCTCCCTCCTGGCCGAGGGCGCGGACGAGTCCGAGCGGGCGATGGTCTTCCTGGAGTTCGCGCATTGACGGACGTCCCGCCCCCCGCGGACCCGGCCAAGGCTGAAGCGGAGGCGCTCCGGCGCGCCTACGAAGTTTCGAGGTTCGTGCAGGAGCGGGCCCGGGACATCCGCGGAGCCCGCGCATCTTCCGACATCGTGAAAACCTTCGCCGAGACCGCCCGCGAGCTCGTCGGGTCGGGCGGGACGCAGTTCTACCTCCGCAACCAGTCCGGCGGCCCGATGGTTCTCCACAAGACGACGGGCGACACCACGATCCGCCGCCTCGGGGCTTCCCCCTGGCGCCCCTCGTCCGAAATGCTGGAGTGGATCGTGCGCGAACGCCGCCCGACGACCGTGCCGGGCGAGAACGACCGCGACTGGCACACGCTCGTCCCGCTCGTCGTCGCCGGCGAGGTCTCCGGCATCCTCGTGCTCGACGTCCCCCAGGCCGCCGGCGAGCTGGCGCAGCAGACCGTCGAGGCGCTCTCGTTTCTGGCCGAGGAAGCGGCGGCGGCCCTGATCGCGGCGGAAGAGCGCGCCCGGATGGACGACGAGCTGGGGAGGATCGACCGGGAACGGTCGTTCCTCGCGAACATCCTCGACTCGATCACCAACGGAATCCTCGCCGTCGACCTCGACGGCCGCGTCCTGCAGATCAACCGCAACGCCGCCGCAATGCTCGACATCCCTTCGCTCGACATCCTCGGCCAGCCCTTCGAACCCCTCCTCGCCGAGGACGTCCGCATCGAGCTCCGCGCCATCTTCGACGAAACCCTCCAGGCCGGGTTCGCCATGGAGCGCCTCGTCACCACCCACCTCGGCGGCGCCGAGTTCCCCATCGCCGTCGGCTCCTCCCTCCTCCGCGACGACGCCCTCCAGGCGTTCGGCTGCATTCTCATCTTCCGCGACATGACCGCCAGCCGCGAAATGGACCGCCTTCGCAAGCTGGACCAGATGAAGTCGGACTTCGTCGCGAACGTGTCGCACGAGCTGCGGACGCCGCTGACGTCGATCAAGGCGTACTGTGAAGCGCTGGCGGGGATGCCGCGGACGCCGAAGGAGATGGAATTCCTGCAGGTGATCGACGAAGAGGGGGACCGGCTGATCGAGCTGATCGAGGACCTGCTGGACGTGTCGCGGATCCAGAGCGGGACGCTGAGGCTGAACCTGGAGCCGGGGGACCCGAAGGAGCTGGTGGAAGAAGTGCTGGCGATGCCGAAGCTTCACTCGGGGAAGCACCGGATCACGGCGGCGATTTCGCCGGAGGTCGGGGAGATGATGTTCGACTGGAACCGGATGAAGGAAGTCCTGATCAACCTGGTTTCGAACGCGGTGAAGTACTCGCCGGAGGGCGGGGAGATCTCGGTGAGCGTGTCGGTGGCCGAGGGGAATTTGAAGATCGCGGTGGAGGACCACGGGATCGGGATTTCCGTGGCGGACCAGGCGAACCTTTTCCAGCAGTTCTTCCGCGTGGACGGCGGGCTGACGGCGACGGTGTCGGGGACGGGGCTGGGGCTGGCGATCACGAAGGGGATCGCGGAGGCGCACGGGGGGACGGTGGTGGTGAAGAGCGAGCCGGGAAAAGGGTCGGTGTTCACGGTGGTGATTCCCGTGCGCAAGGAGCTTCCGGCGGCGACGCCGCCCGCTCCGCGCCCGCCTTTCAGATAAGGGAAGTTTCGCCGTTGCTTGACTCCAATATGCTCCCTGCTCTAATGCCATGCCATGCGGCAGTGAAGCGAACACTTTCGGAGAAGGCGCATGCGCCCGGACGACCTGAAATACACCGAGACACACGAGTGGATGAAGATCAACAAGAAGGCGAAGACGGTCACACTCGGGATCACCGACTATGCCGTGGCGCAGCTCTCCGACCTGGTGCACATCGAGCTTCCCGAAGTCGGGGACAACCTCGAGGCCGGGCAGCCGTTCGGCGAGATTGAGAGCGTGAAGGCGGTGTCCGACCTGTTCGCGCCGCTTTCGGGCGAAGTGGTCGAGGTGAACGACGAGGTGATCCAGAACCTGGACAACCTTGCGAAGGACCCGTTCGAGGACGGGTGGCTGGTCAAGATCCAGACCGGCGACCTGGCGGACCTCGACGAGATGATGACGCGCAAGGAGTACGACGAGTTCGTCCTGTCGGAGGCCAGCGGGGACGACGACGAGGAGGAAGACGAGGAAGCGGAGAAGAAGGACAAGAAGGCGAAGGCCGACGCGGACGACGAGGACGCGGACGCCGGCTCGAAAAAGAAGAAGGCGAAGAAAGCCGACGACGATGACGACGAGGACGCGGACGACGACGATGATGATGACGACGACGACGAGGACGACGACGAATAGGTAATCCCGGGGTCCGCGGCTCCCGCGGACCCCGACACCGGGGGCGGAGCGGACGCGGCGCCGCCGCGCGGGGGCTGTCAACGTGAGATGGATCCCAGCTTCGTCCCGGCGGCTGTTGCTCCTCGCAGCCGCGCTCCTCGCCGGCTGCGCCGTCAGCGAGGAAACCCGGCGCGCGCTTCGCATCCGCAGCACCCTCGGAGAGGAGCTCGACGCGTCGGAGGTGGAGGACCTCCTCCAGTTCGCGAACGACCGCCACGTCGGCGGAGGCTCCGAGAGCGCCGCCCGCGCGCGCCGCGAAGGCCTCTGGCTCACCCTCGAGGCGCTCGACCCCGACGGCGAGGCGTTCCCGCTGCCCCTTCGCGCCCGCCTCGTCGCCGACGCCGGCCTGTCGCCGGGACTGTGCGCGCAGGCCGTCGGCCGCGCCCGCGACGCCTGGAATGCCCGCTGGCCCGCACAGCCCATGACCTACTCGGACCTCGCCGAGCGCGCGCTCCAGGCCATCTTCCCGCGCCTCGATCCCCACTCCGCCTGGTACCCCGTCAGCGCCTGGGGCGACATGGCCCGATCCCTCACAGGCCGCTACACCGGCATCGGCATCAGCATCCGGCCCGGGGAAGAGCCGGTCGTGACCGACGTCTTCGAGGGAGGCCCCGCCGACGGGGTGCTGCGCCGGAAGGACATCATCGTGAAGGTCGACGGGAAAGCCGTGAAAGGTCTCTCGCCCGAGGAGTACCTCGCGCTGATCCGCGGCGAGGCGGGGACCGGCGTGACGCTGACCGTGCGGCGGGACGGCGCGCTGCTGGACGTCGCACTGACGCGGCGCGAGGTGAAGGCGAAGGCGGTCCGCCGACAGGACGCAGGGCGCGACCGCGACGTCACCGTTCTCTCGCTCTGGTCGTACACCGACGGCTGCGCCGGCGAAATGGCGGAGGCCCTGCGGCGCGAAGGGCCTCCCCCGCGCGGCATCGTGCTCGACCTCCGCAACAACCCCGGCGGCACCGTCGACGACGCCGTCGCCATCGTCGACCTCTTCATCGAGACCGGCCTCGTCATCACCGAGCGCGGGCGCTCGTTCCGCATCCTCGAGGCGGACCAGGACGGCGCCGCCGTCCCCTTTTCCGTCCCGCTGGTCGTCCTCGTCAACCGCTTCTCGGCGTCCGCCTCGGAACTCACGGCCGGCGCGCTCCAGGACCACGGCCGCGCCGTCGTCATGGGCGAGACGACCTACGGCAAGGGAACCGTGCAGGAAATCTACCGCCTCGGGGAGCGCGGCGCCAAGCTCACCGTCGCGCGTTTCTACCTCCCCGCCGGCAAGTCCACGCAGCTCGCGGGGGTCGCGCCGGACATCGCGTTTCCCGACGCGGAGGCCGAGAAAGTCGCGCGGAGCGGCATCGAGTCGTTCGAGCGGGATTACGACAACGCGCTGCCGTGCGACGCGGTCCCCGGGAATTTCCGCCGCACCTGCGACCCCGCCCCGCTTCTCGCCCGCCTCCGCGGCCGGCTCGGGTCCGGGAAGCGCGTCGACGGCGACATCGACGCGGAGGACGCGATGCTGCAGGAAGCGGTGCGGCTCCTGGACGAAGAGGGCCGTTAGCTACTCGGCGAAGACGATCGAGGCCAGCACCGCGTCCAGCAGCTTGCGGCGCTCCTCGAAGCACTTCTCGCGCGACGTCATCGACACGAACACGAGCCGCCCGCGGTGCTCGATGAGCCGCGTCTCGCTCACGACGGCGATCCCCTGGTGCACGAGCCGCGAACGGCAGACGAACGACTTGCGGCCGCCCCAGGGCTCCTCGCTCGCGTCGACGCAGGACTTCCCCGCCTCCTTGTCCGCCTTGAGGCGCGCCCACTCCGCGGCCTTTTCGGCGGCGGTGCCGTCCATGAGGCCGAATGCGATGTTCTCGAAGCGGTCGCGGGGGTTGCGGAGCGCGCGGACCTCGCCGCGGTCGGTGCTTTTCCAGCCCGGCGCCCGCAGGGTCACGCCGGCCTTCTCCGGCGCCCACTCCGCCGTCAGTTCTTCCGCGGAGGCGTCCGGCTCGCGCGGGACGACGCGCAGCGAACGCACCGAGTCCTCGATCAGCGCTGCGAACGCGGCGGCGACCACGTCGCGGGGCGCCCACGACGCCACCACCGTCCGGTCCCCCGCGTCGATCGCCAGGATGTGCGTCACCGGGTCCCCCTGCCGCCCGCCCAGGTCCGCCCGCCACGCCTTCCGCCCGTCCCGCGTCGCCTCGTCGACCGTCGTGATCGCCCAGCCCCGCGCCCCCTGCAGCCCTTCCACCACTTGCCGGTACGTCGCCAGGTCCAGGTCGCCGATCACCTCGACCTGGAGCGCCAGCTTCTCGTCGCGCCCGTCGATCCGCACGGGGCGCGAAGCGGAGATGACGCGCTGACCGTCGCCGCCGTCGAGCGCCACGACCACGCTTCCCTCCACCGGCTCGAACGAGACTCCCTCCGCGGCGTACTCCTTGCGGTCGTCGAGCTCCTTCGGGTTGAGAAGGGCCCCCGGCGTGCCCTGGGCGAGGGCCGCGGCGGGGAGAAGGGCGAGGAGGAGGGCGAGCTTCACGGGGCGAGCTTCTTCGCCAGCGCGTCGGCGGCGGCCTCGAGCGCGGCGGCGTCGGCGCCGCCGGCGGCCTGGAACAGCTTGCCGCGGCCGCCGCCGCGCACGGCGCCCGCGGCGGCCGCTTCCTTGAAGGCCGGCGCGAGGTCGAGCGAAACGGCGTCGCCGAGGCCGGCGACGAGGGCGCCCTGGCCGGTGAGGACGAAGGCGGCGTCGGGGACGGAGCCGAGGGCGCGAGCGAGGGGCAGGAGCGCAGGGACGTCGCGGCCGGGGAAGGAAGCGCGGACGACGCGGCGGCCGGCGGCCGGGACGGCGCGGGCGAGGAGCTCGGCGGCCTCGACGCCGGCGACGCGGTCGCGGAGGAGGCCGAGCTCGCGGTGCGCGGCGCGGAGATCTTCGCGGGCCCGGGCGGCGGCGGCGCCGGCCTCGAGCGCGCCCGTGCCGAAGGCGGCGCCCGCCGCAGCGAGGGCGGCGGCGCGGGCCCTCGAGTCGAGCAGCGCGCGGCCGCCGCACGCGAACGACAGCCGCACGTTCCCCTTCGACTTCTCCCAGCCCAGCACCCGGATCTGCCCGGCGTCGCCCGTGCGCGAAGGGTGAGTCCCGCCGCACGCGCAGCGGTCGAAGTCGCGGATCGAGACGACGCGGACGCGCTCCAGCCCCTCCGGCAGCTTGCGCAGCCCGAGCGACTTCGCTTCCGCCGGCGAATGCCACGTCACCTCCACCGGCCGGTTCTCGCGCACGACGAGGTTCGCGAGGTCCTCCGCCCGGGCCGCTTCTCCCTCCGTGAGGTCGCGGATCGCGAGGTCGATGGTGCAGCGCTCGGGCCCGAGGTGGAACGAGACGGTGTCGGCGCCGCAGGTCTCGAGGAACGCGCGGGTCAGGATGTGCTGTCCGTGGTGCTGCTCGCGGTGGTCGCGCCGGCGCGCCGCGTCGACCGCGCCGCGGACCTCGCCGTCGGGAACCTCGCCCTCGACCGCGTGGACCACGGTCTCGCCCTCGGCCTCCACCCCCGTCACCTTCGCCCCGCCCAGCGTTCCCGCGTCGTGCGGCTGCCCCCCCGAGGTCGCGTAGAACGCCGTCCGGTCGAGCACCACCGCCCCCGGCCGCCGCTCGACCACGCGCGCCGTGAAGTCCAGCAGGTAGCTGTCGCTGAGGAACAGTTTCTCCGTCATCGCGCGCATTGTACGGGACGCCCGCCGCAAATTCTTGCTGGCGCTCCCGCGCCGACCCCGTGAAACTCCCTCCTCGCATGCACCGGAAAGTCCACGGCCTCACCGAGAGCGACCTGCTCGACGTCCCCTGCTCCCTCTGCGGCTCCCCCGTCGCCGCCGTCGAGCACCGCCGCGGGCTCTTCCAGTACCGCCGCTGCGCCCGATGCCGCTTCGTCTACCTCTCCCCGCGCCCCTCGCAGGAAAAACTCATCGAGTGCTACCAGCGGTACCTCCCCGACGAGGAAGAGGACGTCGACGCGTGGGGGCGGATGATGAAGGTCGTCTTCGCACGCGCGGCCGACGACGCCGACCGGCACTCGGGAGGCAAGCCGGGCGACCTCCTCGACGTCGGCACCGCCCACGGGTTCTTCCTCGACGTCATGCGGGAGCGCGGCTGGCGGGTGAAGGGGCTGGAGATAGCGAAGAAGGCGATCGCGGCGGCGCGGGCGAAGGGGCACGAGGTGCAGGAAGGGACGCTCGAGGGGAACCCGTTTGCGCCGGCGTCGTTCGACGTGGTGTCGGCGTTCTACGTCGTGGAGCACGTTTTCGACCCGGTCGGGTTCCTCGGCCGCATTCACGCGCTTCTGCGCCCCGGCGGCCTGGCGATCATCCGGTGGCCGCACACCGCGCCGATCGTGCGGTTCCTGATGACGCTGCGCGAGGACCTCGGCCTCTACGACCCGCCGTGGCACCTGTCGCAGTTCGAGCCCGCAACCATCGCCCTCGCGATGCGCCGCGCCGGTTTCGGCGACATCCGCACCACCATCGGCGGCTGGACGCTCCCCGCCAGCCCGGTCGGACGCGCCATCAGCGCCACCGGCGGCGTCCTTGCCGAGACCTGGGAGCGCGTCTCCGGGCGCAGTTTCCCCGGCGTGAGCAAGACGACCACCGGGGTCAAGGCCGGGCCCTGAGAACTACTTGGGCTTCTGGATCTCGGGCAACTCGATCACGATCGGCTGAAGCGGCACTTCGTGGACATAGACGTAGACCGCGTTGTCCGAATCCTTGCCGATCGAGGGCACCGCGTAGTTCTGGGGCCAGGTCGCGGGGCCGAACAGGACCTTGACGGTGACGACGACCATGAAGAGGCAGATCGAGGACACCAGCCAGCGGCGGATTTCCGCCTCGGTGTTCTCCTCGTTCTGGCGGTCCGCCTTGGCGATCAGGTCGCCTTCGACTTCGGAGATATTGACGTCGACCTTGCTGCCGCAGGCGCGGCAGTAGGCTTCGCGTGCCTCGTTGTCGAATCCGCAGATGTTGCACTTCATGGAATGCCTCTCTGGGTGTTGCGGTCGCCCGGCTTACTTCCCTTCGTTGTTCTCGATCTGCTTGATCCAGTCCTTCAGGTCCGGCTGGTCATCCTCGGCCTTCAGCGACTCCTTGGCGGCTGTCAGCGCATCCGCCCCGAGCTTCGCCTGGTCGTTGGCCGGCGCCCACTTCTTCTGGATCCACAATGCCACCGCCCTCGCGCGGTAGATCATCGCCTTGAGGTGCAGCTCCTCGCCGCAGCTGCCGTATTCATCCAGCGCCTTCTCGGTGTTGCGATGGGCTGATCCGAGGTCGGATCCCTCGACCGCCGCGCGGACTGCGAGGTACTGGTACAGCACCGCCTTCTCGCGGTGCGACAGGTCCTTGTGGTTCACGAACGCGTTCTCGGCGACGCTTCCCATGTTGCTCATGTACTGGCGCCGCTCGTCGAGCGTCAGCGTCCTGTCGTAGATCACCGTCGAGATCGTCGCGAGGTAGTTCAGCGTCGGCCGCTTCGGCGCCGCATCCACGCCGCGCGCATAGTTCAGCTTGCCCTGCGCGTCGCCAAGCTCCAGCGAGCGCAGCGCCAGGCACCCGTAGGCGTCCAGGTACGTCAGGATCGCGTCACGGTAGTACGCACGCCCCTGCTGGTTCACGTTGTACATCACGCCCAGCTGCGTGACGAAGTCCGTCCAGGGCTGCGCCGCCAGCCGGTACTTCTCCCGCTCCATCTTCGGCGTTTCCGCCATCTGCCGCGCCACAAGGTACGCCTTGTTCGCCAGCCCGCGGTCCCAGGACGGCGTCAGGAACAGCGCCCGCTCGTACGACTCCCGCGCCGCAACCGGGTTCGCCCGCTTCACGTAAATCGCCGCCTCCCCGATGTACAGGTCCGACATCGCGTCCGAGCTGCACGGCGGATCCGTCGCCAACGCCGCCTCGAACGACTTCCACGCCCCGTCCAGGTCCCCCCGCCGCAGCAGCACATGCCCCATCCCGACCTTCGCGTCCGCGCTCGAGGCCGCCGCAGCGAAGAACGCCTTCGCCTGGTTCAGCATCGCATCCTGCTTCGTCTTGTCGTACGTCTTCAGCGCGATCACCCCCATCGTGACCGTCGCCGCTTCGCTGTTCGCATCCAGCCGCTGCAGGATCTCACACTCCGCCCGCGCCCCTTCAAGGTCCCCGGAGTTCACCGCAATCTTCGCCAGCAGTTCGTGCACCGGGCCGAACTCGGGGCGATTCGCCTTGCACGTCAGCAGGTCCCCCGTAGGGTCCATGTTGCTCGAGTAGTCCCGAAGCGCGCTGCTCCAGGCAAAATGCATCCGGGCGTCCTTGTAGGCGCTCCAGCCGAGCACGATGGTGAGGACGCCGAAGAGGCCCGTCGCGAACACTTCGGCGAGCGCGAGGTTGGAAAGGGAGTACTTCCCGACCTTCACGCGCCCCTTGTCGAACTTGAAGTTCATCTCTTGACCTTTCCCCAGACGGCGTTGACAGGGATCGGGCCGAATTTCCGGCTGTCAGGGGAATTCGAGTCGCGCCGGTTGTCGCAGAGGACGAAGTAGGTGTCGCGGGGCACGACGATTTCGGGAAGGTTCTGGCCGCGGGCCATGACTTCGGGCCGCAGGTATTCCTCGTGGAGATTGACGCCCTTGATCTGGACGTCGCCGTTCTTGATCCCGACGCGGTCGCCCGGGAGGCCGACGACACGGCCCAGGTATCCGTCCTCGCGCGAGTTGGGGACCTTGTACCAGAAGTAAATGATGTCCTTCACCTCGACCGGTCCGCCGGTGCTGTGCGGCTTGTTCTTGCCCGCGTAGACGACCAGGAACTGGTCCGAGATGTAGGTCGGCGCCATCGAGTTGCCGACGACCTTCGCGCAACCGCAGCTCCGGTAGGCGAACAGGCCACCCCACAGGATCGCGAAGCCGATGAGGTATTTGACGTACTTTTCTACGATCCACATGGGAATGAAGCCTATCACACGCGCGAATCCAGTCAAGCGGATTCACCGCCGCCGGCGCGTTGACGCTGCACGATTTCGCCCCTATAATGCGCCCCCCGCGCGCCGTTACCCGTTGCCCTGAAAGGACTCCCGCTTGTTTCTCCGACCGGGAACCGCCGCCCTCCTGACGGCCGCCCTGGCCTTGGGCGCCGCAGGGATGCCCCCCGAGGGCCAGCCCCCCCCGCCCGTCGACAGGCTGGTGGAAGCGCTTCACGACTCACGTCCCGAAGTCCGCGCCCAGTCTGCGGCGACCCTCCTGACCGATTCGCGCCCCGAAGCCCTGCGCGAAGCCTCGCGCATCCTCTCTGAGGGAGATCCCGCAGAAGCGCGTGAACTTCTGCTGTTCCTCACCGACCGCCCTGACTCCCGGCTGGCGCGCCCGATCGTGGCCGCCCGCCAGCGGCCAGCGCTGGAGGAACTGGCGGACTCGGCGCTCGACAACCTGGGTCGACGCCTTCCCGATGAAGCGCTTGCGGCGCTTCGCGAAGGACTGGACCGCGCGCCGCTCGAGGGCCGGGCGCCGTGGATCGGCGCGCTCGGTTTCGTGCGGTCGGAGCGGGCGATCCCGCCTCTCGTGGCGCTCCTTCCCTCACGCGACTCCGAGGCCGCCTCCGCCGCGCTCCGCCGCCTCACGGCCCTGCCCTTCACCGAGCCGCGCGACTGGAACTACTGGTGGGACCGCCACCGCGGCGACACGCTCGAGGAGATCGTGCGCGACGCCGCTCGGCGGCTTCGCGACGAGAACACGGCGCTCCGGGCGGCGCTGGAGCGCGAGACGGCCCGCGCGAACGAGCTGGAGAAAGCAGGACTCAAGGAACGGCTGCGCGCCGCACGCGAAAAAAAAGACTCGGCCGGCGAGAAGACGATCCTCGACAAGCAGTTCGCCAGCCCCGTCCCAGGGCTCCGCGCCTGGGCCGCCGAGGAAGCGCAGCAGGCCCTCAAGCCCGAGGACTTCCTCCCCGCCGTCCTCCGCCTCCTCGCAGAGGACCCCGTCACCGCCGTCCGCGTCTCCGCCGCCAAGTCCGTCGGCCGCATCGGCAAGGACCGCGCCGTCGACGCCCTTCGCAAATGCCTCGAGGATGATTCCCCTGCCCTGCGCGTCGCCGCCGTCGACGCCCTCGCCGAGGCCGCGGGCGAAGCCGCCGCCCCCGATATCCAGCTCATGCTCGACCCGGCGCAGTCGCGGGCGGTGCGGGAAGCGGCGATCACGGCGCTGAAGGGGCTGCGGCCGAAGGGTTTCGCGGCCGCGGCCGCGCTGCTGCTCGAATCGGAGCTGGCGAGGACGGCGCAGGAAAGCGTCGCGCCCGGGCTCGTCGAGCTCCTCGGCGCGCTCCGCGACGAGGCCGGCGTCGCCGTGCTCGTAAAAGCCCTGCAGACATCCACCGACAAGACGATCCGCTTCCGCGCCGTCAAATCCCTCGGCGACATCGGGTCGTCAGACGCGGTGGCCCCGCTGATCGCCGAGCTCGACAGGCCCACGGCGGGCCTGGAGAAGGACGTGGTGGCGGAAGCGGTGGCGGCGCTCGCGCGGCTGGGCGGCGACGAGGCGCGGCTCCGGCTGGAAAAGGCGCTCGGCGAGTTCCTCGACCACGACAACCCGAACCCGAAGGCGCGCGAAAACGCCGCGCGCGGGCTGGCCCAGTCCGGCACGCTCGCCTCGGTCGACCCCCTCCTCAAGTGCGCGAAAACGGACCCCGACGCCGCCGTGCGCAAGGAGGCCTGGCAGGCGGCGCTCACGCTTTCGGCCGAGCGCGCCGCCGCGCGGCTCGAGGCGCTCGAGGCGCTTCTCGATAAGATCGGCGCGGCGGAGGGCGACGCGACCTGGCGGATCGTCGTGCGGAACGTGCTGCTGAAGACGGGAAATTTCGAAGCGGCGCGCGTGAAGGGGCACCTGCGGCCGCTGGCGGACGACTATTTCGTGCAGAAGGACTGGGCGAACGCGCTGAAGTGGTACGGGGAGGCGGTGGCGGCGGCGCCGGACGACACGGCGGCGGCGGCGCGCGGGGTGACGTGCCGCGTGCGGTCGGCGGACCTGCCGGGGGCGCTGGCGGCCGGCGGCCCGCTGGTGGCGCGGCTGGCGCCCGGGACGCCGGGGTACGCCGAGGCCCGGCTCGCGCTGATCGAGGCCCGCTGCGCCCGCAACGAACCGGGACGCGCGCTGGCGCTCTGCCCCGACGACGGCGCGCTCGCGGCGCTCACCGCCGCCGATCGCGAGGCCCTCGCCGCGGAACGCTCCCGGCTGGACGGCGTCTGCCGCCGCATCCTCGAGGACCTCGAAAAACGCTTCCCCGAATTCGCCGCCAGGCCCGAGGATGGCGGGAAGGAATACGTCGAGTTGCTCAAGTCGGCGCCGCCCGCGGGCGCCGTCGAGTTCCTGGCGGGACGGCTCGAGCGCGGCGAGGCCGCGGCGGCCCGCGCCCTCGAGGCCCTCACGGGCATCGCGGTCCCGGCCGAGGAGGGGGAAGCCCGGAAGACGGCGATCGAGGCGGTCCGGGCGTGGCCCGGGCACCAGACACCCTGACGGAGGAGGCGTGATGTCGAAGCGGCTGATGCTGGCGATGGCGGCGGTGGCGGCGGGGGCAACGCAGGCGGCTGCGGAGGAGGCTCCGCGCCTGCGCCGCGACGTGCTGGAGAACGGCGCCGTCGTGATCGTGAAGGAAGACCACAATATGCCGGTCGTGACGCTGCAGGCATGGTTCCCCGTCGGGTCGACGACCGAGGGCGAGAACCTCGGCCAGGGACTGTCGCACTTCGTCGAGCACATGATCTTCAAGGGCACCGAGAAGCAGGCCCCCGGGGATTTCGCGCGCCAGGTGAAAGCCGGCGGCGGCGACCTCAACGCCTACACGCACTTCGAGCGCACCGTCTTCCACTGCGTCGTCCGCAGCGAGCACTTCGACCGGATGCTGGCGTCGTTCAGCGACGTGATCATGAACTCGAAGATGGACCCGGAGGAGGCGCGCAAGGAGCAGCAGGTGATCGTGAACGAGCTGAAGATGTACGAGGACGAGCCGAACCGGTTGATCCAGTACGCGTACAACGAGACGGCGTGGCGGGTGCACCCGGCGCGGCACCCGATCGGCGGGTACGTGCCGCAGTTCCTGCAGCTGAAGCCCGAGGACGTGGGGCGGTACTTCCGGCGGTGGTACGCGCCGAACAACATGATCTTCGTGTGCGTGGGGGACGTGGACGGCGCCGCGGCGTCGTCGGCGATCGCGAAGGCGTTCGCGGCGTGGGAGCGCAAGGCGATCCCGCCGATCGTGCTCCCGGTGGAGCCGCCGCAGACGGCGACGCGCCGCGAACGGCGCAGCTACCCCGTCAAGGGCGTGTCGAGCGGCTCGCGCCTCAAGATCGGCTGGCCCTCGGCGTCGGTCTACGAGGACGACGCCCCGGCGCTCGACATGGCCGCGCTCGTCCTCGGGCACGGCGAATCCAGCCGGCTCTCACGGAAGCTCAAGAACGAAAAGAAACTCGTCCAGTCCATCTACGCCTCCAGCGACACCCCGGCCTACCGCGGCCACTTCTCCATCGGCGCTTCCCTCGACGCGACGCAGCTCGACGCGGCGGAGGCGGCGATCCTCGAGGAAGTGCGGACGCTTCAGGAGACGCTGGTGACGGAGGAGGAGCTGAAGCGCATCCTGGCGGCGGTGCTGACTTGGAACGTGATCGGGCACCAGGACGTGATGAGCGAGGCGGACGCGATCGGGCAGGGCGAGATGTATCACGGGGACCCGGAGCACGACAAAGTCGAGATCGCGAAGCTGAAGGCAGTGACCCCGGCGGACATCCAGCGGGTGGCGAAAAAGTACCTGGTCCCGGAGCGGATGACGGTGGCGAGCGTGGTGCCGCGCGAAGCCGGCGAACGGGAGACTCCCGCGGGAGCCTCGGCGAAGGCGGAATTCGAGCCGCACGTCGAGGAGTTCACGCTCGACAACGGGATGCGCGTCGTCGTCCGGCGGAACCCCGCGGCGCCGGCGTTCGCGTTCACGATGTCGTTCATGGCCGGCAGCCGGCTCGAGGACGCCTCGAAGCCCGGCACCGCGAACCTCGCGGGCGAAATGCTGCTCCGCGGCACGAAATCGCGCAGCGCCATGCAGCTCGCCGAGGAAATCAGCGCGACCGGCGGCACGCTCAAGGTCCAGGGAGGCCGCAATACGCTCCTCGTGAACGCCGAGATGCTCACCGAAAATTTCGACAAGGCCCTCGAGCTCGCCGCCGACCTCCTCATGAACCCCGCCTTCGCCCCCGCCGAGCTCGACAACGTCAAGCGCTTCGCGAAATTCCAGCTCGAGCGCCAGCTCCGCGACGCCACCGGCGCGACTTCGATGCGGTTCCACAAGGCCCTTTACGGCGACCACCCCTACGGCCGCATCCCGCTCGGCACCCTCGAGTCCATCGCCGCCATCACCGTCGACGACGTCCGCGCCTTCCACGCAAGCTTCGTCCATCCCGGGAACTGCGTCGTCGCGTTCGTCGGCGACCTCGACGCGGCGACCGTCCGCGCGGGGCTGGAGAAGCGTTTCGCCGGGTTCGCGAAGAGCGAGGCGAAGCTGCCGGAGGTGAAGGCGCCGGCGCTGGTCGGGAAGGGCTCGGCGGACGACGTCACGGACGCGACGAAGAACATGGGCGTGGCGATCATCGGATACCAGACGGTCTCGATGCACGAGGAGGACCGCTGGCCGCTCCAGGTGCTCGAGAAGGTCATGGGCGGGATGGGCGGCCGCGTGTGGGATGCGGTGCGGGAGAAGCGGAACCTGGCGTACAACGTGTGGGCGTCGAACGTGACGATGTTCGAGCGCGGGTACTTCCAGTTCGGCGTGATGGCGCAGGGCGAGAACCTGGACCCGGCGATGAAGGCGGTTCAGGACGAGATCCGGCGCGTGTGCGAGGAGCCCGTGACGGCGGAGGAGCTGGAGCGTGCGAAGAACGGCGTGATCGGGGAGATGCTGATCGACCTGCAGAAGAACTCCGCGCAGTCGCAGCAACTGGCGCTGGACACGCTGTACGGGCTGGGACCGAGATTCGTCTTCGGCGCGCCGGGCAAGGTCGAGAAGCTCAGCGCCGCGGACATCCAGGCGGTGGCAAAGAAGTACTTCGACCCGGGCAAGGCCATCGTCGCCATCACCCGGCCGGGCCGGTAGCACGTGGGACTCGGCCTCGGCGACATCCTCGGCAGGAAAGCGCTCGAACTCGCGCTTCTGGCCCACCACGGATGGCCGTGGCTGCTCGCGGCCTGGCTCGTGGCGCTCGCCACCGGCGCGATGGCGATCGGGTGGGTCGAGCGGCTCGCCACGACCCGGTCGCCCGCCTCGCTCTCCCCCCGGCTCCGCAACGTCGTCATGGCCTACCGCCTCGTGGCGTTCGCGTGGCGGTTCCGGTTCCAGTTCGCCCTGCTCATCATCACCGCTTCGGTTTTCGCCGCGCTCTACCAGGGGCGCATCAGCTTCTTCCCCCCCGTCATCGAGGTTATCCAGGGGCACAGGCCATTCGAGTCGCTCCTCCCGCTGCTCACCCTCGGCCTCTTCTACGTCCCCACGACCGCCGTCTTCGACTTCCTCATGAACTACTTCGAGCGCCTCATCAACCTGCGCGTCATCGTCGCCATGCGCAACGAGGCCGTCGCCCACATCCTCAAGCTGTCCCTCAAGTTTTTCGGCGAACGCCGCGCCGGCGACCTCTACTCCCGCATCACCAACGACGTCCAGATCAGCCAGAACGCCCTCACCGCCCTCTACGGCGACATGATCCAGCAGCCCCTCCAGATCGTCGCCCTCGTCGCCCTCGCATTCCTCTTCTCCTGGAAGCTCACCCTCGCCCTCCTCATCGGCCTCCCCCTCTTCGCCCTCCCGCTCCTCCGCCTCGGCCGCCGGATCAAGAAGTCCCAGAAGAAGACCCTCGGGTCCCTCGGCGAGCTCACCGAGCAGATCCACCAGATGTTCTCCGGCATCCGCACGGTCAAGGGGTTCCGGATGGAGGCCGCGGAAGAGCGCGAGATGGACCGCGTGAGCGACTCGTGGATGAAGAAGTACATGAAGGTCGTGATCGCGAAGGCCATGTCGAGCAGCGTGCAGGAGCTGATGCAGGGCTTCGCGATCATGGCCATGCTCGGGTTCGTGATCTGGATGAAGAAGCGGAGCCTGCTCGACATGAGCGAGGGCGACCTGGTCGGTTTCATCGCGGTGTGCGCGTCGTTCAACCGGCCGATCAAGCAGCTGACGAAGGCCTTCAATACGCTGCAGGAGTCGCTCGCGGGCTGCGAACGCGTCTTCGAGCTGTCCGACGTCCCGGTCGACATCTCGGACGCGCCGAACTCGGTCGAGATGAAGCCGCTCGCCCGCTCCATCCGCTTCCGCAACGTCTCGTTCTCCTACGTCGACGAACCCGTCCTGCGCGACGTCGACGTCGAGATCAAGAAGGGCCAGGTCGTCGCGATCGTCGGCCCCTCGGGCGCCGGCAAGTCGACCTTTCTCGACCTCCTCTGCCGCTTCTACGACCCGACCGCGGGTTCCATCGAGTTCGACGACGTCGACATCCGAACGATCAAACGCGACTCCCTCCTGTCGAAGGTCGCCGTCGTCTCGCAGGAGAACTTCCTGTTCCATGACACGATCGGCGAGAACATCCGCTACGGCCGCCCGGGGGCGACGGACGCGGAAGTCGAGGCGGCGGCGAAGGCGGCAAACATCCACGAGATGATCGCGAAGCTGCCGGACGGGTACCGGACGGACGCGGGCGAGCGGGGCGCCAAGCTGTCCGGCGGCGAACGGCAGCGCATGGCGATCGCGCGGGCGATCCTCCGGAACCCGACACTGCTCCTGCTCGACGAAGCGACCAGCGCGCTGGACTCGCAGAACGAAAAGCTCGTCCAGGGCGCGCTCGACCGGATGATGCACGAGGGGGGACGGACGACGTTCGTGGTCGCGCACCGCCTCTCGACCGTCCAGGGGGCGGACCTGATCCTGGTGCTGGAGAAGGGCGTGCTGGTGGAGAAGGGGACGCACGCGGAACTGCTCGCGAAGGACGGGCTGTACGCGAAGCTGCACCGGGCGCAGTTCGGGGGCCAGGCGGTCCCGGCGACGTAGGGCCCCCCTGCGGGGGAAACAGCAAGAAGCCGAATTTGGCTCCTTGTCGTTTTCTTTTCGCCCCCCCCCTACCCATTCCCCCGTTTGTGTCGCAAACTCCCCCCGCTCGCATCCCATCCCTACTCGGAGCCCTCCCATGTGCGGCATTGCAGGCCTCGTCCGGCTCGACGGCGCGCGCGGCAGCGCGGCCACCGCCGGCGCCATGACCGCAGCCCTCGCCCACCGCGGACCGGACGGCAGCGGCCTCTGGTCCGACGGACCGTGCGTCCTCGGCCATCGCCGCCTCGCGGTTATCGACCTCTCCCCCGCTGGCCACCAGCCGATCCTCAACGAGGACGCCACCGTCGCCGTGACGTTCAACGGCGAGATCTACAACTTCGCGGAACTGCGCCGCGACCTCGAGAAGAAGGGGCACACGTTCAAGTCGAAGTGCGACGCGGAGGTCATCGTCCACCAGTACGAAGAGGACGGGGACCGCTGCGTCGAGAAGTTCCGCGGGATGTTCGCGTTCGCGCTGTGGGACAAAAAGAAGCAGCGGCTCCTCGCCGCGCGCGACCGGGCCGGCAAGAAGCCGTTCTTCTACTCCGCCACCGAGGGCACCTTCCGCTTCGTCAGCGAGCTCCAGGCCCTGCTCGCCGACCCCGGTTTCCCCCGCCAGCTCGACCCGCAGGCCGTCGACCTCTACCTCCATTACCAGTACATCCCCGCGCCCTTCACCATCTACAAGGACGCCCGCAAGCTCCCCGCCGGCCACACGCTCGTCGTCGAGGGCGGCCATGTCCGCACCCAGCCGTACTGGGAGCTCGACTACCGCCTCAAGGACTTCTACGTGAGCCCGGAGGCCGCCGAGGAACGCTTCCGGCAGCTCTTCGACGAATGCGTCAAGGCGCGGCTCGTCGCCGATGTCCCGCTCGGCGCGTTCCTCTCCGGCGGGATCGACTCCTCGGCCGTCGTCGAGGCGATGACCCGGCTCGCGGGCGGCAAGGTCCGCACGTTCACGATCGGGTTCGACGAGAAGGAGTTCAGCGAGCGTGAAGCGGCGCGGGCGTTCGCGGCGCGTCTGGGGACGGAGCACCACGAGGAGGTCGTGCGCCCGAAGGCGATGGAGATCCTGCCGGCGCTGGTGAAGCATTTCGGGGAGCCGTTCGCGGACTCGAGCGCGGTGCCGACGTACTACCTGTCGAAGATGACTCGGCAGCACGTGACGGTGGCGCTGTCCGGCGACGGCGGCGACGAGTCGTTCCTCGGCTACGCGCGGGTCGCCGCGATCCAGCAGGCGGAGCACCTGACCGCGATGCCGGCGCCGGCGCGAGGGCTGCTGGCGGGGCTCGCGCGGCTCCTCCCGGGAGGCAGCAGCTCGCGTTCCATGACGCGCCGCGTCAAACGGTTCGCCACGATGGAGGGCGCCTCGGCCCCCGAACACTTCACCGAGCTCGTCGCCTACTTCGGCCGCTCGCGCCGCAGGGACCTCTACGAGCCTGCGTTCGCGCAGCAGCTCACAGGCGACGCTTCCGAGTTCATGCTCAAGCTCTTCGCCAACGCCCCCGCCAACGACATCACCGAGAAGGCCCTTTTCGTCGAGGCCCGCTCGTACCTCCCCGAGGACCTCATGCCCAAGGTCGACATCGCCTCGATGATGTCCGCCCTGGAGGTCCGCTCCCCGTTCCTCGACCACACCCTCATGGAGTTCGCCGCGCGCCTCCCCATCCGCTTCAAGCAGGACGGCATGAACACCAAGGCGTTCCTCAAGCGCGCGCTGGCGAAGCGCCTCCCCGCCGAAGTCCTCGACCGCCCGAAACAGGGGTTCGCTCTTCCGCTCGAGGACTGGTTCCGCGGCGAGCTGCGGGAACCGGCGCGGGACCTGCTGCTCTCGAAGGAAGCGCGGCAGCGCGGGATGTTCCGGGAGTCGGAAGTGCAGCGGTATCTCGACGAGCACCAGGCGGGGCAGGATCACTCTCCGAGGCTGTGGGCGCTGATGTTCTTCGAGATGTGGGCGCGGGAGTGGCTGGATCGGGACAAGCCGGCGGGGTTCTGACGGCGCGAAGGATCCAGGCCTTCAATGTTCCCCGGGCGTCTCCACGGGGATGCTCAGGACGGTCAGGTCGACGGGCGTAACCGGCCGGCCAGGTTGAGCGTCCAGGGTTCGCCGCACGACGGCGAGGGATCTGTACCTCTTCAGGCTCTCCGGCGGCATCGCGGCCGCCACCTCCTCGAGGATTCTTCCGGCCTCGTCCCGGTCCCGCCGTCCCAGGACGCGCACGAATTCCGCGTTCAATGTCGTTTCACTTCGCGGCAGGTCGGCCCGCGGGATCCAGGTCGATTTCCCTTCGGAGTCGATTCCTGCCACTCTGTAGACCCGCACCCTGGCGAGCGAGTGGCGCTGCTCGTAGACGCGGAAGTCGGAGAAGGGCCAGGACTCGATTCGCCCGAAGATGCAGGCCAGGAAGACCAGCAAGATGCCCACGGCGAATGCGCGCTCGGGGCGCGAAACGCCTGCGGCGGTGGCCGGCCCCGGATTTTCCGCGCCCCGTCGGGGCCAGAACGCGAACAGCAGGTAGGTGTAGCAGTGATAAAGCAGGAAGTTGATATTCATGGCCAGGTAGATGCCCACGTGGAACGCGAGCCCCGAGAGGGCGTAAAGCCAGGCGCGCCGGGGGAACAGGCAAACGGTCCAGAACCCCGCCTCCAGGACGATCGTGGCGATCCCCAGAAAGAGACAGAGCCACCAGCTCTGGGCGATCCGGTAGCCCAGCTCGGTATCGGCAAGGAGGTACTTGACGTAGAGATAGGCCTGAAGGGTTTCCCCGTCGGCCCAGAGGGGGCTCGCGGTGAGCTTGCACCACGCCGAGCCGAAATAGACGAGTCCGAGGAGGGTTGCGAGAAGCGGCAGGGCCCAGGGGCTTCCCTGGGTCTCGCCGGGGTCCGGGGACCATCGCCAACCGCGCCGCCGCATGCCATCCACTCCCCAGAGGCCGACGTGGGGCGACATCCCGAGGACCAGGAGGACGAAGAACACCATGTTCTCGCTGTGATAGACGTAATTGGTGCCGGAGGCTTTCGAGAATCCGAGTTGGGTCCCGAAATAGAGGAAATAGAGCAAGGTCGAGGCGACGAGGGCTGGCCGGGTGAGAAGGCCGATGGCACCGAGGGCCAGGCCTGCGACGAGGGCGAGACGCAATCCCTGGAAGACCTCGAGGCCGGCCTGAGGAATGTGGAGAACCTCGAAGAGCGGAATCGGGTTGTAAATCCTGGCCGCGAGGAGCCGGTCCGACGACGGTCCCTTCAGGACGACGGTGACCGCCAGGAGCAGGCAGTAGGCGAAGCGGAACGCGCTCAGGGACCGGAGGTCGGTGACCTGAAACAACGTCTGTTCGAGGCGTCGAATCAGCTTCAGGCCCCGCCTCCCTCCATTGACTTGTGGGGGTGGGTCACGGCGTAGCGCAGGTCGTCGTTCTGGACCGGATTGCGCCAATAGGAGGCGATTTCCGAGTGCTGCACGAGCGGAAATCCGGCCGCGTCGACCGCCCATGAAAGAAGGAAGTCGTCGTGCATCTTTCCGCGGGCCACGACGACATCGCAGTCCATGTTGCGTGCCCACCCCGTCCGGGCCTGGGTTGCGCAGCGCTCGTGGGTGAGGAGGCCCGACGCGAGAACGCCCTCTGCGACTTCCCGGGTAAACCCGATGCATCCGCCCTGGATGTTGGGCGGATGCCGCACGCGGTCATTGAAGGCCATCGTCATCGTTTCGAGCGTCCCGAACGAGCACGCGATGCCGGGGAGCCAGGCGAAGCGCCTCCAGATGCGGGTATCGGGGTCGATTTTCAGGAAATACTTTTCGGGGCCATCGAGCCCCTGCCTCAGGACCCTTTCGGCGAACAGATGGCCGGTTTCCAGCTTGAAGAGGGGCTCGCTGGGCAGGACCCGTGCGCCGAACCGGGCGCCGACGGCCTGGTACCTCGGGACGTTCTCGAGATCTCCGTCGACGATCAGGTCGATGCGGGATCCCGGGTAGTGCTCTCGCAAGTGGCCCAGGCAGGTCTCGGGCTGGTTCCGGTGCAGGTGAATGCACCAGGCGATGTCGGCGTCGACGGGGTTGCTCAGTCGAAACGGCATGGAGTCGGGACCGCCTGATTCCGATCTTGGACCAGGGTGGCCGGCGCCGCGTGGTGCGGCGCTGCCCGCTGGCCGAGGCCATATCGCGTGCATCCTATGCGCGCCGGACGACCCCGGAAAGGAATCGCACCAGCGCGATCCGATCGCCGTCCGCGATCGATTTCATTGCGCGCTCTCCCCTGCCGCCGCACCGATCGGGCCCCCGATGCGCCTTTCACCCGCGCGCCTCGGCCCTCGCCGGGATGGCCAGCCGGAATCCATAGGTGTCCGCCACCGTGCGCAAACTCACCCCCGCCCGCGTGCTCAGCCGCGTGGACGAGGCGCTTCCCGTGAAATCGCCGCCGCGGACGATGCGGTGCCCGGGATCCCCGGGGCCGGGATCGTTGAGGCAGAAGTCGCCGACGTTGCCGGCGAGGCCCCGGACGCCGTAGGGGGACTCGTCCTCGGGGAATGCGCTGACGGGAGCGATGTGCGGGCCGTCCTCGAGCGACCGGACGGCGTTGCACCACCGCTCGTCGAAAGCCCTTCCCCACGGGAAGTGTCTCCCGTCGGGGCCGCGCGCGGCCTTTTCCCATTCGAGCTCGTGCGGCAGGAAGCATGCGATCCCGTCGCGACGACGACGCCACGCCGCGTAGGCCATCGCGTCGTCCCAGGCGATCCCCACGACGGGCCAGTCGGCCTCCCAGTCCGCCGCCGCCCCCGTCTGGGGTCGCCGGGCGCGGGCGCGAAGGTGGGGCGAGGCGTCGCGCAGCCATCGGCCGGTGGGGACGATGTACGGCGGGCCCGGCCAGTACGCGCCGCTCCAGGTCGCGCTTCGAGGCACCCTGCGCGTCGCCTCGGCGGGGTCGAGCGAGTTCAGGAATTCGGCGTAGTCGGCGCACGTGACGGGGTGGCGTTGGATGAAGAAGTCGGGAAGGGACTGGGCCTCGGACGGCAGCGACAGCGGGTTGCGCGCGTCGCCCTGGAACTCGAACGGGCCGGCGGAGACCGGCAGGAATTCCTCCGGGACTTCGCCGGCGCGATACAGCGCGGTTTCCTGGATCCACGTGCCGCAGCGCGGGATGGAGACCGGGCATCGGAGCGGCTCAAACCCCTCGGCGTCGAAGACGAGGAGCCACGCCCCCATCGCCAGCGGCAGCTTCTCGATCGGCGTCACGCCGAGGTAGACGCCCGGCCCGACCGGGCGGCCGGGATCGTCCGCCGCGAACAGCGCGTTCACGACCCGCGCCTTCGCCGTGCGCTTCGTCGAGCCGTCGTCGTCCGGCGTGACGGGCACGAGGCGGCGGTCGCGCTCCTCGAAGCGCCACGCCCAGACGCGCGCGCCCTTGAGCGCCGCGGGCTTGCAGGACGCGGCGTGCCACCGCAGCCTGACCGGCGCCGCCGGCTCGAGAGCCGGCACGCCCTCTCCCTGTCGCCGGCCGTCCAGCGCACGGCCGGAGCCCGCGTCGTACCCCATCCGGCGCAGCTCCGCCGGCTGCACCTTGCGCCCCTTCAGCAGGCAGGAGCATTTCCAGGCGACGGTCCTCACATGAAGCGTCCCGTCGCCCTTGAGCCGCCGGTCGAATTCTCCGTCGTTGAACTGCTCCACCGCGCGCCGGTGGATTTCGATCGCCTGCCGGTCGTCCTCCTGCTCGGCCTCCAGGAACTTCCGCCAGTGGATCTCGGCCATCAGCCGCCGGCCCTCGGCGTTCGACCGGTCGTGGTTGAGCGCGACGATCAGCTCGCCGACGGCGTCCGCGAACGCGCGCGCCTCCTGTCGCACAAGCTCCGCGACGCGGTCCTGCGCCTTCCAGAACGCCGACTTGTCCCCGCGCGGCTCGAGCCGGCCTTCGTCCAACCGCAGCGACCGCTGCGCCGCCCCCGCCCTCCGCTGCAGCCGCTCCTGGTCGTCCATGTGCCGCCGCGCCCGCCGCACCGCTTCCCGCGCCAGCCGCCGGTTCCGCTCCGACTCCTTCACGCCCTCGAGGTACTGCTGCACTTCCTCGAGCAGCTGCTTCGCCCCCTTGTGCCGGTCGGCCTTGTCCCTCGCCATCGCCTTCAGGCAGATCGCGTCGAGCTCCGGCGGAAGAGGCGGGTCGCCCGGGCGGGACTCGCGCAGCCGCTCCGACGGCGGCTTCACGTTCCCGGCCCGCGCGCGCTGCAGCACCTGCAGCACGTTCTCCCCCTCGACCGGCTGGTGGAACGTCAGGATCTCGTAAAGGATCGCGCCGAGCGAATACACGTCGCTCAGGTGGTCCACCTCCAGAATCCGCCCCTCCGCCTGCTCCGGCGACATGTACGCCGGCGTCCCCACCAGAGTCCCGTCCACCGTGATCCCCGACTCGTCGTCCGACGGAAGCGCGATGGTCGTGGCGGATTCGCTCGCGGACTGCGGGATGACGGCGCGCCCCCGGGACGGCCGCGCCGGCGCATCGGACGTGTCCTTCGCCAGCCCCCAGTCCACGATCAGAACTTCGCCGAAGTCGCCGATCATCACGTTCGCCGGCTTCAGGTCGCGGTGGATCACCCCCTGCGCATGCGCAAACGCCACTCCCTGGCAGACGTCCTCGAACGCCCCCAGCAGCCGGTGCCGCGTCCACTCCGGCTCCTTCCCCTCCGCCACCGCCTTCAAGAGCTGCCCCAGGTCGCGCCCTTGCACCCGCTTCATCGAGAGCATCAGCCGCCGCGCCCCGTCCTCCCCCTCCGCCGCGGCGAATTCGTGCACCGGCACGATGTTCGGGTGCTCCAGCCGCGCGGTGAGCTGCGCTTCCCTGATGAAGCGATCCTCGAGCTCCGGCGGCAGGTTGTCGTGCAGCAGCTTCACCGCGACGGTGCGGCCGAGGTCTTTCTCCTTCGCCTCGACGACGCGCCCGAGGCCGCCGTGGCCAAGTTCGCGGCCGAATTCGTACCGATCGCCGGCGTCGTGGGGAGTCACGCTGACGAGAGCTTATCTGTTCCGGCGGAGGTTGCAGGGAAAACAGTCATCGCCCGCCGTTCACTCCCGCCACACGTCCGCCACCGCCATCTTCCGGATCCTCCCCCGGTCTTCCTCGGAGAACTCCGGGTCCGCGAGCATCGCCTTCTGCACCTGCGCCTGCATCACGGCCTGCCGGCGGCGCCAGATGATGGAAGCGCCGCCCGCGGAGTCGATCGGTTCCGGCCCGAGGTCGCGCAGGCCCGTCGCGTACTGCTCCGCGTACTTCTCGAACCGCACTCCCGCGATCCCCGTGTCCTCCCCCCAGCGCTGGTACAGCGTCTCCTTCGCGTTCCCCGCCCGCGGGTCGAACGCCCTCCCCGGCGGCACCCAGCGCCGGCCGATCATGCAGACGTTTTCCGACGCGTTTTTCCCGAGCGGCTGCGCGAGCAGCGTCGCGTTCTGCTGGGGCGTGAGAAGCGCCTGCAGCCGGTCGTCCTCGCGCTCGGCGACCTCGAGCGCGGCGGCGATGCGCTGCAGCGGCGTCTCGGCCTTGCGCGCTTCGAGCCGCTCTTTCCACGCCTGCTCCTCGTACGTCATCAGGTCGTCGAACGCCTTTCGCTGCCCATCCGTCATCGCGAACCCCATCGCCGCCAGGAACTCCGGGACCATCCGGTCGCGGAGCGGCATCGCGAGGAGTTCCTCGTCGGCGAGCTGGTACTCGAAGCGCAGCCGGTTGAGCAGGTGCGCGACGAGCTTCGCCGCCTTCCCGGCGTCTTCGGCGCTCGCGCCGCCCTTCAGCGCCGCGGCGAGCGCCGCCACCGCCGCGCCGGCGCGGCCGCCGGAGGTTGTCGCGCGGGCCGCGATGGCGTCCTCGACCGCGAGGCGCTCCTCGGCGAGCTTGATCTGCGCGCGAAGCCCTTCCATGACGACGGGATCGTCCGGCTTCACGACGGGAGCGGCCTCCGCGGGCGGCGCGTCGGCGGGCGGCGGCGCCGGCCGCTTCGCCGCGACGGCCACGGCGGCCGCAGCGAGCGCCGCGCCGGCCACGAAACCCGCGATCGCCCGGATGGCGGCGCTCATTCGCCCTCCGGCGCGGGGGACGCCATGTAGTCCATCAGGAACTGCGGCGGGATCGCCTCGACGCGCAGCCCGGCCTCCTCGACCAGCCGCTTCCGCGTCGCGATCCGGATTTCCATGTAGCGGATGAACTCGTCGACCGCCGACACGGCGTCCGGATTCTCCATCCGCTGCTTCTCGACCTCGCGGTGCATCGCGACCATCGCCTTCACGTGCTCCGCCAGGATCGGGCGCGCCCGCTCGTAGTCGCCGGGGTTCAGCTTTTCGCGCGCCGGCTCCAGCGCCTCCTCCGGGTTCTCCGGGTCGATCAGCCGCGGCTCGCACGCCGGCTGCCAGCGCCACTGGTCGAGCAGCACCCCCAGGTCGCCGATTTTCCGGATCTGTTCCGGTTTCAGGATCTCCGCCAGACGGTCTTCCCAGTCCTTCGTCGTCCGCAGCCCCGAAATCAGCCGCTCCTCGTCCGGCTTCCCCGACGTCTCCGCCAGGTGCTTTGCGAACGCCGCTTCCGCCTCGTACAGGAACTTCTCGAACGCCTTCTTCTGCTCCTCGTCCAGCGGCTCCCCGCGCTTCTCCAGCAGCTCCACCACGAACCGCTCCCTCAACGGCCCGAACTCCAGGTCCGCCTGGTTCTGCCCCCGCTCGTCCGCCAGCCACCCCAGCGCCCCGTTGATCCAGTCCTCCGCTTCCTTGTCCCCCCGCGTCATCGGCCCTTCCCCCGCCAGCGCCGCCATCAGCCATCGCGTCACGTCGCGGTCCGACGGCGGCCGGTCGGGGTCGACAAAGATGTCCTCGAGGTCGCCTTCGCCGAGGCGTGAACGCAGGGACAGCAGCCGCTCTTCGAGCTGGCGCCGTTCGGCAGAAGCGACCTCGGCGGCGGGCGTTGCGGCGTCGGGAGTGGGCGAGACGGCCGTTGCTGCGCGCCGAAGCGCGACCGCCCCCGCGGCGCCGGCGAGCAGCGCCCCGGCCACGAAGCCGATGAAGATCTCTCGCATGAGTGCCCCTTCGGCGCCCCCCCCCCGGACGCCTCGGACTCATCCTACCAACGGAAGGAATCGTCGGGCGGACCAGTCAAGCTCGCAGGATTCCGGAGTCCGCGCGCAGCGGCCGGGGCTCTTCCCGACTACCTCCCCGCCGCGACCGCCGCTTTCCGCGCATCCGCCGCCAGCCGGTGCACCGGGGCGAGCCCCGGGGCCTTGGTGCCGAGGAGGAAATCGGCGAGGGGGAGGACGACGTTCAGGTTCTTGCCGGGGTTGCGGTGGTGCATGCGGTGGTGGTCGTCGATGTAGCGGAACCACCAGGACTTCTCGAGGCGGCGGCCCGTCGGGACGTGCATGCAGTAGTGGAGGGACTCGTAGGCGACGTAATAGGCCGCGAGCGTGCCGAGCGCGACGGAGCTGATGACCCAGAAGTACGCGTTGAACGCGCCGCCCGTGATGGCGAGCGCGATTCCGCCGACGGAGATCGAGTTGAGCGCGAGAAGCGCCGGGAAGTTCCACCACGCGAACGTCACGTTGGACAGGTCCTCGTCGCTGCGGAGAAAGTACGTCTCGTCCCACGAGAAGATGCGGTGGTGTGTCTGGGCGTGGGCGCGGAACGGGTAGCGGAAGCCGAAGAAGGGGCGGTGCATCACGAACTTGTGGAGCGTCCACTCGAAGAGGCTGGAGTAGAGGACGCCTCCGGCGAGAGCGGCGATCACGGCCACGGTGATGAGCATGAGGTTCCCTTGATTCGGAAGAACTATTAATCCTATTAAACAACGACCCCCGGAGCCAGTTCTATTCACCCGCTCCGGATCCGCGCGCCGCCGCCCTTCGCCAACGAACGCGGCGCCACCCGCCGGATACGGTGTGGCGCCGCGAAGGGCCTTTCAGGAAATCGGGAGCGAGGCTATTTCTTCGGATCCTCCGCGGCGGAAGGGGTGACGACGTTTTCGGGCTGCGTGCGGGGCATCGCGCCGGTGTGCGTCGGGCTGCCGCCCCACATGCTCCACCCCGTGGCCTCCGGCGTGGCGGCGTCGACCGCCAGCACGCCGCCCTTCAGGTCGTGGAAGTAAATCGTGCCGTCCATGATCGTCGGGGCGTCGGAAATGGTCGCGTCGGTCTTCACGGCCCACAGCGTCTGTCCCGTCTTCGCGCTCAGGCTCAGCACGCTCCCCTTCGACGTCCCGAAGTACACGCGGCCGGCGACCATCACCGGCTCGCCGGGAACCTCTTCCCCGCCCGCCCACGACCACACGGTGCTGCGATCGGTGAGGTCGACGCACTCGAGCTGGGCGCCGGGGAGCGCGACGAACGCGCGGTCGCCGGCGATCATCGGGAAGAGGAACGGGCGGGCGGCCTCAGGTTGCGTATCGCGCCCGTTTCCTTCCCAGTTCCAGGCGGCCGTGCCGTCCGCGCGGTTGACCGCGGCGAGGCCGGCGCCCCAGCGGTACACGAGCCAGTCGCGGCACGGGACGGGCATCGAGGAGGAGGAGGTGTCGGCCTTCCAGAGCGCCTTGCCCTTCTCGATGTCGAACGCGTGGATGTCGCCGTCCTGCGTGCAGACGATCGCCTGACCCTTGTCGACCAGCGGCGCGCCGAGGATGTCGTTTCCGATTTTCGCCGCCCAGAGTTCCTTGCCCTTGGCGGCGTCCAGGCACACGAGGTGCCATCCGCCCATGCGGCCGCTGCGGCCGGGAGTGTCGTGCGCCGCGGCGTAGACCCGCCCGCCGCTCAGCGTCGGCATCGACGAGATCGAGCTCGAGAGCCAGCGGCTCCACGCGACCTTTCCGTCGGCGCGCGAGAGCTTGTAGAGCGTGCAGCTTCCCGTGATGACGTACACGCTGTCCTTGTCGATGATCGGCGGGTACGGAGAAGTGTCCGCCAGCGGGCGCGTCCAGCGCACCTTGCCGGAAGCGGCATCGAGCGACACCACGCTCGTCCCGCCCAGCACCGGCGCGAACACCTGCCCGTCCGCCACCGCGGCGCTTCCCTGTTGCAACCCGGCGATTTTCGTCGACCACAGGAGCTGCGGCTCGGCGTCCTCGGCAACGGCGACGCCGCACAGCAGCACGCACAGCCCGAACGTTCGCTTGAGCATAGGCTCCCCCACGATCCGCGGTTTCCCCCCTTGGACGTGGGAGGGGAAGCGCAATCCGGATGCCGGGCGCGGGGGGCACGGGAGCGCGGCGCGCAGGGCGGAAAATGTATAACCACATTACATTTTGGGTGACAACGAAAACGGTCTTACCTTTGGATTCCATCGCGCGCGGGACTACGATCCTGCCCGGAGGCTCCCATGAAGATCGCGATTTCGACCGGCGGCGGCGACGCCCCCGGGCTCAACGCCGTCATCCGCGCCGCCGTCGTCGCAGCCCTTCATCGCGGGTGGGAAGTCTGGGGGATCCGCGACGGCTTCGACGGGCTGCTGTCGCCGGAGCGGTTTGGCGGCGAAGGGCTTGTGCGGCTGACGCGGGAGCGGGTCCGGGGGATCACGCACCTCGGGGGGACGATCCTGGGGACGACGAACCGGGGAAACCCGATGAGTTACCCGGTGAAGCGCGCGGACGGGTCGGTGGTGGAGACGGACCGGACGGACGAGCTGATCCGCGCCTTTCGCGCGCACGGGATCGAGGCGCTGATTTCGATCGGCGGGGACGGGTCGCTGACGATCGCGAACCACCTGGCGAAGAAGGGCGTTCGCGTGATCGGCGTGCCGAAGACGATCGACAACGACCTCGAGGGAACGGTAGTGACGTTCGGATTCGACACGGCGGTGTCGTTCGCGACGGAGTGCCTCGACCGGCTGCATTCGACGGCGGAGTCGCACCATCGGGTGATGGTCGTCGAGGTCATGGGTCGCTACGCCGGGTGGATCGCGCTGAATGCGGGCGTCTCGGGGACGGTCGACGCAATCCTGATCCCGGAGATCCCGTACGACCTGCAGAAGGTGGCGGCGAAGATCCTCGAGCGCGAAAAGACGGGGCATACGTTCTCCATCGTCATGGCCGCCGAGGGCGCGAAACCGAAAGGCGGCGAACTCAGCGTGGTTTCGAAAGAAGCGGGGCGGGCGGAGCGGCTGGGCGGCGTGGGCGAGAAGATCGGCGCGGAGCTGCAGAAGCTGACGGGCAAGGAGACGCGGGTCGTGGTGCTCGGCCACCTGCTGCGGGGCGGAACGCCGACGACGTTCGACCGGCTCATCGCGCTGCGATTCGGCGCGGCCGCGATCCGCGCGCTGGCCGACGGCCACAGCGGGATCATGGTCGCGCTCGACCCGCCGACCGTGAGGAACGTGCCGCTGGAAGAAGCGACGCGGCGCATGAAGACGGTGCCGCTCGACTGCGACACGATGCGGACGGCAAGGGAGCTGGGGATTTCATTCGGGGACTGACGACTGCGCCGTTCCCCGGGCCCTATCTTTTTCTATCCTTTGAATGGCGCTGACTTTGGCTCACGCGCGCCGTTTTTTCAGGATTGTCCTGCGCACTGTTTGCCGTGTGACCGTCAGGTACGGATAGCCCTTTTCGGATCGTTTCAGGCATCGCGGCTCAACACGGTCCGGCCTGTCGGGCACCTTGTCCTCGGCGATTCTGAGCAGCATCTGCTTGCACCACGTCGGCAACTGGCAGATCGGCGCGGTGTTCATCAGATGGGTGTATGCCTCGATGCGTGCCAGCGTTCCTTTGAAGGAGATTCGACTCCAAGGAACGGAGTGCTGCGTCGCCGCCTGCAACATGGCCGTGCAGACGA
>CAZPWT010000048.1:0-61158 GCA_964590435.1 uncultured Planctomycetia bacterium
CTGCCGATAAGAATCTTGGAAATATTCCGCGTCATCGTAAGCCTCCTCGTGGTCAGGGTGTTGCGCCACAACCCCTTTCGACCGTCGAGGAGGCTTTACTTTTGGGTGAAACGCGTTTCAAGGTGTGATGGATACTCAGCGAACACCGCTTTTCGCGCCGTGCGGGAAGCACTAGAATCCACCCCCTTCCCCCCTCCGGAGCACTCCCATGCGTTCCTTCGCCCTCCTTCCCCTGTTCGCGCTCGCCCTCGCCCTTCCCGTCCGGGCGGAAGACGCTCCCGACGACGACTACACGACGCGCGTCACGGCCGGGAAAGACCAGTACCTCGCAAAGGGGAACATGGTCCGCGCCACGTGGGAGTTCCGCGAGGCGATGCGACTGGCCCCGTCGAAAATCCAGGCCTACCGGGCGATGGGCGCCTGCCTCGTCAAACGCGGCGGCGCGGACAGGGAAAAAGGCGGGCCCGACCGCGAACGCGGGATTTTCTACCTGCACGAAGCGCTTCGGCGCGCGAAGGACGACGCGCTGACGCACTACTGGCTCGGGATCGCCTACACGAACGACAAGAAGCCCGGCCTCGCCTTCCATCATTTCTCGATCGCCAAGGCGACGCTCAAACTCTCCGACTTCCCTGACGAGAAGAACTACCGGATCGCCTGTGACACGGTGAACAAGTGGCTGCCGGAAGCCGAGAAGGCCGGGGGCGGGAAGTTCGACGCGTCCGCCGCGGGCCCGGTCGCCAAGGTCCTGCTGGAGTATCCCGCCAACCTGTACGGGGACAGTTCCCAGGCCACCCAGGCTTCGGTCGCGGCGGGGCAGGCCCTCGTCAAGGAGCTGCTCCTGGCGCAGGCCTGGGATTCCGAAGGCCGCGTGATCGACCCGGCAAAGGTCACGCTCAAGTGGTCCTGCTCGGCCGGCCTCGTCCAGAAAGACGGGCTGTTCTTCGCCGGCGACAAGCCGGGGAAGGAATCTGTTTTCGTCGCGGACGAGAGCGGGAAGTGCACGGCCTCCGCCGCGATCGTGGTGCTCGGGCCGGCCGTGAAGCTGGTCATCGTCCCGGAGAGCGCGACGGTCGCGCAGAACCAGCGCCAGCCGTTCGAGGTGAGGGCGGTGGACGCGGCCGGCAATACCGTGATCGTTTCTTCCCTGAAGTGGTCCGTCTCCCAGGGCGCAGGCCTCGCGAGGGAAACGACCGCGCAGGACGCCGAGGGGCTTTTCGAGCCGCACCGCAATTCCTACGACGCCCCGGAAGGCGCCGCGGCCGGCAGCGTGAAGGTCACGGCCACCGAGTCCGGGAGCGGCCTGACCGCCTCCGCGACCGTGACGATCGAGAAGCGGAAGATGGACAAGCTGCAGAGCCGCGCGAAGGCCGTCTCCTGGGAGAACCTGAGCCTCGAGGACGCGCTCAAGAAAGCCGCGCAGGTCAACAAGCCTCTTCTCATCGAGATCACCGCCGGCTGGTGCCCCTTCTGCAAGAAGTTCGAGGAAGGCCCGCTTTCCGACGACCGCGTCGGCGCGGCGCTGAAGGACTGGCTCGCGGTGCAGGTGGACGCGGACCAGCACCCGGAGCTGGTCGAGCGCTTCGGCGTGGACGACCTCCCGATGATCGCGCTCGTCTCGCCGAGAGGCTCGCTGGCGGGCGGGTTCGGGAACAACCTGGAGCCCACGGGGACGGACCCGCGCACGACGACCGAGGCGTTCCTGAAGGCGCTGGCCGAGGGCAAGGCGAACGCGCCGAAGGTCGACGAGGAGGAAACCCGCCGGCTCGGGGAAACGAAGGACGCCGGCAAGATGGACTCGCTGGCGCGCTGGTACTGGGACAAGAAGCGCTGGAAGGACGCGGAGAAGTGGGCGCGTGAGGCGATGAAGACGGACGCGGGCCGCGCGGACGCGATGGTGCCGTTCGTGGTGTTCGCGCAGATCTCGTACGGCGAGTACGAGGCGGCGCTCAAGGACCTCGACGCTTTCCTCGGCGCCCACCCGGACGCCTCGAGCGCGGCGCAGCTCGGCTACTACAAGGGGCTGGCCTACGTGCGCCAGAAGATGGACGACAAGGCGAAGGCCGTGTTCGCGGAAGTTCAGAAGAAGTGGCCGACGTCGGTGTGGGCGCGGAAGGCGGCGCAGGCGGCCAAGAAGTAGCCGGAGAGAATGACCGAACCCCGCGTCACCACGCTCATCTCGCCCTCCGAAATCGCGGCGCGCATCCGCGAGATGGGGGCGCTCATCGCCGCGGACCATCCGGGGCGGCCGATCCACCTGCTCGGCGTGCTCAAGGGCAGCTTCATCTTCATGGCCGACCTTGCCCGCGCCATCCCCGCCGAGGTGTCCTGCGACTTCCTGCGAGTCGCCTCCTACAAGGGGACGCAGTCCACCGGCGAGGTCCGCTTCGAGATGGACCTCTCGGAACCGATCGCAGGCCGCATCGTCGTCCTCGTCGAGGACATCATCGACACGGGCTCGACGATGGACTCGCTCCTGCGCGTCCTCCGCGCCCGGAACCCCGAGAAGATCCTCGTCTGCTCGCTGCTCCACAAGCCGTCGCGCACGAAGGTCCGCGTCCCCATCGACTACCTCGGCTTCACCATCGAGGACCGCTTCGTCGTCGGCTACGGCCTCGACTACGACGGCCGGTACCGCAACCTCCCCTTCGTCGGCGTCGTGGAGGGGATCTGATGCGCGGCGGCCTCCTGCTGTCGCTGGCCCTTCTCCCCGGCCTCTGCGAGAAGGCGGAGGATCCGTCGAAGGGCGTCCCGCCGGAGATCTGGCACCTGCGGCAGGTGATGGAGAAGGAGGTGACGAAGGACGCGCGGGGCGAGTACGTGACGCCGGAGCAGGCGGAGAGATTCCGCGACGCGATGGAGAGCGTGGCGGTGTACCGGAACGTCGGGAACGCCGACGCGGGGGCGGAAGTGGTCTACCTCCTGCCGCGGACGTGGCAGTGGCCGCAGCGGGAAGGGTTGCGCGACCTGATCATCCTGCTGGGATGTGGCAAGGGCGGCGCGGTGCTGGACGCCGAGGACCTCGCCGGACCGGGGACGAAGTTCCGCAAGGCGGTGTACGTGTACCTCTTCAAGAACGGCCTCCACACGAAGACCGCGCCGATGGCGCCGGAGGATCGCGTGAAGGCGATCCTCGCGGAGGCGGCGAACGGGGCGTGGAGCGCGCCGCAATTCGGCTGGCGCGAGGACCTGCTCTGGGAGTACGGCGCGCTGGCCCTCGCCAACGACCCGGCGGCGAGCGTGCCGGAGCTGGGGAAGCTGGTGGAAGCCGCCGGAGCGCTGCGTCCCTGGGCGCTGACGACACTGGCGCGGATGGACGACGCACAGGCCGCCGAAGCGCTCCGGGCGTTCTACGGCGATTCCGGCAGCGACGCCCGCGCCGCGGCGCTGCGGTTCTTCTCCGCGGTCGCACGCTGGCCGGCCACCGCCGACGTCGCCGTCCAGGTCCCCGGCGAGCCCTTCGCGCTCTCCCCCGTCGCCGGCAAGGCCGCCGCCGTCGACGCGGCGGGGTGGGAAGCGCGCGCGGCGGACGCGGTCCGCCTCCGGCTCGGCGTGGAGCAGGAGTCGATCGGCCGCAAGGCCTTCGAGGCCGACGGCGACCGCGCCAGCGTCGTCATCGCCGAGGTCGTGAACCGCAAGCCGGGAAGCGCCGACGGTCCGTTCACGGAATCCTGGCACCATTTCCGCCTGCGCAAGACCGGCGCGCTGTGGGTGGTCATGCGTTGGAGCCGGATGGGTTCGTAGGGGCGCGAAAAATGGCGGGGCCTCATCCCCGCCCCGGCATAGAATCCCGCCGCATGAATCGCCTCCTCGCCGTGTTCCTGGCCGCCCTCGCGCTCTGTTCGTGCGGCGGCGGGTCGTCGACGAAACCCGAGCCGGATCCCGCGGGAGGCAAGACGGCGCCCGAAAACCCGGCCGACGTCGACCTCGAGGCCGAGTGCCTCGCGGCGTCGGGAAAATGGAAGACGCTTCGCGCGAAATACAGCGCCGAGGGCGCCACGAACGTCTCGCTCACCCTCGCCGTCGACCGCTCCGGCCGCGCGGCGCTCCACATCGAGCCCGGCATGGGCCGCGTGATGGACGGCGGCCTGCTCTCCGCCCGGCTGCAGGCACGCGACGGCACGTACCGCGTCGCCACCGTCCGCATCGGCTACCTGCTTGCCGCCGCGCTCGCGATCCGCGACGGGAAGCCCCTTCCGGAATCCTCCGCGAACCCGCCCGTGCCGGCGGAGCACCTGGTGGTGGACCTGGAACTGGGGATCGACGAACGCGGAAAGGCCCAGCGGAACGCCTCGCTCGCCGTCGCGCTCCCGGAGATGCCGTCGTTCGGGTGGCTCCTGCTCCTCCGGCCGCGCGAAGGATTCACGGTCCGCGCCGCCGACAGGACCGCGGTCGTCTCGGGACCGTGCGGACGCGTGGCGATCGACCGGGACACCGGGAGCCTCGTCGAGTGGATCCTGGAACCCCCGGGCGGCCGCGCGGCGCGGCTCCGGCGCGAGTCGTTCGCGGCAGACGAACCGCTCGACCCGGCGCTCTTCACGCTGGCAGGCGAGCCGGCGGCCGAAGTGGACGCCCGCTCCCTCTCGAGGGAGTCCGTGATCCCGCTCACGCTGGAGCTCACGAATTCCGAGAAGGACTGGAAGCGCCGGCTGGGGCGTTCGCTCGGCATGGCGCGGGCGTATTACCGGGCGGCCTGGTCCGCGGCCGAGATCGACCGCCTGGCCTCGCTGGGCGCCGCGCGGCGTCACGAGATCGCCCGCGAGCTCCAGGCCAGGAACCCCGACCTCCCCCAGGCCGACATCGACGCCGCCGCCTCCCGGACGGCCCTTCCCACCATCGGCGAAGCGATCTCGGCGGAGATTTCGTACGACGCGCAGGTATTCGTGCAGCTGGCGCAGCCGGTCGACGGCGAGGGCGAGCGGGAGTTCCAGTCGGGGTTCATGGAGGTCGTGAACGACGAGATCCTGCAGCCGGCGCTGGATGCGGGGAAGGGCAAGTAGGGCGGCGGCTTTAAGGGTTTCTTCGCCCCGCGCGCATTGCTAGAATCCCGCCCCGTGATCGAGATCCCTGGCGTCGCCATCAAGGAAAAATTCGCCGAAGGCGGGGCGTCGCACGTGTATCTCGGCACCTACCTCAAGCGCGGGGTCCCGTGCGCGGTGAAGGTGCTGAAGGACCAGCTCAAGCAGGACTCTTCGCAGATCAAGGCGTTCAAGAACGAGTCGAAGCTGCTGCTGGCGGTGAGGCACCCGTGCATCATCGAGGTGTGGGAATCGGGCTCGACCTCCACGGACTATTACTACGTCATGGAGTACTTCGAGTCGAAGAACCTCAAGAACATGATCATCAACAAGTCGCAGGTCATTGGCGACTGGGTGCCGATCGCGGTGCGGGTGGCGGACGCGATCCTGTACCTGCACCTGAACTCGATGATCCACCGCGACATCAAGCCCGAGAACATCCTGATCAACGCGAAGGGCGAGGTGAAGCTGATCGACCTGTCGATCGCGATGAAGAAGACGTTCCTGACAACGTTCTTCAGCAAGGCGCCGTCCGTCGCCGCCGGGACGCCGAGCTACATGTCGCCGGAGCAGATCACGGGCAAGGCGTGCGACCAGCGCAGCGACATCTACTCGCTCGGGGCGACGCTGTACGAGATGCTCGTCGGCCGGGTCCCGTTCCTCGGCCGCAGCCAGAACGAGATCCTGGAAAAGCACCTGAAGGAAAAGGCGACGCCGCCGGCGCAGCTGGTGCCGGAAATCCCGGCGGAGGCGAGCGACCTGATCATGAAGATGCTCGCGAAGGACGCCGACGACCGGATCGAGGACATGAACCTTGTCCTGTACGAGCTGAAGAAGATCCAGCGCAAGGGCGCGCCGAAACTGGCGCGCATCGCGGCCGCGGAGGGGGCGGCGGCGCCGGGGATCAGCGCGAAGCCGGGGCCGGTCACCGCGGCGCGGAAGGCCGGCTCGGTCGCCGCGGCGTCCAGCTCGACCCCCGGGGAGGACAAGGACGACGCCGCCGCACGCCGCTCGACCCGCATCATGGTCCAGGACGGCTTCCTGCAGTTCGGGACGTGTCCCGAGAACGCGCCTCCCAAGCTCCCCAGCGGCTTCAAGAGCCCGCTCATCAACCTGAGCCGCCACGGGCTGGGTTTCGTCTGCGACGCCGACATCCCCCTCGACCAGACCGTCGACCTCGCCCTTCACCTGCGCGGCCAGCGCAAGCCGATCTACGCGCGCGGCAAGATCGCGTGGTGCCGCAAGGTCAAGGACGCGGACCTGCGCAGCATCGGCGTGCGGATCACGGCCCGGTCCAAGGAATACCTGACCGCCTACGAGCAGCTCAAGCTGGCGACCAAGACGGGGACCGAGGAAACGTAGGCGCGCCTTCAGGGCGCAGCCAGGTCCGACTCCTTCACCTTCTCCACGACGTGCGGGTTCCCCTCGGCATCCAGGAACATCACGTCGTACTCCGCCCCGCCCCCGGCCGACTCCCGCACCGCCTTCACCTTCGTCGGGTTCCGCGACGTGACGAAGATCCCCTTGTGCATGAAGATCCGCGCAAACGTCACGCTGTCCCCCGCCTTGAACAGGCTCACGCCTTCTCTTCCGCCAGGAACAGCTCGCCGGCCGAATCGCGGCGGAACATCTGGTCGTAGGGGGCGATCACGCCGGGATCGAAGCGGGTCATCCCGTCGTAGAAGGCGCCGCCCCAGCGGGTGTTCTCCATCCGGATCCCGGTGAGCTTGCAGAACCCGAGGTTCGCCGCGAGAAGGGTCGCGCCGGAGAGGTCGGACTCGTTCAGGAAGGAATTGCGCAGGTCGGCGTAGGCGAGGTCGGCGTTGCGGAAGCACGCGTGGTAGAGGTCGGCGCGCCGGAAATTCACGCCCATCAGGTCCGCGCCCTCGAAGTTCGCGCCGCGGAGGGAGCACTTCTGGAAGCTCGCCCCCATCAGGTAGCAGCCCGAGAAATTCGCGCCGGCGAAATTACCGCCGTCGAAGCGCGCGCTGCGCAGGTCGAGCCCGGAGAGGTCGAGGTTCTGGCCGTCGAGTTTCCCGAGCGAGTCGCCGTCGGCGATGATCCGCAGCACGTCGTCGCGCGTCGGCTTCGCCTTCGCCGCCGCCGCGCCGCCGTTCTTGTGGTTCGCGAGCGCGATCTGGAACGCCTCGAGCGCGGAGGCCGGGTAGTTCTTGCGCCGGTCCGGGAACCCGTCCACGCCCTTCTCGATGTCCGCCGGCGTCATCCGCGCCGCTTCCTCGACCGTCTTCCCCTTCGCCGCTTCGCAGCACAGCGCGAGCGCCGCGAGTCCGAAGCCGCAGCCGGTGGTGGTGAAGGAAGCGTCCTCGATGACGCCCTTGGCGTTCACCTTGAGGAAGATGCGGTAAGCGTCGCCGCAGCCGGAATTGCGGTATTCGCCGATCGCGGTGGCGTCCGGCATTTCGCGCAGGTTCGGCTTGTCGGCCTGGATCTGGTTGAACTTGTCGAAGTTCATGGGTAGGGGGCGGAATGTAGCAGGGGGTGGGAGGGAATGTCGAGAGTGGGGGAAAAACGGCAGGGGCGGGGGTGAAGGCGGCCCGCCACGCCCTGCGGGCTTTGGCGGGGGGCTGGGGTGGGCTGGGGCAGGGGATCGGGCGAGGGCAGCCGCCGAGTGACCCTCCGACTGCCGGTTGCCCCAGCCCCCGCCCCTGCCCCCGCCCACCCCAGCCCCATCCCTCTCTTCCCCATCCCCTGCCGTTTTTCCCCCTCGCAGATTGCTATACTCCCCAAGTCGTCCCAACAGGAGCCCACCCATGTCCCTCCAGTTCCCCTGCCCGTGCGGCCGTCTCCTCCAGGTCGCCGAGGATCTCGCCGGCAAGCGCGTTCGCTGCCCTTCGTGTTCGCGCATCGTCTGGGCGCCGGCGGCCGCCGAGTCGATCCCGGAGGCGCGTCTCGTCGACTCGCCGCAGGCGCCGAAGATCGAGCCCGTCGCCGCGCGCATGGCTCCGCCGGAACCGCCGCCGTCCGCGCGGCCTGCGGAAGCCGAAGCGCCGTCCCCGGCTCCCGCAGCGGGCTGCGGCACGTCGCGCCACGACTGCGGCGCGGCGGGCGGGTTCGTCCTCTCCCTCGGCTCGGCCGTCATGGGCGTCGTCGCCGCCCCCCTCTTCCTGGTCTCCTGGCCCGTCGGCGGCGCGATCGGCGCCCTCGTTTCCTGCGGCGCTCTTCGCAGGATCCGCGCCGGGAAGGGCAACCCGGCGTCGGCCGGGCTGGCACGCGCGGGCGTTGCAATCGGCGTCGGGCAGGCGCTGCTCGGCGTCGTTCTCCTCGTCATGCTCGCGCCGATGATGTTCAAGGACGGCGCCTTCCGCTGCTGCCACGGCAAGAACCGCGTCGCGCCGCCATCGCAGACGATCGTGGTGCCGCAGCAGCAGAAGGAAGCGAAGCCCGCGCGGGAGGTCGAGAAGCACGAGTGCGACCGCCAGGAGCACGAGGAAGACTAGTCCGCCCTCCATCACTTCTTTTTCTTCTTCTTCTTGAAGATGTCGTTCAGCAGGTCCTCGACCTTCTCCTTCACCTCCGGGTTCTCCGTCACGCCCTTCACCACGCCCTCCAGCGCCTTCTCAAAATCGATGTCGATCTTCGGGTCCGACACCGTGCCGCCGAGCGGGATCCCGCCGGCCTTGTTGAACACGTCCACCACCGCGCCGGTTCGCTTTCCCCAGCGCGCGGTCGGGTCGCCGGTGACGGTGATGCGCTGCTTGATGTTCCCGTCGAAGTCCGTCTCGCCGGTGATGGAGATGTTGGCTTCCTTGCCGTCGCCCTGCCAGTTGGAGAAGTCGTTGTAGATCTTCCCGGCTTTGATGTGGAACTTCTGGTCGACGAGCGAGTAGCTGAACGTCGTCTGCTTGGTGAGCTGGAGCTTGGAGTAGAGCTCCGTGAAGAGCGGCGAGCCGGCGAGCGTCACGTTTCGCAGGCCGAGCGAGCCTTCGCCCTCGAGCGTCTTCTTGATCCCGTCCATGTCGAACCCGCGGCCAGTCAGGCCGATGTCCCACGCCATCGCCGCCTCGACCTGGCCTTTCTGCTCGGAGTAGAGCGCGGGGTTGAAGAGCGCCGCGACGCTCGCGAACTGCGTCGAGTATTTCACCGGCGGGTCGGACACGGTCGTGCGGAACGTCCACGCCGGGTCCTCCCCGTCGAGCAGGACTTTGCCGGTGCACTTCACCTTGCCGTCGTTCATCAGGAAGTCGACCTTGCGGATGACGCAGTCCTGTTCCTTCAGGCCGATGTCGATCACGAGCTGCTTGAGGTCGAGCGCGTCGGAAGCGATCCACGGGGAGTCGATGGTGACGTCCATGAAGAGCCCGTCGACGGAGGCCCACTCGCGGCCGGGTTCCTTCTCGGCCCGGGCGGCGCGGCGCGCGCCGTCGTAGGTGCCTTTCACCCGCACCGTGAGGTTCCCGGGGTTCGGGACGCGGTAGTACGTCTTCTTCCCGTCCTCCGCCGTCGTCGCGTACGTGTAGTCGGTCGGGAGCTGCGTCGACGTGAGCGTCGCGGTCCCCTGGATGTCGAGCGTGTCGAGCGACTTGCCCTTCACGACCCAGTTCGTGCGCAGCGGGCCTTTCATGTCCTGCTCTGCGAGCGAGCTCGGCAGCACCTCGCGCAGCCTCGCGAGCTCCGCGTCGAACTTCACCAGCAGGTCCACCGGCCCTTCCGCCGCGAACGCCCCCTGCGCCTGCACGTCGCAGCCGTTCATCTGCACCTTGCCGCCGGGCTTGACCTCGATGCGCCCGTCCGACTTGCGCCACGAAACGTCCTGCTTCACGTGCACCGGCGTCGCCACGAGCGGCGTCGCCCCCGGGTCGCCCCACTTGAAGAACGGCACCTGCACGTCCACCGACGCCTCCACGTCCCCGCCCGCCAGCATCTTCGCCTTCACTGTCCCGCCCACCGCCCCCGTCGCCCACTCCACGCCCTTCATCGGCACCATCGCCGCAACGTCGAACCCCTTCAGCTCCACCGTCGCGTCCGCCGTGATCTCGCTCCGCGGCTTCCCCGCCGACAGCGCCATCACCGTCGCCTTCACGTTCAGCTCGCCCGGGGAAGCGCTCCCCGCCGCGACCTTGCCGGCGATTTCGGCGGCGATCTCGTCCGGGGACGCGCCGGGCTTCGCGTTCACGGTGAGCCCCGTGATGCGGTACGTGTCGCCCGAGGCCTCGTCGATGTACGTCACCGCGACGTCCGTGATCTTCACCGTCCCCATCGCGAATGTCCCGCCCGTCGCGCCGCCCTTCTTCGGCTCCGCCGGCTTCTTCTCCGCCGGCGCCGACGGCCCGATGTCGTCCGTCGACAGCGTCCCGTCGCGGCGCTTCACGATCCGCACCTCCACCCCCGACATCTCGAAGTTCTGCAGGATGACGTTGGAGTCGAGAAGCGGCTTGAGGTCGACCTTCACGGACATCTTCGCGATCTTGAGGAAGGGCGTGGTGCCGTCCTTCTCGTAGATGACGAAGTTCTCGATCTTCACCGGGGCCCACCAGCCCAGCGAGTGGTCCTCGAGCGTGACGCGGCGGCTCGTCGCTTCGGCGGCGGCGGCGGCGATGCGGCTGCGCACCGGGCCGGTCGAGAGGATCGTCGGCGCAGCGAGGACGAGAAGGGCGAGCAGGATCGGCGCCGCGATGAGCAGCTTGAGGATGATGCGGCGCTTCTTCTTCGCGGGCGGCGCCGCGGTCTGCTTGAGGAGTTCTTCGCGGCCGGGATCGGTGTCCGGGGCTGCGGATTCGGGGGTTTCGTTCATGCGTGGATTCTGGCGCATCGGGGGCGCGGCGGCAATCGGGTTTGCGAATGCGCGCTGCATTTCGACGGCCCCGAAGGCCCGCGCTCCGTTCATACCGATCATGCGCCGCTTCGCCATCGCCATCTTCGCCGCGTTTGCCGTTCGCGCGGCCGCCCAGGAGCCCGATCCGGTGTGGGCGGCCGACCTGCAAGGGGCGCGGGAGTTCGCGAGCGTGCTCGAGCGCTCGGGCGAGCCAAGCGTGGCTGGCCTGAGGCTGATCCAGGGGCCGGGCGCTGCGGCAACTCCTCCCCTGCCTCAGAACCTGGACCTGAGCGGCATCGACTGCACCGGCTGGTTGATCTCCGGAGCGGCGGAACGTCCGCGCCTGCTCTTCGAAGACGGCCTCGCGAGAACGATCCTGCGTGTTGCGCCCCTCAGGAAAACTCACCCGAACGGTGAATTGATCCTTCCTCCCGGGTTCGTGGAATTCCCGCTGCGCCGTTACACGGAGTGGTGGACGGACGGGCGCCGTTACCGGGAGATGTGCCGCGGCGAATTCGGGGCCTGGCGGCTCGCACACTGGGCCGCGTGGCACGCGCAGCTCAAGGAAGACGAAATGTCGGTGGCGTGCTGGCGCGCGGCGATGGATGTCCTGGACCGGCTGCCCGCGGAATTCCCGCGGGCATCCCCCTCCGACAGGTTCGCGCTCGCAGCGGTCCGCTCGCTCCCCTCCCGCGCGCGGCGCGACGAGGAAGCCATCCTGCAGGTCTACGAGCGCCTCGAGGGATTCTCCCGCGAGAAGCTTGAGGAGGACGTCGCGGCAGAAGTGGCGGCGATCTTCGAAAAGTTCGGGAAGCGTCACGCACACTGCGCGGCAACCCTGTCCGCCCGGCGAGAGGCGGAGGCCGCACGCGCCGCGTGGATCGGCGATTGGCCACGCACGAATCCGGCGGCGCTGGATCGACCGCGGCAGGCCGAGTACTGGATCCGCCAGCTCCTCAACTGGAACTCCGCCTCCCTCGAGACCTGCGCCCCCGGCGCCTTCGCAGATTCCCTCGCCAATTCCGGCCCCTCCCGCGAACTCCTCGCCCTGGGCGACGACGCCCTCCCGGCGCTGGTGTCCGCCACGGGCGCTCCGTGGCCGACCCGCGTGGAGTTTCAGGGCCGCGCCGTGACCATCGGCGACTTCTGCGCCCTGCTCCTCGAACAGATCACGGGAGAGTCTCCCCTTCCCCGTGCCTCAGACGAAATCTGCCCCGGCAGCAGCATGAAGCCCGAAGATCGCCGCGAGGCCGTTGCAAAATGGTGGAGCGAACTCGAACCGCTCGCGCCGGAACAGCGCTGGGTCGCGCTCTGGAAACGCGGCAGCCGACCGGCCGTCGAGGCCCTGCTCCGAATCGACACTCGCCGTTACCTGCCGGACATGGTCGAGCGCATCGATCGCGAGTCCGGCCGGAAGCGCGAGTTCGAACGGCACCGCCTGGCCCTCGCCGTGCGGGCGCTTCCGGAATCCACCCTCAGGGATCTGGAAGACGCTCTGCCCGAGTCCTGCGGCGATCTCGTGCGCGCGGCCCGGCGACAATAATCGGGACTCTGGCCCGTTACACTTCCGCCCCCCGATGCCCCTCCGCTCCCTCGCCGCCGTTCTCCTCCTGACCCTCGCCGCCGCCGCGCAGCAGCCTGCGACGCGCGCCGTCGAGTACGAGGGGGTCTTCGACGAGAAACGCGTCCACGAGATCCACCTGATCGTGGAAGGCGACGACTGGGATCGGATCGGGCAGAAGCCGTTCGACTGGGTGAAGGGCGACGTCGAGATCGACGGCGAGCGCGTCGAGGGCGTGGGGATCCGCGAAAAGGGGAACTCGTCGGCGGGGATCCGCACGGACAAGAAGCCGTTCAAGATCGACTTCGCGGAGTTCGACAAGAAGCAGCGCTTCAAAGGCCTGCGCATGCTGGTCCTGAACAACGGGTTCAAGGACCCGACGCTGCTGCGCGAGAAGCTGGCGTACGACCTGCACCGCGCGATCGGCCTGCCGGCGTCACGGGCGGCGTTCGCGCTGGTGACGGTGACGGCGAAGGGGCGCTCGGAGAACCGCCTGCTCGGCCTGTACACGATCGTCGAGCACGTCGACGAGACGTTCCTCGACGAGCGCTTCGGCAACCACGACGGCAACCTCTACAAGATCGAGGGGATGCAGGACCTGTTCGAGCGTGCGGACGAAGCGCGGATCGCCGACGAGAGGTGCGTGGAGCTGAAGACCAACGAGAAGAAGAACGACCGGTCGCGCTTCGTGAAGTTCGCGGCTGCGATCGCCGACGGCAAGAGCGACCTCACGGCGTGGCTCGACTGCGACGGGTTCGCGAAGTGGCTTGCGGCGACGTCCGCGCTGGTGAATCTCGACAGCTACGCGGGGACGGGACACAACTTCTACCTGTACGACAACCCGAAGACGGCGAAGTTCGTGCTGATCCCGTGGGACCTCAACGAGGCGTTCGGGAATTTCCAGATGGGCCCGCCGGACGCGCACCTCGCGTGGGACATCTACGCTCCGTGCGCCGGCTCGAAGAAACTGATCGAGCGCTTCGTCGCTGTCCCGGCGCTTCGCGCGAAATACCTCACGGCGTTGCGCGACCTGTGCACGAAGGACTTCGCGCCGAAGGCGATGGCCGCGAAGATTGATGCGCTCGCGAAACTGACGCGCGACGCCGCCGCGAAGGACACGCTCAAGATGTACCCGACCGACGACCTCACGAAGAACCTCTCGCAGGACCTCGCCGGCGGCCAGATGGGCCCGATGCAGTCGAAGATCTTCGGGCTGAAGCCGTTCGTGGAGAAGCGCGTCGAGTCGATCCTGCTGCAGCTCGCGGGGAAGGCGAAGGGCGAGAAGCTCGAGGGGCGCATGGGCCCTCCGGGGGGCGGCCCGCCCGGCGGCCGGCCTCCGGGACCGCCGCCGAAGTAGCGCGGCGCTTGAACGTCGCCCGTCGGCGGGCCTAGAGTGACTCCCCATGAGAAAACTCTCCGCCGCCGTGCTCGCAGGAACCTGGATCGCCGTGCTGTCTCTCCCGCTCCTCGCGGACGAACAGCGCGTCACGCCGATCACCGAGAGCGCTTCTCCCGAAGACGCGCCAATGGCCGGCGGCAAACAGGTGCGCCTGGTCCGCCGCGGCGTCAGCAACATCGTCCTCTCCCCCGACGGAAAGCGCCTCGCGGTCGGCCTGGTCGACCTGGGCGGCGGCGGCTTCGGGACGTCGAGCTCGGAATTCGTCGCCGTGCACCTCTACGACCTCGCGACGGGAAGGGTGACCGCGAAGATCCCCGTCGACGGGCTCCCCAGCGACATCGCCTGGCTCCCCGACGGCACCCTGTGGGCCCTCGAGGCCATGAACAACAACGTCCGCCGGCTCGACCTCGAGAAGAAGGAAGTCGCGGAAACGCGCAGCCTGGTCAAGGACCCCACCGTCCGCAGCCTGAACTTCGGCGCCCGCCTTTCCGTCTCCCCCAACAAGGTCCACCTCGTCCTGGCCGGATTCAACGGCGAAATCGCCGTCTACGAAGCCAAGGACTGGAAGCGCCTCCGCGCGCTCGACGGCGCCGGCAAGCAGCTTCCCCTCGACGGTGCGTGGAGCAAGGACGGCAAGGCCTGGATGACGTCCTCCGGCGAGCCGTCCGAGGTCCTGCGCTGGGACATCGAAACCGGCGCGATGAAGCGCCTCGGCAACGGGCGCGCGCCGGTCGAGGGACCCGACGGCCGCGTCTGGGCGCTGACGGCCGACGGGAAGGCGTTCGGGCCCGTCGAGCCGAAGCAGGACGAGAAGCGCGAGTGGGTCACGGCGACGGCGTCGAAGTTCGTGCTCGCGAGGTTCAGCCCGGACGGCAAGTACGTCGCGATCGGCCTCGAGGATGGAATCCTCAGGGTCTTCGACGTCGCCAGCGCGGCGCTCTTCGCGCACCTCGGCCACACGCAGCTGGAGAAGACCAGCCCGCGCGTCTCGTGTCTCCTCTGGTCCCCGGACTCGACGTGGGTCGCCGTGGGGAGGCTGGACGGCTCGTCGGAAATCCTGCGGCCGGAGGTCCAGGACAGAAAATAGCCGCGTCCGGACGTCCTTGCCACCGGCGCTCGCGGCGGCCTACGATGCCCCGCAGTGACCTTCTCCCCGCAGCCCGTTCCCCCGTCCTCCGCCCCGGGCCGCGGCGCAGGCTTCTGGATTCTCGTGATCGGCGGCTGCGCGGGCCTCTGCGGCGTGCTCCTGGTCGGCGGGCTCGTGCTGCTCGGCGTGCTCGGCGCGATGAGCGAAGAGTCCCCCGCCCCGGCTGCTCCCGGCGCACCCGGCGCGCCGGCCCCGACCGCCGCGTCCGCTTCCGGCGAACCCGACGATTTCATCTACAAGTCCGACAACGGCCTCGAGTGGATCGCGCCGAACGAGATCGTCGCGGAGGGGGTCGCCGTGCCGCTCGCGGGAACCTGGTGCGACGACCACCGCCACATCGTTCTCCGGCTTGAGGCGAACGGCCGCTACCAGCTCTCCGCCGGCGGCGGCGCGATCCGCGCCGGCAACACGAAGGCGGACATCACGGCGTCGTCCTCCGCCGAGCAGGGAACGTGGGCGCTCGACGGCGCCACGCTGACGCTTTCCCCCGATGGCTACCGGCTGACCGGGATCGCCGAGGGAAAGCAGACGTCGGGAAGCGGCGCCGCCGATCCGCCACGCCAGTGGAGCGTCGTCGGCGTGACGATCGCGTACACGCCGCACGGCCAGGACACCCCGCGCCAGCGTCCCGGCCTCCGCGTCCGCGGCCCCAGCCCCACGTGGTACTACCCTTCCGGCGAGATGAACTGGGTGCTCCGAAGCGTGCGATAGGCCCTCAGCGCCCTTCTTCCTTCTTCATCTCCGCCAGCAGTTCGTCCACCGCCTCGTCCATCTGCTTGCCACGGACGCCTTCGAAGCGGATGACGCCCTTCGCGTCGAGGACGTAGATCGTGGGCCAGCCGCGGACGCCCCATTTCGTGGCGATCGGGCCTTCGGTCGAGCCGCCGTCGAACATCACGGGCCAGGTGATCCGCTCGCGTTTCGCCGCGTCGGCGAACGCCTCGGGGGACTTGTCGCTGTTGATGCCGAGCAGCGTGAATTTCTCGTCCTTCAGGCGCTCCACGAGCGACCGCTCGTCGGGGTACATCCCCTTGCAGGGGCCTCACCAGTCGCCGAAGAAGTCGATGACCACGACGCGTCCCGTGTAGTCGGAGAGTTTCATCGGCTTCCCGTCGTGGGAGACGCCGGCGATTTCCGGCGCGGTCTTGCCCACCTTGAGGCTCGCGGAGTCGTGCGCGTTCAGGTAGGCGTCGGCCACCGCGCCGTACGTCGTGTACCCCTTCTTGAGATCTCCGAATTCCTTCGCGACCGCCTCGAACAGCGGCCGCGCTTTCGCCATGTCCCCCGCCCGTTTCAGGCGGATCGCGCTTGCCAGCCCCGCCGCCGCGCGCACCGCCGCGGGGCGCTCCGCCGCCGACAGCGCCGCCAGCAGCTCCGCATGCTTCTCCTTCCGGTACACGTACGACCACTCGGCCACGTGCGCGAGTTCCTCGGACTTCGGGTACTCCCCGAGAATCTCGTCCGCCACCTTCGCCGCCACGTCCTCCATCGTCCCCTTGTCGTCGCGCAGCCACCACGCGTTCTGCAGCACCCAGAGCTTCGCCTTCAGCCCCTCCTCCGTCCCCGCATGCGCCGCCGCATATTTCTCGAACTCCGCACGCGCCTCGGCATACGACTCGTTCCGCGGTTTCGTCGAGCCCTGGAAGCGCTGCTCGATCTCGGCCAGTTCCTTCGGCAACTCGTCGCCGGCGCGCGCGGCGGCGGGAAGGGCGAGGACGAGGGCGGCGGCGATCAGCCAACGGCGGGTTGCGGGCATGGGGGCCTCCTTTGATGAAGCGGCTTTCCACGATACGCGGCGGGGGGGAGGGAGGACAACACGGGTGTGGCCACGGGGAGTGTGGATGGTTTTGCGAGGGGAAACGACAACTTCAAGACGGCTAACTTCAAGGAAACGGAGAACTTCAAGACGGCAACTTCAATGGTCCCTGCGAACGCGCTCTTCCTGATTCGGCGAAGCGCCTGAGGCACCCGGATGGATTGAAGTTGTCCTTTTGTAGTTGCCGTTTACTTGGGAATTGAAACGTTGTCGTTGCCGTTTCTCCGCCTCTCTCAAACCAGCTGCAACTCCACCCCATCCCCCGCTTCGCGCCCCCCTTCGCCATGGATGCGAATGAGCTCCACGATCGTGTTGAACCGGTTGAGCCGCCGGCGCGACCGTCCGGAGTGCGTCCACCGCAGCACAAACCCGCCCGCCGGCGTCCCGAACCCGCCGCGCAGGATGTCGTTGAACGCGTCGAGGTTCCGGCCCCACTTCGCGCCCGGGATCAGCACGCGCGAGACCTCGTCGTAGAACTCTTCGAGGGTCTCGAAGCGGGTGCCGTCGAGGACGTAGATGGGCTTGGGCATGGGTGGAAGGCCACGATACCGGGCGATTGCGCATCCATGAAATTCCTCAAGTCATCTGCGGAATCTCATGGAAGTCGCGGCGGACAGCACGCGCCCTGCACACCCGGCTCCGGGATGCTATGATTTCTTCATGAAACGAGACCCCCGCAAGGGCACGAGATCTTCCGCCGGTGTGCTGTCGCGCATCACGGTCGACCCGAAAGTCCTGGTCGGGAAGCCGATCATCCGGGGGACTCGAATCTCGGTTGAATTCGTGATCGATCTGCTCGCTTCCGGGTGGACCACCTCCCAGATTCTCGAGGAGTACGACCACCTGAAGCCGGAAGACATCCGCGCCTGTCTCGCGTATGCGAGCGAGGTCCTGCACGGTGAGAAGATCTTCGACCTCCCCGCGTGAAGCTGCTGACAAACGAAAACGTGGCCGGATCCGTCGTGAAGGCCCTCCGCGACGCAGGGTTTGACGTGCTGTCCGCGAAGGAATCGATGCGTGGCGCTCCGGATCCGCAAGTCCTCGCCCGGGCTGCGTCGGAGCATCGGGTCCTGGTCACGCATGACAAGGACTTCGGCGACCTCGCCGTCCGGCAGGGATTGCCGGCCACAAGCGGCGTCATCCTTGTTCGCCTCCAAGGCCTCGACCGGGACGCGCTCGTCCGACGACTGGTTTCCGCGTTGACCAGTCGCTCAGATTGGGCCGGGCACATGAGCACGTTGACGAAGGACAAGATCAGGATGCGCGAACTGGCGTAGACCTCGCCCAAGATCGGCTTGCGAAGGCACCCGGATTTGCCCTCACTCGTGATAGTACACCCAATCCCCGAAGCGCTCGTACGACCCTCCGGAGTCGCGCTCCGGGTAGTCCTGCTTCGGCCAGTAGTCGAACCGGTCGAAGCCGATGCCCCGGAACGGCGGGTTCACGGTCAGCGTCCAGGGGTTCCCGTGCGAACCCAGCGAGAACCGGTACTCCGAGCAGCCGCAGGGCGTCGAGGGGATTTCGGGCAGGAACTTCTCCCGGACGAGCGCTCCGAGGTCCGCGGGGGGCTTTCCGTGATCACCCTCGTACTTCCGGATGGCCGCGACCAGGGGGGCGCTGTCCCGCGCGATCTTGCGAAAACCGGCGTCCCAGATCTTGAACCCGGCGATGCCGGTGGGAACGCTGGTCGCGAACCCGACGAGCCCCAGGACGAGCATCGCCGGCAATACGCTCCGCACGTCGCGGCGGAAGATGGCCATCAGGCTCAGCCCCAAAGCGCCGAGCGGAACGAAGGCCGCTGCCACCAGCACAAACACGCCGGCGAAACCCACCACGCTGAAGATCATCCCGATGAACTTCGGGAGGGGCAGGAAAACTTCCGCCCACGCCGACGCGAGGACGACGGCGTTGAAGAGGACGATGAACCCACAAGTTCTCAGGAAGGCCCGACTTCGGATGCGAAGTTCGCCCAGGTCCATAGAGGAGATGCTAACAGCTCGCGAGGCTGCGCCGATCGGCCCGCCGCCGGGTGCGGGGCGTCGTTATGAAGCGAGAACCCGACTATTTCTGCGGCTCGACCTTCGGTAGCGTCCCCTCCGCCGGGATCAGGTCCTTCTTCGCGATCTCCTTGCCGGTCTTCGCTTCGTAAATCGTGGCCGATTCCCGAAGACACTGGCCGCCCCCGAATGCGTCCTTGACGTCGACGATTTCGAACGCGACGAGGCGGGAAGGGTTCGAGAGCAGGACGACCTGGCGCTGGCTGTCCGCCGGCAACGTGAAGAGCTTCTCTCCATCGGAGACACGGAAGACACCGACGGTGGTCGGCTTCGGCGGGCCTCGCCTTTCCGCGCGCGGCCACGCGAACGCAACGGTGGACCCATCCGGGGACTCGCCGACGAAAATGGGAACTCCACCGGTCGCGAACTCGATGTTCTTCCCCTCGCGGTACGGCACGTAGACGGCGGAGGACGTGAATTCATCGCACAGGTAGGCCCCAGCGAGGCCGGGGAACAGGTCCGGATCTTCGCCCCGGCCCTTGATTTCGACTTCGCGCGTCTTGACGTCTGCGGCCAGCAGCTGGGACAAGGAAATCGTGTACTTGTCTTCGCCGCGATGGCCCACGACCCCCCCGCCGAGACCCTTCAGGCAGGAGGCAAAGCTCCCCTCGGGTGATAGCTCCGTCCACATTTCCGGGAGCGCCAGGACGCGTTCGGCCTTCCCGGTCTCGAGGTTGACGACAACCCATGTGTTGTTGGTGCCGCAGATGAGCTTCGCGTCGTTCTCGACGAATCGCCCGGGCGAAAATCCGCCGGGGCCGACGGTTACGCCGTCCGGCGCGGCGAGGGTCGCCCGGAAGGGAGGGTCGCCGAAGAAGCTCACGATCTGGATAGGCGTCTTCCGGTCCATGCAATAGGCGGCCTGGCGTCCATCGCTCGAGAAGACCAGATTGGATCCGCGCCAGCTCCAGTTCTCGCGGTAGCCCGGCGGCCGGCCTGCGCCGAGGTGCTTTCCCGTCGCGGCCTCCACGACGTCGACGATCCCGTTCTCGCGCAGCAGGACGAGGTTGGGGCCGGCTCCGGTGGCAGAGAGGATGCGCGGGCCCGCGTACTCCCCCTCCTTCAGCACGACCTCGATGGCAGCGGGCTCGCCTTTCAACCGGACGTTCTTCACGGCGTGTTCGAAGTGCCGGAGCGTCCACTTTCCGGGCGGAAGGTACTGGCCGTTCATCATCCTGTGGAGCCGGTCCGTGATGAGCGTGAAGGTGGCGGCCTGCTCCGCGCCGGGGCTCAGGAACGTGTTCATGGCCCTCGGCCCGTAGTTGATGTGTCCCAGGATCGAGAACCCTTCCGCCATTTTTCCCGCGGCGTCGAACGCGGTCACCGCGTTGAACCAGAACGCGCTCATGGGAACGCGCGCCTTCCCTGTGTTCTTGATCGTGATCTTGCCCGTGATCGTCTCGCGATGCCCCCACTGTTGCCGGTCCGGGACGATCGTGACCTGGATTTCCCCTCCCGTGGGCTCGCCCTGGGCGGGACGCAGGACCTCCGTGTTGTCCTTGCCGTACAGCGCGTCGCGGCGCGAACCCGTGAAGGAGACCCAGTAGAAGCGGTCGCGGTCGTCCGCGCCCCCGCTCGGCCTTCCGTCGGGAGGAAGGCGAGTGTTCACCGACATTTCGAAATCGGTTTCGGGATTGAATTCCGGGTCCACCCCCGCGGCCTCCACCGCCTCCTCCGTCATCTTCTGGAATTTCGGCCGCACGAACGCCGCCCAGTCGTCGAGCTGATCCCGCAGCTTCTCCGACTTCGATCCCGCCTCCTTCGCCAGGGCAGCAATGTCCACATCGTCCGGCAGCGTGATGCTCCACTGGTAGATGCGGCCATCCTCGGCTCGCAGCCAGTTCTCCGCCCCGGGCGGAAGCATCGGCTTCGAATCCTCGGTGAGCTTCTGAACGACCTGGTCGGCCGCTTCCGCTGCAGGGTCGGCCTTCTGGGCGTCTGCGAGGTTTGCCATGAACAGCGCGCCGACGAGGAGAGTGATGGTTCTCATGACTCGGTCTCCCTGGACAGAATCCGTTAACCGCAAATGGCGGATCATCCTCACGCAAGCCTACTACTTCGGCTCCTGCGGCTCATCCGGCTTCTTCTCCTGCGACCCCGGAGGGGGCTTAGTTTCCGGCTCGTCTTCCGACTTCTCGTCATCCTCGGTCGACCCATCGATCTCTTGTCCGACGTGGTAGAGGTCGTAGGGGAACGTGATCAGATCGGAAACAAACGAGAAGACGAGGTCCACCAGCCAGAACGGGATGAACGGGGGACTGATCAGGAAGTCGAACACGTGCTTCGGGCCGTCGTCAGGCCACCCTGCAATCGGGTAATAGACGGATGCGCCGATGCAGACGATGTCGTAGCTGGAGGCCTTGAAGGGGTAGTACTTGCCGTCGTTGTACTTCCCCATCGCGACGCAGCCGGAGCCGAAGAGGCAGAACGAAAGGAGGCACGCAGACAGAAGCAGTCGCTTCATTCTTCTTCGGGAGCGTAGCCCTCGGGAGTGGTCGATTCAAGGCCGGCTCGATTCCCATCCCCCGTCCCGCCCTCGACGAACGCCTGCGCGATCGCATCCCTCACGTCGCACCTTCCGTCGCCCTCGACGACGAAGTCGCCGGGAATACCGCTGACCTGGCCGTCGGGCGACTGCGCCATGTGATCGCTCATGGACCTCCCGTCCGCGTCCATCGCGACCCGCACGGTGTAATCGTCCCGCGTCGTGAACCGGATCTCGAGCTCCGGCGACCTCCTCTCCCTGCAGATGACGCCCGGCGGCGGGAGGCTCTCGTAGTTGCGCGCAAGCGCGGCAAGCGCCTTCCGCCCCGACTCGAGCGGCATCTCCCGCCACTTCTTCGCCGCGAACGTCCTCACCTCACACCGGGTCACCGCGTCGGGCGCCGGCAGGGGAAGCGGCGGCCCCTTTCGCCACGCCACCGGCACGGTTCCCGATACCGGCCGAGGCTTGCCGATCCACCGGCCCGCTGGGATCGCCAGCACCAGCCCGGCCATCGCGGCGGCGAGGAGGAAGGCCTGCTTCGAATTCGAACCCGCGCGTTCCATGTCGTCGAGTGTACTGCCGGCGGCGGCGCTGGCGCTCGTGGCACCGCGCGGGTCACGAGCCATCGACGACGGATCACCATCGGAACTTTTCGAACCGTGGCGATGAAGCTACTTGCTCGGCGGTTCCGACGCATCCGGCAGCACCCCGGCAATCTCCACCGTCGCAGTTCCGCGGGCTCGATCGTCAAGGACCCAAGTTTGAAAGCCCCATCCCTTTGCATAGTCCCCAGGGATCGTTCCGTCGGGCTCCTCGGCGGCACGATTCAGGATCTGATAGCACCACGCCGACATCGAGATGCGCAGAGGCGTTCCCGTTCTTTTCCGCAGCCGAAACTCGATCGCAGGCGGAACGGGAAGGAAGCACCGAAGATCTTTCGGGGGCAGGTATTCCCGGTTGTGTGCCAAGGCATCGAGGAGTCTTGCCGAGGACTCGGCGGGCAATTCCTTCCAGTCTTCTCCCCCCCACCGGCGTACTTCGATCTTCGTGACTTCGGACTGGTTGGGAAGCGCGAGCGGGTCTCCGTACGTCCAGTCGCCGGTCCCCTTGTCTGCCTGATTTCGATTCAGCCAATGGTTCTCCACGAAAATGACGGCGAGAAGGCACAGAAGGGTCAGGGTGAGCCCGAGGAGCAATGGGTTGACGCGTTTATGAAGTTGGGGCGCTACGTCCATGACGTCAGTGTAGTCAGAATTCATGAACGCCCCTACTCATCAGGTCGGGGCAATTCGTCGGGCATGTCACCAGCCAGGGACGACCGAAAGTGTAGGGTACTGCTGGGAAAACCATCTCCCCACCGCGAAGGCCCTTGCCGGTCGGCTGAGTTTCGCACTCTGGCATGCGATGTCCGCCGACTGCCCGCACGACAGCGAGAAGATCGAGCCCGGACCGTCCCCCCTACCCCTTCAAGGACCTCCTCCACTCCGTGTGGAACAACCCCGTCAGCACGCTCAGCGCCAGCCCCGCCGACGGCAAGGGCCTCCAGCATCGGAGAGATTCCGACTCATCGGCTGGCTGGCCGGGGGCTCCTGTTGCGCTTACTTCTTCTCAGGCGCCGGTTCCTGCTCATCGGGCCACCTCTCTCTCGGAGGCGGCTCGAACGGACCTGGAATTCCCGTGGTCCAGCCTTTCGGAGGATCCTGCTTCGGCGGATCCAGCTCGACGCCGAACCAGCCGACGATGAAGTCCACGAACTCCCCCGGGGAGAAGCCCACTTCGATGGACACGAGCGCAGTGACTTTCACCTCCAGGTCGAACCGGTGCATCCAGGTCCGCACGGAACGGTTGGTGAGGACCGGCAGGACGCCGAGGCAACGCTGGCACGGCGGCGTCTGCCAGCAGCCCACGGCCGCCCGGGGGCCTTGGACGGCGTGGAACCCGGCTCCTCCCGCGCCATGGAAGGGGCCAAGAATGGCCTCGCTCTGCATGCTCGACATGGGTGATCCGTAGCACCAGCCCCACTCAGCGCCTATGGGATCGGCGCCGAAGCCGACGTGAGCGACGTCCCCGACCCTGACCTCGGCAAGCCCTCCAAGGCCGAAACCGACACCGCCACGCCAGATTTCCACGAAGTCCTTGCCGCGGCCCTGCATGTAGGCGCAGCCGGGGGCGATGAAGAGACACATCGCGAGCGCGAGGCCTCCCGCTACCGACCGGAGCGATTTCATAGCGTGGTCCATTGCCGTTGGCACGGTCGTGATCGTATCCGATAGGGGTTCGCGGCCGCAGGCCTGCGAAGTCACCGAAGCATTGCGATCGCACAAGTGAAGTCCGTTTGACCAAGATCAGTCCCTTTCCTCCCCAGTCGCGCCCGCCTCAGCCCTGCCACCGCCCCGACCTTCGTGCGCATGATCACCCCGCAACTTCGTGTCATACTCGCGAGGAAGATTCCGGGAGCATGGCGAACATGAAATCACTCTGGCGCCGATGGCGGATCACGGCGGCGATCGTCCTGGTCGCGGGCCTGTGCGTCGCCTTCGCTCCGTACGTGCTGTGCCGCTTCGATGGCAGCGACGCGCCTGAGTTCTTGCCCATCCCTTCTCCGGCCGAGATTGCGTCGATCGAATTCGAGTATCCGGGGCAGGAGCGATGGGAAATCAAGGTCCTGTCGCCTGCGCAGACCCAGGAAGTTGCGGCGATCCTCGCCCGAAGCCAACTCTGGAGGTGTCACGGGTGGCGGGACTTCAACCGAAGACCTTACTTCGCCGAAATAAGCCGACTGCGCCTGCGCCACAAAGATGGCGGCGAGAGCCTCGTGCGCCTCACGGGGACGACGATGGTGGGCCTCGATCGCAGCACGACTGCCGCGAATCGATACTCCTGCATCTGGTACGAAATCACGCCGGAGGAACTGGCGCGCGTGCGGCAGATTTGTGACGCCCTCCTGAAGTGAATCTGGGTTGGGATCCTTCGAGTACAGCCGTTACTTCGACCTCAACCGCGCTGGAGGCGAAGGGGTAGGCGGGGAGAAGGTGTGGGTGGACACCGGGCCAGCGCGCGAGCGCCTGCGTTCCTTCCTGCACATGCCGCGTCGAAGCCGGAGACCGCGCCGGTAGAATCTACTCATGAAAGTGCTCTGCCAATTTGTCGTCGTTGTTGCGGCCGCCGTGGTCAGCGCGAACGCGTACGGTGAGATCGCGGACGTCGGCTCTCCGCGCGTTCCGTTCGGGGTGCGCTGCGATCCCCTGAAGGTCTGCGAGTTCCCCCGTGCCGATTTCGCGCTGGAGGCCGAGCTTTCTCCAGGCGACAACGTCACGCGCGGAGGGATCGTCTCTCAACAGTGGACTGAACGGTTCGTTACTCTGCTTGGCCTCGGCCTTTTCCTCACCTGGTTAGCCAGCATCACGATGTCCGCACGGATCATCGCGATCGCTTCAGCTGGGTGCCTGGCTGTTTTTTTCCAACTGATCTACCTGTGCGTGGAAGCCACGGATGGCCTGGACGGCTCGCCACTCTTCCCGCATGTTCTGCTCGGTGCGCTCTCCTGCTGCGTCGTGGCTTGCCTTGCCGCCGTAAGTCAGTCTTTCTTTCTCCGCCCCGACGCACGGCCGTTCGAGAAACAAATTGCCCGCGCGGCGCTCCCCGCGTTGCTGCCAGCCTTCTTCCTGTTCGAAATCCTGTACGTCGCATCAAGGTTGCCGGTGATTTCTCCGGTATCTCTCTCCCTGGCTCTTCGCCCCTGGACCCGGTTGATGCAGCCGACGTTTGTCGTCTTCTTCGCAGTCTGGTTCGCGAGTTTTCTCTGCTTGTTCTTTGACAGTCGTCCCTCAGGTCCCGGACCGGACGGTGCAGCGGACGTAGCGCCGGGGCCGGAGGCGAGGTGAGCACCGCGACTCCACAGCAACTCCGACGACTGGGCCGCCGAAGCGCGGCGACGCTCGCGATCGCGCTGCTGCTGCTGAACCTGGTAACGATCGGATTCTTGTATTTCCGGGGCTGGGAAAAGGGGCCGTCTCTCCCGCTTCCTGCTCCCGAGGTTGTGACCCGCGTTTCCGTTCGGCGCGGAAGCACGGGTCCGTGGAGTGAATTGTCACGGGAGTCCGGCCGAGAATTGGTTCGTGTGCTTTCAAATAACTGGAAGTTCATTCCGACGAGGCCCATCTGCATCCTCGGGCCCATGCCTCCGCACTTCGAAGTCAGGGTCGAGGAAGCCGGAGGCCGATGCACCACGCTGGGGCTCGGCGAGCGGTGCTATGCCATCACGTCCGCGTGGTGTTCGCCAGCGAGCGGCGCGCCAACAGGTCAGGTTCTGCTGGACCCATCGGATACCAGCTGCCCGCTCGACGAAACGGCGTATCCCCAGGCGTTTGCGATCGTGTCGGCAGCGCTCCCTCCGGCCGGGAAGGTCAAGTAGGTCGACCTGTGTTCTCCCCGGAATTGTCTTGGCTCAATCGCCCAGCGCCTCCGGCCGCTAGAATGCCCCTGGCCTCCTTGGAGCAAATTGCCATGAATCCGATTCGCTGCCTCGCCATCCTCGCCTTTTTCACTCTTCCGCTAGCGGTCGGAGCCGAGGAGTCGCAGTTTTTCGTGTTCAAGGAGCACCGGGACGTCATTGAGCTCGCGCCCGACGGACGCCTCTACCGGAATTACTGCGGGAGATTCTCGACGGGCACGTGGAAGCGAACGGGCGACGACGTGGCCGTCACGATCGACAGCCTGTGGCCCGAATCGCTGAAGCTGCGGTTCGATGGCGATGTTCTGGTCGGCGGGGAGGAGCACCGCTACGCCAGGAGGGAGACCCTTCCGGACCTCAAGTTCCCCTGGCCAGCCTCGAGCCCGGTGACGCTGGTGGCGCTGGACGAAGCCGACGGCAAGCCGATCACGGACTTCTCGTACTCATACGACCTGGAGAACGCGCAGGCGAAGTACTGGCCCCCGGTGTCGCGCCTGATCGACGTGAAATCGGCGACCGGCGAGTTCTCGCTGGAAGCGCCTGAGTCCTGTGAGATCGGCATTTGCCTGAAGGCGCCGGACCTCGTCGGCGGCCATGAAAGCTACAAGACCCTTCACCTGAAGAAGGACACGCCGGGCCGGCGGATCGAGATCCGGGTGAAGAATGGCGTCATCGTCCACGGAATCGCGGTGGAGGCGGGCAGCGGCAAGCCTGTCGTCGGAGCCCTCGTGTCGCCGACCATCTTCACGCCGCCGCTCATGTCTGCGGACCCGGAGCATTCGGAGCTCACGGGGCCGGACGGGCAGTTCACGATTCACGGGGCCGACCCGGAACTCGGGGTTCGCGCGAGTCATCCGGACTACGAGGACTCGGGCGCGGAGATCGACAAGGCGAAGAAAGTGAACGGCGTCTATGAGGTCCGGATCGAGTTCACCGCGGGCGTGAAGATCACGGGCACGGTGGTGGACGCGGCCGGCAAACCGGTCGCGGGCGTCCACGTCGACGACGGCGCCGGCAAGGAAGCGGATACCGGCAAGGACGGGACGTTCGTGCTGAAGAGCCCGCGGAAGTGGTGGAACAACGGGAATTCCTATTACCTGAAGTTCGAAAAGGACGGATACAACGAGGTGACGCTGCACCCGGCCGACATCGATCCGAAGGGCGTCTCCGTTGTCCTGGAGGAGTGCCTTTCGGTGGAAGGGAAGGTCCTCGACGACGCAGGCGCGCCGGTCGCGGGCTTCAGGGTCAGCGCCGGCCTCGGGACGGAGCCGGAGAGCTACGCCTGCTCCACGAAGGAGTTCAAGCCCGCGGACGGCGCCTTCGCGCTGACGCTGAAGGGCTACGAGGAGTTCGAGAAGACCGGGAAGGTCTGGATCGGCGTGAGCGCGCCGGGGTTCGCGCCCTGGAACGCCGTCGTCGACGCCTGGAAGGGAAAGAAGTCCGTGGAGGTTCGCCTGGTCAAGGGCGTCGCGGTCCGCGGAACGGTAACGCTTCCCAAAGGGCACGGCCGCGTGGTCGCTCGCCTCGTGCCGTCGCGGATGACCGAACGGGAATGGGTCACTTCCGGCGAACCGAGCGCCCGGCAGCAGCTCGGGACGCGGGAGATCGAGCTGACCGGCGGAGACTTCTCCATCGCAGGCGTGACCGCGGGCCGCTACGCCCTCTCCGTCTTCGGGGAACGCGTGGCGCCGATTCTTCTCACGCTGTCGGTTCCCGACTCGGGCCTGGATGCGGGCGCGCTGGTCGTTCACGGGACCGGCTCCGTGATCGGGAAAGTCTTCAAGACGCCCAAGGAAGGCGGCCAGCCCTGGGCCTTTGCCGACGGCGAGATCGAGTTCGCCGGCGCTGGCGGACGGTCGCGCGAGGACAACCCGGCGCTGAAACCGGTGCGATTCAAGACTGACGAGAACGGCGCGTTCCGCGTCGACGGCATTCCGGCCGGCCTGGTCGCCGTCGGCGTCCGGTTCAATCTCACCGCCGACATGATCGGCGGCCATTTCCGCTTCGCCCGGGTCGTCGAAGGCAAGGACACCGAGATCCGGTACTTCGAGCCGAAGGGCGCCTGGGAGCTGACGGTCAAGCTGCCGATCGGCGACGGTTCGAAAGACCAGCGCGCCTCCGGCACCGGCGCATCCGCCGAGCGGAAGGTCGAGAACATCACGACGCGGAAGCCCTGGTTCAGCTTCATCCTGCAGCCGCTGGGCGACGGAACCGGGTCGTGGCCGGAGACCGACTTCATCGATCCGAAGGACACGGGGCAGGTCGTCATCCCCGACGTGTCGCCGGGAAAGTACCGGCTCAAGGTCGTGGACTGGCTCGGGAGCCGCGGCTTCTGGGAAGGCGTTCTCTTCGACGGGACCATCGATGTCGGCGAAAACCGGACGGTCTCCGTCCCGCTCGGTGCCGGATCGATCACCGGCCAGGCCACGCCGCACGGCGACATCGACCTGATGGTGCACGTCATGGCCGTGAACAAGAAGACGGGCGAGATTCGCCACGCGCGCTGCGACGAGAAGGGAAACTTCTGCGCCCGTTACCTGCCGGACGGCGAATTCGTCGTCTACGCGCACGACCACAAGGCGGGCTGGTGCCGGATCGGCGAGTTCTCGCCGAAGAACAAGACCATCGACGTCGGGACCGTCGAGATGGCCGCCGGCGCGACGATCTCCGGCAACGTCGAGCTGCCGCCCGCATCCTCGGAACCCCTTTCCGTCCGGGCATCCGACGCGCAGGGCTTCGAAATCCAGCAGCTCGAGCGCGACGGCGCGGGCGCAGGGAAGTACACCCTCGGGAGCCTGTGGCCCGGCAAGTGGACGGTGAAATTGCTGGAGGGCGAGAAGGTGATCGGGCAGGCGGTCGTCGAGGTCAAGGGGACCGAAACGGAGACTTGCGACCTCAAGCGCGATGCGAAGTGAGGTGGCCTCCGAAAGTTGAACACTGACGATCCAATTCGCTGACCCGCCAACCAACCGCCAACTCCCATTCGCCGGCGTGCGAGCGCCGGCCTTCACTGTTGGACTACTTGTCTTCAGCGGCCGGCAAATACTCCTCAGGAGGCGTCAAGTCGAGAGTCCTTGAGAGCTTTCCCGAAGTCGCGTCATAGATCGCCGCGTACTCCGTCAACCAGCTCCCTCCGCCAAATCCATCCTTCACTGTTTTCCAGGTAAGCGCCACTAGCCGCGCAGGTTTCGAGAGCAGGACGAACTTCCGGGCGCCATCTTCCGTGACGGTGCAGAGCTTCTCCGCGTTCGCGACCCGGAAAACCGCAACGGATGAAGGGCTTGGCTCGGCGAAGGAGCTCTGTCGAGCCCAGTCGAACGCAGCCAGGGAGCCGTCACTGGACTCGCCGGCAAGAATCGGTGCGACTCCGGTCTGAAACTCGGTGACTTTGCCGTCGTGGTAGCTCACCAGGACAGCAGAAGTCGTCTTCTCGTCGACGAGCCATACGCCCGTCGTCCCGGCCACGATCTGCGGAGACTGGGCTCTACCTTTCAGCGTGACTTTTCGAGGAGTTGCCGCCGAGTCCTGCAGGTTGCGGATGGAAATCCTGCAGTCGTCCTTCTCTCGAGCTTCGGCGCCGGAGTCGGAGCCGTTGTCCATGCAGACCGCGTAAACACCATCGGGTGAGAGCTCCGACCACATCTCCGCGACCGTTTGCGACCGGACCGGCTCGCCCGTGGCAACATCAAGGACGGCGAAGAGGCCGTTCGAAATGCAGGTCAGCTGTGAACCGTCCTTCGAGAAGCGGATCGGGGTGAAGCCCCCCGGGCCGACCTGGATCCCTTTCGGCGCAGGCAGCTCCTTCAGGGCAGGCGCATCGCCGTACAGATTCATCAGTTGGATCGGTGCTTCTCGGTCCAGGCAGTAGGCCATTAGCCGACCGTCCCCGGAGAAAATGAGGGGAGAGTCATTCCAACTTTCGTTCGGCCGCGAGCCGCGAAGGCGCTTCGCCCCCAGGTGCTTGCCCGTCGCGCCGTCGACGATGTCCACGATGCCGTCCTCGCGAAGCAGGACGAGGTTGGGGCCGTGTGCCTGCGCCCACCGGATCCTCGGGCCCGCGTACTCGCCGGGCTTCACGGCAACCGAGATGTCGACAGAGTCGCAGTGCACCTTCACGTTTTCGGCCTCTCCCTGTCCGTAGCACAGCTTCCACTTTCCCTCCGGGAGGTAGTACCCGTTCCTCATGGAATGGATGCGGTCGGTGATGACCTCAAACTTCGCCGTGTACTCCTTTCCGGCGCTGATGAATTCATACCAGGGCGCATTTGGAGCTGGATCGATGCATCCCCGTATGGAAAAGCTCGTCGCTTCCTTGCCTGCCTCATCGGTCACCTTGACGGTGTCGATCCACCACGCGTTGAAGTGAACACGCGTGCTCCCGATGTTCGTGATAGTGATGCTGCCGGTGATCGTCTCGTGAAGGCCCCACTGCGAGCGGTCCGGCGTGATCGTCACCCTGACTTCCCCGCCGGAAGCCGGTGCGGACGCGGGGCAAGTAACGGCCTGCGTTTTCATGTCATGCTGCTCATCGCGCCGAGATCCTGTGAACGAGATCCAGCAGAAGTTCTCGTCATCCGCAACCCCGGGAATCCTCCCGAAGACATACAGCGTGAAGTCCGTCTCCGGGTTGAACTCGGGATCGGAGCCGGATGCCTTCACCGCCTCGGCGGTCAGCTTCAGGAGTTTCGGATGGATGGACTCGGCCCACGCCTGGAACGCCGCTCGCGCATCGTCGCGGGGAACACTTGCGGCCTTCGCCAGACCCTTGAAGTCCGTCACGCCCGGGGCGTCGATGTTCCACTCGAAAACAAGACCATCCTTCGCCGAGATAGAGATCCGCGTGTCCGCCGGCAGGATTGATTTCGCGTCCTCGCACAGCTTCGCGGCGATCTTGTTCCCCTCAGCCTGGACCGCAGGATCAACACGGTCTCCGGCGAAGACGCAGTACGCGATCCCGACAAGAATCAGCGAGAGTTTCCGCATGTCCGATCCTCCAATGTATCGATTCGAAGTGTACCGCGCCGATGGGTCGCTCTGGATGGACAACGCCTTCAGGCGGGCTCCCGCAACATCCACACGCACCAACTCTCGTTGAGTGCCGTTCGAGGCACGCCGGGGCGGCCAAGGAATTCCCGGCCGCAATTCACCCATCGCGGCCGCCGCGTTCAACCATCTCGGCAGGCCACCACCAACGCATCTCACGACAACCCTCAGATGATGAGGGAATTGAAGAAAGCAATGACCTCGACCACGCCTGCGAACCCGGCGACCGACGTAACCGCCCACAACCAGTTGAAGGCTGCCAGAACGCGGCCGCGCCGTCGCAGCTCCGACCAGACCCCGAGGTCGACTCCAAGACCGGCGACGGCGAGGGTCCAGAGCGGGAGGTGAATCGCTTCGAAGAATCGATTCAGCTCCATCACCGCCGGGATGCGGTCAGGATCCGGGGACAAGTCGCCATACAGGTCCTTGAGTTGGGGGACAATCACGAATCCCAGGCCGAGGAGCACGAACACGGAGATGCTGGCGAGGAAGAGCATCGCGCCCCAAGGCATCCATTTGGGTGGAGCGGTCGCAGCCGGTCCGGGATCGGGGGCTTGGTCCACCGGGATGTCCCCGACTAGATTGATTACGGATCCGACTCAAAAACTGAAGGGCAGACCACACCCGCAATTCTACCGCCCTGCCCGCCCCGAACCTCCGGCAACGACCTCCGCGCCGCGTGATACGCTCCGGCCATGCAGAGCCCGATTCGCCGCGCCATGCCCTGGCTCGCAGGAGCGTCCGCCATGGTCTGCGGCATCGTCGCCCTCTGGCTGGCGAGCCGGTGGTCCAGCCCCACAGGCGATCTCCTTCTCACCGACGCGAGGCTCAAGGAACTGATCGCGCAGGGAGCCGACCTGACGATCTCCATGAAGGACATCCAGGGACTTTGGGGCGGGCATTCGCTGGAAGTCCGACTCGATGGGCGCGTTTCCGGCTCCTCAGTTCGGCGGCCTGGCGAGGGCGAGTCGGGATCGCGGACGCGCCATCTCGATGGCACGATCGGCCCGGCGAGGGCGCGGGCCCTTTTTGAGCAGTGCGTGAATGACGGCGCCCTTGAGGTGAAGCGGTCGCGCGACGTCGGTGTGCCCGACGAAGCGGTGATCACCCTTTCCATTCGCGCCACCGTCGGCGGCGTGACCAGCGAACGGTCGAACTGGCTCTTCCGAGGCGAAATGGAGGACCGAGAGAGGTTTCGCGCCACCTACGAGGCTATGAAAACGATGGCTCGAGAGATCGCAGGCGAAAAGTAGGAGTGCCACCCTTGCAGCGGCGCACCGAGTGCCGGCATGGGTATAGACCGAGGAACCGTGAGGTCACCTCGCCCCGTCGCCACCACAAATGAGCGCTACTTGTCCTCGGGTGCAGGAGGGGCTGGCAGCGCCGCGTTGACCTCGGTGAAGATGACCGGCTGCGCGTCATCGCGGATCGTCCAGGTTTTCCAGTCCCATCCCCGGGCGTAGTTCTCGGGGACTCTTCCTTCGGGATCTTCTGTCGCTGCGACCTCAATCCCGTAGCTTCCCCCTGGCAAGGCGACTCGGAGACCGCGAATTCGACGACGGCGAGTGGCTGCGCTGGATCCGGCTGACGCCGACCGAACGGCTGCGGGAGTCCGCACGGCTCTGGGAGACTTTCATCGCGCTCGGAGGCCGAGTTGAGCCTGAACCCGATCCTCAGAGTCCTTTCTACCCTCTCCAGGCACCGGGTTCGCGCGCTGCTCATGGGCGGCCAGGCGTGCGTCGCGTACGGCGGGGCCGAGTTCAGCCGCAACGTTGACGTCGCCATCGCGGCGGACGCGGGGAACATTGCCCAACTGCGGGGCGAGCCTTCGATCGAGAAGGCGTAGAATGCGGAGATGAAGAGGGCATGGCCATTGCCCGCAGCGTTCATCCTGGCGACTCTGAGCGCCTGCGGTCGGGATGCGGGCCCGCGGGTTACCACCAATCGTGACCCCGGGACACCGTCGAGCGTGGCGACCGGTTCATCGGATTCGAAAGCCCCACAGGGGGACCCTCTCGTCTTTCCATCGAGCAAGCTGAAATCAGCCGAAGTTCAATCCTGGCGTGTGGGCGGAGATTGGAAACCGGTTGATCTTGAGACGGCCAGCGACCTTGTCTCCGCTCTCTCCGAGAACTACCGGTACTCCAAACCTGAAAACGTCATCTGCGCCCTCCTTTCGGACCCCAAGTGGAAATTCCGATTCTGCTGGTCCGACGGCACCTCCGTGCTTTTCTCACTGACCGCAGAAGGTGAGATGATTCATGGGAGCGAGAAGGAACATGACGGGGTCAGGGAAGACATCGACTACGGGACCTACGTCGTCGAGTCGAAGCGCGTGAAGAAGATCCTGGAGCGTTGCCCATTCGTCCAGGAGTTCGCCGAAGTGAAGTGTGCCGTCTGTGGCGTTTCGATGCTGGAGAACACGCCGTACTCGAAAGGCCGGGGGCCCAGGATCTTCTATTTCTGCGGACAAGAGCATCTCGATCGGTTTGAACAAAGCCCCGAGGCCTATGAGACTGACCCGAAGTAGTCGCAGGGCGAGGAACCTCGCTGACGACACAGGTCCGAGGATCTCGGCGCGTGAGTCCAGAATGAGTGGTCTGCCTGGGGAATTCCCTGGGACGCCGGGCAATCGACTCCGCGACGGCGGGAACCTGGCGCCACCCCTACCCCTTCAAGAACCTCCTCCACTCCCGGTGAAACAACCCCGTCAGCACGCTCAGCGCCAGCCCCACCGTCGGCCGAGGGTCTTCCCTTCGCATGTCGTCGTCATGCGGCGAGAGCGGTGAGCGTCATTCCTTCCGATACTCGATCACCTGCCCGCCGACGGCGATCAACAGCAATTCACTGCCAGCACGACTCGGGTCTACGACGGCTGTCAGAGCCTTCACTCGCGCCGTGAAGACCTCCTCGTGATGAACTCGACCTGCCGCGTCGAATATGTAGAGGTAACCAATCGTGTGGTCGTACGAACGGCGATTTGAAGCAGCGTAGTACTGCGTGCCGTTGAACCGGACTGGCAGGATGTCCTCCGTGTCTCCGTATCCTTCGGGCGAGGGCACCGTGGGGGCTTCGACTCCGAGCGAATTGAAGGAGTGCAGTGCGCCGTCCATTTCTCCTACGATCTCGAAGTCACCTCCCTTGCTTCGCCGCACAAGCGGGGTCAACGGATGTACCGCGTACAGGAAGCGCCGGATTTCGGCGCCTGAACCGTCCCGGATGACGACGAATCGGCCATCGATGTGCACAATTTCCGGTTTACCATCGCTTTCCAGGTCGACGATCTCCACGCAGTGAACGTTGCTCGCGTCTCTCCGCCACTTGACGCGGCCATCTCTTCCAAGCGCGAACAGGCCTCCGCCACCGTTCATTCCGACCACGAACTCGGAGATACCGTCTCCGTCCAAGTCGCCCGCAGCCATCTGGTCGGCGGCCGGGCTTCGATCCGTCCTGCTCTCGACCGGAAAGCTCCAAATCAGCTTTCCCTCGCGGGAAACGAATTTCACCGGGGACCAGCCGCCGCCACGATCCATGAACTCGAAGAGACCGTCTCCTTCGATGTCGACGGGCACGGCGGTCGTCATCCGAATGTCTTCGAATCGGACGAGTTGATCCTGAACGAAGTCCATGGAATAGAACGCGACGCCGCTGGTCCCGCCAACGGCGAGCAAGGGTTTCCCCTGGCGGCCGACTGTGGTGATCGCATTGATGAGTCCAACTCCCACGTTGTCGACGACTAACCTGCGAGCGATGCCCGGCTCCGTTCTGCGGACGCCTGGCTCCCGGCCTCCAGGCGTGCCGCAGCCTGTGAACGTGAGTGCCACTACGATCCACACCGAGGTCCGCTTCATCCGAGGCTCCTCTTCAACCGCTCACTTCAGCAGATCCGTCACTTCCTTCGGCGGCGCGGGGTCGGCCTTCGGGTCCTCGGTGAAATCGAAGTCGAGGTCGGCGGAGCCGTCCTGGTCGTGGCGGGTGGACGTCATGACGTAGTACTTGAGCCGCCGAAGGTGCCCGTCCTTGTCGAGGTAGAACGTGACCTGGCCGTCGGCAACCTTGGATTTCTCGTTCAGGCCGCAGTCCTTGAAGATCTTCGCCATGGTCGGCAGGTCCGGCACGGCCCAGGCGAAATGGCACGCCACGCCGTCGATCTCGGTGTACCCGCCCCACCTGGCGCTCTTGACGATCTTCGCGACGAAGTCCGGGTTTGTGGCGGTCGAAAGGGAGATCCTCTCGTCCTTCTTCCAGGCCCCGTCGCTTTCCCTAGAAACGCAGCCCTTGCCGTCGGTGATCGCCGTAAATGGAGGATCCTTCAGTTCAATCCGCGTCCAGGGCTTCTTGTGCGTGCCGGTGACTTCCCACGAATCCCCCGGCAGCCCGATAACCTCCGAGCCGTGGCTCGACTTGAACGTGTGCGGTGCGTCGTCGAGCTTCTTCGTCGCGTCCAGCACGACCTTCGCCACGTCCTTGTCCGCCTTGCCGAACCAGGCAATCAGCTCCTCGATCTTCTTCGGCACTTCGAAGTCGACCTTGGCGGCGTAGTCGAGGGTGAAGTCCACGACGAGGGTCCGCGGGGAAGAGCCGCCGCCTTCCTTTGCGACGTCCTGCTCGATGGTGATCCGGGTCCGCGCGACGACGCCGTCCTTCTTGTCAATCCAGGTGTCCGCGGTCGCGGACTTGATGACGTTGGCCGGGTTCCAGCCGCTGCCGTCGGCCAGCTCCTTGACGGCGGCGACGGCCGCCGTCGCCTTTGCGACGCGGCAGTCCTTCCCGCCCACCTTCTCGTCGGCGCCCCACGACGCGGAGGACAGAAGCTTGAGCACGCGCACGGCGTCCGTCGGCCCGAACGCCAGGTCGTTCACGTCGCAGAGCCGGTACTCGTCGAGGCCCTCGCCCTTGTGGTGCGTCATCGAGGCCTTGCCGTCGCTGAACATGCTGAACGAGTTCCCGTCGATGTCTTTCCCCGTCTCCGCCTTCCACCAGCCCTTCTTGTGCTGGTTCTCCGACTTCATGACGCGCGGCGCCGCGCCCTCGGCTTTCACCGTCATCTCGCACGCGTAGACGTAGGATTTGTCGTCCGACTTCTTCCACGCCTCCGAGACCGCCTTCTTCACCGCGTCCGACTTGGGGTCCGGCTTCGGCTTGTCCTCGCCGACCGCCAAGAGGCCGAGAAACAGAATGCCGGCGGCGAACAGCGCAATGGTTCGGCTCATATCCCCTCCGAGATTGAATGGGCGCCATGGTGCCAGAAGGCGCCGGCCCTGAACAATGCCGAATCGGCGGCGCGGGAGACGAACCGGGTAGGAGAACGTCTCGCTACTTCCCCCCGCGATCGACGACCCGCATCACCTGCGCGCCCTCCTGGGAAATCACCATGATCTTCCTGCGGTCGGGCGACACGCTGGCCCGGCCGTAGGCGGGCAACGGCCACACGCGGGCCACTCGCATCGTCGGGATGTGGATCAACACAAGCTCCCGCTCTTCTTCGCCCTTCTCGCGCACGCCGATCGCGCGATCGGCGTCCAGGAACCCGGCGAGCTCGCAGTCCAACTTGCTCGACACCGGCTCCTTGAAATTTCCCCTGTCGAAGACGAACAGATCTCCCCGGTGGCTCCAGAAGAGCTTTCTGCCGTCAGGAGTCCAGCAGGGCGCGCCGCCGGCCCGGGAGTACTCCGCTCGGAATTCCACGGTGCCGTCGCGTCGCACCACCGTGAGCGACCCGATATCGCCGTGGAAATCCAGGATCCCGGAGATCGCCACGAATTCGGAGTCGCCGGACCACACCGCCGTGGACCACGAACTCCCGCACGCCCCCGTGACGACCGGGGCGGGCTTGTCGGTGAAGGAATGAAATCGCTTCTCGGGCGACACCATGTACCCCTCGGTCCAGGCGAGCGTGCCGTCGGGGGAAGCGTAGGCCTTTTCGCGACGGGCGCCGCCCTTGCCTTCCAGAGGCGTTCCCGAACGCTTCCCCGTCTTGCCGTCCCACTCGACGACGTTGAACTGCTCCGTCGAGAGGAACTCCGTGCCGGAACGGCCCGCTTCCACGCCGAAGAGGCCCTTCACGTCGACGGCGCGGCCGGACTCGATGTCCACGAAGGTCGTCCAGTAGGTGCCGAGGCCGCCGATGCAGGCTGCGACCATCGAGCTGTCGGGGGAGAAGACGGCGCGCTCGGGGGACTCGGAATGGCCGGCAAGCTCGAGGGGCTCCCGGGAACCGTCGGTCCAGATCGCAAGACGGCCGTAGTCGTTCCCGGCCGCAAGGCGTTTGCCGTCGGGACTCCAGGCGAGGCCGCCGTTGCGGGTGGGGCCCATGGGAAATGTCGTCAGTTCCTTGCCGTCGGCGTCGAGCACCCGAACGACGGGTTCTTCGCCGGCGACGGCGAAGCGTTTTCCGTCGGGGGAGACCGCAAGTTCCCAGCAGTAGGCGCGGCCGGTCACCTTGTGGCTGCCCCACCGGATGAGTCCTTCACGGTTGACCACGACGACCTCGCCGGAGGCGAGAACTCCCAGGCTCATGATCGAACCTTCGTATTCCGTCTCGCGCAGCGGGCTCGCCTCGTCGCGCTGCCCCGTCGCGATGTCGAAGATGGCGATGTGGTGGCGCAGCTCGATGGCCAGGCGCGTGCCGTCGGGAGAAAAGCCGATTGAGTCCATGAACATGTCGTCGCCCACGGGAATCGAGTGCTCGACCTCGAGCGTCTCGACGTTCACGATCTGGACGTCGCCTGAGGATTTCCAGACGACCCGTTTGCCGCCCGGCGCCGCGTGGACCCCCAGGCAGCCGATGGCCGGGAACGTCTTGACGGCCTTCGCCTGGGCAATGTCCCAGCAGACGACGTTCATGAAGGTCGAAATCCAGAGCCGGTTCGGGTCGCCGGCGAGGGCCAGCCCCGCCGCGAAGCCTCCCTCAACGCGGAAGCTCGAGAGCAGCTTCCCCGTCGCGGCGTCCCACGTGCGGATATCGCCAGAACCGCCGGCGGTCAGGAGCTGCTTCCCGTCCGGAGTCCAGACGGCGCCCTGGATACTGGCGTGCCCGACGTTGATCAACCGGATCGGTTCGAAATCGGTCGTCGCGATCTTCCCCGCCTCGATACCCTCGATCGCCCTTGCGATTCGCGCCTTCGCTTCCGGCTCGGCGCTCTTTTCGCGCTCGCGCAGCCGCGGCTCCGCGGCGGGCCCCATTTCGATGAGTTTCTTCTCCGCCGCATCGCGTGCCGCGGCGTCGTCGGCCCCGAGCTGGGCGACGAGTGCGTCGATCGCCGCGTCGTCGGCGAAGGCGAAGAGAGCCAGGGCGAGGAAGAGACCGGCGCAGAGGTTTCTCATACTTCCGAGTTTATCGAATCCCCCGTCCTACTTCTCACCCCCCGTCCCGCCCTCGACGAACGCCTGCGCGATCGCATCGCTCACGTCGCACCTTCCGTCGCCCTCGACGACAAAGTCGCCGGGAGTACCGCTGACCTGGCCGTCGGGCGCCGGCAGGGGAAGCGCCGGACTACTCGGGGTCGGACACAGGTGAAGGGGTGCCGAAGAGGTCGGGAAAGTCCAACCACACCTTGAGTTTCTCCAGCCCCAGCGCAAGGATGTAATAGCGCACTTCCTGAATGGGCATGACGCGATCCAGGTCCGGTGGCTCGATGTGGGCCGACTTCCCGTTGTATCCGAGCTTGAGAGTCTGCCCTCGCAGGTAGACCTCCCCACCCATGCCGCGAAGCGCCTCGGTGAATTCCCCGACGGAGATACCCACGTCAGGCGGCTTCCGCCACCTTCGCCTCAGGCACGAGCTTGTCCGCATGGGCGGCCGAGCCGATCACGTCTTTCATGACCAGCGATGGCTCAGTCTCGGCGTTTTCCCGCCCCATATTCTGGACGTCCACTTTTCCCCTCCTGACGGCGACGATCGCCTTGCGCCAGACCTCGTAGTAAGGAGCATTCGTCGAAAAAGTGGAGATCATCTCCGCTTTGAACTGATCCGAGCTCTGCGCAACTTCAGACAGCGCCGCAATGACCAGGCGAAGTTTTCGGCTGAAAGCGTCGAGCGCGGCCTTGAGGTCACCGGAAGATGGAACCCGGGCCATGATGCCCCCCGGGTTCACGCCGTAGACCCACTGGTCCTTTCCGTCGTCCTCGACCAGAACGCGCCCCTTCATGGTCACTTCGACCGTGAAGCCGCGCCGGCAGGGAGCCTCGAACTTGTAGTCGAGGAAGAGAGGAATGTAGGTGCTCGGCATGTCGACCTCCACGTGGGCGGGCGAGTGTAGCCACGGGCATTTCGGCGTCAATCCCCGCACCGGCAATCAGGATGATAGCTCTTGTGCTTGATCGTTCCGGTGTTTCGTGGGGTTCAGTGCAGAGATTCGGAGCGAGTCACTCCTTCCGGTACTCGATTGCCTGTCCGGTACATGAAACCGCCGCAGAAAGCGGGCAATCCGACAAACGGAGCAAGCTGCGCCTACTTCTTCTCAGGCGCCGGTTCCTGCTCATCGGGCCACCTCTCTCTCGGGGGCGGCTCGAACGGACCCGGAATTCCCGTGTTCCAGCCTTTCGGAGGATCCTGCTTCGGCGGATCCAGCTCGACGCCGAACCAGCCGACGATGAAGTCCACGAACTCCCCCGGGGAGAAGCCCACTTCGATGGACACAAGAACAGTGACCTTCATTTCCAGGTCGAACCGGTGCATCCATGTCCGCACGGAACGGTTGGTGAGGACTGGCAGGACGCCGAGGCAATGCTGGCACGGCGGCGTCTGCCAGCAGCCCACGGCCGCCCGGGGGCCTTGGACGGCGTGGAACCCGGCCCCTCCCGTTGCATGGAAGGGGCCAAAGATGGCCTCGCTGTGAAAGCTCGACATGGGTGATCCGTAGCACCAGCCCCACTCAGCGCTTGCGAGATCCGCGCCGAGCCCGACGTGCGCGACGTCGCCGACCCTGACCTCGGCAAGCCCTCCAAGGCCGAAGCCGACACCGCCACGCCAGATTTCTACAAAGTCCTGGCCGCGGCCCTGCACATAGGCGCAGCCGGGGGCGATGAAGAGACACATCGCGAGCGCGACACCTCCCGCGACCGACCGGAGCGATTTCATAGCGTGGTCCGACCCATTGGCACTGCCGTGATGGTATCCGTTAGGGGCGCGCCCGCGCACGCCAGTGAGGTCACCGAAACATTGCGGTCGCACAAGTGAAGTCCGCTTGACGAAGGATCAGTCCCTGTCCCTCCCCACTCGCGCCCGCCTCAGCGCCGCCACCGCCCCGACTTTTGTGCGCATGGTCGCCCCTGCGAACCTCGTGTCACCCGCGCGCAGAAGAAGCCGGGAGCATGGCGAACATGAAATCACTGTGGCGCCGATGGTGGATCACCGCGGCGGTTGTCGCTCGCGGCCGCTACGATGGGATCCTGAACCAAGTCATGCGGCGGAGGTCCGATGAGACGACTCCTGATAGTCCTGATCCTGTCGCCGATCTGCGGCTGCGTTTCCATCAAGGACTTCCCGGGGCGCGACGTCGTCGTCGACCTGAAGGACTCGGAAAACAAGCCGATTCCGGAATGGTGGGTCTTTTCCTGGCAGGAAACGCAGAAGTGCAGTTTCGGACTTGTCCTCGTCGGAAAAGAGGGGGTCATGATGGATCCACGAACGGACGCCGTCGAAAACGTCCGGCTCGTTCACATGACCCGCGAGAAGAACCAGATGTTCTGGACCGGCTCCTATGACTACTTCCTGTGGTACCTGGTCTTCTTTCCGCCCGGGGGCGCGTGGCAGGGCTGGACATGGTTCCGGATTGTGGCGCCGGACCAGCCGGGGCAGTGGGAATTCCGCGAGGGAGACCGCTATCCCTGGGAAATTTGTTCGGACTTCGACGGAACGTGGCGAATCGAGGCGAAGAACAACGGCGACGTCAGCGACCCTTCTTCGAACCACCTGACAAGCGGCCTGTGGGCCCTGTCGGATGTGGCCGCGCACCTCGATGACCTGAGGAACTCGGATCCCCGGTTGGTTCCCCGCGCGGACCTCCGGGAATTCCTGACGGTTGTCCTCTGGAACTCCGATCTCGTGCCCCACGCCTCCAGACCCTGGGTCGAGGGAGAGCAGAAGCGGGTGAGGGCGTTCCTTGATGAGCTCAGCGAGGAGTCGAAGTAGAAGCGCGATCGGGACTTTTCGAGCACAGCTCGCGCGTGGCCGCCTTTGAGATCGCCGGATTTCGGCTCGACGAAACATGACCGAAGGAAACAAGAAGACGTGCTGGGCATGCGGCTCTCCCGTCGAGAGCGCCGATTCCGCGTGCGCCGTCTGTAGGGCCCGACAGTCCGAAGCGGAGGTCCCTCCGGCCCGGAGGGCCCGCCTTTCGTGCCTGCTTTGGACGCTGGTCCTCGGCACGACCGCGATCGCGACCCTGGTGCTCCTGTTCTTGCGCGCCGGACGGAAGCGGCACGAGGAAGATTGCCGGGCTCACCTGAGAGGGATCGGGTTCTATTTCAGCCTCTACCGCGACCGGTTCCACCAGGAGCCATCGAGCTTTCGTGACATCTGCCGCCCGGAGATGGCGACCGACAAATGGATCTTCATCTGCCCGTTTCGGCCCCCTCAGGAACACATCCACGATTCGGACTTGGGCCTGTTCGGGCCGTACGAGCAGTACGAGCATCTCGTCGGCTACGACTACAAACCGCCGCCCGCCGGCGCGGGATCCACGGAACGATGGGCGGTCGCATGGGATCGCGCCCCGCACCCCGACGGTCGGCGGTGCGTCCTGTTCATCGATGGCACGGTCGAGATCCTCGACGAAGCCGGCTTCTCTGGGAGAAGGGCTGTCAGGTAGCACCCCGTCACCAAGCGTGGTCGTTACGCATTCCGGCGCTAGCTCGCCGGCCCGGTCTTTGTGCGCATGGTCGCCCCCGCGAACTTCGTGTCATACTCGCGCGGAAGATTCCGGGAGCATGGCAAACATGAAATCACTCTGGCGCCGATGGCGGATTCCCGCGGCGATTGTCTTCGTCGCGGGCCTGTGCGTCGCCTTCGCTCCGTACGTGCTGTGCCGCTTCGATCGCAGCGACGCACCGGAGCGCCTGCCCGTCCCTTCTCCCGCCGAGATCGCGTCCATCGAGTTCGAGTATCCGGGGCAGAAGCCCGGGGAACTCAAGGTCCTGTCGCCTGCGCAGACCCAGGAAGTTGCGGCGATCCTCGCCCGAAGCCAACTCTGGAGGTGTCGCGGCTGGCGGGACTTCAGCCGAAGACCTTACTTCGCCGCAATAAGCCGACTGCTCCTGCGCCACAAAGATGGCGGCGAGAGCCTCGTGCGCCTCACGGGGACGACGATGGTGGGCCTCGATCGCAGCACGACCGCCGCGAATCGATACTCCGGGACCTGGTACGAAATCACGCCGGAGGAACTGGCACGCGTTCGGCAGATTTGTGACGAGCTCGTGAAGTGAAGCTGGGTTGAGATTCGAAGCCTGTCCCGCTTGCGAGAATGCCGTGAGGTGGATGCATCGCCCCCAAATCGGGGAAATGCCGCTTGAGGATTCGCTCGAAGCAGGCTGGTTCTCCAATTGCATTCGTGGCCTTAGCGCGCGGCAGGCCTCGAAAGCGCATCTTCGAACCTACTTGATCAGCGTCGCACCTTTCGCATCGGACCAGATCGGCGTCCCGACCGAAAGTCGAGATTCCGGCATCGTGACCGCCCGGACGATGCTTACGTCCGTTCCGGCTCGCTCGACGCGCAGGTCGACGCTGCCGGTCTTGTCGCGCAGGGTCATCCCTTCAAAGGCCCCGCTCCGCGAACCACAATCGGCCACCCAGGAGCCATCGGGGAGCTGCAGCGACAGTCGAGCTTCGACCGGGGCGCCCAGGATCCACGCGGCGAACCGGGCAGGCAGGAGGGGCGGCGCGTCACCGACCGGGGACTCCACGGGCCCCTGAACCGGGTAGCCGCAGGCCTTCGCGCGAACATACGGCGCACAGGAGTTGCCCCACACCTCCCGGCGCGGTTCGTTCCCCCAGTTAACCGCATCGCAGAAGCGGGCGATGTCTCCCGGGCCGAGAAGGTAGAGCCGTTCGCCCCACCAGACGGGAGTGACATCGCACATCCGGGGGGATGGCCATCCCTCCAGCGTGTCCGCGTTGAAAACCAGGCCGCCATTCACCACCGTCACGTGTCCGCGTGAAGTCCGGTACTTCAAGAAGCAGCCCTGCGGTTCGACCGAAGAGCACAGCCACCTGCCGTCTCCTTCGATCCAGAGACCGTAGAAACGGCCGCCGCTCTGTTTTCCACCTTCGACGGTGCCGCCGTCGCATCGCCCCCCATACCACCCGGCCAGCATCGAAATCTCCAGACGCCTGCCGCCCGGAGTGACGGGGAATGCCGCTTCCTCGGAAGAGGACTCCCCGAACGGAAGAAAAACGGCATTCGCCGGGGCCAGATCATCCTTCGGTTTCTCCGGCGACGGCGGGAGTCCGCAGACGATCTGCGCCTCGAGGAGAGGAGGCGTCGGCGTGGCGTCGCGATCGTAGAGCCCGACTCCGATCCTGAAGAGAATCGCCGCTGCGATGGCGCAGGCCAAAGATGTCAGGAAGCCTCGCCTGCAGTTCATGTCGGCTAGAAACGTACGGGTGTCTTCGGAGTTCAGATTTCCCCGTTGCCTCAGGCGGGCTCCTGCGTCGAGGGCGGCGGCACTTCGGGGATTGGCTGGCGCCTGATCGTGTTCTCGCCGTGAGGCCTATCGGAGCCATCTCGCGTGCTGCGTCTACGTCAGGCTGTAGATGTGCGTGGTGAAGAGCGGAACAAAGAGGTCCCATGCGATGGTCACGCCCAGCAGCATGACACCTGCAGTCAACAGCCACATCCAGTTGAAAGCTGCCCGGGAACGCCCTTGCCGGCGCAGCGCCCACCAGACCCCGAGGTCGACCGCAAGACCGGCGACGGCGAGGGCCCAGAGCGGGATGTGGATCGCCTCGAAGAACCGATTCAGCTCCATCACCGCCGGGAGGCGGTCAGGATCAGGGCACAGGTCGCCATACAGGCCCTTGAGTTGGGGGACATTCGCGAATCCCACGCCGAGGAGCACGAACCCGGAGATGTTGGCGAGGAAGAGCATCGCGCCCCAGGGCATCCAGTCGGGTGGAGCGGTCGCAGCCGGTCCGGGATCTGGGGCCTGGTTCACAGGGAATTCCCCGACTGGATTGAGTACGGATCTGGCTCAAGAACCGAATTGCTGACGCCGACGACGCCGGGCCGCTATCGATCGACCATGTTTCCTTCCGCGTCGAAGTCGTAGGCGTGCGAACTCACCGCGGAACCAACCTTCACTTCGAGCTTCTGGTCGTTGCTCTTGATCTCGAGAGTCGACTCCGAATCGAGCGTGCTGATGACCCTCAGGTTGACGGGATAGGCCTTTGTTCCGCCCCCGACGAACAGGAGCATTCCGTCTTTCACTCCGTCGCGCGACCCGATGTTGACGCGGAATTTCCCGGTCTCTACGACTTCGATGACTTTTCCACGAATCTCCCCGGGCAGGAGCCGTTCTTTCCAAGGCGCGGGCAGGTCAGGCTGTCCGGTCACAGGCGGCGCGCCACGTCCTTCGCGTGAGTACCGCGCGCGCCCACCTTGGCCCCGCTCGCAGTTAGTGTTCACGTCCTCGACGAACTCGTCCATGTCGCTGGGTTCCACGAGGAAGACGCGCTGTCCCCACGGAACCACCCAGTACTGGTCGGTCCGCGCGTCGGCTTCCCAGTAGGGCGCCCCCCCCTCTCCGTGGTCCCTGGAGTAGGAGGACTGACAACGAAGGAGCAGACGCTTGTCTTCCAGATTCCATGTTCCCTGCGCCTCGCTGGAGCCCAGGCAAGCGCCCCTGGAAACCTTGAAGGTTCCATCCGGTGCCAGCACGAGACTGCTGCCGGCCCTTCCCGTGCTCCACGACCAGGTCCCAGTGAGACCCTTCTCAGCTTCCGTGAGCGGCACAGGTCGCGGCTTGATCGTCGAGGGGCCGGGAGCTCCGCGCAGGCGAATCCCTCCGCGGGTCCATCGGAACAGACCGAAGGGCGAGACCAGGGCGATCGCGGCGAGGGCGGTTCCCGCCAGCACCACGAGCCACAGCATCCACCGCGACTTCCGTTTGGCGGAAGGGGCTCCTTCGGGTTCCCGAAGCCGGATGTTGTTGGTTTCCATGGGATCCACCGTGCGCCCGTCGGCCGGAGCAGCGGCTCAGATTCGGAATTCGTCCGACCCGACCAGCGGCCTCGGGACGCGCTTCCACGACACACCCGCGATTCTACCCCCCCGAACCCCCGGGAACGCCCTCCGCGCCGCGTGATACACTTCGGCCATGCCGAGCCCGAGTCGCCGCGCCGTGCCCTGGCTCGCGGGAGCGTCCGCCATGCTGTGCGGCATCCTCGTTCTCGGGCTGGCGAGCCGGTGGTCCTCCGCCACGGGCGACCTCCTTCTCACCGGCGCGAAGCTCGAGGACCTGATCGCGCAGGGAGCCGACCTCACGATCTCCATGGACGACATCCAGGGGCTTGAGGGCGGGCATTCGCTCGAAGTCCGGCTCGACGGCCGCGTTTCCGGGACCTCCGTGCGGCCGACGGCCGCGGGCGAGTCGGGAATGCAGACGCGCCGCCTCGAAGGCCGGATCGACCCCGCGAGGGCGCGGGCCCTGATCGAGCGGTGCGTGAACGACGGCGCGCTTGAAGTGCGGCGATGGAGCAACGTCGGGGTGCCTGACGAAGTCGTGATCAGGCTTTCCATTCGCTTAACGGCCGGCGGTGTGACCAGCGAGCGCACGAACTGGCTCTTTGCGCATGAACTGGAGAACCATGAGAACTTCCGCGCCGTCTACGAGGCCATGAAGACGATGGCCCGCGAACTCGCGAAGGAGAAGTAGAAGCTCAGTGCAGACGTTGGTGAAGTCAGGCCCAGCAGGTCTCTGCTCCGCATGCGGCACCTCTCCAGAAACGCAGGGGACAATTTCTGCGTCCAATCTCCGCGGTGCCGATCACTTGCCATCTGGCCTTTCAGGCAGCGGTCCCGCAAAAGTCAGGGGTGCCAGGTTCTTCGCCCGGCAGATTTCCGTCAGGTGCGCGATCACTCTGAAAGGTGTCACCGCCGGCGCATCGAAAACGACCGGGAAATAGGGAATCTCCGCCTTCTTCGCCCCGGCAATCTGGCTCTCGAGCTTCTGCAGCAGCTCGTCCTCTCCCGCCACCTCCTGTGAACCGAGCTTGAGAGTTGTGCCTCCCGTCTTTGGGTCGAAAGAAATCAGCACCCGCGCTTCAAGGATTCCCCCGGGGCTGGGATCTCCCTCCTCCGGAAAGTAGGCGCTCTCTTCTTCGTCATCGTGCGGCAGCCAAACAGGCGTCGCCGGAGTCGGCACGACGTCCTTGCCGGATGCCTTCGCCGCTTTCAGCTCGCGAAAGGACACTCCTCGCCACGCAATCTTGTAGATACCGGAGTTGGCGCAGGCACTCATGGCCTGCTGGACCATCCCGTACGGCGCATTCCAGTCGACCAGCAACTCGACGCTGCTGTTGGAGAGACGGGACCGCTCGTCCTTCGAATCCCTACCGGCGTCAGCTTCCTTCTTGATCCGGGCAAGAAGCTCAGGACCTGCGGCGACTTCCTTCTCTTCGATGGCATAGCTCCAGTGTTTCTTGTCGCCGCAGAGCTGGTCCTTCGCGGCGGCATCGCAATCGACTTCCCGGTGAGCGACGCGGATCTCGAGCGCAGCCCTGGGTTCCTCGGCGTTCAAAAGGCGCGTGGAGAGCAGTGCGCAGAGGGCAGCTGCGAGGGCGGGCAGAGGGCGCATCTCAAGTGACCTCGAAGCGTTCCGGGAAGAGAACTGACAGGCACGATTGTACTCAGCCCACGGGAACTGCCAGGGACTTCAGGCCGAGACTCTCCTACGGCCTCCGCTGGGTACGGATCGCGGACACCGTAATGCAGCGCCATCGTTCTCCCTGGTCAGGCGTATAAGCCTTGTGTTCGCACGGGAGGAGGATTGGCACGGATGGAGAATCCAGGCACCGGCCCAGGAGGAGACGCGCCCGCTGCGCGATGGGACGACCCCGTGCAGCCGAAGTGGGAGCCCCGTGAATTCGTTCCGGCTTTGTTGGACTCCCCTTGGTGCGCTGCCTTGATCTCCGTCGGCCTGACCCTTGTCATTCTCCTGATCGGCTGGTGGCGCGCGGACTTTGGCTATCTCGACTGGTATGCCCCGGCCTTGCTTCAACTGGCGTCGTTCTTCGTCGGGATCACTTTCATGGACGGCGTCTTCGGTTTGCTCGGCCTGGCGATCGCAGGCACCGTGGGGCTGACGGTCTTCAACGGCCTGGCATTCTTCTACGATGATCGCGGCCGGTTGCCCACCTCCCCCTTCCTGGTCGTCGGCGCTTTGCAGACGCTCGCCCTCTTCCTGTGGATCGATCAGTTCCAGTACAAGGTCGAGCCCGGCTCCGCGCCGTTCGTCCACCTCGCGCAGAGTCTTCTGCTCATCGGCGCCTTCTGGAAAGCCGCGATCGATGCGTATCGCAAGCCAGCGCTTACCGATGCGTTCGTTCTCTCCGTGCTGTTCGACCTCTGGCTGGTCTGCTTCAGCACGCCGTGGGACACACCGATCTACATCTAGGGGCGGTCGCGGGAATCACTTCGGGCAACGGCTATCCCCCAAGAACCTCCTCCAGTCCCGGCGGAACAACCCCCTCAGGAGGTGGCTTGGGATGAGGCCCGTGCGTGGCCTACAATCTCGGTTGATGACGGACCCGCAGGGCAACGTCGCGCGGACGGTCCAGGACCAGGTGGGGATCGAGAAACCTGCGCCGCTGCGGCGAGGTATGCCCTGGAGGAAGCTGGCGCTGGTTGCGCTGGGCTTCGCGTTCTTTGTCTGGCCGCTCCGCGTGACCTCGCACGGGTTCATCGTGCGCTGGGCGCCGCCGATCGTCGATCGGCGACCGACAAGCCTCGATCCGGCGGAGGAGGGTCTCGTCGGCGAGTGGATCTCGGGGTGGCCCACCTCAGGTGCACAGGTCTCCCTGAGGCGCGACGGGACCTTTCGCCACGGCGCGGGGTACGGCGAAAGCGCCGGAGTGTGGAAGCGGGTCGGAAACGAGATCGTTCTCGGGAAACAGGAGTCCTGCAAGTCCTGCATCGCTCGCTACCCGCTCCCAACGTTCTGGTCAAAGGACCGCAGCGAGGACCGAATCTGGGTCGTTCCCTGGGGCGCGCGGACGATCCTGTTCGAATTCGAACGCGAGCTGGACGGCTTTGTGGCGGACTTCAACGGAAACCACGGCGCCGAGCGCATGGCGAGATGGGGCCTGCACCGTGACGGCGAACCCGCCGCAACAGGGCGGCCGGAACTTCCGTCGCCGTGGAATGAGCGACTCCTGCCCGGCGAAATCCGCGGGACGATCCTCGAGGTCCTGCCGGACGGGCGGTTCCGCGCCAGCCTCGGCGCCCGCGACCACGTCTGGGTCGGACTGACGCTCTACGACCGGGGTCTGCCCGGAAAGTACCCCCGGCTGGAGGTGATGGAGGTGTCGGAGAAGGAGTGCTTGCTGAGGCCTTCCGACCACAAAGAGAGTGCGGAACTGAAGGCGGGGGATCCGATCAGCTCCTGGTGGTGCGACGCTGACGAGGAACACCGGCCGCAATAGCTGGCGCGGTGCGGGACCCTACCCCTTCAAAAACCTCCTCCACTCCCGGTGGAACAACCCCGTCAGCACGCTCAGCGCCAGCCCCGCAGTCGGCCGCGGGTCGTCGCGGCGCAGGTAGTCGTCGTGCGGGGAGAAGTCGAGGAGGGGCGGGTCCATCTTGCCGCGCTCGGGGTTCTTCAGGAAATGCAGGACGTCGCCGGGGAAGAACACCCGCGCGCGGACGCCGAGCGGCCAGTCGGTGACCGGCGCGAACGGCTCGCCGCGCGCCCATTTCACGAGGAGGTCGGGGAACTTGACGCCGGCTCCCACCGCGAGCGCGAGGTATCCCCGACCGCGAGGCCACTGGCAATGGCCATGATCGGGGCATCTCATGCCTACTCGCCAAGTCCTGACCCCCAGCGAGTTCGAAGATCCAGTGCCTTCGTGTTCAGTGAGCGCGCTAGACTGCACGCATCTTCTTAGGGGGACAACCCGTGAGTTTGCGGGCACTCGCACTCCTGATTCCCATTGCGCTGGGTTCCTGTACTGCAGATTTGGGTCCCTCCAATCGTCCAGCAGCAGGCACGATCACGAACGAGGATGCTCCCGTACCCGGCCGAGCAAGGCTGAAGGAGTGGTTCCGGTTCCCCACGCAATGGTCCGCAGGCGGCCTAATCGTTCCCGAAAGATCCTTCTCGGTCGGCGACGACCTGATCGTTCCCTTCGGTGACGCCTTCTCGATCGAGGTCGCCGAAATCAGCATGTCCTCGCCTTCACTGAAGCGCGTCGTGCCACTCTTTCGGGACACTGTTCCCGAAGGCTTCTGGATCGTCCCGGGAAAGCCCGTCCGGGTGGTCTATGGCCACTTCGTCGATTGCGTCAACCCGGCCACCGGCTACGCCTACGAAAGTATCTACATCGACCCCGGCTCGCATGTTGTGCGGGTCTCTGGCAGCCTGGCGGCTCTCGTCCAGTTCGGACTCTATGACGAGTCCGACCAGGAATCGCTGAGCGTCCTTCGGAAGGAGGGCGACAAGTGGAAAAGACACTGGACCACGGAGCTTCCGCGGCCCCCGGGACGTAAGGGAGACCGCGCCCTCGTCGATCTTGATTGCCTCGAAGATCCTGGCGGTACGCTGGTGCTGGCGGCGCTCTTCGACGGGCTGCAACTGCTGGACTACAGCCAGGACGGGCCTCCGGTTGCGACGCTGATCTCCAGCGGAAGACCAGTGGCCTGTCGCCTGGTTTCAGGACACGCTGCTCCTATCGCCGTCTGGGCGGGGCAAGGCGGAGAACTTGGCGTCTGGACGCTTGGCCGCGGACACCGCTGGCGTGTCCGCACTGAAATTGCCGCTCTCGACGCGGTGCCAACCGACAGCGGTCTGGTTGTCGCCCTTCGGACTGCCGACGGTGAAATCCACGCGGGCACCTGGGATCCCGAGGGCGGCCTGACTCTATCCGCCGTTGGGGTGCGAGCGCGGTCAGGCCCTGAACTCGTCTCAAGGAACGGAACCTGCCACGTCGTACTGGGTTCGGACCGGGAGATCGAGATCTTCATCCTGGAGGAACCCAAGTGAAATCCGTCGCGACGCTGCTCGCAGTCATCGCCCTTTCCTCCTGCGCCCAGCGACTCGAAGAACGTAAGGCCGAAGCCGTCCCGCGCTCGGGTGCCGCGTTTCGCGAGATTTGCCGGATCCCCTGCCGCTGGCGTGACTCGTTTGACTCGGACGACGCGCGCTTCACGTCACTCGGGAGCGACCTGCTGCTTCAGGTCACGACGTGGACTGGCGCCATATACGACCATGACCGGGTCCTGTTCCGGCTCCGGCCTCGCGAGGATCGCTTCGAGGCCGGGCCCCCGATCCGGCTCTGCGGCTCCTGGCAGAACGGATCTAATCTCGACGTGGTGGCTGGTCCGCGCCCGCTCGTGGTCTACAACGACCTTCGTGACGGGCATCGTCCAAGCGACGAGGTCGACTATCTCAATATCCGGGATATCGGCAGCGGGTCGGGATCACTTCGCGCGTCAGGATCCTGGGTGGCCTATGGCAAGGGCGGGGTTGCCTTCATTCACATGGGCGGTTGGCATCTTGTCGTCGCACGACTCGAGCCGAATGTGCCGCGCGTGATTGCATCCGTCCAGGTTCACGGAGCGTTCTCCTTCGGCGATTCACAACTATACGACATCGTGTCGACGACCGACCGCGCCTGGATTCTCTACTCGTTCGAGAACGAGCTGTTCCTTCGCGAAGCCGCCGACTCGGGATGGAACTGGGGAATGACGCTTCAGGAGCGCAGCCCCTCCCCCCATGTTCATATGGGCCTGCGAGACCCCGGGCTTGTCGTCCTCGACGGCCGTCCACTCGCCGCGTGGATCGACTCGCGAGGAACGAGGCGCTGGAGGGTGGTATCGGTGCCCGAGGACGGGCCGGCAGTCCTCGAGACACTAACGCTCGATGCCACACCCGCGCCTGATCCGCCGGGTCATGAAGGGCATGGCTGAGGCGGAGATAAGACCAACGAGGCCGGTCTGGCCTCAGTTGGGTCGGAAGTCGTCGCCGTCGTCAACCAAGGCGAGTTCGCAACGCTGTTTCGCGGGCGGCCTGGGAACTGGAGCCGATTCCGCATCCCCATGGCGACGCGTAAAGGACCGATCCTCGCAACGCTCGGGGACCGCGTTTTCTGCACTTGGTTCGAGGGACTCGGCGAGGATGCTTGCGTTGTGGTCGAGGAGGTTGTGTTTCCCTGAGGAGCCCAAAAATGGAAACAGGCGTTCCCGGCGGCCCAAAGAGAGGTCCAGCGTCGAGAACCTGATCCGAGTATCTGGAATTGCTTGGCCCGGCTCAGTCGGACAGTTCCTCCAGGAACTCGCGAACTTGGTCTTGAGATCCTCCGCAGCGCTCGTATCCGCGGGAGTTTTCGAGCACTACTCGCAGAAATGACTTCAGGTCCTCGCGCCGGACCAAGGCTGGGTCCGCAGCACGCAAGTCCTCGATCCGCTGACTGACCTCCCAGATAACCCAGGCTGGCGTGCGTACCTGAGTGGCCTCCCCTGTCAGCTCTTCCCGCTTCGGCGCCTCGTTTCGGGCCCGTGCGCGCCAGCTCCCATCCGCAGGATCTTGCTGAAACTCCCAGGGATACTCGCTCCCCTGCTCGAATTCCCACCTGCCGGTTCCCCCAGGGGCGACGAGGACGAAGTGCGTCCACCCGTTCCACGCGCCGCCGAGCGGAGGGAGGACGATGAGATACCACAGGTACCAGTCGTAGGACCCGGTCCACGTCATCGTCGGGGTTTCTGGAGTCATGTGGAAGAGGCGCACCTGACTTCTACCGAAAGTGGAGGGCCACCCAAATGGCCCGCCGTGCGGAAAGCCCCAGACCAGGCCGATGTCGCACTTCGACTGGTCCTGCCAGGAAAGGACCCACCACTCGGAGGGGGATCTACCAGCTGCGCCCGTCAGTTCAAACCCGACTTCTCTTTGGGGATGGGTTTCGAAGCTGATACAGCCCGTGGAGGCCAGCGTGAGTACCAGCATGACGATGAGCCGAGTCGTTCTTTTCAGTGATCCGACCACACGTCCCTCCTGACTCTCGGAAATCCCCGGCGAAAGGCCGCACGTGCCCACGCGAGGGAGATCTTACTTCGTCGACGGCCCTCAGGACCGCTGCCGCGAAAGTCAGGACTTTGCGAGCGTGAGTTCGATGCGAACCGGCCCCCTTACGCCCTCAAGAGCCTCCTCAACTCCCGGCAGTAGGACTACATCGGAGAGCTTCGCTCCACCCTCGCCGCCGGGCGCCCCGCCCTACGTACCGGGAATCAGCAGCTCCTCGAGCCTGAGCATCGGGGGAGTGAACTCCGGATCGTTCCAACTGTGGTAGTTGAGGAAGAGCAGGAAGGCTCTTCCATGCCAGATCACGAACCTGATCGCGCATCCGGTCGGCCTCTCGAAGGACGCTTGCTGGACCCTGCCGTTTCGAGAGATCGCTGCGACCGACAGTGAGCCGTCGTCCGTCTGTGATGCGACAACCAGTCGATCTCCCAAGACGCCGAGGTCCCAGTACTTCGGATTCCCCGGCCACTCGTAGCGGATCTGTTCCGAACTTCCCTCCCAGAGGAACTGGAGGCCGCTGTCATCGCGACGAGAGACGACGACGGACACGTCCCCAGCTTCGATGAACCGGTACGCGTTCCCGGAGAGCCGCAGCGTGCGCGTACTTGTGAGTTCCCCGCGACCGTCGTAGGACAAGATCCTCACGCGCTCCTCGTTCTCCAAGAGCACCTGCGGTCCGCGGCTCGTTTCCGCCAGCAGGAGATCTTCATCAAAAGCTCGTCCTTCGGCGACTTGCTGAGACTTTCCTTCTCCGACCGCGAATACGCGAAAGCCGGACCACTCAAACGAAAGGAAGCCGTAGCACTCCGTCATGGCGGCGAAACCACGCCCGCAAGCGAAACTCGAAGGATGGTGTGGAGAGACGACCTGGATCCACTCGACGTCGGTCGCGGGTCTCGTTTCCAAGGGTTGACCGGGGTAGGCCTGGTACACGACCTTGGGCACCCGGCCAGTTCCGTAGGCAACCTTGAAAACACGGTCTTCCAGCCGCTTGTACTCATGGACCTGCGCTCGCTCACCCCGGTTGATCTGGGCTTCGGCGAGCACGGCCGCGTGCCCCGGTCCCCGCAATTTCGAGAAAACGTAGATTCCCTCGTCGGCCGATACCGTCTCGCTCCACCCTTCCGGAAAGTTGCACTCCGAAGAATCGCGCCACACTTCGACGAGCTTCCAGTCGGTTGCCAGTTCGGGAGCCGAACACAGGACGACCCCGGGAGTTTCAATACTGGAACAACCGGACAGGATGGCGAGCGCCGGTGCAGCGATGAATCGAAGTGAGGCACGCGCATTCATGCCCGGCAATGTTACGCCAGGCAGCGCACATCAACGCAGTCCATGCGGTCGGCGTTGGGGACTTGCCCCGGAGAACTGCCTGGCAACTCCGCCGATCTTCGCACCATCGACATCAAGCTGGCCCCCCTACCCCTTCAAAAACCTCCTCCACTCCCTGTGGAACATCCCCGTCAGCACGCTCAGCGCCAGCCCCGCCGTCGGCCGCGGGTTGTCGCGGCGCATGTAGTCGTTGTGGGGGGAGAAGTCGAGGAGGGGCGGGTCCATCTTGCCGCGCTCGGGGTTCTCCCGGCCTGGGACCTCGCCGATCCTCCCCGTTCCGATCACGCTTCCCAGCCTGACTCCGACCCCGGGGATCTCCCAGCCGACCGCGACGACGGCCCAGACCCCGAAGCCGAGGACATCGCGCAGGCCGTTCGAGTTCACTCGCGACGGCCGCTAATCCTCGTGTTTCCGCGCGAGGAAATTTCCGCGCCGCCCCCCTTGTTCGCGCTGGAATTGCAACCGTCTCGAGGCTTAGAGTGGCCGTTCGCGAAGCGATTTCACCCCGCAAGCCACGCCGGCCTGCTTGGATCGCCCCCCGGGGCGCGATCCGGGCAGATCCAAAGCGAAGGCCGTGCGCCCGGCGGCGCTCAAGGCTGTTTTGAAGTTCCTATTCGTTTCTCCCGCTCCCGAAATGGAGGAAGGAATGAAGACCTTTGAGCCTTCGAGGCGGCGATTCCTCAAGCAGGCCCTCGCGGGAGCCGGCGCGGCCGCATTTCCCTGGATCTGGGCCCGTCGCTCGTTTGCCGAGGACGCGAAGCAGCTGACGCCGCCGGTTGAGATCGTGCGGAACGGGCCGGCCGAGAAGCGAATCAACCTCCTGGTCATCGGGTACTTCTGGGACAACGAAACCAAGTTCCTCGAATTCGTCCGGAAGTCCATGGTCGAGGACGGGCTCAAGTCGAAATATGACGCTCTCAAGGTGACGTTCCCCTTTTTGAATCTCTCGGCGTCCATCGTGGTCGGAAAGGCTGACCCGGTCGGCCTCCAGATCAGGAACGGCGCCATAGGCGGCTTCGACCGCGAGGCGGCGTTGAAAGAAGCCGCAGCTCATAAGGCGTCGATGGTGTGCGCCGTCATCAACGATCCCAGGATCACCGGGCAGAGCATGCCGGACGTGGCCGCCGGCCCGACAGCGCTCACGACCCTCTTCCATGAGTGGGGACACGCCTTTGGCCAGGCCGACGAAGATCGTGAGGACCCCAACAACTACGGACTGCAGAAGTACTTCACGCTGAACGTGGACCGACTTGCCACGCCCGACGCGAAGCCGCGATGGCAGCCCGCGCTCGACCAGAAGGTTGCCGGCGCGAAGACGAACGCGGTTGCCGGGACCAAGGGGCTGTACCGCGGGGATGAGAAGCCCTGCATGATGATCAGCAACGGCGACAATCGCGGGGCCCAATACGGCCCCGTCTGTGCCCTCGGCGTCTACCTCAACGCCCGGCGGCGGATCGGCCTGTTCGAGTCCGTGACTGAAGAGGCTGAATCCATCGCGTCCACGAAAGGCCAGCTGCCGGGCATCAGCATGCTGTCCATTCCTTCGGGCGCGGGCCCCTGCAGCGTCCGCGCCTGGTTCTGCTCGGGCGAGTCGGCGGAGCTCGACGAAATCGCGAAGAAACTGCGGGAAGAGCAGCCGGGACGGGAGGAATTGAGCGACCCGAAACTGCAGCAGCAGCTCGAAAAGAAGATCGGGAAGCCGCTCAAGAAGTTTGACCTCGCCGCCAACAAGAGGACTCGCGCCCTTGAGCCGAAGGCCGCGCCTCCGCCGGGCCATCACCTTGTGGTCGCCGCGGCCGTTGACCCCACGCCCGGGATATTCATGGACCCCGAGAAGGTCACGGCCGCGAGAAAGGTCTACAGGCTGGAGGTCGCCGGCTAGGAGCCACCGCGCCACCCATGGCAGAGGGCAGGCCGGGGGCGTCGAACACCGACACCGCCTGCCGCACGGCGTGGCCGAGCCGCGCCGGGAGGCTGATCGCGCGGGACCTGTTCATCTGGCGGCGGGAGTAGGTGGATCGCGGCTGCAGATCCTCTGAGCGCCCGCTGGCTTTGACGAGTACTCGGTGGAGACGGAGGAGATTCTGCCTGCCGCCTCGGGGGATCGTGGCGGCGTTCTCTTCCCCCCGCTCCTACCCCTTCAAAAACCTCCTCCACTCCCGATGGAACAACCCCGTCAGCACGCTCAGCGCCAGCCCCGCCGTCGGCCGCGGGTCGTCGCGGCGCATGTAGTCGTCGTGCGGGAAGAAGTCGAGGAGGGGCGGGTCCATCTTGCCGCGCTCGGGGTTCCGGAGGAAATGCAGGACGTCGCCGGGGAAGAACACCCGGGCGCGGACGCCGAGAGAGCCCGACCGCGAAGCCGCTGGCAACGGCCAAGTCCCGCCCGCTGCAATGCCCTCCCGAGGACGAACATTCCCCTTCACCCCCGCATCGAGATGAACCCCGCGATCATGCTCGGGAAGCCGGTCATCCGCGGCACGCGGATTCCCGTCGAGTTGCTGCTGCGTGAGTTGAGCGAAGGAGCGACGGAGCGGGACCTGCTCGACGGCTATCCGCGCCTGACGGCCGAGGACCTGCGGGCGGCCCTGGCGTACGCGGCCGACACGCTCTCTCACGAAGAGACGGTCCTTCCCGACTCGCCGGTTCCCGCGCCGAAGGCGTAGCCGGGAAGGCCGTGACCGACCTGGTTTCCCGCCACGGCAAGAATCTCCGCGGCCGAGTCACCGTGCTAGAGCCCGGCAGGACGCGGCTCACCGGGCCGAAGCCGGGCGGCACGTAGGACCGCGCCGGCGCTCTTGCCCCGGTTGCGTCTGGGCCCTGGACTTCACCGAGGTCCCCGTGCCGATCGATGGCGTCTTCCCGTATCTCCTCCTCGTCCGCGACCTCGCCAGCGGCATGGAACTCCTGTCCCTGCCGCTCCGCAACCAGACCGCCCTGTCCGTCATCGCTGCCCTCCGGATGCTCTTCGCCGCCGTGGGGGCCCCGCTCGTCCTCAAGAGCGACAACGGAAGCGGCTTCGTCGACGAGGACATTCAAAAGCTCCTCCTCGCCCACGAGGTCATTTCGCTTTTCAGCCCGCCTGCCACCCCCGAGTACAATGGCGCCGTCGAGTCTGGAGCAGGATCCCTCAAGACCTGGACCCACGTCTTCGCCGCCCAGAATGGCGGCCCGGAGGCACCAACCAGCGACGACGTCGAGGGCTCCAAGCTCAGGAACAACGAACTAGGCAGACCGGCGGGGAAATACGGTCCGACGCCGGCCGCAGCCTGGAAATGGCGTCAGCCCATCAGCCAGAAACAACGGGACGACCTAAGGAACGAAATAGCGCGCCTCAAGGAACGGATCCGAAATGCCGAAGACCTCGACGGCAAGCGTCACGGAAGGCAGATCAGGGACGATGACCTCAACCGCATTGCCATCAGCAGAGCCTTACAGAACCTCGGGTATCTCAAACTCAGGAGGAGGGTCCTTTCTCAAGGACTTAATCCCGCCATTGGTCGGGCTAATTAGCAGGGACGACACGAAGTTCCTATTGGCTACCTGTGCCGTGAGCAGCGCGAGTCACTGCATTACAAAGACGCCTAAGGTACTCTAGATGCAGTCGAAATCATCCATGGTGGACTTGAAATCGACGCCACAAACAAGACACTTGTGGTCCTTCTTCATTTCGATGTGTGTTGTCTTGCTCGAGTGTAATTGCACACAGTCCAGCCTGCGGTCTACTAACTCGGTCAGCGAAGAGTTCAGGATAAGTGAAGTAAAGTCAATGCCATTTCCGAATGAGCGCGAACTGCGCGCGCTCTGGGTCCGTGGTCCATTCTCGAATTGGGAATGGAAGGCCTTGGGACGGACCGAGGCAGAACGAGTGTTGCAACTGTTGAGAGACAACCGGCCCTACGAGCCGGACGATCCGCACGGTACAATGGTGAATCCGGCACCACCGGCCTTCACACTGCGAGTTAGCTCCGATCGATTTGAGACTTACGACGTTGGTTTTGATCCACTTGGCGGGAGAATCATATTCTGGTTTTGCGATCAGGATCATGGTTTTCAAACAGTCCGGGAATTCGCGCTTCGGAGTGAAGCTGATAAGTCGGAGTTGATTTCTTTACTCAAGGACTAAACGTAATTGTTTAGCGCCTTTCTCCCAAGGGGAGTGGGCGGCTGCCGATATAGAAATCAATGGAGAGGAGTCTTCAACGTAACCGTGGCCGCTAGAATGTCCTTGGCCTCCTTGGAGCAAATTGACATGAATCCGATTCGCTGCCTGGCCATCCTCGCCTTTTTCACTCTTCCGCTGGCGGTCGGAGCCGAAGAGTCGCAGTTTTTCGTGTTCAAGGAGCACCGGGACGTCATTGAGCTCGCGCCGGACGGACGCTTCTACCGGAACTACTGGGGAAGATTCTCGACGGGCACGTGGAAGCGAACGGGCGACGACCTGGCCGTCACGATCGACAGCCTGTGGCCCGAATCGCTGAAGCTGCGGTTCGATGGCGATGCTCTGGTCGGCGAGGAGCCGCACCGTTACGTGCGGAGGGAGACACTTCCGGACCTGAAGTTCCCCTGGCCGGCCTCGAGCCCGGTGACACTGGTGGCGCTGGACGAAGCCGACGGCAAGCCGATCACGGACTTCTCGTACTCGTACGACCTGGAGAATGCGCAGGCCAAGTACTGGCCCCCGGTGTCGCGCCGGATCGCGGTGAAATCGGCGACGGGCGAATTCACGCTGGACGCGCCGGAGTCCTGCGAGATCTCCATCTGCCTGAGTTCGCCGGACCTGGTCGGCGGACATGGGAGCTACAAGACCCTCCACCTGAAGAAGGACACACCCGGCCGGCGGATCGAGATCCGTGTGAAAAAGGGCGTGATCGTGCACGGAATCGCGGTGGAGGCGGGCAGCGGCAAGCCCGTCGTCGGCGCGATCGTGTCGCCGCAGATCTTCACGCCGCCGCTCATGTCCCCGGATCCGGAGCATTCGGAGCTCTCCGGGCCGGACGGGCAGTTCACGATTCACGGAGCGGATCCGGAGCTCGGCATTCGCGCGCAGCATCCGGACTACGAGGCGTCGGGGGCGGCAATCGACAAGGCGAAGAAGGCGAACGGCGTCTACGAGGTCCGGATCGAGTTCACCGCGGGCGTAAAGATCACGGGCACGGTCGTTGATGCGGGCGGGAAACCGGTCGAGGGCGTCCACGTCGAGGACGGCGCGGGGAAGGAAGCGGATACCGGCAAGGACGGGACATTCGTGCTGAAGAGCCCGCGGAAGTGGTGGGATAACGGGAAGTCCTATTACCTGAAGTTCGAGAAGGATGGATACATCGAGGTGACGCTGCACCCGACCGATATCGACCCGAAGGGCGTCTCGGTCGTCCTCGAGGAGTGCCTCTCGGTCGCGGGCAAGGTCCTCGACGACGCAGGCGCGCCGGTCGCGGGCTTCAAGGTCAGCGCCGGCCTCGGGACGGAGCCGGAGAGCTACGCCTGCTCCACGAAGGAGTTCAAGCCCGCGGACGGCGGCTTCGCGCTGACGCTGAAGGGCTACGAGGAATTCGAGAAGTCCGGAAAGGTGTGGATCGGCGTGAGCGCGCCGGGGTTCGCGCCCTGGAACGCCGTCGTCGACGCCTGGAAGGGAAAGAAGTCCGTGGAGGTTCGCCTGGTCAAGGGCGTCGCGGTCCGCGGGACGGTCACGCTTCCCAAAGGGCACGGCCGCGTGGTCGCTCGCCTCGTGCCGTCGCGGATGACCGAACGGGAATGGGCCAGTTCCGGCGAACCGAGCGCCCGGCAGCAGCTGGGCACGCGGGAGATCGAGCTCACCGGCGGCGACTTCGCCATCGCGGGCGTGACCGCGGGCCGCTACGCCCTCTCCGTCTTCGGGGAACGCGTGGCGCCGGTTCTTCTCACGCTGTCGGTTCCCGAGTCCGGCCTGGATGCCGGCGCGCTGGTCGTTCACGGGACCGGCTCCGTGATCGGGAAAGTCTTCAAGACGCCCAGCGAAGGCGGCCAGCCCTGGGCCTTTGCCGACGGCGAGATCGAGTTCGCCGGCTCTGGCGGACGGTCGCGCGAGGATAACCCGGCGCTGAAACCGGTGCGTTTCAAGACTGACGAGAACGGCGCGTTCCGCGTCGACGGCATTCCGGCCGGCCTGGTCGCCGTCGGTGTCCGGTTCAATCTCACCGCCGACATGATCGGCGGCCACTTCCGCTTCGCCCGGGTCGTCGAGGGCAAGGACACCGAGATCCGGTACTTCGAGCCGAAGGGCGCGTGGGAACTGACGGTCAAGCTGCCGATCGGCGACGGTTCGAAAGACCAGCGCGCATCCGGCACCGGCGCATCGGCCGAGCGCAAGGTCGAGAACATCACGACGCGGAAGCCCATGCTCAGCTTCATCCTGCAGCCGCTGGGCGACGGAACCGGGTCGTGGCCGGAGACCGACTTCATCGATCCCAAGGACACGGGGCAGGTCGTCATTCCCGACGTCTCGCCGTGGAAGTACCGGCTCAGGGTGGTGGACTGGCTCGGAAGCCGCGGCTTCTGGGAAGGCGTTCTCTTCGACGGGAACATCGACGTCAGCGAAAACCGGACGGTCACCGTCCCGCTCGGCGCCGGATCGATCACGGGGCAGGCCACGCCGCACGGCGACATCGACCTGATGGTGCACGTCATGGCCGTGAACAAGAGGACGGGCGAAATCCGCCACGCGCGCTGCGACGAGAAGGGGAACTTCTGCGCCCGTTATTTGCCGGACGGCGATTTCGTCGTGTACGCGCACGACCACAAGGCGGGCTGGTGCCGCATCGGCGAGCTCTCGCCGAAGAACAAGACGGTCGACGTCGGGACCGCGGAGATGGCCGCCGGCGCAACGATCTCCGGCAGCGTCGAGCTGCCTCCCGCGTCCTCAGAGCCCCTCTCCGTCCGGGCCTCCGACGCGCAGGGCTTCGAGATTCAACAGCTCGAGCGCGACGGTGCCGGCGCCGGGAAATACACGCTCGGAAGCCTGTGGCCCGGCAAGTGGACGGTGAAACTGCTGGAGGGCGAAAAGGTGATCGGGCAGGCGGTCGTCGAGGTCAAGGGGACGGAAACGGCGACGTGCGATCTCAAGCGCGACGCGAAGTGAGGTGGCGCACGAAAGATGAGCATTGACGACCCGACGTACTGAACCCTACCCGGGGTGAGCGTGAGGGTGCCTATTACCCGAGCCCTTCCTTTCGGTGGTCCGGCCACAAGACTCTCCTGACTCTCGGAAATCCCCCGCGAGGAACCTCTCGTACCCGAGTGAGGGCAAACCTACCTCGTCGATGGTGCCGGGGCCTCCACACCCAATAGTCCGAATTCCGCGAGAGCGGACTCGCTGCGAATCTATCCGCCCCAACCCTTCACAAACCTCCTCCATTCCCGGCGGAACAACCGCGTCAGCACGCTCAGGGCCAGCCCCGCCTTTGGCCGCGAGTCGTCCCCTGGCATGGAATCGTCGTGGGAGGAGAAGTCGAGCGGCAGAGATTCCACGTCAGTCAGTATGATTGTGAAGTGCCGAGACGACTCGCGTCCCGCCCATGTTTCGCGCTTGCGCTTGTGGCGCTTTGCCTGTCCGGGTGTTTTCGGTTCAGTCCGTTGACGACCCCCGGACCGCAGCCGAGGCCGGCCGACGCGATCGCGAGTCCGCATCTTCGCCTCGAAGAACGCGCAACGGAAACGTTGGGCGGCTACGACTCAGAGCGTGAGAAAAAATCCGGCGTGTCAGGCTGCGTCGGCCCAGTGACGGTGGTTTGAGGAGTTCTTGATGTGCGGGCCGACTCCGCCCGACCCGCGCGGATTTTTTTCACGCTCTGACGTTCGGATTCCATGGAGT
>CAZPWT010000049.1:0-136357 GCA_964590435.1 uncultured Planctomycetia bacterium
TCCTGCCGATAAGAATCTTGGAAATATTCCGCGTCATCGTAAGCCTCCTCGTGGTCAGGGTGTTGCGCCACAACCCCTTTCGACCGTCGAGGAGGCTTTACTTTTGGGTGAAACGCGTTTCAAGGTGTGATGGATACTCAGAGGAATCCGCACTTGACCTCGATCTATTACACAATATAGGATCGTAGTGGAATTCAGGAGAACCGAATGCCCCCCATGCTCGCCGACCGTCCGCTGCTTCGCCCTGAGCAGGCCGCGGGGCTGGTCGCGGTCTTCAAGGCGCTCGCCAGCGACACGCGCATCCGGCTGCTCCACGCGCTTGTCCGCGCGGGCGAGATCCGGGTGACGGACTTGGCGCAGGAGGTCGGAATGCGCCCCCAGGCAGTGTCGAACCAGCTCCAGCGCCTCGCCGCCCGCGGGTACATCGGGTCCCGACGCGAAGGGAACAACATCATCTATCGCATCGTCGATCCATGCGTCGCGAGCCTGCTCGATCACGGGCTCTGCCTCAGTGAGGACTCGAAGCGGAGGCAGCGGTGAGCGAAGCGGCGAAGATCTTCGTAGGAGACGCGGCGCGGCAGATCCGTGAAGCGGCGGCGGCGAAGAAGTGCTGGCCGTGCGGGTGCCTGCGCCATTCGCTCGAGGCGATCGAGAAGGCGGTGCCCCTGGACGCGAGGAGCCCGGACCTGGCGGAGGCGATGTTAGAGGCGGCCGCCCGTCTGGAGCCGGAGCGGTACGACTGCCTCGGCTGCGACATCTGCTTCCCGGCGCTGGCGGTGAATGCGCTGAACCGCGACGGGCATGCGATCGAGGCCGACGCTTGCGCCGCTACGCCTGTCGTCCCCCGCGTCGGATGGCCGCCGCTGCCCGGGAGCTACCGGGCACTTCGATTCGTAGCTCCGGTCGCCGTCTGCGCGCTGACCAACGATGCGCTCGCGGCGGAGATCGCCCGGAGCGCGAGCGCCGTGGTCGCGATCGTCGGGACGTTGCAGACGGAGAACCTCGGGGTCGAGCGGCTCGTGCGAAACGTCGTCGCCAACCCGCACATCCGGGCGGTCGTCCTGTGCGGCGAAGACTCGCGGGGCACCGTGGGTCACCTCCCGGGACAGTGCCTCGTTGCCTTGGCGCAGGGCGGCGTGGACGGCGAGATGCGCGTTGTTGGCGCTCGGGGCCGGCGGCCGGTCCTGAAGAACATCACCCGCGAGGCCATTGAGCACTTCCGGCGCACGGTTCGCGTCCTGGATCGCCGGGGCGAGACGAACGCGGCTGCCATCCTCGACGCCGTTCGCGAAGGCGCACAAGGAGACACTGTGCCGGCCTCGCCTTTCGCGGGCGAAGTGGCAATCCCGAGAATCGAGGGGCGTGTCCCCACGCGAATGACGCCCGATCCGGCTGGCTACTTCGTCGTCTATGTCGATCGCGTCCGTGGCCGCCTGTCGCTGGAGCATTTCACCAACGACGGTCTCCTCGATGCCGTGATCGACGGACGCAACGCCGCCTCGGTGTACTCGCCCGCCGTGGAGCGCGGTTTCGTCTCGCGCCTCGATCACGCGGCGTACCTCGGCAAGGAGCTGGCGCGGGCGGAGAGGGCGTTGCGGACCGATGAGGAGTACGTGCAGGACGCCGCGCCGGAAGCGCCAGCGGCATGCCACTGTGGTCCCTCGTGTTCGGAGAAAGCCTGATGCGTCGCTCGCTGCACGTCCTTCTCGCTTCCCTGCTCTATGCGGGCTGCAAGCCGGAGGTTCCGCAGCCGCCCACAACTCCACCGGCTTCCGGCGCGATCGTCGCCGTGGACGACCTCATGAGGAACCCGGAGAAGTTCACCGGCGCCCTGAAGGTCGAGGGCGTCGTCAGCGAGATCTCGGAGAAAGACAAGACCCTGGGCCTCATCGACGTCCGTGAATTCCGCGCGTGCGGCGGCATCGAATGCGCCGAGCTCGTCCTGCCCGTCCGCTGGTCGGGTCCGATGCCCGCCCCGTCGGATGCCGTCCACGTTGAGGGTCGGGTCGTCGAGTCCGGCGGCAAATCGATGTTCGAGGCGACTGCCGTTAGCAAAGTGACCCTGCCGGAGGAGGGAGCGAAGTGAGGTCGATCCGCCGATCGTTGCTCCCGGCGGCCGTCTTCCTGGCAACGCTGGCCTTTCACGTCGCCTGGCTGCGCGTCTTCCCCGAGCGGGCCGAGGCACAATCCCGGTGGGCCGCGGCTCCTCAGGCGAAGCTCACCCTGCGCGGCTACGTGGACTCCGGCAGCTTCTGGCTTGGGCTGTCCTACGCCATGTCCCTCGCCTTCGCCGCGTTCGCCTTCCGTCGTTTCCGCGAAAACCGCGCGCGTGCTTCCGCAGGAGCCGCCGCAGGCAGCTTGACGCTCGGAGCGTTCCTCTCGGTCGCCGGCTGCTTCCTCGTCGGCTGCTGCGGTTCGCCCATGCTCCCGATCTACCTGAACCTATTCGGCGCCGGGTTCCTCAAGATTGCTCGTCCGTTGGTCGCAGTCCTGACCGCAGTTTCCCTTGGCCTCACCTGGCTCTGGATGAACCGCCGGCGCGCGAGTCCGGGCGCTGCAGGCGCGGCGTGCTGCTGCGGGCCGGGGGACTGCTGCGGTGACGCCGCGAAGGTCAGTCAAGAAGCAGGCCTGCTCGGCAAACGCTCTCGCTGATCAGACGCATGTTTCGCTGACGGACTGTGCGCACCGCGCCAGCACTTCTGCCTCCGCCTTCGCGACCTCGGCCTCGATCAGCTCGCCGACCGCCAGGAAGAAGCGCCCGCGGCGGATGCACGCGAGCGCCCGGCGGGCGTGGAGGGCGGCCTCGCGGCGACTGGCGCGTTCCTGGGCGCACAGGTGGCGGCGTAGGGCAGCGATGTCGGGGGTTTCGCTCATCGGCCGCCTCCGAGCGCCTCGCGCGCACAGGAAGCGCGCTGGCGCAGGAGCGGGAGCACGTCGACCATGGCGGCGATTGAGGGTACGCGGCGTCATCTACGTGCCCTCCCCGAGGCGGACCAGCACGAACTCCGTCAGCCCTCCCGCGCCCGCGTTCACTCCCCAGCGTCGCGCCGTGCCCGGCTTCCAGCCCGGCGTCGGCAGCTTGCGCACGCGGCACCCACCCTCGCGCGCGTCGCGCAGCACCCGAGCCATCTCGCGGCGCACGTTCCGCTCCTCGCCTTCGGTCGTCGTTTCCGCCTCGCTCCCCGGCTTCCCGTCCCACCCCATCGACAGCATCAGGATCAGCGCCTTCATCGTGTCCTCCTCGCTCGGCGTGGCACCCACGCGCGTGAGGGACATGGACGCTCGGTCTTCGGGTACATATCAAGTCATATAAGAGAAACGATTGCTCCAAGACCTATCCGAGACTTCCTGCCATGCCAATCATTGTTCGGCACTGAATCGTTCGGGCTAGGACATCCCGTGCCGCCGCGAACACGGCGCCCTTCCCGGATTCGCTCAGGAGCGAAGGCGCGCCAGCCGGCGCAATCAGGAAGGTCATGATCAGCTCCATCTGCTTTTCGACATCGCCGGTTTGTGCTGCCGTTCTCGCATCCTTCACAAGGCTTCGCAGGGGATCTCGAACTGCTGGTGTGGATACGAACTGTGAAAAGTCGAGATCGCCGAATCTCGACGCGAGGCGATCGATCGACGCATCCGAAAACGACGAATCGAGGTCAACCGCCGCAATCGACGTGCAAGCAACGAACAGGGTGTGCAGAGGTTGAGGATGGTCTCCTCGTAGCTTGAGTTCCGTCTGCCATAGTTGTTTCGCCATACGACTGATGTCGTTCAGCGCGAGGTTAAGGCATCGCCACTCGGCGTCAGCGGCTCCCGCGCCTTTCGCCCCATGTGACCGGCCGACTGGATCGGGACGCGCGGGCCGGATTCCTCGTGCGGCCAGCTCCTCATCCATGACGCGGTAGCACTCCTCAGCCTCCCGAGGAAGCGACTCCGCCGGGATCTGAGAGCCGATCTCGACGTCCCAGATGAACCTCGACAGTTCATGGACGGTCCTGGGAGGGTCTTCCTGCAGTTTCGCCCTGAGCACCCCTGCTTCTCCGGGAGACAAGTTTGCGCCGGGGCTCATGAAGCGCGATGTCACGATGAACTTGAGCGCCTCCGACGCAGGCATCCCGTTTGCCACCAGCTTCATGAATGTGCCGGCAGTCCATCGGGCGATCGATCCCGTGCTGCCCTTCCTTTTGAGCCAGCGGAACAATCCCATCGTGCGTGCCCTCCAATTGGAACTCCGATTCGGCAGACCTGTGTGATGCTTCACGACGGAGTGTTCCGGGTCAAGGCTCACATCGCCGCCGCCCCCACCGCGCCACGCTCCACCTGCGTGACGACCAGAGTGGCAGCGCACGCTTGACCTCGCGATCGGCCCGAGTAGAGTCCCGCGCGCCGGCCGGGGCTACCCTGATCCCTCCCCATTGGCAGCACCAAGTCCTCGGCCGGCGATTTTCGAAACAGAGCAACCGGTGTTCGGAGGCACGCACCCATGACGCCAGCTTCGCCAGCCGCGCGAGTCGCGGTCGTCCATCGCTCGAAGCTCAACGATCAGCAGGTCCAGCACATGGATTCTCTTGCCCGCGCCCACCGCGAGGATGAAGGGGGCATCCGGTCCTGGGATGCTCCCGGGTACGTCCAGAACCACTACGTGGCGCTCGAACTCGCAAGCAACCTGCCCTTCGCTTTGTTCTACGTCGGACCCAGCGGTGTGGAGCAGTGCCTCGGACTTTGGGGGGCCCCAAGCCATCGAGGCCGAAAGCTCATGAGCGAAGCGGTGGATCGCCTCGCGGAGGTTATTGCCCGGGATCGGCCAGGTTGGCGGCTCGGTCCGAACACGATTCTCGCCTTGCCGGAGCATCGAGAGGCCGTGAAGGTCCTGCTTGGCAGATTGGAGCAAAGGCTCCGGGTGCTCACTCGGCGCAGGCAGTAGTTCAGAGTCCCGCTACAGCCTCCGCCACTCGCTCATCCGCAACCCTCGCGTAGACGAGCGTCGATGCGATGCTTCGGTGGTCCATCGCGCGCTGAACGAGCAGCAGGTCCTTCGTCTTTGCGTAGAGCCGAGACGCAAAGTCGTGGCGCAGCGAGTGGACAGTCAGGCGTCGTTCGATTCCGGCTGCGGCCAGCGACCTGCGAACGATGACCTGGATCTGCCGTGAAGAAAGGCGGCGGCGCTGCGCAGAGACGAAGAGCGCGGCGCTGGTAGCGCCGACGCCTGACCTGGCCGCGAGCCACGCCGCCAGCCGCTGACTCACCGACTCCGAAAGCGCCTTCCTCACCTCTCCTCCGCCCTTGAGCTTTCGGAGCAGTACAAACCTCTCGTTGAGGCGCACGTCCGCGGCATCCAGCGCCACGAGGCTGGCGAGACGCATCCCGGTGCCGACGAGCAGCGACAGGATCGCGGCGTCCCGAACCCCTCGCCACCCTTCGGCTTTGGCGAGAACCTGCCGCAGCAGCTCGCGCTCGACGCCGCTCAACGCCTCGGGAACCCGGTGGTCGCGGCGGTACTTCAGCACTCGCGCCGGGTTCGCCGGGATTTCGCCGGCGTCAGCGTGGTAGTGGAAGAACGCCCGGAGCGACATCTTCACCTTGTCGATGCTCGTCGCTCGCTTCGGCCTCCCATCCTCGGTGTGCGTCACGCAGCGCGCCGTCGCGAACCGGCAGATCGTCCCTGCGTCGAGGCGTCGGACGTCGTCGGGAACCCGCTCCTTCGCTAGCCACGCCCGGAACACCCTAAGGTCCCGGAGGTAGCTGGTGATCGTGTGCGGGCTGCGCTGGTTCGCGCGGAGCTGCGTCTCGAAGTCGCAGATCGCCTGGTCGAGCGTCATGGTAGCCTCCTCTTGTGGGAGCCGGATGTACGCTCGGTGGGCAACGCCTCAGCAAGTCATATCGGCAGGTGACTTCGGAAGTTCCAGCTACTGGCCGCCTGTGGGTAGACATCGCCTTCAGAAGCCCCATGAATTCAACCCTGAGGATTCCCCTGCTCGATTGGGAAGGCGTCCAGCAGCGGCTTCCGGTTGCCCGATACAACCGTTTCCACAGCAGCGGCGAGGAACCGCTATCGGATCTTGCGAACCCCACTGCGCGCTTCGCGTTTGTCTACCTTGGCCGAGCAGCCTCGGGTGGTCCCGCGATACTCAGAATCGACACCACCAGGTCCGTTTTCGGCGAAGGTGGCTGTCAGCTTGAATACATCCTCGCCACCCTCGGAGAAGTAAGGGAGCACTTGCCCTGGGGCCAAGGCAAGGAGCTTGAGAGACTCCGCAGCCGACAGCGTCGATCTTCAGTCAGGTCTTGTGACCGTCACGCTCTCTCCGGGAGCGAACACTACTCCACCGCAGCTTTCGACGCGATTCCGAGATTCTCGTCTTGCAATCCGACCGTTACTGGTATGCTTCTGGCCGATGAAGGCTCACGGGCTGATTTCCTGTGTCCTCTACATGCTCGCCGGAGTCGCACTTTCGGCGACGCAGCTGTGCGTCGATCCGCAGGGCAACGCGGTCTACGAACTGTCGGACTCCGGATGCTGCGGCGACGAGCCGCGCGTGGACGCGGACGAGTCAGGAGCGGATCTCGACGGCCACATGATCCTCGCGGCGCCGAAGTGTGGAGGTTGCACCATCACGAAGGTGCTGCTTCCGTGCGCCCCCGTCGTCCAGATGTTCAGTGCAATTCCTGACTCCGGCGAGACACCGGGCGCGGCGGCGGGCGATTTCGCGACCGTATGCTCTGTTGTCGCTCCATCGACGGCATTCACCGTCCCACGGATGTCCTTGCCGCTGCGCTGTTAGGCGCGGCCGCTGACGCTCCGTAGATGCTTCCTTCGAAGAGAAACTCTCTTCGAAAACCCCTTTCCCGAGGTATCGCCATGAAGAAACTCTGTCTCGCGTTGCTGGTTCTTCCGCTCGTCGCCGCCGCCGGGGACGACGCCGGGAAGAAGAAGGACTTCAAGAAGCTCGTCGTCGTGCAGGGAACCCTTGTCTGTATCGGGTGCGAACTCGAGAAGGACGGAGCGGACGCCCAGTGCACGCTTCACAGCAAGCATGCCCAGGGGCTGAAGGATTCGGAAGGCCGGCTTTGGACGATTGTCGACAACGGCCACGGGCACGGTGTCATCACGAACGAGAAGTGGCGCGGCAAGGAAGTGAAGCTGCACGCGTGGAAATTCGAGAAGGCGCAGCACCTCGAAGCCTGGAGCGTCGAGCTGAAGGACGGCGACAAGTGGGTTGCGTACGCCTTCTGCAAGAACTGCGGGTGGGAAAAGGGCGACCACGGGGAATCCAACCTCTGCGACGACTGCAAGGAGAAATAGATGAAATCGGCGCTGACGAACGGGTCTGTGTTCCTCGCCCTGATCCTCGGATTCGCGATGCTTGCCTACGGCGACAGGATGCCGTGGAAAAAGGCGCCGGCGCACGGGCCGGCCTGGTGCGAAAAGCACCAGGCCGAGCCTTGCGTGCTGTGCGACCCGAAGCTTGCGCGCGGCGGCACGGTCGTGACGCGGACACGCGATCCGAAGGAGGGAGAGTGTCCGAACACGCTGGTAAAGATCGAGTTGGGTCCGCGTGTCGCGGAACGGATCGGGCTGACGACCGTGACGGTGGAGGCGAGACCGGTCGCCGAAGTGGTGAAGGCCAACGCCGAGACGGCGTACATCCCGTCCGCCTGGGCCCGGGTGGCGCCGCGCCTCGCCGGGGTAGTCAGAGAAGTTGTCGGTCAGCTCGATCAATCGGTCGAAGCGGGAGCCGTCCTCGCCGTTCTCGATGCTCCGGAACTCGCGAAAGCGAAATCGGAACTCATCCAGGCGTCGGCGGAGCGAGATCTACGGAAGGAACAGTACGACGCCATGAAAGGACTGTTCGACAAGAGGCTGGCCACCGGTCGTGAAGAGCTGGAGTCCAGGAGCGCACTGGCGGAAGCGATCCTGGAAGTTCACGCGGCCGAGCTGCAGCTCCGCAGCCTCGGCATGAGCGCCGAGCAGGTTGCCACGGTCGTGAAGGACCGCGACGTGACCCAGCGTCTTGAAGTGCTCGCACCAGTCGGCGGCACAATCGTCTCGGCGAGCGCGGTCGTCGGCCAGAACGCCACCACCGAAACCGGGCTGTTTGAAGTGGTCACGCTGGAACGCATGTGGGTCGCGATTGATGCAAAGGAGTCCGACCTCACGCGAATCGAAAGGGGCCAGCGTGTCGCATTCCAGCTGGAGTCGCTTGCCGGCAAGAAGTTCGTAGGAAAGGTCGTCGCGACGGGAAGATCGGTGGACGAGGTGACGCGCACCGTCAGGGTGTACGCGGAAGTGAAGAACCCCGACGCCCTGCTGCGCGCGCACATGTTCGGGCGGGTCGAGATCACCGTGAAATCGGCCGAACCACGAATCCTGGTGCCCAGGGACGCGGTTCAGACCGACGGCGATTGTTCGTTCGTCTTCGTCGAGACGTCCGGAAACACCTTTCAGTCCCGCCTTGTCGAGATCGGCGCCGTGTACGACGGCGGCTTCGAGATCAAGGGAGGCCTGGCCGCCGGCGACAAGGTTGCGACGACCGGAAGCTTCATGCTCAAGACGGAGGCCATGAAGGGCGAGATGGGCGCCGGCTGAACCGACGACTAGGGCCCCGTTGGGGCCATCACAACGAGACGCGGACGCCGGCCACAACCGTCGTCGCATGAGAGGAGTGCCATGCTGCACCGGATCATCCTTGCTTCCCTCCGACTTCGGGGCTTCGTGCTTATCGCTACGGCTGCCCTCGCGATTCTCGGAGCCTTCGCCTTCCAGCACCTCGAACTGGACGCCTTCCCGGACGTAACGGACGTCATGGTGCAGGTGAACACGATTGCGCCGGGGCTGGGACCGGTGGAGATAGAGCAGCAGATCACCGCGAGGGTCGAGGCTGAAATGAGCGGGATGCCCGGATTGAAACTAGTGCGCTCCCAGTCCAAGTACGGGCTTTCCCAGGTGACTCTGGTTTTCGAGGACGGCACGAACATCTGGTCGGCCCGCGCGCAGGTGCTCGAACGCATGCAGTCGGTCGAACTGCCGCAGGGCATCGAACGGCCGGAAATGGGACCGGTCGCCACCGGCCTGGGCGAGATTTTCCACTACATCGTTACGGCGCCGAACGGAGACCCCACGGACTCACGGACGATGCACGATTGGCTGGCGAAGCCGCAGCTCCAGGCCGTTCCGGGAGTGGCGGAAGTGAATTCCTGGGGAGGATTCGAGAAGCAATTCCATGTCGTGGTCGATCCCGTCAAACTCGTCAAGTACGGACTCTCGCTTCAAGAGCTGCGGGAGGCACTGGAGCATTCGAACGCCAACGCCGGCGGCGGCGCGGCGAAGGGACCGGGCGAAATGCTTCTGGTCAACGGCCTCGGACTCACCTCCACGATCGAAGAGATCGGCGCGATCTCGATCCGCTCGCTGGACGGGCGGTCCATTCGCGTCCGTGATGTCGGCGAAGTCGTGGAAGGGTCGGCCCTCCGCAGGGGCGTCGTCACTTCGGACGGACAGGGAGAGTCGGTGCTCGGGCTGGGGTTCATGCTCATGGGCGAGAACAGCCATGAAGTGGCCACCCGGTTGCGGAACCGGATGGAAGAGGTGAAGAAGTCGCTGCCGGAGGGCGCCTCAGTCCGGGTCGTCTACGATCGAACGACCCTTGTCGACAAGGTTCTGGACACGGTCAAGAAGAACCTGGCCGAAGGCGCGCTTCTGGTCGTGGCCATTCTCTTCATGTTCCTCGGCAACCTGCGGGCTGCCCTGATCGTCGCGGCTGCGATCCCGCTCTCCATGCTCTTCGCCTTCACTGCGATGTGGAAAATCGGGATCGCGGGAACGCTGATGTCTCTGGGTGCGATCGACTTCGGCCTGATCGTCGACTCCAGCGTGATTACGATCGAGAACGCCGTCCGCAGGCTGAGCGAGAATCCGGAAGGAAAATCGAAGCTCGAAGTCATCGGCGCCGCCGCCGGCGAGGTCTTGAGACCGGCCATGTTCGGGCAACTCATCATCATGGTGGTCTACACTCCGATTCTCGCGTTGCAGGGCGTCGAGGGAAAAATGTTCCGGCCGATGGCGTTGACGGTGATTCTGGCGCTCGCCGCGTCCGCCATTCTGTCCCTGACCTTTGTTCCCGTCGCCGCCGGCTTGTTCCTGCGTCATGGGGGCGAGCACGGCGATCCCTGGATCGTGTCTGTCCTCAAGCGACTGTATCGGCCGGTCGTTCGATTCGCGGTCGACCACCGGGTGATGGTCCTGGGAAGCGCGCTGATCGTCATGGCTGGGGTCTTGCCGCTGGCCCGCAGGCTTGGAGCGACCTTTGTCCCCCAGCTCGACGAGGGGTCGATTGTTATCAACACGGTGCGTTTCCCGGGCGTCTCGGTCGACGAGTCCGCGCGGTTCACTTCAGCCATCGAGCGCGTCCTGCTCGATGAATTCCCCGACGAAATCTCGTCCATCTGGACGCGCACCGGAACACCGGAGGTTGCGACCGACCCCATGGGTATCGAGATCAGCGACGTCTTCATCATGCTGACGCCCCGCGACAAGTGGAAAAAGGCCGCAACGAAGCAGGAGCTTGTCCGCGCGATGGACGGCGTGCTGAAACCGATCGCCGGAATGACATACGCTTTCACGCAACCCATTCAAATGCGCTTCAACGAGATGATCGCCGGGGTCCGGACGGACGTCGGCGTCAAGGTCATCGGGGACGACCTCGAGGCTCTCAAGCGCCTGACCGGGAGAGTCGCGGAAGTTCTGAGGGAAGTGAAGGGTGCCAAGGACCCCACGCCGGAGCGGCTCGTCGGACAGCCATCCCTGCAGGTCAAGCTGAATCCGGAGGCTCTCGCGCGACATGGACTTCACGCCCGAAACGTTCTCGACTGGGTCGAGGCGGTCGGGGGCCTCGCAGCTGGGGAAATCCGTTCCGGCCCTCGCCGGTTCCCTCTGGCGATCCGGCTTCCGGAGCGCTATACGACCGGCGAGGACGGGCTTGGAACCCTGCTCGTTCCAGCGCCCGACGGACAGCGGCTGTACTTGTCGCAGCTCGCAGAAATCACCCGCTCCAGCGGTCCCCTCGTCGTCAATCGCGAGTGGGGCAAGAGGCTCGCGGTCGTCAGCGTGAACGTGGATGGCAGGGACCTCGGGAGTTTTGTCAGCGAGGCCAAGGAGACGATCGAAGCAAAGCTTGGAAAGGAACTTCGAGACGCAAATTGCCGGGTCGAGTACGGCGGCCAGTATGAGAATCTTGTCCGCGCTTCTAGGACACTCGCCTGGGTCGTTCCGCTTGCTCTGCTGCTGATCCTGTTCCTGGTCTACTCGACCTACAGGAACACGCCCGATTCCCTGCGCGTTTTCACCGGAGTCCCGTTCGCGATGGCCGGCGGGATTCTGGCGCTCTACCTGCGGGGAATGCCGTTCTCGGTCAGCGCCGCAGTGGGATTCATCGCGCTCTCGGGCGTTTCGGTTCTCGCGGACATGGTGATGGTCTCCACGATCCGGCAGTTTACCCAGGCAGGAATGGCTGTGCGCCCCGCCGTGCTGGCCGCGGCCGAGCAGCGATTGAGGCCTGTCATGATGACCGCCCTCGTAGCCTGCCTCGGATTCGTCCCGATGGCACTGAGCACCGGCATTGGAGCGGAAGTTCAGCGGCCGCTCGCGACCGTCGTAATCGGTGGGTTGGTGACCAGCACTCTCCTGACTCTCGTTGTTCTACCTACGCTCTACGTTGCCATGCGTGCAGGAAAGTCCGAGCCGCTTCCGACCGCGGCTCCCTAGATGCCAAGGAGGATCCCCGATGCTCCGACCGGTTTTTCTGGCCGCAGGCTTGTTCGTCCTCTCCGGATGTGCGTCCTCTCCAGGTCGCTCCGGCGACCTCACCACGGGCGCCGGTGCCTCGAGTTCTCCGGAACGCGAGCCGAGCGTCGACTGGTCCGATGGACTCTCCGAGGACGAATTCCTCCGGGCGATCGAACGTCATGGCCGGGTGCGGGGTGCCTTTGAGGAAATCGAAGCGGCACGGGCAAGACGCGTGACTGCGTCCACCTACCCGTTGAATCCGGAACTGGAGCTTGAGTTCGCCCAGGGCCTCGACGGCGATCAAACCGCTGCTGGATTCAAAGTGCGCCAGGTTTTCGAACTCGGGGGCCGCGTGTCACGCCGCGAGGCCGTCGCGGATGCAGGAATCGCCAAGGCGGGGGCTGAAGCGCAGAACACTCTTCGGGAGTTGCGCGGCCGCGCTCGCAGATTGTATTGGCAGGCTGTTGCAGCGCAGCGGCGCTTCGACATCGCACAAAGCAACGTCGAGCTGGTCAACAAGGCGGTCGAGGCAGCAGTAGCCCGCTTCGACGCTCGCCAGGCAACCGGAATTGAAGTCGACCTTACCAGGGTTGGCGCTGCAAAAGCGCGCGCCGCTGCCAAGAAGGCCGAGGGCGAGACCAGGGCGGCTCGCGCGCTCATTGAGGTACTGAGCGGAGGAACTCCGCCCGTGGAATGGGTTTTCGCCGACGCGGTTCCCAGGGATCGCCAGGATCCGGACCTCGCGAAGGCCCTCGCGGCGGCAAGGGGAGGCCGGCCAGATCTTGCAGCTATTTCCGCCGCCGAGACGGAAGCCGAGGCTCGGACAAGGCTTGCGGAGGCGGAGGCCGCTCCTGATCTTGGATTCGGCATCGGCTACGAATTCGAGCGCGATCGCATCGAGGGAGACGGTATCGATTTCCGAACCAGGGACCACGTCGTGACACTCGGCTTTTCGCTCTCGCTTCCGCTTTGGAACCGTCGCCGCGGAGAAATTGCCGAATCGGAGGCAGACCGCCGTCGATTTGCCGCCCAACGGGCGGGGCTGGATACCGAGATCACTGCGGAGGTGAAGGTTGCGGTGGCACGCCTGAAATCCGCCGCGGAGTCGCTGGCGCTCTACGAAAAGGAAATCGTCCCGGCTTCGGCGAAGAGCCTGGAACAGATCCGGGACGCCTATTCCACGGGCACTTTTGACGTCACTGCACTCTTGAGGGCGCAGGAAGACCATCAGCAGACGCTCTCCGACGCCGCAGAAGCGGAGGCCGCGTGGGCGGAAGCGCGAGCAGAACTGGAAGACGCTCTTGGACGTCCGATTTCGGAGGTCTTGAAATGAGCCATAAGCCGGCGGCTCGGCATACGGCAGTACGGCGTAGCCCCTTGATGGCATGGGTCCGTCGCCTGCGCATCGGGGCCGCGCTGACATTGCTGGCGGTCCAGCCGGGATGCATGTGCGGTTGCCGACACCCTTCCCCCGATTCCGCCCGGCTCGCATGCCGTGAATCGAAGGCCGTCGAGACCGTTGCGGCGCGAGACCGGAAATGTGTTCATGAGTGATTGCGGGCGAACCGGCAGCGGGGTTGAAGCAGCACGACGAGTCATGAGCGACATCAACCGGGGCACAGGATGACAACGACAGCGAAGCTGGATCTCAAGATCCGCGGGATGGACTGCGCCGAGGAGGTCGCGACCCTGAGGCACGCTCTCGTTCCGCTCACGGGTGAGGCTCCGCTCGCGTTCGACGTCCTTCGCGGGCGGCTCGTCATCGACATGACCGGCGTCAAGGTCGGCGAAAAGGACGTGCTCGCCGCCATTGGCAAGACCGGGTTGCACGCTGAACCTTTCAATCGCCTCGAAACCCGACCCGCGCACGGCGCTCGCACGCGCGGCGCCTCCACGCTCGCGGGCGCAGCGCTCCTGATTGCCGCGTTCGTCACCCACGTCAAGATCGACGGATTCGCCGGAGCGTTCGGTAGCGAAGGGATGGGCATCGCCCACGCAGTCCCCGGGTTGGTGCGCTTCCTCTACATCGCGGCAATCGCCGCCGCGGGCTGGATGGTGTTGCCAAAGGCGCTGTCCTCAATCGCGCGAATACGTCCTGACATGAATCTGCTCATGACCATTGCGGTTGCCGGCGCCGTCGTCATCGGCGAGTATTTCGAGGCGGCGGCCGTAACGGTGTTGTTCGCGGTCTCGCTCTCGCTCGAGAGCTGGAGCGTCGGTCGTGCGCGCCGGGCGATCGAGGCGCTTCTGAGCCTCACCCCTCCGACCGCCCGGGTGAGGCGGGACGGCAGGGAAATCGCGGTTGCACCGGCCGATGTCACCGTCGGCGAGGTCTTTGTCGTGAAACCCGGCGAGCGCATCCCGCTCGACGGCGTCGTAGTCGTCGGCGCCAGCGCCGTGAACCAGGCGCCCGTTACGGGCGAGAGCGCGCCTGTCGAGAAGGCGGAGGGCGCGGAGGTCTTCGCCGGGACCGTCAATGGCGACGGCGCCCTCGACGTCCGTGTGACGAAGGTCGCGGCGGACTCGACCGTCGCCCACATTGCCCGCCTGGTCGAAGACGCGCAGTCGAAGCGCTCTCGCTCGGAGGTGTTCGTTGAGCGCTTCGCCTCCGTGTACACGCCGGTTGTCCTGGCGCTCTCGCTGCTGACGGCATTGGCGCCGCCGCTCCTCTTCCACGCTGCCCGGGCGGAGTGGGCATACCGGGCGCTCGTCCTCCTCGTCATCGGCTGCCCATGCGCGCTTGTCATCTCGACGCCGGTGGCGATCGTCGCCGGGCTCGCGGCAGCAGCGAGCCGCGGCGTGCTCGTCAAGAGCGGTGAGCATCTTGAGACGCCATCGGGCCTGAAGGCGATTGCGCTCGACAAGACCGGGACACTCACGACGGGACGACCGAAGGTGATCGACGTCGTCCCGTTCGGCGAGCACGACAAGACCGCGCTCCTGCGCATCGCCGCGTCGCTCGAGCAAAAGAGCGAGCACCCGATCGCTCACGCCGTCCTCGAAGCGGCACGGGCTGCAGGCATCGATCCCCCGCCGGCCGGGAACTTCGTCGCCATCCGGGGCAACGGCGCCTCCGGCGTCGTCGAGGGAGAGGAGCATTGGCTCGGCTCGCACAGGTATCTCGACGAGCGAAAGCAAGAGACGCCCGAGGTACACAGACAGCTCGAGGCGCTCTCCGCGGACGGCAAGACCATCGTCGTCGTCGGAAACGCCCGCCACGTGTGCGGCTTCATCACCGTCGCCGACGCCATCCGCGACGACGCTTCCGCGAACGTCGCGGCCATGCGCGCCGCAGGCATCGAGCACATCGTCATGCTCACGGGTGACAACGCCGGCACCGCGAAGGCCGTCGCGAAGTTGACCGGCGTCATCGAAGTGCACGCCGAGCTCATGCCCGAAGACAAGTTGCGCCTCGTCGAAGAGCTCACTCGCCACTACGGCGCAGTTGCCATGATTGGAGACGGAGTGAACGACGCGCCGGCGATGGCGAAGGCGTCGCTCGGCATCGCGATGGGCGCTGTGGGCAGCGACGCGGCCATTGAAGCCGCCGACGTCGCTCTCATGAGCGACGACTTGTCGGCGGTACCGTGGCTCGTACGTCACTCCCGTCGCGTCGTTTCCGTTGTGCGACAGAACGTCGCGTTCGCGCTGATCGTCAAAGCAGCCGTTGTCGTGCTGACGGTCGTGGGAACCGCGTCCCTGTGGATGGCGATCGCCGCCGACATGGGCGCATCGCTCATCGTCGTCGCCAACGGGCTCCGACTCCTTCGCGGCGCAGCGCCCTCGGCGAGCTTGCCAAAGTGACCACATCACATACCCGCCAAGGTGGCGCGGCTGTGAAGCGCGAGAACTTGTCGGGATTCCCGCTCGGCGGAGAAATCTTGTCAGGATTCCGTTTGGGGAGAAGGGGCGTGAAGTTGTTTCGAACGCTGACGGCCATGATGGCGGGAATGCGAGCCGGTTAACAAGTCGAGTAGAAACCGCGTCAGGGAGGCGTTCGGCGAGCCGGAGCTGTTAACCAGCGTATTTCGTCGATTCCGGAACGTCGTGCGACAGCCTGATTTGCGTCGAGAGGGCGGAGGTTTGGCAGTTTCGCCAACCGTCTTCTCCGGGGAGCTACGCTGGACCGATGGCGCAGAGATTTGTCGGTCGTGGTTAACAGGACCGCCTGGCGCGATGAGCGTCGGGTGTTTTTATTTGTGGGCGGGGTCGGGACTTGCGACGAGGGGCGCGACGGAGGCGCGATACTTGGACGACACCGGATCTTGCAACCGAGGGGGTGTCCGGGACCCCGCGCTGTACTGATGGCGAAAACTGTCTGGAATCCCGACGGAGATGCAAGCCGTTGCTGGTTGACGGGTTGAGACGATATCCGCTCTCGAGATCTCCTTCCGCTGATGGTCCTTTGCCGAATTCGGGCAGGAACTGGCCGAACCAGAAACTCCCCTCGGGCGATAATGAGGGACCATGATGACGAAGATCGTCGCCGTCGACGAGAGCGGGAGTTTCTCTGCAGAGCAGGATTCCTTCAGCGGAATCGGTGCCCTGATCTCCGACTGGGAACCGGGAACGAGCTCTTTGGTCACAACCGGCGTGAAGCGCATCTTTGATTCGGCGCCGTCCAACCAGTTGCGAAAGGGGGAGCTGAAGGGGAGCGACCTCACTCCCGAGCAGTTCACACGCGCGTGTGAGCTCGTCGCGCAGGCGAACGCAAAGATCTGCGCCTTCGCCTTCAGGACCGACGAACACTTCAGCGACGTGCCGAGGGAGGAGTTCATCGGAATGATCCGAGACTGCGCGAAGCGCGCGAAGGCAGAGTTGCTAGGCGATCGCTGGATCGCCGCAGCGCGGAACTGCAGCGTCGAGGACTTCAACTATTCGGAGATGGTCCTCCGCCTCTTCGAGAATGGCGTGGTTCAGGTCATCTGCGATGGCCCGATGCCTGAAAAGATCGATGTGGTCTTCGATCCCAAGCTCGCCGCGGATCGCGAGGAGGTCTTGGCACCGCAGGTCTACCTGGCTTTCGTGAACCAGCTCCGGGGTACATTCGGCTACAACAACCCAGGCCTCTTCGGCCTGGCGGACTCTCCGTGGAAAGTCGTTGCGAAGGCGCCGGATCATGAACCCTTCCTGACCCTGGTCGACTGGATGATCTACCCGTACGTTGCCGTACGCCGCCTCGGCAGCCGGGTCCTGCTGGGCAAGACGGCCCTGCAGGATCGCGCGGAGGAGGCGCTGCGTCGGGTCAACGCGCAACTCAAGCTTGGAATCCTCAAGGAGGCCAAGATCCCGCGGCTTCAGCTTTTCCAGCATGGCGTGCCGAGCAGGCCACCTGCTTGGGAGCGGTCCAAATAGGGATCACGCTCCCGCTTGCGCCAACGGGTAGCATCACTCGTACTACGGATTCCAGTGGCTTGAACCTGAAAGTCGTTGAATACCAGGAGCTTCTTCAATGGCTCAACCTCGCCATCGTCCCGCCCGTCGCGCAGCTCGAGTCGTCAAGCTGTCACCGATTCAGAACGGCCTAGAGTTTCTTCGTACCGCGTGCGAGTTCTTGGGAGGACATCCCGACGATCGCCGACTGAAGTACGCAACGCTTTGCCTCAGCGCTGGAATCGAAATCCTCCTCAAGGAACGGCTGCGCCGGGAACACTGGACTCTCATCTTTGAGAAACCGGAAGGTGCGACGCGCGCTGCTTTGCAGAGCGGTGATTTCAAGAGCGTTGGCCTTGACTCATCGTTGAATCGGCTCCGAGACATCTGCGGCCTCTCACTGCCGGCAGGATTCTCGGGGGACATGAGTGCGCTCAGAAAAGTCAGAAACAAGATCGAACACTTCGGCGTCCACGAGCCCGCGCTGCGAATCAAGTCTCTGGCGGCCAAGGCGCTGACTCACGCCCTTGACTTTCTCAAGACGCAGTTCAAGAAGGAGCGCCTTGATGCGCGTTCAAGGGGTTTTCTTGCGGAGATCAACCACGCCACTGGGCTGTTCAGCGCCTTCGTCCTCGGGCGATGGAAGAGTGTGAAGGCAGCCCTCGCTGCAACTCCGAAGCCCCACCTGGTGTGCCCGGAGTGCAGGCAACGCGCGGCAGTTCTCAAAGACGGGCTGACGTGCCTGTTTTGCGACTACACAGCGCCGCCCGAAGAAGCCGCGACCTACTACGCTCGGGAAGTTGTGGGGTTCGACCCGAGCGATGGCGATTCGGCGCCTCTCCACGAATGTCCTGATTGCGAATCCATGACACTTGTGGACTGCGGCGCAGTCGCTCGCCGCGCCGGACAGAAGCGGTTCGTTTGTTTCGAGTGCGGCCAGCAGTGGGAAACTCACGAGATGGAGTCCTGCATGACCTGCGGGAAACTGATGGAGTTCGAGGAGGACAGCGTGGGGATGTGCGACGATTGCATGGGCCACCAGATGGAGAAGGACGACTGACCGTCTCGGCTACACGACACGAAGCGCCAGTTGAGCGTGATCAACCGAGGGGCTTGCGGGGGCGTTGGAGTCTGTCGAAGGCAAACAACTCAATCCAAGAAGGAGCGACCATGAGCCGAACTGAGGGGCAGGTCTATGCGGTCAGGTGCGTGAACTGCGGGTCGAGGGAGACGATCGGCAAGCACTACGCGCTGGTGAACGGCAACTCGTACTCGCACAGCATCGAGTGCCGTAAGTGCGGACGTATCGGCGCTGGAAATTCGAGCGGCGAGGCGGCTACCAGTTTCGTTTCTCGGCCGCAGAGGGTGGGCACGAGTGGCAATTTCACCGCGATCGCGGCCAACCCGGACTATGCGTGGCCGCCCGCGGAGACAATCCTGTTGGACGCCGGAACAGTTCGTGGTGCGACGGAGACGTCGAATGGACTGCGCCTGGAGCTCGAGCATGGAGGCGGAGTTCATCAACTCGATGTGGAGATTCGGAACCCGCTCGCGCGTGCTCAACTCCTGGACATGCTCGTAGGAACCGGTTGCGGCTACTCACTGGGTCGAATTCGATCATGGGCGAGCCCTCACGTCGGCTGAGGACCCGGTCGGACGAGCGTCGGCCACCGCATTCAAAGGAGTTTGACAGACCGAGGCCCTGGGGAAGCTATTCACTCCAAGCCGCTCCACCGGCGGACCGTGTTCTCGACGGCTTTCTTCACGATCGAGATGTCGAGCCAACCGCCGTTCCCACCAAGAAGGCGAGCCTTCGCGCCAGTCATCTTGGCGAGGCCGATCAACGTCTCGTACACGGCCATCTCATCATCGGGGACCCAAATTTCCCATCGAGCGAAAATCTCTCCCGTGCGTTTCTCCCAGTGAATCCAGATCTCCCGCCCTCCAGCGGACACGTAAGGGAATCCGCTTCCGCCAAATCCTTCCGAGCGGGCCCTGCGGAGGTCTGCTAGGGCCTTCTTCGAGTCATCCCTCGTGAAGTAGCGGTCCATGGAGTTCATGAGTTTCCACATCCCTTCTTCCGATTCTTCCGTGCAAAGGGCGTCGAGTAAGTACATCGCAGAATTGGGGGGCATGTAGTATCTCCTGTGTGCTCGGGGTTGACGGAGCGATTCTAGTTCAAGCTGAAACGCTGGCTGCGAGTTGCTTTCGGACACCTGAGACTCCGACTCGTGCAATCCACAGCTCCCGCTGCTCTCCCCAGTCGGATGAGGCTGAGATTGGACGCAGGTGCCGCTCGGTGATCTTCTCGCGCCCCGAGAATCCCGGCATGAACAAGATCTCCTGCTGGATGTCGGGCGCAACCAGCAGCAGGTCCATGATCTGCGAGACGCGGGCGCGGGATACGCCCGTGAGTCGCGCGAGGTCGGCGTAGTCGAGGACTTCGCCCTCGTCGAGGAGCCGCTGATAGTGGTGCGCCAGCGCCAAGAGCCGGGCAACGCGCGGCACGTTCGCGCCGGGCGCGGGTTCGGGGGCGCGGCCGGGCCGAAGCTCGATCCGGCGAGAAGGACGCGCCAGGTGGAAGGGGACGCGCACGGTGAGCGCGGCGGGGGCAGGCGCGACGGCGGCGGTCATGCGGTCTCCTTCGGCGAAGAGGGCTCTGGCGCGGCCTTCAGCTCCTCGGCCAAGGACGCGAGCCCGAGCGGGTGGAAGCGGATCTCGATCTCCCCGGCGCTGCCGTCGTACTCGACGCGCGCGACGACGGTGCGAACGAGGCGGGTCCTCTCCTCAAGGGTCAGGTGCTGCCAGACGGGGTCGAAGAGTTCGAGCGCAGCGCGGGCGTCGGCCTCGTTCACGACGGCCTTGCCGAGGGCGGCGATCTCCTCCCGGATCTCGTGCTGCCGGGCGCGGAATTGCTCGACCTGGCGCTCGACCTCGGAAAGCTTCCCGGTGGCGGTGGCGCTAGCGTCGCCGGGCCCGGTCAGCGCGGCGACGAGGCGCGCGGCCTCGTTCTTCAACTTCTGGACCTCGACCGCGAGCGCCCGATCCTCGGCCTTCAGCGCCGGGACGCCGTCCTGCGCCGCCTTCTTCGCCCGCTCGATCACCTCGGCCACCAGCTCTGGATCGCGTCCGAGGGAGCGCAGGCGATCGACGACGAACGCCTCAAGCTCCGGCGCCGGGACGGAGCGCGTCGGGCAGGCCAGCACTCCCTGCTTCTTCGCTTTCGTGCAGACGTAGTAGCGATAGCGGGCGTTCGGGTTTGAGGTCGTTCCTGCCGTCATCGTCGAGCCGCAGGCGGCGCAGTGGACCAGCCCTTTCAGCATGTAGGCGGTCGGGTTCGGGCCGTGGCTTGCGACTTCGACCGCACCGGAAGCCAGCAGGTTCTGGACCGCCTTCCATACCCGCTCATCGACGATCGCCGCGTGCTCCCCCTTGAAGGACTCTCCCTTGTGCGCGATGAGGCCGATGTAGACCGGGTTCCGGAGCAATTGCTGGAGCATCGTCTTCGTGAATTCATGCCCCTCGTGCAGGTTGCCCTTCCGCGTCGTCCAGGTCTTCGAGCGCCAGCCACGGGCGTTGAGGATTTGGGCGACCCGGAGGAGCGACCGCTCCTTCAGGTACATCTGGAAGATCTCGCGGACCCGCTTCGCCTCCGGCTCGTTCACGACGAGCGCGCCTCCTTTCTCGGCCCGGTCGTAGCCAAGTGGGGGAGTGCCACCGCACCACTTGCCCTTCATCTTCGTGAGCTTGATCTTGTCGCGGGTGCGTTCGCTGATGATCTCCCGCTCGAACTGGGCGAAAGTGACGAGGACATTTTGGAGCAGCCGCCCCGCTGCCGTCGCGGTGTTGATCTGCTGGGTGATCGAGACGTACACGACGCCCTTCGCCTCGAAGCGCGCCATCATGTCGGCGAAGTCCTTGATCGAGCGCGAGAGGCGGTCGAGCTTGTAGGTCACGACGGCGTCGACGCGACCGGCGTCCACGTCTGAGAGGAGCCGCTGGAGCGCCGGCCGGTCGATGTTGCCTCCGGTGAAGCCGCCGTCGTTGTACTTCGTGGGGAGCGCCGTCCAGCCCTCATGCTGCTGGCTCTTCACGAACGCCTCGCATGCTTCCCGCTGCGCGTCGAGCGAGTTGAACGCCTGCTCGAGGCCCTCCTCCGTGGACTTCCGCGTGTAGATCGCGGCGCGGATGAGGGGCTTCTTCCCAGGGTGCTGGTCGCTCGGGCGCATGGTGCTACTTCGCCCCCTTCTTCGTCTTCTTGCCCTTCTTCGCGGGCTTCGCGGTCTCCGGCGTTGCCCCCGCGGCAGGGGAGGGCGTTGCCGCCGCTTCCGCCGCCTTCGCATCCTTCTCGGCCTTCTTCGCCTCGCGCTTCTCCGCTGCCTCCTTCTGGATGGGAAGGAGCCCGAAGAAGAGGAATCCGTTCGAGGGGCAGCCGAGCAGCTTGCTGGCGATCGCGGAGAGGCTGCGCCACTTCTGCCCCTCGAACTCGAAGTCGTTCTCGCCCACCAGCACCTGCAGATCCTTCTCCCTCCAGGTCTTCGTGATGATCGAACCAGGAGCGGGAAGGCGCGGGTCCCGGGGCCGGGCATCCTTGATCTTCGTCGCCAGCTTCGTCCCGACCCCGGTGGCATCGACGATCTCAGCGGCGCGGGCCTTCGCCTTCTCGCTGAGCCCGCCGTGCGCGTCGGCCTGCAGCTTCCAGGCGACCTTCTTCAGCAGGAACTGGCGGTTCCCGGTCTTGACCGGCTTCCCGTACAGCTCCGTGTACTTCTCCCGAAGCGCGCCAGTCGGCAGCTTCGCCAGCTTGCCCAGCTCGACCGCGACGTTCGGGGCGTCCTTCTCCTTCGGCTTCTTCGCGGCCCGGCGGCCCGGGTCCCCGACCTCGTCGAGCCAGGCCGCGCACTCGACACTCGCCTCCGTCGTGTCCGTCCCGTTCTCCGCCTTCGCCTTCTCCTCGAACATCTCGGTCATGGTCTCCAGCAGCGTCGCCTTCGACGTTCCGACCGGAGGCTTGTTGCCCTGCGCCTTCCGGTAGATCCACGACAGGTCGCTGAACGACAGCCCGGCCAGCTTTGCCTTCGCGTCCGGCAGTGTGATGCTCATCTTCCAGCTCCTTCTTCGGGTTCGGCCACCTCGGCGGCGGCGGGGCCGGGCGCTCGCTGCGTCCCGTCACCCGCGCCAGCCCTGCGTCGGGAAGGCCGACCCGTCTGGCCCCGATACACGCTCTGGTTGCCGCGACTCAGCAAGTCATATCTCGATGAAACAGAAAGACTTGCAGCGGGCGACACAGTTCGCGGTTCGGGCGTCCGCAGGTGCTTTCTCCCAACGACGGCGCGCTCAGCGGCGAGGCGGAGGAGACCGGCGGCGAGGATCGAGGCGATCTCGGCGCGGCGGTCGACAGCCGTGTCGTCAGGTTCCGCGGCGACGGCATCGGCCTCCGCCTGCCACGGGGAAGTGTCACGCGGTGTCACGCGAGGCGATCTACTTGTATCTCCAGCTTTCTCGAATTCGGCTTCCTCCGTCTCCTGAGCCGTTTCCCGAAGATTAGCTACAAGACGCTTGTCACGCGTGACACCGCGTGACGGGGTGGAGGAGTGCATCTTGCTACGCATTGATGCGAATCCCCCTGTAGAAGCGAGGACGGTTGCCCTCAACCCGCCGCTGGGTCACCACCACGGTCGGGACAGCGGCGTGCAAGTCCCGTCCAAACGTCTGCTCGTCGGACGGATGCTCGATGCCCTTGTGCGCGCACCACTTCTGCCACAGCGCGTACAGCTCAGAGCAGCGGACCTCCGCCTCGTCGGCGACCGTGCAGTGGTCCTTCACGAACGCCGTGACTGGACTCGACAGTTCCTCGAAGACCTCGACCAGCTGCCGTCCAGACTCCGATTGCACGAAGCGCCCGCGATCACGCAATCGCTTCCAGCCCTGGGCGGCCCACTGGAGGATTCCAGTCTTCTCCGCGAGCAGGCTTTCCGTGAGGCGGGTGTCTTCTTTACCCACCCAGGACTTCTTGAGGCGCGTGACCATCAAACGGGCGGCGAGGGCACCGCTTGGATCGAAGAAGGCCGGCATTTCGTTCGAGATGATCAAGAACCGAACGGGCAGCGTCATCGTCACGATCGAGAGGTACTTGCGGTCGATGCTAACGGCGTCCTCGCCGGAGATTGAGAGCAGGCGCTCCAGCGCCGTCGCCTTATCCGTGCGCGATCCGAGCCGCGCATCGCCGATGATGGCGGCGGTCTTCCCGATGAACTGCCACAGTCCGAAGTGCGAACCGAGGCTCGCGAGCGTCGGGGCGATGGTGCTGTTCGGGTTGAGCAGACTCTGCAAGACCCTGGCGATCGTTCCTTTGCCGCTCCGAGGCGGTCCAATGAGCAGGAAGATCTTCTGCTGATTCGTTTCGGAGCTCAGGAGGTAGCCGAACACTTCCTGCAGGTGCTCCTGGCTCGCCGCGTCGTCCGGGAAGATGCTGCGGAGGAAGTCGAACCAGAGCTTCGGTTCGCAGGGCTTCGACTCGATTTCGAAGTTGAGCGCACACGGACTAAAGAACCGCGGAGTGGGAGGAAGGAAGGGAACGGGGTTGGCCACGAGATCAGAGAGTCGGAACAGCCCGTTCGGAGCGGCGATCACCTCGTTAGCAGGGACAGGACCGTCGCCGTCAAGCCACGACGGCTGCTGGACTTTGTCGGAGACGTGAACGTTGCTCTGGACGGCGTTGAGCACATCGCTCTGAAGCCCGCGCGTGACTCGGAGTGTTTCCGGGGGATCGCCCTCGCCACCCTCTTTCATGAACGCATCCATCTGGACGCGATTGATGCGATCGAACTCCTCCTTGATGACCCGGCAGATTGACGCCTCGATCGTCCTCATCTCGACCTTGCTCCAGAGCGGCGAGCGCCACGCCCAGAATTCCTGGTGCCAGTACCTCAGCGAGGCGGCTACCTTTTCCTCGGCTCTCTCGATGAAGATCCTCGCGAGGCGATGAGGATCGGTCGCCCCCTCATTGCTTTGACCTGTCAGCGGCATCTCCTTTGGCCGCGGATTCAATTTCTTCCTGCGAACCCGCTTTGAGCTTCCGCCTTCGTCGTTGAGCAGATAACCGCGCGGAAGCGTCGCCCTCGTCGCTGCGTCGTTGACCTTGTGCCGCAGCTCTCCTTCACTCCACGGCGGCTCGCACTTCGGGTTGTAATCGGATAGGAGAAGCTGGAATCCGATTTCCTCAGGAAGGTCGAAACCGACGACGACCGAGAGGGCCGCGGCCCACGTTTGGTCGTGTCCACCTTGCCCGGACAAGGCGCCGGGGATTCTTGCAAGGTACGACCGGGCGCGCTCGAGGCGATGGTCTACGCAGGGCAACTTGGACGGCGCACACTTCTTGCGAGGAGGCGCAGATCCGCCCTCTGTCGGCAATCCGGGCACCTCGGGTGCCCTCCTGCCGAGCACCGCATCGAGCAACCACGCCGGCGGCGGGACAGGTCTCACGGCCGTGGGCCGGTTGTCGATCTCCCACTTGTAGTTCTTTCCGCACTTGTGGATCGACGGCGGCGCGAGGACGTACCCTCCCTCTCCGCGCACGTCGATACCCGGAACAAGGCCCTGCCGGTTTTTGACAGGGTTCCCCGGGTCGAATCGGAAGTAGTAGTGCTGCCCGTCGGACCCCGTGATCACCAAGGGTGAGTAAGGCAAGCGTCCGTGGGTCGCTTCAAGTTCGCGCAACGATTCGTGGCCGCCGCTCTTGGAGTCCACATCCAGCACCCAGATTCCCGAGACCGATCCCGTTGCGATGCCGACGTTCGCCTTCGGCCATTTCTCCCACCAAGCACGAATTGCAGTTTCATCCTTCGTCGCGTCCTTCGAGCCGTGGTGAAGCAGAGGGTGCTTTCCCACCGAGCCACAGTCCTGCTTCCCGCAGGAGCACTGCGCGGAGCCGTTCACTTGCTCCACCCAGTGGATCGGCAGCACGGCCCAGCCCTCGGCCGCGTACCAGAGCGCGGCAGTCAACGGGCCGTGGTCGTCGAGCATCTCGTGCGGGGTCGAGGACATGGTGGGCTACCCCACCCTTCCGGAGATCCGGGCTTCTTCGGCGAGCAGCTTCTGTAGCAGCTCGACGATGGACTCCGGCCAGCACCGGATGATGCCCACGCGATCGGGCTCCGGCAGGCGTTCGTCGTACTGGCGAACCAATCGTTCGAATACGGCACGGCCCACACCCAGGCGCGCCGCAATCTGCGGCGCCGTCAACGTCTTCATGAGCACCTCCTCTGCTGTCCGAACCGTTCGGACAAAAGAAGAGGCTTACTTCTGAGGTAAGCCGCCTACTTGCGAGAAGTAATTCTCGAATTCCTACAGGAACTTCCACGGGGGAGCGGGGTCGGGTGGACGATAGGAGAATGCCCGTCCGCCCTCGGAGCGGATGAAGCTCTGCAGATGCTTGCAGAGGTTCTTCATGCCCTTGCCGCGGATCGCGTTCCTTGCGGTGGTGATGGCCTTCGAAACGCCGTTGTGAATCCTGGCCATCAACTCTCCGCGTGGCTCCCGGCCCTGTATGATCCGCGTCGCCTCGTTCTCCATTTTCTCGAGTTGGGCCATCAGCTCCCTCGCCTTCGCAAGCTCCGCCGCATTGCCGCGCTTCTCGGCCGTGGCGATTCTGCGTCGCACCTCCTCTATCGCGACGGCTGTCGTTCCGAGGCTATCTTTTGCGTCTTCCTCATCTTCATGAATCGCCTCGGCCGCCGACAGGCCCGCTTCCATGGCCGCGCCCAGCGACACCTGCTCCGGCCCCCTCCCGCTCCGGGCCTGCTGGAGCGACACCGAAGGAATGGACTTGTCCGGCTGGCCAAGCAGGTCGGCGATGTATGCGAAACCGATCAGGTCTCCGAGCGGAGCCGACTCGCCCTGGAACCGCGCCTCCCAGCCACCACCCGAGCGGCGAAAAACGAATTCGGGCTCGTCCGACTTCAGTTCGGAGTGAGTGGCAGGCGCGCCCCGCGAATCGACCGGGGGGTCGACCACGTCCAGCATGGCCGCAAGGAACACTCGCTGGTCCTGCACGGGGTCGAGGACGCCGTTCACCCATCGTCGCAGAGGCTCAACCATCGGAGAGTCGCCGAATTCGGCGCGGAAGACTCGAAGCAAGTCTTCGGCCGCCGAACGCGCCGTCTCGCCCGGGCCGAGAATGAGGGCTAGCGCCGTGGCGAGAGCAAGATGTCGAATCTCCTTGGAGGCCTGTGACTTTTCGAAGTGCTCGCGCAGGAGCACCCACGCGAGCATCCGCCGGCGTGCGTCATCGCGACCATCGGGGAATCTGGACCGATCTCTCTCTTCCTTCTTCAGGTTGGCGAACGCTTTGGCGAGTCCAGAGTCCTGAAGGCGAAGAACCGCCTTCGCCGCCATGTAGTCCGGTGGATCAAATCGCAAGGCCTCGATGTACTTGAGCCGCCACTCGCCTTCGCGGTAGGGAATCCGAGCACAGTCTGACAGGTAGCGCAGGGGTTCGGGGGCGTGAATTGCGTAGAGTCTCATCGCGAGGTCGTGGCGCAGTTCCTTTGTCCGGATGCGTTCGTTGAGCAGCAACTCTGCTGCTTCACGAACCCCACGATCCAGCAGGAGCGCGCCGTCGAGCACCTCCTGAAGCGTCTTCGAAATCGTCGCGCGATAATCCGGAACGGAGAGCCGGAGCGCGAGCTTGCGAAGGACCTCCTCTGCAGGCATCTGCCTGCCCGCACCTCCGATGGCCCCCAGACCGATGAGGGCGCCGACCGCGTGCTCGCGGAGAGGGTAGGCGCACGGGCCAGAGGCTAGGAACCCGCGGATGAGGATGACGGCCGCCGCGCGCCACCTCGCAACTCTCGACTCAGCATCCGCGGGCTGAGCTGCCTCAATTTCTGGCACGAACTCCCGAAGGATGGGGAGGATGTTCCTTGCGCTGCTGCTGATCGGCGAGTGCGTCAGCAGCTCTGTTGCATCATGAAGAGGATCGTGATGCGTAAATCCTCCCCGGACAAACAGGTCCGCGCCTTCCGCAAGGCGAGCAAGGGGCTTCGTATCGATGTCAAAGACGGCCATGAGGACTCTCCTTTGTGACAGATGTATTAAGCAAAGATACCAAATTTAGACAAAAGCAAACAAAAGTATATCTTTTGCGGTAGAATCCTTCTTGTGAACCCTGGATCGATCCGCTCCCGAGTCGTCGAACTCCGCCGCGTCCCCGCGGCGTCGCTCGTGCCACATCCGCAGAATTGGCGGAAGCACGGGAAGGCGCAGCGGGCGGCGCTCGAGGCGATCCTGAAGGAAGTCGGCGTTGCGGACGCCGTCCTCACTCGGCAGCTTCCGGACGGGCGACTTCAGATCCTCGACGGTCACCTGCGCAGCGACGTCCTCAAGGACGCCGAGGTTCCAGCGCTCGTCCTGGACCTCGACGACGCGGAGGCGAAGAAGCTGCTCCTCACGCTCGACCCCATCGCGGCGATGGCGGGCGCGGACCCGGAGAACCTGGACGCGCTGCTTCGGGAGACGAGCTTCGACGACGCGGCGCTGAACAAGCTGCTCGACGGCATGGCTCGCGACGCCGGGATCGTGCTCCACGAGCCGCTCGCGGAGGACGACGCCGTCGAAGTGCCGGCCGACCCGGTGACGAAGCTGGGCGACCTGTGGGAACTTGGCGGGCACCGGCTGCTCTGCGGCGACTCCACGAAACCAGAGGACGTCGCTCGCCTGATGAACGGTGAGCGGGCAGCGCTCATGGCGACGGACCCGCCGTACCTGGTCGATTACACAGCGACGGATCACCCGGGCTCCAAGTCCTCGAACCCCGCGACGCAGAACAAGAACTGGGACGAATACAAGGACCCGCCGGCCTCGGTGGACTTCTTCTACAGCTTCCTGAAGCTCGCGCTCGACGCCGCGCTCGTCGAAGCCCCGTCGATCTACCAGTGGCACGCCAGCCGCCGCCAGGCGCTCGTCGAGCAGGCGTGGACGAAGGCCGGGCTCCTCTGGCACCAGTCGATCATCTGGGTCAAGCCGCGGGCCGTCCTCACGCATTCGCACTTCATGTGGCAGTTCGAGCCCTGCGCATACGGCTGGCGCGAAGGGAAGCCGCCCGTCTCGCGGCCCGCGCCGAACCTCACCAACGTCTGGCAGATCGGCGGCGAGTCGGACGGAATCCATCCGACGCAAAAGCCGATCGAGATCTTCGGCATCCCGATCCGGGCGCACACGACGAAGAAGCAGATCGTGTACGAGCCCTTCAGCGGCTCTGGCTCGCAGATCGTCGCTGCCGAGAAGCTGGAGCGACGCTGCTTCGCGATGGAGCTGGCCCCCGGCTACGTGGACGCCGCCGTCGCGCGCTGGCAGAAGCTCTCGGGCCGGAAGGCCGTGAACGCCACGCGCCCGGGCGTCGAGGTGGCCTGACATGGCGCGCGCCCGCCGCGACAAGCTCACGCCCGAAATCCAGGAGAAGGTCCTGCAGGCGATCGGCCTCGGCGGGACCTTCGAGGTCGCCGCCACCTACGCGGGCATCCGCCGCGAGACGATCTGGCGCTGGGTGAAGCGGGGGGAAGGGGAGCGCAGCGGGCGCTACAAGGCCTTCCGCGACGCCGTGAAGGCCGCGGAGGGCGCGAGCGCGGTCCAGGCCCTCGCCGCGATCCGCGCCGCGGCCAAGGTGAACTGGCAGGCGAACGCCTGGCTTCTTGAGCGCCGTTTCCCGGACCAGTACGGACGCGGAAAGATCGAAGTGAAGACGGACGGGAAGGTGGAGCACCACCACACCGGCGCCGTCGGGTTCGACTTCTCCAGGTACTCGGATCAGGAGTTGGAAGCCCTTGAGCAGCTTCTCGCCAAGCAGGAAGCGGCCGGCGCCGCTCCCGCCGGGCATGACGCTGACGGCGCTCCGGGCGGAGAAGGCGCGTCGCAGCCTGCGTGAGTTCGTCCGGCAGGCGTGGCACGTCGTCGAGCCCCAGACCCGCTTCGTCCCCGGCTGGCACCTGGACGCCATCTGCGAGCACCTCGAGGCGGCGACGCGCGGGGAGCTGCGGAGCCTCATCATCAACGTGCCCCCGCGGCACGCGAAGAGCCTCCTGGTCAGCGTGTTCTGGCCCTGCTGGGTGTGGGCGTCGCGCCCGTCCACTCGCTGGCTCTACGCCTCGTACGCCGCGTCCCTGTCCGTGCGCGACAGCCTGAAGTGCCGGCGCTTGATCGAATCGCCCTGGTATCAGCGCAGCTTCGGCAACGTCTTCGCGCTCGCGGGCGACCAGAACCTGAAGACGCGGTTCGACAACGACCGCATGGGCTACCGCATCGCGACTTCCGTCGGCGGCAGCATCACAGGCGAAGGCGGCGACTTCCTCGTGATCGACGACCCGCACAACGTGGTCGAGGGCGAGTCGGAGGTCATTCGCAAAGGCGTCCTCGACTGGCACGACCAGGTCTTTTCGACCCGCGCGAACGACCCTCGGACCGCTGTCCGGGTGCTGGTCATGCAGCGCGTCCACGAGTCCGACCTCGCGGGCCACCTTCTGCGCCAGGGGGGATGGGAACTGCTGCGGCTTCCTGCCGAGCGCGACGAGAAGCGGTGCCGGACGTCGATCGGCTGGGAGGACCCACGGGAGAGGGAAGGGGAGCTGCTCTGGCCCGACCGCTTCGGGGAGAAGGAGATCTCCGCCCTCAAGACGCAGCTCGGCAGCTACGGCGTGGCGGGCCAGCTCCAACAGATCCCCGCCCCGGCGTCGGGTGGCCTCTTCAAGCGCGACTGGTTCCGCTACTACGAGCGCGGGCTCGACAAGATCCGCCTCGGCACCCTGGAACTCGGCCTGAGCGCCTTCTCGCGGTTCTGCACGGTCGACCTGGCGACTTCGACCAAGACGAGCGCGGACTACACCGTCATCGCCACCTGGGGGCTCTACCACGGCCGCCCGCACGAGCTGGTCCTCCTCGACCTCGATCGCCGCCGCCTTGAAGGCCCTGACATCATCCCGGCGATCCAGAAGGCGATGAAGGCCTGGCGCGTCTCCTACGTCGGCATCGAGAAGACCGGCTTCCAGCTCTCCATCGTCCAGCAGGCGCGGCGCGAGGGCATCCCGGTCCGCGAGATTGAGACGGACAAGGACAAGGTCGCCCGGGCGATGGGCGCAACGCCGCACATGGAAGCGGGGCACGTCTGGTTCCCCGCGGGCGCGGCTTTCCTAGGCGACCTGGAGCACGAACTGCTCACCTTCCCGCAGGGCGACCACGACGACATCGTGGACTGCCTCAGCGCCGCCGTGCTTCAGTTCGCGAAGTCCTCGGGCTGGTCGATTTTCGACCTGAACCCCTCCGGCCGGGAGAAGGTGCGGCGCGAGGACGACGACGATCGGGACCGCAATCCGTTCGACGACCTGCTGCCGTCGGGAGGGAACCCGTTCGATGACATGCTCACCCGCATGAAGCCGCCGCTCTGGATGCGCAGGCCGGGGGAGTTCTACCGCTGAAAAGGCGCTCCGGGGCCTCAACGTTCTGCAACATCGCCGTTGCAGGTTTTCGGCGCTTTCAGCCTGTCTCGATCAACACAAGTCATTGACATGCAAGGCGTTGCGATGGAGAAACGGCCGGTGGGTGCTCTTGGCGGACCCCCCGGAGTCTGTTGCAGAACGCGAGTTTCCCTCGGGAGCGCGCTCCTTTCCTCAGGGAAAAGTGGCTTAAAACGGGGCGAAAACCGCCCGGAACCGCCCCAAAACCGCACGGAACCGCTCAGATTTGTGCTCATTATGTGTGCTTATGCGCAAATTACTGAAAATGCCCAATGTTATGACGAGCATTAGGGCGTGCAGACGCATTGGAGCCAATTGTAATGACTAGTGCTCAGGCATTAGGAAGACCATTGCGATCCTAGCCTCCCTTGAGCATCGCGACGCCGACTCCGACGATGAGCGCCGTCGTGATCACATTCTCCCAGAATGTGGAGGCCTCCGTCGGTGCCTCGGCCGCCTGCCTGAGCAGGTCGGGTGGCTCAGCAGCAAGCAGCCGCTTCAACAGCACCGAGACGGTGCGAGCATCCGGCCTGGAGAACGGATCTCCGTTCAGCATTCCACCGACGATCTCGCGAAGTCCGGCGGGAATTGCGACCCGGCCGAGGGCCGCCGGTTCCCGGCTCCCAGTCAGCAACTCGACCGCCGTGACGCCGAGGGAGTAGATGTCCGCGGCGGCGTCGAACGGGGCTCCAGCGATCACCTCCGGCGCAATGTACCCGTTGGTCCCGCCACGCCCAAAAGTCATGAAGGAGCCGCCCGGGATCGGATGGCGACCCAGACCGAAGTCGGAGACCTTCACGACGATCCGACCAGCGTCGTCGCGAAAGACGAGAAGATTGTCCGGCTTGATGTCGCGGTGGAAGCCGCCAGCCTCATGCACCCCCCGCAGGCCCTTCGCAGCATGGCGAAGCACTCGTGCGATACGCCGCCAGGGCGGGGGCAGCTTCAACATGGAGAGGCGTCGCTTCTGGCACCAGCCTCGCAGCGTACCAAGCTGTGCGAACTCGAGGACGATGAACGGATGCTCACACTCCAGGTTGTAGTCGAGCAGGCGCGCGACATGCGAGTCGCTCCGGTGCTGCCAGTAGATCCTCGCCTCGCGGCAAAACCGACTATACGCCTCGGAATCGTCGGCTTTGAGGTACTTGATCGCGACGAGCGCGCCGGTCTCCTCCTGCCTCGCGAGCCAGACCTCGCCGAAGCCGCCGACGCCGAGCTTCCTGATGCGCGTGTAATTCATCTTGTCCTCCGGGATGGGACGTCTGAATCAACCTCATCGTCTGCAGCATTCTCTAGAAAACGGTTCTGTCGGTTCAAGTGCGAACGGGAACTTCACCGAATTGCCCGACGGCGAGGCTGCTGTTGCACGACGCTTGCGCGTCCGAGGGAGACTGCCTGCGCCACGAGTCGGCCTTGGGCCGTCAGTTCCAATCGCTCCTGCCAGCTTATCGCCACGTCGAAGGCGAAAGGCGCGTCCAGCGAAGGTAGGCGCTGGAACCAGCCGCGCGACTCGAAGCGCAGGAGGCACTTCTCGACGAACTCCTGGCTCAGCATGCAGATGCTGGCGAGCGTCTTTAAGGAAGGAGTGCTCCTGAAGTTCTGCCTTCCCCAAAGAAAGATGTTCGCCAGGACGATCCGCTCGTTCGGATCGAGTTCGAGCGCGGAACGCATCGCGCGATGAAGGAACAAGAGATACGCGCCGCGGGACTTGAATCCGAGGGAGACCGCTACCTCGTCCACGTCCCGAACGTCGGACGCAGGCAGGGAGATCGAGAGGGGAATGCGCGGGGTGATGCTCATGGGGGCTCCTGTGCTGACGAGGCGGAGGTGATGTTAGCAAAATCGCTGCTCGTCAACCAGATTCGTTCATGTCTGATCCGGGCCTCACTCGCCAAGTCTGGACGTCAGTACCCGTAGTCAGGCAGCAGCTCGATCTGTCCCCAAGCGTGGGCGTCTTCGTCGGGGAGCTTCACGATGGGCTTCGGCCGCGCCACAACCTTGCCGGCGTTTTCGTCGTAAAACGCCGCGCCGTGCTTGTAGAGGCTTGCCAAGTAGGGTTCCTGCTTCAAGGTCGACTCGAGGTTTTGGTGGGCCCCCGGTCCCAACCATCCATGGCGCACGCACTCGTAGAGGAAAAGCCAGTCCGCACTTGTCCAGCAGCCCGGAGCCGATCGAGCGGATGCCAGCGCGTCAAGTCGCGTCGTCGGCGAGAGTCCGGCAGATGTAGAGTGCGCGAGCACCGTGAGAACGACCGCGTCCTCCATGGCTTCCGCAAGCGTCGCGGCCTTCGGTGTGAGCTGAATCCCGAGTCTGATCATCAACCAGATCGCCCATGCGACGGGATTTCCCAGTCGCATCGGAGCATTCGCGACCACTATTCGATTCAAGACCTCGCCCAAGGCAGCTTGATCCACCTTCCACCCCCGAGCGGTTGCGTTCAGAAAGAAGTGCGCAGCCCTTTGCAGACTGTTCTGTGCGAGTTCGAGCGATGCCAGGACCACGGATTGCGCCAGCGACCAAACAGGCGCTTTGAAGTTGCAGCCCATCAGCATCGAGAGCAGGTACGTGATGGCGTTGGAACCGGGTTCCTGTTCGAACGAGAGGTCCGATGCGGCCTTCAGCTGTTTCAGCGCCTGAGACGGCGGACCGTTGAACGAGTAGCTGAGGAGGACGTGCTTCCAGCGCGGGTCGAGAGGCTGCGGCAGATCCAAGACTTTCGTTTTCGCTTGGTTCAAGGTCATCCGGAACTCTGCAGCAGCGTGGGAGAGTTCAATCCTTGCTTTCTCCGCGTCCGCTCGGGAGTCAAAGAACAGCTCGTAGTCGTCGATGGCTCTGGTCCCGACAAGTGGCTGGCCCAGACGCTTCACGAGGTTCTCGTCGATTCGCGTCATCACGATCTCGCCCAGCAGGAACGACGTGTCCGGTCCGATGGGAATCCCGATGCTCTGGCGCTCCTGGCACAAGCGAACTTGATCGTCGATCAGATCGGCGAAGTGCTTCGGCGACGCCTTGGACCTGAAGGCCGCTTGGGCCTGGGCCTTCCCCTGGATAGCCCAGCTGACAGCGTGTGTGTAGAGCGCGGGATAGCACTGAGTAATATCGGTCTTCAGCACGGCCTTGCGCCCGCGGCGACGATCCAAGGAGAGGTGGGCGCGATTCTTGAAACCTTGAACCGGCTCGATGGCCCGCTCGCCCTTGGCGGCGACACCGAGGCGCGGCGAAGTAAGACTGATCGGGGAAGTTGAGGCGAGTTGATTCAGGCTGTGCCAGTTGCCGACGATCAAGTCGGTCAACTTGTGAAAGTGCGCAGGGTGAGGCAACCCCAGTACGCGAGGGGCGGCCGCGGGCCTGTGCACGTTGTGGAACAGTAGAGGGGTGTCGGGGTACTTCTGGGGTGCTGAGATCCTGTGCTTCGAAACCGCGTCTCCCCATGAGTGACTCGTGAACGACGGAGGCAGTTGCTTCGGCAAGTACCCGCGGTTCAGAAGATCGTGGACTGTGGTCATCGCGCTCGCGGTGAAAGGCCCATCTAGGCCTTCACCCTCACTGCCTGAATCCCGTCGTCCGTCAGATACACCTCCGCCTTGCCCGCTGCGACGACGCGATCGAGCATCCTTCTCCTGAAGTCCGGGATCTCGGGCAGCTGCTGGCTTCTCCACTTCGTCACGAAGAAGTGCGCCCCGACGTACCCGTTGACCATGGAGGCCTGGGCACGCTTCAGCTCGTCGATGAGCGCCGCCTCGTACACCGCGGGATCGTTCGACAGGGCGGGGACAGGCGCTGCGGCCGGGGCGGAGGTGCCATTCGCGGGCGACGACGCGACGTGGGCGAACGTGGGCGCTCCCGTGGCCGCTTGTGGGGCGAAGCCGTACCCTTGGCGGCTGAACTCGCCGAGCCCCGCGGTCAAGTCGATGTGATCAAATGCCGCGCGTCGGATGCGGGCGGAGAGGCCGCTGCTGCCCCAGGACGCGACGAGCACCTTCTTGCCGAGCGAGCGGACGCCCTCGACGGCGGGGACGAGATCGGCGTCACCCGAGAGGAGCACCGCGATCTCGAACGCGCCGGTCGCGGCGAGCCGCAGCATGTCTGCCACCATCGTGGTATCAACTTCCTTCTCCTGCGAGTAGGCGTGCGACGCGCCGCAGTGCGGGCAGGTCGAGGTTCGCTGCTTCTGCTGGAAACGCCGGACAAAGAAACCGGGCTGGTTCTCCAGCATGTCGAGGAAGTTCTCCAGCTTCTCCTGCCCGGGTGACTGCGGGATGGCGGTGTCCACGCCGGTGTAGTAGTAGGCGCCAGCGTAGTGCGTCCCGCCGGCGGCTCGGACTACCCACTGGGAGAGACGGCGGAAGTCGAGGTCCACGCCGTGCGTCGCGTCCTTCCAGCCGGCGTAGAAGTTCTTTCCATCGACGAAGAGGACGACCCGCATCCGCTGCACTCCAGAAAACGGTCCGAACTTGCCTCACGCCCTGAGGCGGCAGTATTCAGATCGCGGCGTTCGGAATCAAGAGCGGTGTGTCGCCAGCCCGGCGAGGCGGACCATTCTGCGCAGGCGAAGGAGCGCGCCTGGGGCCTGGTAGGGCCGAAGCGACGGGTGGTTTCCGGGAAGGACGCGGAGCCCGTTCACGAGCCACGGGCGGTCGTCGGGGACATCGGTCTGTAGATCGTCGTGAAGCACCCAGCCGAGCACCTTGTTCGCTCGTGGGCCGCAGGCGATGACGACATGCGGCGCGATGATGCTGATCTGCTTTCGCAGCAGCTTGCGGTCCTGCCAAGCGTGCGCGCCGATGGCTTCGGCATCCGCCGTGCCGCCGCCTGGCATCTTCTTCAAGTTGATGATCGCGACGCGCTGAAGCTGGGCCTTCGTCTCGTCTGGAGTCGGCTTCCACGTCGATCGCCCCGCGCCGTCCAAGAGCAGCCGAGTCCACCGTGCGAGGTTTCGGTCGAGCGACTTCTTCAGCGGCACGTCATGCCAGAGCGCGCGGAGGTCGCTTCCGCGGTGCTTGTCGAAGCGCCCGCCCTTCGAGTTCGGTTCGAGAAGAACGAAGAGCACGCGGCGTTTCTCCTGCCTGAATCGCGCCTCGTCCACGATGCCGTCGCGGTGGAAATCGCAGGCGCATCCGCCGCACTGCCGCAGCCAGCGTCGGAAGAGCCGGTTCAGCCGCCCGTTCTTCGAGCGGGGGGCGTAGTCGCACTCCGAGGCGGGCTTCGAGGCCGCGCTGCGTCGCATGGCGTCGAAGTCTACACTCGCGCGACCGTCTCCCAAGCCCGCTTCGTCGCCTCCGCCTCGTGGTGCGCCACTTCGGCCTCGATCAGCTCGGTGCAGGCAAGGAAGAACCACCGCTTCGAGATGAACGAGCGGGCGCGTTTCGCGTGGCGGGCGGCTTCAGCGCGGCATGCTTTCTCTTCGGCGCGGAGCCTGGCGATGGATTTGGCGTTCGTCGTGGCGCTCATCGGCCGCCTCCGAGCGCCTCGAGCGCACAGGACGCGCGTTGGCGCAAGAGCGGGGGCACGTCGGCACGTTCGGCAACCGCGGTCACCAGCGCCGCCACTTCGCCGTGAGCGCGCATGAGGCGCCACAGGGTGCGCGGGGAGAACTCGCAGACCTCGTCCATGAGCATCTCGCGGACGACGTCTTCGGCGGCGGACTCAAGATCCTCGTCGCCCTCCGGGTCGAACGGGCGGCGGGCGATCTCCTCGTCGATCGGCGCGGTGTCGAAGGCGCGGTCCCGCAGCGTCCCTGCCAGCCCGATCAGCCAATCGCGGGCGTCGAGCAGCTCCGCCATGGTCGCGCCGGGGACCGCAGCGACGTCGATCTGGAACGTGACCTTCCCAGCTTCGCTCGCCACCAGCACGAGCCGGGGAACCTTCTCGCTTCCGCTCATGTCCTCACCTCCTTCTCCAGACGCCGCCGGAGCCCCGAGAGCACCTCGCCGATCTCAGCGTGCGCCTTTTCCATGACCTCGATGGCTCGGGCGAGCTGCTCGGGCGTCGTCATCTGGGCCTCGAACGTCTCCGCGATCTCCCGCGCGATGAAGAGCGCGAGCGTGTCGCCGGCCGCGTCACCGCGTTCGTGGGCGTCGAGCACGGCCCCGTCAGGGTACGAGTCCGACGCGATTCGGATGAGGGTTCGCAGCTTCATCTACGCGCCCTCCGAGATGCGGAGGAGCACGAACTCCGTCAGTCCGCCCGCGCCCGCGTTCACGCCGAAGCGGTGCGCAACTCCCGGCTTCCACCCCGGCGTCGGCAGCCTGCGGACCCGGCACCCGCCGTCCCGCGCGTCTCGCAGCACCCGCGCCATCTCGCGGCGCACGTCCCGCTCCTGCCCCTCCAGAGTCGTCTCAGCCTCGCTCTCCGGCTTCCCATCCCACCCGATCTCCCGCCTCAGGATCAGCGCCTTCATCGCGTCCTCCTCTCTCGGCGTGGCTCCCACGCGCGTGGAGGACATGGACGCTCTGTTGGGGGTACACATCAACTCATATAGCAGAGATTGGGGGGTGTTTGGCCACCCGGAGAGACCCGAATCGGCTGGTCCCTACTTGGTGCGGTGGCGAGCTGGAGGCGCGTCGTACTCGAAGAAGGTGACGGTCGGCCGCAGGGGGCCAGAGTTGGCGGCGTCGTAGGCAAAGAAGGAATCGACGCCGGGCTCAGTCGAGCCGGTCTGCGGCTGAGGGTCCGAGCGATCCGGTCGCTCCGGCAATTTCGGATCATTCTGGGGAGTGTTCATCGTCAGTCCTTCTCAGTTACCCGAGGTCGTCCAGGTTTCGAGTCCGCCGCGCCGTCTCCGCGCCCTTAAACGTCTCCGTGATCTCCACGATTCCGGCGTTCAGGTCCACGTGGTACATGCGGATGATCTCGATCTTCCCCTGCGGCGTCTCCGCCTTGACCACCGCTCGCAGCCAGTAGTGCCCCGGCTTCGTCGGGTTCTTCTTCGCCATCTCCGTCGCCTGCCGGATCGCCTTGAGGTCTTCGTTTAGCGAGGCCTTCACGGTGAACTCGCCGTGATCGGGCGGAAGGGTCTCACTCATCGCGGCAGAATACACCCGCCGGCCCCCTGGCGCGAAGCGGGTGCGAGACCCGCCTCCAGGCGCTACTTGCGCCGCCGCTTCGGCGATTCGGTTGTGAGCCGGAGATCCCTGAGGAACCCGAGCGCTTCGAACCCCACGGCTCTTGCCACATCAAAGAACTCCACGACATCCAGCCGCCGTTCGCCGCGCTCGTACTTCGAGACGAAAGACTGCGGCTTGGCCATGCGTGTGGCGATCTGCGCTTGTGTCAGCGAAGCCGACTTCCTGGCTGCGATGAGCGCCTGGCGGAAGCGATCGTAGCGTTCTGAGAAGACGGACTTCGTCACGAGTCAGGCACCTGGATTCGAGGTGCCGACCTTTTAATCCTGCTACGGGATTATCCCAAAACGGGTTACAATCGCACGCCGTTCCCGCACTCAGAGGAAACGGTCATGTTCTTCTTCGTGGACACGAGTTCGGTGCTCATCGGCTGGTTCATCCTCGGTCTCATTTCGGCGGTGATCTGCGGGATTCTAGCGAGCGGAAAAAACCGCCCTGCCGCGCTCTGGGGCTTCATCGGGTTCATCGCACCCGTCATCGGGATCATTGTGATCGCGGCGCTCCCACGGGAAGAGGCGAGGTGGGAGCGCGATCGGAATCGCAAGGAGTCCGAAGCGATTCGAGGTGTGGCGCGGGACCGAATGAGATCCGCAAGACCGCCGGGGCAGGCCCCGCGCTCGGCTCCTCGTCGTCACGTCCGACGCGGTTAATCGTTCCCCACGACGGGCGCGAAGAACGAGCGTCGTGCTCGCGAGAGAGCAGAGCCTACCACGCACTGAGACCTACGCTGGCAGGGACACGCAGAAGGGCAAGTTCCCGGCGCGGAGAACCTCGAGCGGCTGCTACGGAGGGACGCGGACGCCCACCTGAAGCGTCGTCGGAAGTCGGAGCTGTTAGGGGAGATTCTTCCTCGAGAGGTGGCGGAACGCGCTCCCGACGGCCGCGCGCGACGCACATTCGAACAATGCCGCCTCCGCGCCCGATTCAAGGACAAAACGCTTTGGGCCAGCTTCCGCAGCAACGGGAGCGTTCGGTTCGGCCAGAACGTCTACAAGTCCCCATCCGGGGCCGCCCGGGCAGGCGTTGTGCGCCAGTCGGCCGCCTGCTGGCACTTCTGGCGCTTCGAGAGCGCGCCGGGCGATTGGGTCCCTCTGGAAGCGAAGCGCAGGCGCTGAGCCGCCCAGCTGCTGGTCGCCGAAGCCTTCAAAGCGCCGCCACCGCCGCCGCCACCGTCTCGTCCGCCACTCGCGCGTACACCAGCGTGCTGGCTATGCTCCGGTGGTCGAGCGCTCGCTGGACCAGCAGGATGTCCTTCGTCTTGCGGTACAAGGCGGTGGCGAAGGTGTGGCGAAGCCCGTGGGCGGTGATCCGGCGCCCGATCCCGGCCTCCCGAAGGCGTCGTCCGACTATGACCTGGATTTGCCGGGGGCAGAGGCGGCGGCGCTGGCCGGAGAGAAAGAGGGCGGGCGATGCCGAATTGAGCACTGCGCGCGCCGCGAGCCACGCCGCCAGCCGCTGCCGTGAGGCCTCGGAGAGCGCCTTCCGCGTTTCTCCGCCGCCTTTGAGCCGTCGGAGGAGGACGACGCGCTCATCGAAGCGCAGGTCAGCGGCGTCGAGCGCCACGAGGCTGGAGAGGCGCATCCCGGTGCCCAGCAGGAGCGCCATGATGGCCGCGTCGCGCGAGCCACGCCATCCGCCTGCCCGATCCAAAGCCTGCCAGAGCTGATCGCGATCGTCATCCGAGAGAACCTCGGGCACCCGGTTGTCACGGCGATACTTCAGGACGCGGGCAGGGTTCGTGGAGATCTCGCCGGCGTCGCATAGGAACCGGAAGAACGCCCGCAGCGACATCTTCATCTTGTCCACGCTCGCCGGGCGCTTGCGGCGGCCGTCGGCAGTCTCCGTCACGCACCGCGCCGTCGCGAAGCGGCAAAGCGTCGCCGCGTCCAGCCGCCGCACGTCCGTCGCCGCCCCCGTCGCCAGCCACCCGCGGAACTTCCCCAAGTCTCGCAGGTAGCTGCTGACGGTGTGCGGGCTGCGCTGGTTCGCGTGGAGCTGGGTCTCGAAGTCGCGGATTGTCCTGTCGAGCCGCAAGTCGCCTCCTTTCTGAGGGAGGCGGATGTACGCTCCTCTGGCCGATCAGATCAAGTCGATTCGAACCGCTTCCCTCTACGCCAGCAACGACCCCTGGATCAGGTACTCGCGAACGTCGACCGACCCCGCTGACCGGATCGACTCGTAGAGTTCCTTGAGACGCTCCTCTGGCGTGCTTGGCTGCAGGAATCGGAAGGCGGAAGCGGCTACGTAGTCCGGGTCGAGTTCGAGCGCGATCCATTTCCTACCTTCCGTTTCCGCGACGGATCCGGTCGTGTTGGAGCCGGCGAAGATGTCGACTATCAGGTCTCCGGGGTCGGTCAGGAATCGGATGAAGAACTCAGGCAACTTCGAGGGGAATCGTGCGGGGTGACTCTCTACACCGAGCGCCTTGCACCCCCGGATGTACTGCCCATTCGACTCGGAATTGGGAATCTGGAGCAGGTTCGACGGAATCGCTCCGCCGTTGTTCTTGCCGAAGCCGCGGCTGATGTCGTGGCCCGAGGGTCTTTTCTTTGGCTGGTAAAAGGCGTCGGGATCTTCTAGCAGCTTCTTCATTCGTGGGCTGTACTCGGTCAGGACGCGGGAGGCATCGGCTTTCGGCCAGTCGGACTTAGCAAGCCACCAGACCGTGTTGACCGAGTCCTTCACGCGGATCTTCCGCTTGTTCACCCACTCGATTGGACTCGGCAGCTTCGAGGGGTTGTGCCAGAAGAACTCCTCGGCCAGCTTGAATCCGATTTCGTCACAGGCGCGGAGGGCGAAACGGAACGAGTAAAGGCTGCGTGTCGGCACTCCACGCTCGTAAGCCCCCCCGATGTCGATCACAAAGCTCCCATCCTGCCGAAGCTTCCTGTGGGCAACGCTGGCGAACTGAAGGAGCCAGTCGACGTACCGGGACTGCGACTCGTTTCCGTACTCCTTCTGGCGAAGGAGCGCAAAGGGAGGACTGGTGACGATCAAGTTGACTGATTCGTCCGGCAGCATGCCCAGGAGCCGCAGCGAGTCGCCCGTGTGGGCTTCTCCGTGCCCCGTGAAGTAGGAGGCCGGGTGTCCGGGGACAAGGCCTGGCCGCTTTCCTAGCATCTTCGGTCTCCAGGTCGATTGCTACTTTAAGGCTGTAGACTCGGAATCATCATCACGCGACTCTCAGGGTCATGTTACCTCGGACCACGCGGCGAGTCGCCAGAGAAACATTTGCTCGAAATCTCCGAGCTCTCCGTCTCAAGATGAACCTGTCGCAGGAGTCGCTGGCAGCACTGGCTCACCTTCATCGAACGTACGTGGGGTCCGTGGAGCGCGCCGAGCGAAACGTCTCCATCGACAACATGCAAAAGCTGGCCGAGGCCCTCCGAGTCGATCTGAAGGTCCTGCTGCACGACAAACGCCGATGAAGCCTCACCCGGATCACGACGAGTTTCTGCGGCTCTTCCCGGCAATTCGGGAGTGTCAGAAGTTGGCTGCGAAACACGGTATCAGCGACATCTTTCAGGACAACGGTGGGAAGATTCTGCAGGTGCTGCTGCTCACCGGCCTTACCCGCCTGCCCGGCAGGGAGGGGAATGATGCTCGCGACGAAGAGGGGCGCGAGTACGAGTTGAAGTCCGTCAACATCGAGCTGACAAAGTCCTTCTCTACCCATCACCACCTCAACCCGACGATCATTGGCAAGTATCGGAAGGTCGACTGGGTCTTCGCGGTCTACAAGAACATCGAACTGCGCGAGGTCTATCACCTGAGGTCAACCGAGCTCGAGGTGTACTTCGAGAAGTGGGAGAAGAAGTGGCACGGGGACGGAGGGAAGGACATCAACAATCCAAAGATCCCGGTGGAGTATGTGCGCGCCATCGGTCGCGTAGTCTATCGGGCGTCGAAGTCCTAACTAAGCGAGCCGGAAAAAGCCGACGAGCAGACACCGCCAGGCGAATCCGCTAGGTTATCGAGTGAAACGCCCCGGGCAGTGGCCCGGGGCGTTTGCGTTTACAACGCACGTCCGATCACCTCTTTCCGGCCTCCTGCGCATCCAGCTTGGTCTCCCTCCCCTCCTTCTGCACGCTCTGAGCCTTGTTGTAGCTCTCGATGAGCGCCTGGTACGCCGGGACGAGGTGAAGCATGGCCGCGGCGAAGTCCCAGGCCTCCGGCCGATTCCACGTCGCCATGAGCTCTGCCAGCACGGCATACGTGTCGATGGGAATCACGCCGGCCTGCGCCATGCGGGCGATCGTGAGGTCCGTCGCCATCTTGCTCCAGTTGCCCGACGCGTCGATGATCGCGAAGACCTTGTAGCCCTTCTCGATCGCGGAGAGCGCGGGGAAGGCCATGCAGACGCTGGTCAGCGTCCCGGCGACGAGGAGCGTCTTGCGCTTGGTGGCTTCGATAGCCTTCACCCACGCCGGGTTGTCCCAGGCGTTGATCTGACCGGTCCGCGCGATGTAGACGGCCTCGGGGCAGTGCTGATGAATCTCCGGAATGAGGGGGCCGTTGGGCCCGTCGGGCACCGACGCCGTCGTGAACGTCGGGATCTTCGCCAGGTGCGCCACCTTCGCCAGCGCGATGACGTGCTGGCGGAGGGTCGGAAGCTCGATGTCGCGGACGAGCTGGAACAGACCGCTCTGGTGGTCGACGAGGAGCATCACGGCGTCGTTGGGGTCGATCATCCACTTGTTTCCCTGAGCCATCGCCTTGTCCTTTCAAGAGAGGCACACGAACCGTCGTTACCGGCCGATCTCGACTTCGCCCGGCGGCCGTCCCATGCGCCCCGAGCGATAGTCGTCGATCGCCGACTTGATTTCTTCCTGGGTATTCATGACGAAGGGCCCGTACATCGCGATCGGCTCCCGGATCGGCTGGCCTCCGAGAACCAGCAGCTCCGCTTCCTCCTCGGCCTCGAGTCCAAGAGCGTCTCCCTCGTTGCCGAGGACAGCAAGCTGGCGCGCCCTGACTGCCTCGGATCCGCCGACCCAAACGGCTCCGCGGCGCACGAGGAACCCGGCATTCGCGCCGGCCGGCAACGCCAGTCGCGCCCGGGCGCCCGCGCGAAGACGGACGTCCCACAGGAGGACCGGCGTGAAGGTCTTGGCCGGCCCTGGCGTCCCCTGAAGCTCGCCGGCGACGACTCGTACGGATCCTGCGTCGTCCGGAAGGGCGAAGGTCGGGATCGCGTCGGCGAGAAGCGCCTGATAGCGCGGCGGCGCCATCTTGTGCCGGGCCGGCAGGTTGACCCAAAGCTGCGCCATCTCAAGAACGCCGCCCCGCCGCGAGAACTCGTGGGAGTGCTTTTCCTCGTGAAGAAGGCCCGACGCCGCCGTCATCCACTGGACGTCCCCGGGACCGATCTTGCCCCCACCCCCCGAAGAGTCGCGGTGCTCGAGCTCGCCCTGATAGACCACGGTCACCGTTTCGAAACCCCGATGAGGATGGAAGTCGACTCCAGGGGCCGCGTCGGTCGGTGGAAACTCGGCGGGTCCCGCGTAGTCGAAAAGGACGAACGGGCTCAAGCGCTGTCCGAGAACGTCCGGCGAGACGACGGAACTGACCGGAAAGCCGTCGCCGACCCAGTGCTGGGGCGGTGCCGGCAGAATCTTCTCAACCGTCCGCGTGGATTTCATGGGGTCCTCCTGGCCTTAAAGGGGATTCGTCGAAAACCGTCCTCTGCTCTTGCCCGAATCCTCCGCTCTTGCGATACTTTGATCAAGTACGCACATAGAAGTCATATACTATCCTTGAGGATACTGACCCATGATGGCGGCAACCCGGAAGACGGTCGGCTGCCCGGTGGAGATTACGTTGCGGGCCATCGGCGGTCGCTGGAAGGCGATGGTCCTGCACTACCTCTTCAAGGGCACGCAGCGCTTCAACATGTTGCACCGCCTGCTGGGCGGGATCTCTCACCGGACGCTCGCGAAGCAGCTGCGGGAACTCGAGCACGACGGAATCCTCTCCCGCAAGGTATACCCCGTCATTCCGCCCCGAGTCGAGTATTCGCTGACGCACTTCGGGAGAACCCTCAAGCCCGTGCTCCTTGCGATGCACCGATGGGGAAACACCTACTCGAGAAGGATCGGTGCCGGCAGCTAGCCGGGACCGGCGAGCCTGCCGAGAACCTGGACGAGGCCACGCGCGACTGCGGCGATCGACTCGCGAGCCCTAGCGTCCTTAAGCGCTCATCGCGGGACTCACACTCAGATCGGGTTGGCCTTGCGACCGCCGCGCTCGACCTGGACCGCGGGATGCCCCTGGGCGACGAGCTGCGCCGCCTTCTCCAGGCAGCGGTCGACGAGGCAACGGGCGCCGGCCTTGAGTTCCTCGCTCTCGCGGACGTAGGCGACGTTGTTCTCCATGTCCTCGGCCGACCTGCCGCGGCTGCTGGCGATGAAGGGGAACTGGGGGAAGACGTAGCCCAACTCGGAGAAGAACATGAGAAGCTGACCGGCGATGCCCTGTACGTTGTCCTGGCCGCCGGTAATGATGAAGGAGGCCACCTTGTTGCGGATCAGCAGGCGGTCGGCGATGGTGACCTGGTTCTGCACGCAGTTCAGCCGCTCTGGCATCTTGTAGAAGAGCGAGCTCGCACTGCCCCAGCGGATGGGCGTGGCTATCAGCAACCACGTCCGACCCGTGGATGAGGGCCTCGTAGACCTGGTCCAGCTGGTCGTCCGGGTCCATTCGGGTAATCGAGCAGGGCCAGGTGCACGCGTGTGCGCTCTTGGAATAGAAGCCCTCGCAATTCCGAAATTCCAGGTCGCTCAGGCGGATGAGCTTCGTCGCCGCTCCGTGCGTCTCCGCCGCGTGCTTCAAGGCCGTCTGCAGGAGGAACTCGGACGTCGAGAATCGCGGATGCCCCTTCTCCATCGCGGTCGTCGAGATTCCCACCACGCGGAGCGGGCCGTCCTCGCGGCGGATCTCGCGGGCCAGGGGATGGGGCGGGTGCGCGGCATGGAGAGCGGGCGTCGACGTCCCCAAATCAACGTAGAGGAATCCGTCATGCTCCTTGACGTCGTAGCGCGGCACGGCCGCGGGAATGCCCGGGCGTGCCTTGCCGGTCGAGGCGTGGAACATCCAGTGATGCCAGGGACAGACGACATAGCCGTCCTTCAGCGTCCCCTCCCCCAGCGGTCCGCCCGCGTGCAGGCAAGAGCCCGCGATAGCGCCGAACCGGCCGTCGACGAAGCTCAGCGCGATCGCGACCCCGTTCACCACCACTTGCTGGATGGGCTTGAGGCGCAGGATGTCGACCTCAGCCACTCGCTGCCAGTTGCTTTCGTTCATGGGCGCCAACATAGCAGGTCGCTGCCGGATGTCGAATGCCCTCGCCGCCCACCTGACGATCTCGGCGCGCGGTCCTATCCAGCGACGACCACCTCGATGCCGAAAGGGTCCTTCGCTTTGAGCTCCGAAGCGAGGCCTCCTTCCTTGGCGGATTCGCGGGCACCGAGCCGCCTCGCGAGGGCCGAGCGCGCATCGAGACCCGGCACGACGAGCTCAAAGCTGGCCAGGCCGCGCGCGCCCGGCTCGGCCGGTGCGCGGCGGCGGTTCCAGACATTGACCGCAAGATGGTGGTGGTAGCCGCCTGCGGACAGAAAGCGGCCCCCAGGATAGCTGCGGAGCGTCGTCTCGAGACCGAGGCGGCCGGCGTAGAATTTCTCGGCGGCATCCAGGTCTGTGACCTCGAGGTGGATGTGTCCCATTTCGGCGCCAATCGCAAGGCCATTCCACCGCTCCCCGGGCGAAATCGTCGCGACGAGGTCCTCGACATTCAGAGGGTCGGTGGTCATGACGACTTCGCCTGAAACCCAGGTCCACTGAGAACGCGGGCGGTCTGCGTAGATCTCGATGCCATTTCCTTCCGGGTCGCTGAGGTAGATCGCTTCGCTCACTGTGTGGTCTGCGAGTCCTGAAAAGGGCCAGCCGCTGTCTCGAACATGGAGCAGCGCCCGGGCGAGGTCGGCGCGGCGCGGCACCAGGAGGGCGAAGTGAAACAGGCCGCTGGCCCGGCTCGGTCGGATAGGAGCATGGACGTCCTCGACAAGCCGGAGAAGGGCGGGGGCTTCACCGGACGCCGAAAACTCGACGCTTGCCGCTCGCGTTGCCAGCCGCCTGAGCCCGAGGACCCGATGATAGAAGTCGACTTCGCGCTCGAGGTCGGAGACGCGGAGCGTCACCTTTCCGATGTGGGAAGTGGCGGGAACTCGGTCTGCGTGGGGTTCGGTCATCGTGCCGGCGGGAGCGCTAGGCCGTCAGCTTGACGACCGTCTTCACAACAGCCTCTGCCACTTTGCCCACCGTCGCGGCTTGCCTGACGTCCTTGAGCGTGCCATCGGAGTTGAACGCCTCGTGGGCCTTGCCGAGGGCGAACTGATCGGGGAGCACAATCGCGCCGATGTTCCCAAGGATCGAGCGGACCGACACGAGTCCGCGCAGGCCGCCGAGCGCGCCGGGAGACGCCGACAACAGACCCGCGACCTTGCCGGTGAAAGCGGCGAGCGGCGCTTCTCCCGGCACGGGGCGCGAAACCCAATCGATGGCGTTCTTGAGGGCAGCGGAGATCGAACTGTTGTATTCGGGGGAGGCGACAAGAAGACCGTGGTGCGAAATGAAGAGAGCCTTCAGTCTCTTTACCGACTCCGGCAAACCGTCGCGCTTTTCCAGATCCTCGTCAAAAACGGGCGCGGCGAATTCGCGCAGGTCGATGGTCGTGACTTCCGCTCCGGCCTTCCTTGCCGCGTCGGCGGCCACCCTGATGAGTTTCTTGTTCCATGAGTCGGTGCGCAGGCTTCCGGCGAAGGCGAGGACTCGAGGAATCATGCACGAGGTGTACCACGATCCTCGACCAGAAGCTCGAAATGGGCGTCGTCCTCACCGCCGACGCCCCGCGCGTCCAGGACTTCTCTGCGCCGACTGCCTCGTCCACGACAAGGAGTTCGTGGAGATTTTGACACGCGCCGACTGCGACTTCAGGCAGGCTCCCCGTGCCCTTCCAAGACTCGTCGACAATTGAGCTCAGCTGTAAGCTCTTGCCTAGGTTCAGGTGGTTGTGTCGGAGCGCCGGCCTCTGCGGCCGAGTTCCTTGCAATGGGGGCGAGATGAGCGAGCCGACACCGAAGTCCTGGATCAGGTTCATCCCGGTCGTCGTCCGGGTCCTGCTCGGGGCTCTCTTCGTCCTGACCGGACTGAATGGCTTCCTGAACTTCATTCCCCCGCCGAAAGACCCGATGCCCGCCGGCGCGGCGGCGTTCGCGGGGGCGCTGATGGCGACGGGCTACATGTTCAAGCTCATCGCGGGGACTCAGCTGGTCGGCGGCGTGCTGCTGGTCGTGGGCCGCTTCGTCCCGCTCGCCCTCGCGCTCCTCGCGCCTGTCGTCGTCAACATTGTCCTCTTCCATGCGTTTCTGGCCCCTACGGGCTGGGGGATGACGTGCTTCGTTCTCTTCGCCGAAGTCTACCTGGCTTGGGCGTACCGGCGCGCGTTCCGTCCGATGCTCGCCGCGAAAGTCGCGCCGGGACGCTGAACTACTTAGGTTCTTGATTCTGCGAGTGGTGCGGAGTTCAAGGCCCGCTCCGTGTAGCTCACCGCCCACTCTTGGGCAGCTGGCGGAGCAGGTGGAATCCGTTTTCGAACTCCGCGAACTTCGGGCGTGGCTTCCATCCCGCCTTGTTCAGGTTGCAGAACCGCACGCTGTACTTCCCGGCGTTCTTACCCCCCTTGTTTTGGTTGGCCAGCCGTATGAGCCGCAGGGAGGGGACGACCCAGTACGTCTGGCACACCTCGGAGTAGAAGATGAACCAAAAGTTCGGCCGGGGATGCCGAATCTCCATCGCGGAGAAGGTGCTGGCCTGCCCGGCGGTCTTCGAGCGTGCCTTGATCTGCACGTCCAGATAGCGCGGCTTCCCGCCATCCTCGAGCCGAATTACGCAGTCAATCTGCTGGTCGTCCACGAGGGTCATGTAGACGTCGAAGTCGCGCCGAAGGAGTTCCGCGACGGCGATGTACTCCTGGCGCTTGCCGAAGGATGCCGAAGACCTGAAGGCCATTTAGTTTCTCTCCGAGGTCCGGTTCTACTTCGCGGCGCGCAGTTCGATCGGCGGGGTAATCCTTGTCACGGCCTGACCATCTCAGCCAGCCCCGCGCGCCGGGTCTCCGTGTCGAACTCGAAGACCTGCTTCGCGGCGGACTTGAAGCGATCTGCGAAGTCGTCGGCCGCGGCGAAAGAGGCCGCGGAGGCAAGGCCGGCGATGACCACGAGGATCTTCATGCGCGGCCGAAGGCTACCGAAACGGCCGGCGTCAAGGCAAGCGGGGAGGATCTGTTACAAATACATTGAGAGTCTCATCACACTCTATTCTAAAAAGAGATCTCTCTCGGGGGAAGCGCCTAAGGACCTCGCGTGCCGTGAGGCCGGTCAAGGAGCCCCACACGGCGGCCCGCCGCAAAAGTGAAACTCCAGTTTCATAGTTGAGAAAAATCAAGGTCGGATTTTTCTTGCATCTTTTTTCGGCTCCGAAGTTTGATTCGCCCGTTCGACGGGTAATGAGGGCGTGGCCGTGGCCGAATATCTGAAAGATGCCCAACTCCTGCGGAAGCCGCGCTGGCCATGGCTAGCTCCGGCAACCTGTATCGCCGCCATGGTGATCATGGCGGGGCTGCTGGCGTTTGGCGGCGCTGAGAAGCCGACGTCGGCCCCTCCAGACTCCGTCGCCCAGGCCCGAGTTGCGCAAAGCGCGGGACGCCTCGACGAAGCGGAGCGGCTGACGAGGCAGGCGTTGGGGGCCGCGTCGTGGCGCACCGACGCTCGCGTCCTCCTGGGGCAGATTCTCCTCGCCGCCTCGAAGCCGCGCGACGCGAAGGAAGAGTTCGAGGCCGTCCTGAAGCAAGAGGCGTCGAACTTCGAAGCGGCGCTCGGCCTCGCCCAAGCCCTCGACCGGCTCGGTCAGGGAGTGCCGGCCCTGCTCCAGTACGGCCGCGCCGCCCACCTTCGTGAGGCCGACGCGCGTCCTTGGCGCGAGCTCGGGTTGGCTGCCGAGCGCATCGGCCAGGACGACCAGGCCATCGACGCGCTGAGGCGCTCGCTCGCCATCAATCCCGACCAGCCCGACATCCAGAACCTTCTGGCCCGCCTCGAATCGCGCCAGAACGAGTGGGAAGCGGGCGGGCTGGCGACCATGAAGCCGCGCCCGGTCAATCCCGAGGATTTCCTGCCGAAGTCCCCGGTCCCGGACCCCAATGAATGGCTTCCCAAGCCGACCGGGAGGGCCCGATGACCGAGCAACGGGCCTGGAAGGTCGCCGCCTTCGTGGCGCTCGCAGCCTTGCTTGCCGGATTGGTGACGCCTGCCATCCGCGCACATCGCGGGACTGCCGACCCTGAGGGAAACGCCCAGAAGCCGACCGCGGCCTCGGTCGCAATGGCGGGGAACAACGCCGCGGCACCGGCGACCGCAAGCCAGCCGGCGATGAACGACGGCTCGCCCGAGGCCCTCCCCAAGAAGGCGGAGACCCCCGAGGACATCGAGCGCAAGGCGAAGGTTGCCCGCGCCATGGATCTCTCGAGCATCCGGTCGCTGATCCTGACGCTGAAGACCTCGACGATCGACGAGAACACTGCTATCCGCTCTTCAACCCTTCTGGCGCTGAAACGGTATGGGGCCACGGCCCGCCCGCTTCTCCAGGAGGAGTTTGACCATTCGCAGGACGAAAAGGTTCGGCGTTCGCTGGAAGAAGCACTGGCCTCCGCACAATGAGAGAGGATCGAGCCATGAAGAACTGCGCGATTTCCGCCTTCCGCCTTTTCGCGATTTCCGTCCTGTCGACGATCGGCGCCTTTGCCCAGGCGACCGATGAGCGCGTCCCGCAGAAGGATGCGCAGCAGGAGTACCCGCGCTGGCTGGCCCAGATCCGGGTGGACGGTCTCTACAAGGCGACGCAGTTCGTCTCAGATCCCAACGGCGTCGTGGCGGCCAACATGCCGTCCATCGCGGTCGACTCAAAGAACGTGGTTCACATCGTCTACTCGGGCTACGACGAAGCCGCTCACGTCGCCTCGCTGCCCGACGGAGCGCCCCCGCGCGAGATTTTCTACACGCACAACCGCTTCAAGGATCGGCGCTCGAACTCTTGGTCGCCGCCGATCAAGCTTGCGGTGACGCCGAAGGACTCCATCTGGCCTGACATCGCGATCGGGACCGACGACAAGGTCCATGTCGTGTGGTGCGAGTACGTTGCGTCATCACCGACCATTGCCTACACGACGATTACCTACACGGATGCCGACGGACTCATCGTCGCCGGAATGACGGGCGTCGGCCTGGACAGCCACGTCAGCCCCGCGATCGTGCTCGATCCCGCCAACGGTAGGCACATCGTCGCGAAACACGCTCTCGCAAGCCCACCGCATGTGTCCTACACGTACGGAGCGGCGGGTGGTTCGTTCACGGGGTCGGAGAAAATCGAGGGGTCCGACAATCCCCGGTTCCCGCGTATCGATTACAACAAGGCCATCGGTGCTCCGGATGTCGTGTGGGTGAACGAAGGTTTCAAGATCGCCAAGTTCGCGCGCCGCACAAGCGGCGGTTGGACGACCCCCGTCGACGTCTCGGACACCGGCGTCGGTCAGGCGGACATCGCCGACTTCGACATCGAAGCTCACTTCACTTGGGACAGGATCGATGCTCCGGCAAAGATCCAATACCGAAAGGCCACCGGAGCCGGCGAATCCACGTCTCTGAGTCCGATCGAGAATGTGAACGACTTCGGCGGATACATGCCGAAGATCGTCATGGACACGCGCGACCAGCCCCACATCGTCTGGCGCGGAGGCGGCCCGGGGCTCTCCTACGCCTGCAAGAAGCACCGAGCCGATGGCGACTTCTGGGGCCGTCAGGAGCCCATCGGGAACGTGAACCGGACCCCGTTTGGTCGGGTCGAGATCTGCATCAACAAGAACGACAACGTCTACCTGACGTTCGACAATTACGACGAGAGCAGCAGCATTGACGTGAAACCGCCCTATATCGGCTTCCCGGACGGCGGAGGCCTTGGGAACGACCCCGGCACTTACTTCCCCTGGTTGCCCAACCCGACCTACGGACCCGTCCCCGGAGGATATGCTTCCACGGGGACCACCTGGCAGACGACGACCTACGAGGGAGGAGTCATTCCGGAACCCTCGAAGCGCGGCGCGACGTTCTTCTCCAAGATGATCGAGTTCGACCTGGGCGACCAGGACATGTACGGCATGGTTTGGGCCGGACCCGGGACGCTTGTGAACGCGACGAACGGAAATGCCGCGTTCGACTTGCTTCTCTTCGCCGCACGGGGAGTGGGCTTCCCGCCCGCGGCGCTGCTGAGTTACAACTCGCTCGAGTGGGACTCCGGCTTCATGGCGCAGGGCTGGCGCCTGAACTACCAAATCACCGCGACCAGGCACGAGGATGGGATCGTTTCCATCCAGATGGGGGACGGCAGGACGATTCAATTCGTGCCGGGAGGCGATCTCGAAATCCTGCCCCAGCCTGAATTCGGCGAATTCTCCAAAATCGTGGGGCTGACCCGGATCACGAAGGGTGGCATCCAGTACGACTTCGACTTCGACACCGGGAAGCTCGTCCAGGTCACGGACACGAACGGCAACCTGCTTTCCCTGTCATACGCCCTCAACCTTCAAGGGAAGAAGGGTCTCCTGAGTTCGCTCGTCGACTCATCTTCGCGCTCCGTGTCCTTCACTCACACGAACGGCCGGCTGACTTCTATTGTTGATCCCGCCGGGCACTCCTACACCCTGAGCTACACCGGAGGTCAGCTCAGCTCCGTGACGTTGAATGGACCACCGGCAGTGACGTGGACGTTCCAGTACGCCGCGGGCGGGAACCTGAACATGCTCGCCTCGGTGGAAACGCCGAACGGGAACAAGACTTCGTTCGACTACTTCCAGGATCATCGGTTCAAGAAGTCGACCGATCCAAAGGCAAAGGTCGGCTCCATCGAGTACTCCTCGCCTTCGACCTACGGCGGCGGACCGTTCTCTGCGACCGTCAAGGACCGCAGGTCGAACTCCACATCGCTCGACACTCAGTACAAGCGGTCGGTCGTCGAGAAGGTCACCGACCCGATGGGGAAGAGCATTACTCGCACCTTCGACGGCATCTACCGCAACATGACGGGACACACGGACCGCGAGGGTAACACTACGTCGTTCGGATACGGATCGGACGGCAACGTTCACGACCTGCTGCTCGAAGTCAAGGAGCCCGGCGCAAATTCCGGCGCCGGAGGCGGAGCCCTGACGCCGACCGCGACATTCACGTACTCGCACGGGATCTTCAAGGTGGTTGGAGTACAGGACGCGACCGGCGCGAGCGTGAAGTACCACTTCGATGGCCTGAGCAGTTACCCCGCTGATCCCAACCTCAACGTCTTCGGCGGGAATCCGACGCAGATCGTCTACCCCGATGTCTCGGGACAAGGTGTCGCCCTCGAGGAGATGGTTTGGGACGGCCAGGGGCGAATGACATCGCACAAGTCCCCGCGCAACGTCGGGAGTGGAGGAGCGACCAGCTTTGTCTACGGCGACCCAATCACGGGACTCGTGACGTCCGTCACGCGCCCGCTCCACACGACGCCCGAGACGTTCTCCTACGACGTGATGGGCCTCCTGACTTCGCACGTGCTCGCGAACGGCGGCGAGGAGACGTTCACGTACGACGGGCTGTACCGCATCGCTTCTGCGACGGAGCCGTCGGGGGATGCAGCGGCGACGACCTCGTTCGTTTTCGACTCGAATTCGAACCTGAAGGAAGTCCATTCGCCGGGCGGCGCGATGTCGACGGGCAACTACGACGCGCTCGACCGCCTTACGGACTCCTCTTCGCTCGTCGCAGGCAGCACGAGCGTCAGTCGAAGCTACGACTTCGACGAGGAAGGGAACGTGCTTTCCTCGACCGACCCGAACGGCCACGTTGTCTCCGCGACGTATGACGCCCTGAACCGCGTAGCGACGCAGACTATGCCAGGCGGCGCAGGCGGAGCAGACGTGACCACGTCGTTCTCGTACGACGGCGAAGGGCGAGTCCTCTCGCGGACGACGGGAGGCGTGACGTACTCCGCGACTTACTCGGCACGCGGCACGCCGCTCACGACGACGAATCCGAACTTCCCCGACGAAACCGACGAGGTTACGTACGCCGACGACGGCCGCGTTCTGAAATCCATCCACAAGGTCGCCGGAGCCCCGAAGTACGGGCAGAAGAACACGTACGACGAGCGCCGCAGGCTCATCGCGACGACGCGGATCACCGACTTCGTGCTCGAAACCGGTCCCACGACGACCTTCACACTCGACGTAAACGGCAACGTCGTCAAGGTGACGGACCCAGAAGGCAGATTCAGCGAGAGCGAATTCGACCTTGCCGACCGTTTGATCCGCACGAAGGACGGGACGGGCCAGATTCTCTCGGAGATCGTGTACAACGACAGCGACCTCCAGACCTCGATTCTGGTCGCGGACCCGATGGGCGGCGCTCTCGTGCTCGACCGCTCTTTCACGTACAACGCGCGCAACCAGCTCAAGACGAGCACGGACTTCTTCGGCGCGGTCACGACCTTCCTGTACGACGCGCGCGGAAATCTGCTCCGCCGGGATCTGCCGACGGTCGGCACGCAGGTCTGTTTCCACACGTTCGAGTACGACCTCTTGAACCGACTGACGAAGGAGACCCGGAACGAAGGGACGCCCGACGCGATTTCGATCTCGTACGGCTACGACGCCGCCGGGAACCGCACGTCGATGACAGACGCTCGCGGCTTCGTCTACACTTACGTCTTCGACGACTCAAACCGGATGATCGAGAGGCATTACCCGAACATTGGCGCGGAGACGTTCATCGAGTCCTGGTCCTATGATGATCGCGGTAACGTCGCCACATTCACGGACTGCGCGGGCAAGGTCGCGACCTGGACGTACGATTTGAAGAACCGGCCGTTGACCGAGACTCACGTCAAGTCCGCAGTCACGCTCGCCAGCATCTCGCGGGTGTACGACGGCTCGAACAATCTCGTGTCCGTCACCGACACGGTTTCCAAGATCCGTATCTCCTTCACGGACGACAGCAACGCGCCCGCGTACGACGCGCTGAATCGCCTGACGCAGGTGAGGTGGTTCCTCGAAGTGGGGACGCCGGACGAAGTGATGTGGAAGGAAGTCAAGTACCAGAAGCTCGACGGTTCCCCGGGGTACGACGACGCCTCGAACCTCGTCAGCATGATCGACCCCGAGGGGAACCACTTCAAGTACACCTACAACGCGAACTCCCTGCTTAACAAGGTCAAGCGTGCGCCTCCGGGCGGGACGCTTGAGGACATTGCCGACTTCGCCTACCGGCCGAACCACCTGAGGAAGTCGACAACATTCATCGGCGGAACAAAAACGACCTGGAATTACGACGAGAAATCTCGCGTCACGTCGATCAAGTCGCTCGCGCCCGACGGCGTCACCGTGCTTTCGCACTTCTCATACAACTACGATGCGAAGGACCGCCGCGCGAAGGCGCACCTGAACCACCTCGGTGAGGACGTGGACTACGACTACGACCCGCACGATCGCCTGACGGGCGAAAAGTGGAAGAACGTCTATCTTCGCAATGCGAAGTGGACGTACGACGCGGCGGGAAACCGCGTAACACAGAAGGTCGATGGCGTCCTCACGAGCTACTCGTACGACGCCCAGAACCGCCTGACGTCGGAAACAAAGGCGGGCGTCACGACGAGCTATGTGAACGATCGAAACGGGAATCGCACGAAGAAGACCGTCGGGACGACGACCGAGGAGAACTACGGATTCGACTACATGAACCGGATCTCCGCGTATGCGAAGAATCCGGTTGGGCTGCCGACGACGTCGAGCTTCCAATACCTCTTCACGCCGACTGCGGAGCGCATCGCCAAGATCGACCTGCTGTCGACGGCAGCGAACGAAGAGTGGTTCATGTCCGACGGCGCGGACGTGACGGCGGATTACACTCGGACAACGGGGACGCCGGTGTACACGCTGGAGCGCACGTACGCGAACGGTCGGGCGATCGACTCGAAGCTCGCGAGGTTCGATGTCGGAGACGTCACGTATCTTTACCTCGGGGATGCGCTGGGGACGGTGCATCAGCAGGTGACGACGACAGGAAGCGTCGTGCGCCAGGAGCTGACGACTGCTTGGGGCGAGTCGCATCCAGGATACACGGCTATCTCGATTCTGAGCGACAGGCACGGGTTCACCCAGCGCGAGAAGGACGGCGAGTCAGGCCTCCTGCACTTCCGGGCGAGAAGCTACGATCCGACTACCGGACGATTCACAAGTCGCGACCCCGTTTCGAATCCCAACGACTTTGTCTATGCGAAAAACAATCCAATCTCGCGAGTCGATCCCTTTGGCGAGAACGACATTGATGTAAGTCTGCTTTCCAATCTCGACAAGGGGGATTGGGGTGAAGAACTGGCCGAGAAGAGGCTGAAGGAGTCAGGCCGAATCGTGATTGCCAAGCACTTTCGAAGCGCAGCAGAGCATGGACCGGATATCATCGCTCTGAATACTAGGGAAGGTGTGATCGAGGTCATTGACAACAAGTTGCTGTCGGAGAGCAAGAAGATCTCAAGAGTCCCGTCACTGCTGAAGAATTTCGACGAAGCAAAGGTCATGGAGTCTGCGCAGAAGGGGATCAAGGAGCTCTTTGACAACAAGTCTATTTCCAGGGAGGAGTTCGAGACCTTCAGCAAGTGGGTGAGCAGACGGCAGTATTCCCTCTATGTATCAGGTGCAGGCGGGCGAGCAACTGGTGTAACGGGGCGCGTCCTCAAGGCAGGAGTCAGGTGGCTTAATCTTAACGGGGGAAGATTGAGGGCCCTTAGTAGGAAGCTTGCCGGCAAAGCGGTTAAGGGGCTCTTCATAGCGGCAACCATCTGGTCGTGGGCGCAGACCGCAGAAGCGGGCGCTGAAGAGCTGGCGAAGGGTGCCAGTCTGGTCGAAGCAGCTGAAGCGGCGGGGATGCACTACATCACAGAGGAGACACTTCTTCCAGAGCTTGACGCAGCGGCAAAGGCTGCGGGTTCGTATGTCGAAGACCGAAAGGAAGCAGTGAAGCGAATGGCTGGCTCGAGAAAACAGTATCTTCACGAGCCGGGCACACCGCTCTCGGAATACACTCCCGATGAGCGAAAGATCTTCGGCATTACAGAAGAGGACATCCAGATGGAGGAGCTAGGTCCTGCAATCGACGAACTGCGGAAGTCGCTGCAGGATGAAGAGTAGCTTGACCGACAGCAGGCGGCTGGAAGGCGAACGCATTGCGTTTTCGGTTGCGAAAACGACAGAAGTGTACTTCCCTCGCACGGCCCTAAAATCCGGAGCATCTCTCCATGCAGTTCGCCAGCTGTGCGGGTACGGCTACTCATTCCTGGCTGCAGGAGAAAACACGCTTGCAGCAGAAGCCCTTCAGAAAGCAATAGCTCACATTGATCTGGCTCAATCGCTTGATGATTCTGGGTTGGCATCTTTCCTCAACTCAAGAAAGGACAAGCATGCCGCAAGCATTGAACCAAGTGAACTCGCAATTTCAGGGACTCCGGCATGGCAGCTTAAGACCCAATTGATATTCGAGCTATCACGGTTCAATGCGCTCTCGCACCTTGGGCTAGAACTCCCAGGATTTGAAGCGTGCTGGAATGCCGCGCTTGAACTTGGGCTGGCGCTTTGCACTGAAAGTCAAATGGCAGCGTATCCAGCTCAAAGCTCCAATTTCATTGCGTTGTGTAGAGTTGCCTTGCTCGCCGATCATAATGGTCATGCAATGCGAACGATATTGGCTACTGTGCCAGCTTCGCTTCAGCGTGTGAATCCTGAATCAGAACGCAGGATCGACGTTCGACTTGCAGCTTTGCTGTCGCATTCTCTGCGAGAGGCAGAGAAGAGCAGTGTATCTCATGAATTGCTGTGGAAGGCCCTTGAGCAGTTGCTTGCCGAACGACTCCGCGATCGCTCAATTGCCACGTGGGGAGGCCTTGAGGGGATGTCCGATTGTGCGGAATTGGCCTGCGTAATCTTGAGGCTGATGCAGGTTCCAATATCCAGAAACAATGTTGCATCACAACTCCGTGCCTACTATGCATAGTTGTCGTGCCCGTGGGGTGCAAAAACTCGTCGGAAGTCGGGTCGGGCAGTAAGCTCTTGTCAGGACTCAGCTTGGGGAGAAGCGGCGTGAAGTGGTTCCGGACGTTGACGGCCATCATGGCGGCGATAAACGACGGGTCGCTGCTGCGCTTCGAGTAGGTCCTGGCGGAGAACAAGATCCTGCGGAAGCAGAACGCGGGTCCGGTGAAGATAACGGACGCGGACCGGCGGACTCTGGCGGAGCTGGGGAAGAAGCTCGGGCGGAAGGTGCTGAAGGAGATCGGGTCGATCGTGACGGCCGACACGATCCTCGGCTGGTACAACAAGCTCATCGCCAAGAAGTTCGACGGGTCGAAGATGAGGCGCGGGCCAGGGCGTCCTCGCAAGCCGGCTGAGATCGAAAGGCTGGTCCTCAAGTTCGCGCAGGAGAACCGGTCGTGGGGCTACGGCAGGATTGCCGGGGCGCTGGCAAACGTCGGCCACGAGGTGAGCCAGAACTCTGTGGCGAACATCCTGAAAAAGCACGGCGTCGAGCCCGCTCCGACGAGGAACCAAGGCACGCCGTGGGCTGACTTCATCAAGTCGCACCTCGCGGTGATGGCGGCGACGGACTTCTTCACCGCGGAGGTCCTGACGCTGAAGGGGCTCGTGACGTACTACGTGCTCTTCTTCATCGAGCTGGGCAGCCGCCGCGTCCACCTCGGCGGGATCACGCCGCACCCGGACGAAGCCTGGATGATGCAGGTGGGGCGGAACATGACGATGAGCGACCTCGGCTTCCTGAACGGAAAGCGGTATCTCATCCTGGACCGCGACTCGAAGTACTCGGCGGCGTTCCGGGCAACGATCAAGACCGGAGACGTGGGGGCGGTGCGGCTGCCGGCGAGATCTCCGAACCTGAACGCCTTCGCGGAACGCTGGGTGCGGAGCGTGAAGGAGGAGTGCGTCGGGAAGATGGTCCTGCTCGGCGAAGGCATGCTGCGGAGAGCAGTCGAACAGTACCTGAGCCACTATCATGGCGAGAGGAATCACCAGGGCCGAGAGAACGCGCTACTGGTGCCCAGGATCGAGGACCGGATCGGCGCTGCGGACGGCAGACTGCGTTGCCGCGAGCGGCTGGGCGGGCTGCTGAAGTTCTACCACCGGGCGGCGTGACGAACGCGGCCCTGGCAGGCCAAGGGAGGAGTTGGAGTTGTTAACCGGAGACGATTTCAGTACAAGAGGGCCAGCGGAGGACAGGTCGAGGTCGAACGGACGTAACTCCCGAAACGGCCTCGACTCTACGACGAAGGAGGAGAACCGGACCTCGGGTTAACAACTTCAGTATTCGGAGCAGTTTTCGAGCTCTTCCAGCACTGAAGCTGTTAACCAAGAAAAAAGGCCTTTGGCGGAAGAAGCAGGGCCCCTTCGGGTTGCGATGAGTTCTTGGAGGGGGCCGAGTTTCGCCAACCGTCTTCTCCGGGGAGCTGGATCGCAACGAGGCCAAGCGCGAAGCGCTTGGCCTCTTGCATTTTGCCCTCCCCGGACGGTGCCCGCAGGATGCGGTCGATCGGAGGGCGAGTCCCCCCGGGGAAGGACTCGGGATTTGCGCCCGGCGCGGCCGGCCGCGATACGGGGCGGCCGCCTCGGTCCTGCTGGCGTTTCCCGGGCATTTATGTAGTATGCCCGCCCGATTTCGCCGGCCCTTCAGGGATCCCGTCGCACCATGAAGTACACGCGCGTTTCCATAGAGTCCCTCGGCTACGAGCTTCCCCCGGTCGTGGTGACGTCGGCAGAGCTCGAGGCGCGCCTCAAGCCGCTCTACGACCAGCTGCACCTGCCGGCGGGGCAGCTGGAATCGCTGACGGGCATCGTCGAGCGCCGCTGGTGGCCGGCCGGGTATCGCCTGACCGATGGCGCGATCGCCGCCGCGCGGAAGTGCCTTTCGGCCGCCGCGGTTCCGGCGTCGCAGGTGGAGAGCGTCGTCTATGCCGGCGTGTGCCGCGAGAACTTCGAGCCCGCGTCCGCATGCCGCGTCGCCGATGCCCTTCGCGTCTCTTCCGGCGCGGCGGTCTACGACGTCAGCAACGCGTGCCTCGGGATGCTCAACGGGATCCTCGACATTGCGAACCGCATCGAGCTGGGGCAGATCCGCGCTGGCCTGGTCGTGTCCTGCGAAACCGCGCGCGAGATCGTGGACCAGACGATGGAGCGGATGCTGCGCCAGCGCAGCCTGGACGTGTTCAAGGCCGGCCTTGCCACGCTGACGGGCGGATCGGGCGCCGCCGCGGTGCTCCTCACCGACGGCTCGTTTCCGCGCAAAGCCGGCGCGCCGCGCTCCCCGCGCCTGACCGGTGGCGTCGTCCAGGCCGCGCCGGAGCACCACACGCTGTGCCAGTGGGGAATGCGCCCGTCCGAGCCCGGCCAGTTCGTCCAGCACATGACCGCAGACCCCGTCGCCGTCCTGAAACACGGGGTCGAACTCGGGGTCAGGACCTGGCGCGCTTTCCTCGGAAACATGGGCTGGTCCGTCGGCCAGGTCGACAAGGTCATCTGTCACCAGGTCGGAAGCGCGAACAAGACGGCGATCCTGAAGGCGATCGGCGTCGACGAAGAGAGAGATTTCTCGACCTTCGGATTCCTCGGCAACATGGGCACGGTCTCGCTTCCCCTCACCGTCGCGCTGGCCGTCGAGCGCGAATTCCTCCGGCCCGGCGATCGCGTCGGGCTGCTGGGGATCGGAAGCGGCCTGAACTGCCTGATGCTCGGCGTGGAATGGTAAGCATGGCCGCGCCCGCGCTGCCGCCCCGATGGGAGAGGCTCGCGAAGCAGGACCCCGGCCTCTACCCGTTTGAACACCGCTGGTTAGACCGAAACGGACAGTCGCTTCACTACATCGACGAAGGTCCGCCGGCGGGCGCCGCTGCCGAGACGGTCGTCATGGTGCACGGCAACCCGACCTGGTCGTTCTACTACCGGGATCTCGTCAAGGCCCTCCGCGCCGAGCACCGGTGCATCGTCCCGGACCACATCGGCATGGGGCTCTCCTCCAAGCCCGGCGACGACGCGTACACGTACAGTCTCGAAAACCGGGTGAACGACCTGGAAGCGCTGCTGGACCATTGCGGCGCGACCCGCGGCGTCACGCTGGTCGTTCACGACTGGGGCGGCATGATCGGGATGGCCTGGGCCGTCCGCCATCCCGGGGCGATCAGGAGGCTCGTGATCCTCAACACGGGCGCCTTTCCGCTTCCGGCATCGAAGCCCTTCCCGTGGCGACTGGCGCTCGTCCGCACGCCCTTCGGGGCGCTGCTGGTGCGCGCGTTCAACATGTTCAGCCGGGCCGCCACCCGGGCCTGCTGCAAGCGCCGCGCGCTGACGGCCGTCGAACGCGCCGGCTACACCGCGCCGTACGATTCCTGGGCCAACCGCATCGCCACCCTTCGCTTCGTGCAGGACATCCCGCTGCGACCCGGCGACCGCGGGTACGACATCCTCAAGGACGTCGAATCGAACCTCCACCGCTTCGCCGGCACGCCGGTCCTGGTCTGCTGGGGCCTGCGGGATTTCGTCTTCGACCGGCACTTCCTCGCCGAATTCCGGTCGCACTGGCCCGGCGCGGAGGTTCACTCCTTCGACGATTGCGGGCACTACATCCTTGCGGACGCCGCGTCCGAGGTCATTCCGCTCATCCGGGACTTCATCGCGCGAAAGCCGGCCGCCGCCGCGGCCGAACGCGCCTCCGCCCCATGACCGCCGCCCCCGTCAACGTCGCCGCGCACCTGCCCCGGATGGCCCTGTTGCAGCCCGATCGCCCCGCGGTCATCTGCCAGCATTGCGACGGCAGCGGCGACACGCCGCGCTACGAACAGCTCACGTTCGCCGGGCTGAACGCCCGCACCGACCGGGTCGCCCACGCCCTGGCGAAACTCGGCCTGGGACGCGGCACGCGCACCGTCCTGATGGTCAAGCCGAGCCCCGCGTTCTTCGCGCTGACGTTCGCGCTCTTCAAGATCGGCGCCGTCCCCATCCTCGTCGATCCCGGCCTCGGCATCCGGAACCTCGGAGCGTGCCTCAACGAATCCCAGCCCGAGGCCTTCATCGGCATTCCCAAGGCCCACGTCGCTCGAATCCTCTTCGGCTGGGGCAGGCGCACGCTCAGGACGCTCGTGACCGTCGGCCGGAAATTCGGCTGGGGCGGGACCACCCTCGGCCGTCTCGAAAGCGCCGCGCCCCCGGATCCTTTCCCCATGGCCGAGACCCGCCCCGACGAACACGCCGCAATCCTCTTCACCAGCGGCAGCACCGGCCCGCCCAAGGGAGCCCAGTACACCCACGGCATTTTCTCGACGCAGGTCGAAGTCCTGCGGACCGTCTACGGCATCGAGCCCGGCGAGTGCGACCTCGCGACCTTCCCGCTCTTCGCCCTCTTCGGCCCCGCCCTCGGCATGACCGCCATCGTTCCCGACATGGACGCGTCGCGTCCCGGAAGCGCCGACCCGCGCCGGCTCGTGCGGGCGATCGACGACTGGAAGGCCACCAATCTTTTCGGATCCCCCGCGCTCATCGACCGCCTCGGGCGCCATTGCGAGAAGCTGGGGCGCACGCTGCCGACGCTCAAGCGAGCCCTTTCCGCCGGCGCCCCCGTCTCGGCCCCCGTGCTCGAACGCCTCGCCCGGTGCCTGTCGCCCGGCGCGCAGGTCTTCACGCCCTACGGCGCCACGGAAGCGCTTCCCGTGTGTTCGATGGGCAGCGATGAAATCCTGGGGGAGACGCGCGTCGCGACCGAGCGGGGCGAGGGTGTCTGTGTCGGGCGTCCCGTGGGGGGCGTGCGGCTGGCGATCATCCGGATTTCGGACGAAGGCATCCCGGCGTGGGGTGAGGACCTCCGCGTCCCGGAGGGCGAGATCGGCGAAATTGCCGTGAAGGGTCCGATCGTCACGCATGCGTACTTCAACCGGCCCGAGGCGACGGCGCTCGCGAAGATTCCCGATCCCACGGGCGGTTTCTGGCACCGGATGGGCGACCTGGGCCACTGCGACGCGAAGGGCCGGGTGTGGTTCTGCGGCCGCAAGTCCCATCGCGTCCGGACGGGCGCCGGGACGCTCTACACGATCCCCGTCGAAGCGGTGTTCAACATCCATCCGGCGGTCCGCCGCACGGCGCTGGTCGGGGTGGGACGGCCCGGGGAGCAGGTGCCGGTCCTCTGCGTCGAGTTGAATGCGGAGTCCCGGAAGGCCGACCGGGCGAAGGTCGTCGAGGAGTTGCGCGCGATCGGGAGCCGCTTCGACCACACGCGGGGAATTCAATCGTTCCTGTTCCACCCGTCGTTCCCGGTGGACATCCGCCACAACGCCAAGATTTTCCGGGAGAAGCTGGCGGTCTGGGCGGCGGGGAAGCATCGCCGATGATTGCGCTGGTCACGGGCGGCGGCGGCTTCCTGGGCGGCGCGATCGTCCGTCGCCTGGCCGCCCGGGGCGAGACGGTCCGCAGCTTTTCGCGCGGGAAGCACTCCCCGGCGGGCGCCGAGCACCACCAGGGCGACATCGCGGACGCCGGCGCCGTTTCGCGGGTGGCCGCGGGCTGCGACATCGTGTTTCACGTCGCGGCGAAGGCCGGGGTGGGGATGAAGCGAAAGGACTTTGTCAGCGCGAACGTGACCGGCACCGAGAATGTGCTGGCGGCATGCCGCGCCCACGGCATCCGCAGGCTCGTGTTCACCAGCTCGCCGAGCGTGACGTTCGACGGCGTGGACCAGGATGGCGTGGACGAATCCGCTCCCTATCCGGGCCGGTTCCTCTGCCCGTACGCCGAGACGAAGGCCGCGGCGGAGCGGCTCGTGCTCGCGGCCAACGGCCCGGCCCTGGCCACCGTCGCCCTGCGCCCGCATCTCATCTGGGGCCCCGGCGACCCTCATCTCGTCCCGCGCATCGTTTCGCGCGCCCGCGCCGGGAAACTCCGGTTCGTCGGCCCGTCGAAGCGGATCGACTCCGTCTACATCGACAACGCCGCGGACGCGCATATTCTCGCCGCCGACCGGCTCGCGCCCGGCGCCGCGTGCGCGGGCAAGGCTTACTTCATCTCGAACGGCGAGCCGATGCCCGTGGACCAGCTCATCAACGGCATCCTTGCAGCGGCCCACCTCCCGCCCGTCACCGCCCGCATCGGCGCCCGGCTCGCCTACGCGGTGGGGTGGATCATGGAGCGCGTCTACCCCGGCGACGATCCGCCGCTCACGCGCTTCGTCGCCCGCCAGCTCGCCACGTCGCACTGGTTCGACCTGTCCGCGGCGAAGCGCGACCTCGGTTACGCGCCCGCGGTGTCCATCGCCGAAGGCCTGAAGAGGCTCGAGGCCTTCCTTACTTCGCCCGGATCGCAAACCCGTTCATCTGGTAAATGACGCGCCCGTCCACCGTCAGGAAACCGTCCGCCTGGATCTCGCGCTTCACGTCGTCCACCCGGGTGATGGAGGCCTGCACCTGCACCTGCCTGTCGGTCGGGATTACCTGCCCGCGGTAAACCCACTCCTGGGGTGAGCCCAGCGCCACGGATTCGAAGGCCGAGCAGTTCCAGCGCTCGCGGGCGGCCACTTTCATCAGCTGCAGGAACGCTTCCAGCCCGAGCGATCCGGGCCAGACGGGATCCTGGTAGAAGTGGGCCTTGAAGAACCACTCGTCGGGGATCACGTCCTTGACGCCGCGAATGAAGCCCAGCCCGCTTGCGCCGCCGTCGGGAATCCACAAGGCCACGCGATCGATCATGCGGAGGGGATCGACGGGGAAGGGCGCGGACCGCGGGTAGTCGAACGTCCTGGCGCGCGCTTTCTGCGCGGCATCGGGTTCGTAGACTTTCGCGTCGCGGAGGCCGACTTGCTGCGACAGCGCGGTTTTTGAGAAGAACCCGAAGTACGTGTTGCCGGCGTAGACCTTGCCGGCCGCGTCGGAGAGCTCGAAATCGTAGTGTTGGATCACCATCCCGCCCGAGTTCGACACTTTCGTCAGCGTCACGCGCGTCGTCAGCGTCCCGGACTGCGGCGAAACCGCGCGCATCTGCGTCGCTTTTCCGCCCAGGTTGCGGAAAGAGAGGTCGGTCCGGCTGGTCAGCGCCGAGCCCACGTACGCCGCCAGCCAGCCGCACGGCTGCAGCGCCGTCTCGAGCAGGATCGCGAAGGGCATCGTCGGCTGCGACTCCGCCGCGAAGTACCACGCGTCCGGCGGGACGTCGTACTGGGCCTCCACCTGCGTCCCCGCCACCATCTGCCACGGGTTCCCCTGGATCGCCGTCACCCGGTCCATGCACAGGTACGGCGGCCCGGGCAGCCGGGCCAGCACCCGCTCGCTGTCGAACACCCGGTACGGCTCCCCGAACGCCTCCGACGGCTTCCCGTTCGAATACGCCAAAATCGACGCACGGTCGTAGATCGCCGGCTTCCGGCCGGACGCGGGGCCTTCCGGTGACGCCCCGCGGCCCTTCCACGTCGCCTTCAGCTTCTCCAGCGTCAGCCCGCTGATCCGAAGCGACATGTTGCTCATCTCGACGATCGGGTGGCCGTCCGCGTACATCAGCGCATCGGCGATCACGGTCGCGTCCGGCCGGTAGTCCAGTTCCTTGATCGTGATCTCGTACGTCACCTTTCGGGTCGTCTCGAGCACCTGCCCGCGGCACTTCAGCTGGCTCGACACGCCCGGGACCGGCTCGCACGCCGCTTCATCCTGTTCCGCCACCCATCCCATCCGCAACAGGAACACCCGCAGCGTGTGAAGGCAGCACTCGTACATCAGTGTTCCCGGCATCACGCGGTCGTCGACGAAATGGCACGTCAGGAACCAGTCCTTCGGATGAATGTCCGCTTCGCCGCGGATGAGACCGATCCCGAAGCGTCCCCCTTCCGGGTCGAGCTCCAGGATCCGGTGAACGAGCTTCATCCTCGCGTCCTGCGCGCCCGGCAGCGTAAGCGGGTTCCGGAGAGGCAGGCGGGCGAAGGATTCGCCGAAGCAGCCGGGCAGGTCGCCCGCGCGCAGCGCCTCCAGTTGCGCGTCGTCGTACGACTCGCGGACCATCGGCACCAGCGGCGTCCAGTCCGCCGGCCGCTTCCCCGGCTGCCGCCTCCGGTCCAGCGCGGTGCGGACGATTCCCTTGCCCGCTTCCAGTTCCGCCCGGGAGAAGAACCCGGCGCAGCCGTCACGCATGCTCAGCAGGCGTTCGCCGTTGACGGTTCCTTCGAACTGGAAGCGGAAGAGCCATGTATTGCCCTGGCGGAAGAACTGGTTGATGCGGATGTCGTAGTGGATGGTTTCGCCGGGTCCCGGCAGGGAGCGGTGGAAGGTGATGACGGCGTCGAGCAGCCGGTAAGTGGATGCGCCGCCGGTGACGAAGTCGATGCCGAGGTAGCCGGAGAGGAACAGATCGGCCTGTCCGGCCTCGACCGCGATGCAGGTCGGGATGCGGCCGGCGTCGAGGTACCAGGCGCCCGGCAGGATGTCGTGTTCGGTGACGACGCGCCCGCTGGACATGGACCGGGGTTCGCCTTCGACGCTGAGGATCCGGTCCACGAGCATGAGGGGTTCGTCCGGCAATCGCACGCGGGTCGGGTGGGCGTCGACGGGCGCGAACTCCGGCCCCAGCACGTCGCCGATCTTCCCGATGGCGAAGGCGAGGCACTGGGAGCGGTCCAGGAAGACGGGCGCCGCGACGGTCCCTGCCTGGGCCGCGGGGCGACCCACCCGGTCCTGGAATGCCAGCACGCGGGCCACGCTCTCCGTCATCGCGTTCGAGAAGGACAGGTACGCTTCGTGCGCCCGCAACTGCTCCCGCTGGACCGCGGCGAACGCGAGGACGGCGTCGTTTGCCGGCGGGGAAGCGGCGGCGGCCGTCCGGGGCGGCGGGGCGGTCGCCGGCGGCCGGGGTTCGAACTCCGGACCGCCCGTCTGCACGACAACCTCGCCCGGGCCCGGTGCGGATCCGCGGGCATCCGGTCCGCGCTCGCCTCCATAGAGCGCGTCCAGGTCCACATCCACGCCCGCCGCGACGAGCGACGCGAGGAGGCGCAGCATCGTCGACATCCCTTCCTGCCCCGCGACGCAGCACGGCCGCGCCACGTGGGGCCTTCCGTCGAGGATCTTCCCGATCATGCGCGAGCACGACCCGCCGGGCCCGAGCTCGACGAAGATGCGCGCCCCGTCCGCGTACGCCCGCTCCACCAGGCGCGGGAAGTCGATGCCGTGCAGCGCCTGCCCCAGCACCGCATCCGCCGCCGATCCCTCGTCCAGCGCGTACTCCCGGCCGGTGGCGCCGCTGTAGAAGCGAACGCCGGCGGGCGCCCGGGTCGGCAGGACGTGCAGGTCCCGATACTCCTTCTCCACCGCCCGGACGATGTCGCAATGCGCGATCGTCACCCCGCCGAGCGCGTGGAAGGCCACGCCCAGCTTTTTCACGAACCCCGCGACCGCGGGCGCGTCCCCGCCGATGACGCATTCGCCCGGCGTGTTCACGATCAGCAGGCGGACCCGATCGTGCCCCTGAAGCGCTTCCTGCACCCTGGCCGCGGGAAGCGGCAGAACGCCCACGGTCCACTCGAACGCTTCGCCGGCGCGGAGATTCCAGGTCCGCCGCGCCGCGTTGCAGGTTCCGCCGAGTTCGCGCGTGAACAGCGGCGATGCGCGCATGCGCCGGTACATCCCGTCGCGGTCGGTCCAGGCCCGCATCCCGAAGAAACTGGCCGACTCGCCGAGGCTGTACCCCAGCACCATGCCCGGCCGCACTCCGAATCCGAGCACGACGTCGCTCATCAGCGCCCCGAGAGCGACCTGCCCGAACAGGAATGCGTTTCCATCCGGCCGCTGTCCGGGCAGGGCGTCCCCGTTCCAGAAGTAGTCCCCGACCAGCTGGCTGCGCAGGAGGGCGTTCTCGCGGTCCTGCCGCCTCAGGACTTCCGGGAACTGCGTTGAAAGGTCGCGCCCCATCCCCACGAAGTGATTGCCGGATCCCGGGTACACGAAGGCCACCTTCGGGTCGCGGCCCAGCCCGGTCATGGCCGGGAAAACGCCCGCCTGCCGCGCCTGCGCGGCGCTCGCCGTGCCGTCCTGCATCCGCCGCGCATGCCCGATCTGTTCGTCGAGGTCCTCCAACCCGCGCGCCAGCAGCACCATCGCAGGTCCCCGCGGGCCCGCCGACGCCGCATGCCATTCCCGCGCCAGCCCTTCCACCGAGTTCCCCTCGAACCGGGCGCGAAGTGCCGCCAGGCGCTCGAGCGCCGCCGCCTCGCGCAGCACGAAGATCGCCTCCTGGCGCGGACCCAGCGGCTGCCGCCGCTCCCGCGCCACCTGCGCCGTCTCCGCCCCCGCCCTCGCCTCCAGGATCACGTGGACGGCATTCCCATCCGCGCCGATCGCGTTCACGCCCGCCCGGCGGGGTCCGTCCGCACGGTCCTGCAGCCAGTACTGCGCCGTCTTCGGCTCGAAGAAGGCGCGATCGGCGCGCACCTGCAATCCGGTTCCGCCGCCCGCCGGCAGGATCTCCTGGTACAGGCACAGCGCCGTCTTCACGACGCCGGCGAGCCCCGCCGCCGCTCCCAGGTAGCCCGCTTCCGCGGCCACCGTCCCCAGTGCGCACGGCTTCCCCGCGCCCGCCCCGCAGCCCTCCGCCAGTCCCGCCCCCTCCAGCGCCGCCTCGCGCGCGAGCGCCGAGCCGCTCGTCTCCACGTACCCGAGGCTCGCCGCGTCCACCCCTGAGTCCGCGCAGGCACGTCGCAGCGCCTCCGCGCAGGCTTCCTGCGTGACCGCCGGGACAACCCCGCCTCCCGGGGAAGCGCTCCCGGCCTGGACGCCGCTCGCGCATCCGACGCCGCGGATCACCGCATACACGCGGTCCCCGTCCCGCTCCGCGTCCTCGAGGCGCTTCACCACCACCGCCACCGCCCCGTCCGCCGGCGGGCGCGCGGCGTCGAGGCGTCCCTCGTCGCGAAGGGCCAGGATGCTTCGCGGGTCGCCGCACAGGTCGACCGCGCCGACGAGCGCGCGGTCCAGTTCGCCGCACTGGAGGGCCCGCACCGCCATTTCCAGGGCCCGCACGCCCGAGCTCTCTTCGCTCGACAACGTGAAGCTCGGCCCGCCGCAGCGGAATTCCCGCGCGAGCCGGCTGGCCACGAGTCCGCCGAGCGCTCCCATGGTGCGGTTCGCATTCAACGCCGGGCCGTGGGAAGAGCTGTCGGCGGCCGCCGCGTTCCACCGGAACTGGAAGTTCGTGGTGTTCAGGTCCAGCCCGAGCCCGACGAAGATTCCTGCGCGCGGCCCGAGATTGCCGGGGATGTTCGCGTCCTGGAGGGCGTCGGCGGCGGCCTGGAGCATGAGGATCTGCTGGGGGAGCATCTCCTGCATTTCCCGGGGTGGAATGCGGAAGCGCGCGGGGTCCACGCGCAGTTCCGGGATGAAGTGCCCGTGCGCGTCCTCGGCTTTCAGTCCCCGCTCGCGGAACGGAGCGGAGCGCTCCAGGTCCCGCCACGCCGGGTGCGGGGCGGGCCGAGTCCGCGCGTCGCCGCCGAAAACCCGTTCCTTGAAGGCGCCGAGCGTCGACCAGGAGCCGATGCGCGCCGCCAGGCCCACGATGGCCACCGGTCCGCGCTCCCGGGCGTCACCCGCGAGGGTGGCCGGCGAGGCGACCGCACGGGATTTTTCCGGCGGCGGCTCTTCGAGCAGGAGATGCGCGTTGATGCCGCCGAACCCGAACGCGCTGACCGCGGCGCGGCGGGGCCGCCCGTCCGCGCGCCCCGGCCACGCGGCCGCGCTTCCCAGCACCCTGAACGGGGCCGGCTTGCCCGGGGGCTGTTCGAAATGCGCCGTCGGCGGGAGCGTCCCGTTCCTGAACGCCAGGAGCACCTTTGTGAGCCCGGCGGCTCCCGCCCCCGTCAGCAGGTGCCCGATGTTCGATTTCACCGACCCGATCACGCACGGCTCGGCGCGGGGCGCCGCGTCCTTCCACAGGGCCTGCAGGCTCTCGATCTCCACCGCGTCGCCCGTCGGCGTCCCGGTCCCGTGGCACTCGACCAGGTCCACGTCGGCCGGGTCCCAGCCCGCGCCGGCATAGGCGTCCCTCATCGCGCGCAACTGACCTTCGCTGTCGGGCGCCAGCAGCCTGCCGCCCACGTCGTTCGACAACCCGAACCCGCAGATCACGCCGTGAATCCGGTCGCCGTCGCGCTGCGCGTCGGCCAGCCGCTTCAGCACGAACACCCCCGCGCCCTCGCCGACGACCAGCCCGTTCGCGCGCGACGAGAAGGGCGCGCAGATTCCGTCCGGCGACAGGGCTCGCAGCTGCGAAAATCCCATCTGCGTGTAGAGGCAGTCCGGCCGCGACACCCCGCCCGCCAGCATCGCGTCCGCGCGCCCCGCCACCAGCTCGTCGCACGCCAGCTTCAGCGCGTACAGCGACGACGCGCAGGCAGCATCCAGCGTCATCGACCCCCCGCCCAGCTTCAGCGACGCCGCCAGCAGCCCCGCAGGCAAGCCCGTCACGCGGCGGTTCAGCGGGTCCATCCCCGACGGCGGCGCCCCCGCGCCACCGAGCACCTCCCGCGCCATCGCATTCGTGGCGTCCGTCGGAAGCGCGATGCTTCCCAGGATGACCCCCGTCCTCGCGCGCGCCGAAGCGCCGACCCGGGCGTCCGCGAACGCCCGGTGCCCCGCCAGGAGCGCCACGCGATACAGCGGGTCGAGCCGCCCCAGCAGTCCTTCATCGATCCCGAACGATTCCCTCGCGGCCTCTATCCCGGGGTCCAGGAAACACCCGCGCACAGAGTAGACCTTGTCCGCGGCCGGCGCGCCGGGCTGGTAGACCCGGTCCGGGGAAGCGCTCCATCGCTGCGGCGGGACGTCCCGCATGGCGTCGCTTCCCGACTCCACCATCTGCCAGAACGACTGAAGCGCGGCGTCGCCGTGCGCGATGGTCCCGGGATCGCGCGGCTGGCCCGGCCCGGTGGGCAACACGGCGCCCATGCCGACAATGGCAACACGCCGATCCGGCATCGCCGCTATGCCTCGACCAGCCCGCGGCGGAAGGTCGTCTTCAGCGACGGGTCGATGACGCACTCGTAACCGGTGAGGGAGGCCACGAGCTCGCCGCTCATCGAGAGGAACTCCATGTCCGCCCGGACCAGCTTCCCGGCAAGTTCCGTGACGCAGATGATCACCCGCACCCCGTCGGGGGGGAAAACGCGACGGAACTGGCGATAGCACCCGGCGCGCGTCGGAAGCGACGGCGCTTCTTTCTGCGCCGTCGTCCAGAGGATCATCGCCTGGAACGCCGCGTCCAGCGCCATCGGGTCGGCGATCCATGTCGCGCGAAGCGGTTCCGAGAGCCACTCCGTCGGCGGCGGGGCGCACAGGGCCCGCACGATGATGCCCTCCGGCCCGCAGCTTTCGACCCGCTCGATGCCGTGCAGCTTGGGGCCGTGGAAGAGGATCTCGCCGTAGATTTCCTTCAGCCCCGGCGCGTAGGGGTGGATTTCGGGTTCGGAAAGGGCGCGCCTGCCTGCCTGGAGCCGGTGGGCGAGGACGATGGAGGCCCGTGCGTGGAGCGTGTCGCCGCCGTTCGCGTCGCTTCTCAGTTCCGTCGGCACGATGTGGAAACCATCGATCTTCTGCGCCTTGCCCGCGAGCACGCGCAGGCGCAAAGGCCTGTTGCCGAAGAGCACGCCCTTCAGCACGCGCAGGTCGTCGACGCCCTGGAACACGAATCCCGGCTGGGTGTGCAGCGCGGCCTGGGCCAGGAACTCCATCATCATCGCCATCGGCAGCACGGGGCGCCCGTCGATGACGTGCGACGCGAGGAACGGGTAGCGTTCGAGATCGACGTCGCGCTCGAAGGCGACGCTCATCGCGACCGGCCCGCCCGGGGGCTCGACGGGCGGGGAAGCGATTTCGCCGGAGCCCGCGCCCAGCACCACGACCTCCACCGGCCGCTTCCCGTTCCCGCAGATTTCGTTCACGAGGTGGTTCGCGCCGGCCTCGAGCCCGATCAGGCCGACATTTTCCTTTTCGAAGACCTTCCGAAGCGCCGGGGTCACCATCCCGCCGTCCCACGGGCCCCAATTCAGCGCCACGACGCGGCAGCCGGGGCGCTGGCGCGACTGCTGCTGCGCCAGCTTGTTGAGCACCTCGTTCGCGACGGCGTAGTCCGCCTGTCCCCGGCGGCCGTACCGACCGGTCGAAGAGGAGAACACGACGATGGCCTTCAGCGGATCCCCGCGCATCGCTTCCAGCAGCGCCCGCAACCCGCCCACCTTCGTGCTGTAGACGCGCTCGAACTGCTCCAGCGTCTTGTCCTCGATCAGCCGGTCCGCAAGGACGCCGGCGCCGTGGACGAGGCCCTTGATGGGCCCGGTCGTTTCGCGCAGCTTCGCCAGGACGGCGCTCACGGCGGCGCCGTCGCGCACGTCCACGCTGCGATAGAAGACTCGCGCCCCCGCTGCCTCGAGCGCCGCCAGGTTCCGGAGCAGCTCACGATTTGCCAGCGCGCCGCGAAGTTCTTCTTCGATTTTCTTCGGGTTTGCGGACCCGTTGGCGCGCGCCAGCAGCGCCTGCTTTATGTCCTTCTCGCGCGGCATGCCCGCCAGCCAGTCCGGCTCCGCCTGCGGCAGGGCGCTGCGGCCCAGGAGTATCAGGGTGGGCCTGAAGGCCTTCGCCAGCGCGAGGCAGGCCGCGGCCGTCACGCCGCGCGCGCCGCCGGAAACGACGATGGCGTCGCCGGGCGCAAAGGGAAGCGAGCCGGCGCCATGCCCCTGGAGCGGCGCCGGGACCAGCTTCAACCCGGAGCGCCCCTCCGGCGAGATGCCGACTTCCACCGGTCCCGCCGTGAGGATCTCCTCGGCGATGGCGTCGGCAGCCGCGTCGAGGTCGCGGAATTCGCCGGAAAGGTCGATCGCCTTCACCTGGACCTGGGGCCACTCGATGGCGGCGGTTTTCGCCAGCCCGGTCAGGCCGCCCGACACGGGGTCATTCACGCCATTGCCGGCCATGCCGAACGCGCCGTCGATCCGAGCCAGCGTCGCCAGCACCGCGCCACCGTGCTGTCCCGCCCTCTTCAGCGACCCGCTCGCGCGCTGCAGCAGCGAGAACGCTCGCCCGAGGAACGAATCGTCCGCGCCCGCTTCAGGCGACAGGATCACAAGCCCGCTCAGTGGCACGCCGTCCAGCTCCTTCGCCGCGTCAATCCCGATCACCCGCGTCTTCTGCCGCCTGGACAGGCGCGCGGCAAGCTTCTGCGCCAGGGAAGAGCCGTCGTCCGTGATCCAGATTTCGCCGTCCGCCAGGCGGACCGCGGCGCGCTCTCCCTCCAGTCCCTCCGTCGCCAGCACCAGTCGCTCCAGCGGCCCCGCCGTCGTATTTGTCGTGGCCGCGGAAGGGGCTGTTTCGACCGGTTGGGCCGGCCGGGGAGGCGGGGCTGCCGGCGGAACCGCCGCCGGCGCCGCGCCGGCAAGGTGCACGATCACCTGCCGAAGCGTCCGCATCGAGCCGAGGTCTTCCAGCTTCGCTTCCGGCAGATGCGGCAGTTTCTGGCCCAGCACGGAGAAGATCTCGACGCGCTTGATCGAATCGATGCCGAGGTCGGAATCGAGTTCCATGTCAACGTTGAGCATTTCGGCGGGATAACCGGTGCTTTCCGCGACGACGCGGAGCAGGGTTTTCTCGATTTCGTCCGCGGCGGCGGTGGAGGCGGCGGCCGGTTCCGCGTGGGCGGATCCGGAACCGTTCGAGATGAACTCGCAGACCTGCCGCAGCGTGCGCAGGGAACCCATCTGGTCCAGCTGGACCGACGGCGCTTCCGGCATGCGCTCCTGGAGGATGGAGAGGATCTCGACGCGCTTGATGGAGTCGATGCCGAGGTCCGCGTCGAGTTCCATGTCCAGGTTGAGCAGTTCGGCGGGGTAGCCGGTCGTCTCGGAGACGATCGCCAGCAGGACCGCTTCGGTGGCGCGCGGCGTCGTGGCCGCGGGGGGCGCCGCGGCGATTGCCGGCGCCGGCGCGGGAACCGCCGGGGGCGGCGGGGGAGGGACCGGCAGCGGGGGAGGAACCGGAAGCGCCACGGCGGGAAGGGGCGGACGCGCCGCTTCCGGGATCCGCACCGGGCTGGCGCCGGCGCCCTGCTCGAGCAGGGTCTCGTAGAGCCTCAACGCGTGCGCCTGGCCCTCGAGGAACTGCCGGTGAAGCTGCGCCGTCTGTTCCTGGATCGCCAGCAGCGCGGCCAGGTGGGCCTGGGTCGCGTTCCAGGCCTGCCCCTGTGCACCGGCGTTCCGGGCGGGAGCTGAGCCGGGCACGGAAAGGGGGGTCTGCATCGGTGTCGCTCTCGGTGTGTTCGTGGATGCGGAGACAGGTTTCGGCGCCGCCATCGGGGTGGGCGCCGGCGTCGCCGGAGGCTCGGCCGGCGCGGCGATCACCATCGGCGGACGCGCGGCCTTGGGTTTCACATAGTTTGCGCCGCTCAGGGGCACTGTCAATCCCGGCTTTTCCGTGTTCGCGGCCAGGCTCGCCGGGTCGAATCGCTCGTCCCACGCGGCGAGATTCACCTCCTGTCCCAAAGCTCCCAGCTGCGCCAGGACGCGCGCCAGGTCCGCCACGCCGGGGCGCTGGCCCGACGACGCATCGATCGCCAGCGCCACGTGCGGCCGTTCACCCAGGATCGCACGCACCAGCCCGCACAGCTTCGCCCCGGGACCGGCTTCGAGGAACGTCCGGACTCCCAGCGCGTACATGCCCTCGATCGCGCTGACAAACTGGACCGGCGAAGAAAGCTGCCTCGCCAGCAGCGTCCGGCTCTCGCCCGGCAATCCAGGGTACGCCTGCCCCGTCAGGTTGCTGAAGACCGGCATGCGCGAAGCGCTGAATGTGACCGTCTCCAGCAGTTCCGCCAGCGGCCTCTGCGCACCCGCGACCAGCGGGCTGTGGAACGCCGCGGCGACGTTCAGCGGCTTGCTCGTGACGCCGCGCTTCTTGAATACCCCCACGGCTTTCTCGATCGCTGCGCTCGATCCCGACAACACCGCCTGGTTCGGCGCGTTGCGGTTCGCGAGGACGACATCCAGCTTCTCGTCCCGGATCAGCGCTTCAACCGTCTCCAGTGGCGCCTGCACCGCCAGCATCGTCCCCGCATCGCCATGCCGGCCCGCCGCCGCCATCACGTCCCCGCGCGCGCGCGACAGCGTGTGAAGGGCCTCCGGCGTGATGGATCCCGCGGCACACAGCGCCGGCAGCTCGCCGTAGCTGTGACCCGCAGCCGCATCCGCTTTCACCCCGAAACGTTCCAGCACGCGCCAGGCCCCGAGGCACACGGCGCCCAGCGCCGGCTGCGCCGTGTCCGTCTCGCGCAGGCGTCCGTCCTGCAGGTCGCGGTCGCCGGCCGTGAACGCCGGATACGGGTAGATCCGGTCGCTCAGGAGGTCTCCGGGCGGAAGAGTCCGACCTTCGGCGAACGCGGCGTTCGCCCCGGCCAGCTCTTCGAGCATCTCCGGGAACTGGCACGCCAGGTCGCGCAGCATTCCTACGTACTGCGAGCCCTGTCCGGGGAAGAGGACGCCCAGTCGGCTCCGGGCGGTTCCGGTCCCGAACGCGGTCCCGTCGGGAAGGGTCCATGCGGTGGACGAATTCTCGTCCAGCCTGCGCCGCGCCTGCTCGATCGTGGCCGCTGCTCCGGCATCCCGCTGAAGCACGACCAGGAGCCGTGCGGCGTGGCTTGCCTGGAAGGCCGCGCGTGACGCCTGCGCGGCAACCCGGATGTCGCCCCAGGTTCCCCCGGCCGGGAAAGCGCCGATCTGCGCTTTCAGTCGTGCTGCGTCCGGCGCGGAGAACGCCGCGACCTGCACGTCGCCGTCCCAGTCCGGCGCGCTCTTCCCAGAGCCCGCCTCTTCCAGCACGCAGTGGAAATTGCTTCCGCCGAAGCCGAACGCGCTCAGGCCCGCCCTGCGAGGATGTCCCGCACGAGGCAGCCACGGCCGTTTCACCGTGCAGGCATAGAACGGGGACTTCCCCGGCAGGAGGCCGTCCAGGGGGTGTTCGATCTTGATCGTCGGCGGGAGCGTCTTGAAATGGAGCGCCAGCGCGGCTTTCATCAGCCCGGCCACGCCCGCCGCGGCCTTCGTGTGGCCGATCTGCGACTTGACCGACCCCAGGGCGCACCACGTCCCGTCCGGACGGGCCTCGCGGAAAACGTCGGTCAGCGCCGCCAGCTCCGTCGCGTCGCCGACTTTCGTCCCCGTCCCATGGGCCTCGATCAGCTCGATGGTGTCCGGCGTGACGTTCGCCAGCCGGTAAGCGTTCTTCAGCGCGCGGACCTGCCCTTCCCGCTTGGGCGCGTAGATCGCGTTCCCCTTCCCGTCGCTCGACGAGCCGATCGACTTGATGACGGCGTAAATGCGATCGCCGTCGCGCCGGGCGTCGTCGAGACGCTTCAGCACCAGCATCCCCAACCCTTCGCCCAGGATCGTGCCGTCGCCCTCGCGGTCGAACGGGCGGGCAGAGCCGGTAGGGGAGAGCGCCGGCGTCTTCGAGAAGCACATGTACATGAAGATGTCGTTGAAGGTGTCGACGCCGCCGGTGACGACCATGTCCGCGCGCCGCTCGGCCAGTTCCAGCCCCGCGAGGTGGATCGCGCTGAGGGAACTGGCGCATGCCGCATCGACGGCGCAGTTGGTGCCGCCGAGGTCGAAGCGATTCGCGATGCGCCCCGCGACGACGTTCCCGAGAAGCCCGGGGAACGAATTTTCCTGCCAGCCCACGTAGCTGTCGGCGATGCGCTGCACGGCGTCGTCCGCCTGCGAGTCGGGGATCCCGGCGTCCTTCATCGCCTTCCGCCACTTCGGATGTCCCAGGCGCGCGCCGAGCGGGATCACCAGCTCCAGCGTGCCGGTCACGCCGACGATCACGCTCACCCGGTCCTTGTCGTGCTTCTTCGCGTCGAAGCCGGCGTCCTTCAGCGCCTGCGAGGCGGCCCAGAGGCCCAGCAACTGGGACGTGTCGGTCGCTTCGAGGCTGTTCGGGGTGATCCCGAATTCGAGAGGGTTGAAATGGACGGCGGGGATGAAACCGCCCCGCTTCGCGTACGTGTGGTCCGCCTTTTTCTGGTCCGCGTTGAAATAGTCCTCGGGCCGCCAGTGCGTCGGGGGGATGTCCGAAATCGCGTCCACCGAGTTGCGAATGCTGCCCCAGTAAGCCTCGACCCCGGCCGACCTGGGGAACAGGCACCCCATGCCCACGATCGCCAGGGGCACGACGGGGTGTGATTCGTCTGCGTTCAAGCGTTGATCCTCGTGTTCCGTTGGAGCGGGCCTTTTTGCCCGCCCCGGGACATGGCTCTGTTTCCGCTGCTTCAATCCTGCTCCCGTGCGCCCAAGCGCTCGATTTCTGCGACCGCCAGCGGCTCCTGCGCCTGCATCTCCGCCGACACTTCCACGCCCTGCAGGCGGGCGATCAGCGCCCTCATCAGCACCGATGCCCCGTACAGGATATTCAGCGCGACATCCGCAACGCGCCGGTTTTCCACGCGCTCGAGGTGGCTCCCCTTCGTCCATTCGTTGAAGGCCCCCATCGCCGGGCCGCACCAGACCTGGTAGTCCATCTGCCGCGTCGGGTCGCCCGCGTTGGCCCAGCGGGACGACTGCCCCAGGTACCACCGGAACACGAGCGCCATCCGGTGCCGGGGATCGCGTTCCGCCCGCTGGAGCTGCGCGACGTCCCTCGCCTGGAAATACCCCCGCGTCTGGTTCCAGATCTCCCCGATCGGCGCGCGGAAATAATTTTTCTCCAGGGCCACGCGCTCGCTGTCGGGAAGCGCTTCCAGGCTCGGGTATTGCCGGTAGAGCTCGTAGAGTTTCGATGCCCGCATCGCGAACATCGTCCCTCGTTTGAGCACCTGGACGCGGACGCCCATCTCGAACATATCCGCTGCCGGCGCCATCGCGCAGTCGGCCTGCTGCGCTTCTGCGAGCATTTTCCGCACGAGGTCCGACGAGCCCGACTCCACGCAGGCCTGGTTGATGGAGCCGGTGACGATGTAGGCGGCGCCCATGCTGAAGGCGGCGAGGGCTGCCGCGGGCGTGGCGATTCCGCCTCCGACGCCGACGCGCAGTCGCTGGGCAAACCCGTGCTGTTTCTGCTGCCGGTCGCGCAGGGAGAGGAGGGCCGGGAGGAGGGCGAGCGCGGGCCGGTTGTCCGTATGGCCGGCGGAGTCGGCCTCGGCGGTCAGGTCCTGGGCCATCGGGATCTGCGCGGCGAGTTCAGCCTGCTCCGCGGTGATCGCGCCGGACTCGACAAGGGTGCGGAGGAATTTCTCCGGCGGCGGGGCGAGAAACTTCGAGGCGACTTCCACGCGCGAGACTTTTGCCACGATGCGATGGGGCGCCACGATCGCGCCGTCCGCCGATCGACGGATGCCATGCACGCGGTAGCGGACGACGGGAAGGGTCAGGTCCAGGTAGGCGGAGGCCTCCACGAGATGGACCTTGCGCCGGATCAGCAGGTCGACGATCGCGTTCTCGAGTTCCGGTTCGTTCGGGCTGTGGATGAGGTTCACGCCCCACGGCTGCGTCCCCAGGCTGCGCTGCAGGCGGTCGATGGCGGATTCCACGCGGCCGGGGTCCAGCCCGGCCGAACCGAAAAACGCGAGCATCCCCGCGCGGCTCAGGGCTTCCACAAGCTCAACCGAGGCGATCCCGTTCGCCATCGCTCCTGCGACATAGGCGTACTTCAACCCGTGGTCCGCACGGAATTGGGCATCCCCCAGGCATTCCATGGGGACGGCGGGGACGATCGCGGACCTTTCGCCGTCGATGTGAAATGCCCGGGAGATATGTCGCAGCTCGTCGGCCATGGAGCGGCCGCCGTGCAGTACAGCACGCGGTCCGGCCCCGCTGGACAATCCAGTGTGCGAACCCACCCGCCCAGTCCCCCCTTGATCGTTGCCTTCCCCGGCCGGCGATCCCGCAGGTCGAAACCTGCGCCGGAAACGCATCGCCACGACGGGGGGGGTAAACTATACCCGGGTTCTCCCATGAAAGGGAGCTTGGACGTAGGCGGCAGACCGGAGTCGTACCCCCGGCGCGTGCCCGGGAGCGGTCCTCCCGGGCACCTCCGGACTCCCCGGTCTACTTCCCGAGCTGCTGCAGCATCTCCCGCGCTTTGTTGCGCTCGTTGTCGAACCGTGCGGGCCAGTCGGTCGCGACGGCCTTCTCCAGCACCGCGCGCGCTTCTTCCTTCTCGCCACCGGAAATGAGCGCCTGCGCCAGGCCGAGGTAACCGCCCGGCTCGCGGGTGCGGATGCGGATCACGTGCCTCCATTGAAGAGCTTCCTCGGCCCAGCGGCTCTGCTCGCGGCGGACGGCGGCGAGCGCCTGGTGCGACTCCGACTCCTGCGGCATCATCTCGACGAGGTTCGTGAAGGCGCGCTCGGCGTTCTCCGGCTGCTTCATCTCCAGCCAGCGCTTCCCGAGGTCCTTGTAGAGCTCGACGCTGTGGCCGGTGAGCTTGGCCGACTCGAGAAGCTGCGCCGTGGCCCGGTCGTGCGCGCCCATCCTGTCCCACGCGTCGACCAGCATGCGGTGCGTGTCCACGTCGTTGGGCTGCACCTCGACGGCGGCCTGGAGCTGCGTCGCGGCCATCTCCCACTGGCTCTTCTCGAAGTACACCTGGCCGATCGCCTTGCGGATCACCGGGTTCTCGAGCCCCGACTCCTTCACCTCGGCGTCGAGGCGCTTCACGTAGGCGTCCAGGTCCTTCGCTTCCCGCAGGATCTGCACCAGCACGTTGAGCTCGTCCCTCCGGCCGTCGATGTGGCGTCCCCAGCTCACGATCGCGCCGGCGGAAGCGTCGACGGCCTTGTCGGTGTTGCCGAGGCCGCTCCAGGCGTTGGCCTCGAACCGGTAGTACTGGCTGAGCGTGCCGTCGCCGACGCCGCGGTTCGGGGCGGACTTGACGTGAAGGGCGATGGCCTCGTCGTAGTAGGCGATGCACTGCTTGAAGAGCTTCGTCTGGACGCAGGCGTTGCCGAGGGTGGCAGCGGCGCCTTCGTTCCAGCGGCCGTCCTTATGGAAGTGGGCGTCGGCCTGGGCGAGCGTCTCGAGGAGCTTCGGCTCGTTGCCGGTCTTGAAGTACGCGACCATCAGCAGGACGCGGTAGGCGAGCTGGTCGGGGGCCTGCTCGATCATCGGGACGAGGAGGGGGATCGACTCGGCGTGGCGGTTCTGCTCGTGGAGGTACGTGCAAAGGAGGCAGCGGCCGTCGAGGCCGAGGATCTTGAGGCGGTGGGCGGCGAAGAGCGCGTCGATGGCGTCGCTGTAGAGGCGGAGATCGTGATAGAGGTACTGGGCGATGTAGGTGACGCGGGACTCGGAGCGCTCGTACTGGGCGAGGACCTCGTGCGCGGCCTTCGCGAAGTCGTCCTTCTTCTCGGCCCAGAACTCGCTCGAGCCGACGGAGTACATGCTCCGGTTGCGGGCGGACATCGACCGCATGTCCTCTCGAAGCTCGCGAAGGACCAGGGCCAGCAGCCGCTTCGATAGTTCTGCGGGAAGCGCGCCCGCTTCGGCGCGGCACCGCGAGACGAGGTGGCCGTGCTGGTTCCAGAACCCCTGGTACTGGAGCCGCAGCCAGCCCGGCTCGGTTTCCGCGCGGATCACGAGGAACTCGAGGGCGCTGACAGGGGAGACGATCTCGCGGAGGCGATCGGCGACGGTGTTGATGGCGTTGCCGGAATTGCGCCCGTTGTACTGCGCGAGCATCGGCGGGAGGAGCTCGTAGGCGAACCGGGTGACGTCGTCGCCGATCGCCTTGAAGTGCAGGTCGCGGTGGCAGGTGAGCCAGATGGTCCCGAGCGTGCCGACGAGGTTCGACAGGTGGTTCTCGTTCGAGTTGGCCTGCATCTCTTCGACCAGTTTCTTGAACACCGCGGCGTACAGCTCGCGCCCCTTGCCGAGCGAAACCTCCGCCTTCTGCGACAGCGCGGCGTGGTAGAGGTTGAAGAGCATTTCCTTCATCCACTGCTCCTGCTGGTCGTTCTGCTTGAGCGCGAGCTCGTCCAGCCAGACCTTCTCGGCGGCGCGGTAGTCGCCGACCGACTGGTGCCACGACGCGTACGTGGCAAGCGGGGAATTGGCGCTCGGGGGAAGCTGGCCGTTGTTCGCGGCGCGGACTTCCGCGAGCGCTCCGCCCAGCGTCACCAGCGCTTCCTGGCGCCGGCCGTTCGCCCACTGTGCGGTCGCGAAGGAGCCGCCGATGGCGAAGCGGACCTCGGTGCCCGGCTTGGCGCCGCCGTAGAGGACGCCGAGCTGTCGGAGCTGCTCGTCGGCGAGCGAAGCGGGCTTGAGGCCGCCCTGGTTGGCGAGGAACGCGGCCATCATCTGCGGTTCGCCGTCGGCCCAGGAGAGCTTGAACGCCTCCTTGAGGGCGGCGAGCGCCGCGTCGGCGTGCGGGCCGGCGCCATTGGATTGCTCGGCGGCGCGATGCTCGACCATGAACTCGAGCAGCCGCAGCGCGCGGCGGTTCACGTCGTGGTTCGACTTGCCGTACTGCGCCTGCAGGTGCTTCGTCAGCCGGTCCAGCGTCGCTTCCTCCTGCATCGTCCCGGTGACGGACCGGAGCGCGTCGAGGAACGGGTAGATCTGCTGTGACGACTGGCCGATCACCGCCTCGGGGATGCACTCGAGCAGGCGGAAATCGCGCGTGGCGCCGTAGAACTGCTGGATGGTCCACGCGTAGTTGGCCGGGTTCTGCGCCTTGCGGAACAGGGCGACGAACGCGATCGGGACCTCCGCGTCCATCTCCGACGGCACGTCGTCGCCGGACCGCTGGTAGCGGTAGACCTGCGACTGGAGCCAGTTGTACGTCTCCCATTCGTTGCGCGCTTCCCACGACAGGATGCGCGTCTCGCGGGACTTGTCTTTCGCGTCGAGGACGATGTACCAGTCGGAGAGCCGCTTGAGGTCCTCCGGGCTGAGCTCGCCCAGCGCGCGGAGCTCCTCATACACCGCCGCGGCGTCCTTCACCCGGCCGCGTTCGGCCTGCACCGTCGCCAGGTCCTTCCCCCAGCGGAGCTTCGCGAACTCGCGCTTCTCGCCGTACCACTCCTTGAGCGCCCCCTCGAGCGCGTCGCCCCGGTCCAGCGCGGTGAGCAGGTCGAACTTCGCCGCCCGCCACTCCAGGAGCTCGCTGTTCGCCGCGATCGCGCCGTCGAGCGTCGCCAGCACCGCCGGGTCCACCGGCGCCCCCGGCTCGCCCGCCAGCTTCACCGCCAGCCACCCCAGCGTGGCCACGCACCGCTCCGCCAGGATCCGCTCCCGCATCGTCACGTCCTCGATCTTCTTCTTCGCCGTCGCTTCCATCACCGACGCCAGAAGCGCGCGCACCTCCGTCTCCACCGCCTGGAGGTCGCTGCCGACCTTCACCCGGTAGTACGCCCGTTCGATCCCGATCCACGGGCGAAGGGCCTCGAACTCGGCGCGCTTCTCCAGGTCGGCCAGCGTCGCGACCGCCTGCGTCCGCGCTTCCTTCAGCGCCGCGGCCCGCGCTTCCTTCACCTTGCGCCGCGGCATTTCGTTCACGCCGGGGAGGGCGGCGACGGTGGCGTCGGCGCGGGACTCGGTCATCCAGTTCGTCAGGAGGTTGAGGGCGGTGATGCGGATCGCGAGGACGAGCTCGTCTTCCTTGGGCGCGCCCGGGGCGACGGAGAGCTGCGGCAGGAGCGCCACCAGCTCGGCCTGGAATTCCGCCTTCCACGGCTCGGACAGGAGGGCATTGAAGAGGTTCTCGCGGGCCGAGGCGATATCGGCGGGGGTCTTGGCGTCCTCGAGCGTCTTGCGGAGGCAGCGGAGGCGAAGTTCGCTGCGGCCGTAGCCGAGGATGACCTGGGAGAGCGACTGCTTGTCCTGCGGCGTCGTCGCGGCGAGCCAGCGCTCGTACACGGCGTCGAAGATCTTCTGCCAGCCGGCCTCGCCCTCGTCGGTGACGAACCCGTACGGCTTGAGCCAGCCGGTGAACTCGGCGACCTTCGTAGCGGGGAGCGTCGCGGTCTGCGTCTTGAGGCGCTCATAGAGAGTCTTGCGGACGGCGCGCGCCTCGTCGGTCGCGAGGAAGTTGCTGTACTGGAGGACCTGGCCGGCGAGGTACGAAGCGGTCTTGTGGTCGGCGAAGTACAGAACCGTCTCGGCGAGCTTCGCGGACATGCGCTCGTCGAACCGGTTGTTCCAGAGGTTGTACCCCTGGCCCATCGCGTGCCGGATCGCCGCGGTGATGCGGGCGACCTCGCCGGGCTCGAGCTTTTCCTTGCGATACGCCGAGAGCCATTCCTCCATCAGCTTGCTCGCGCGCGGCTCGCGGTCGAGCATGATCAGCGACGAGAGGTACATGTCCCACATCTGCTGGGCGACCTTGCCGGGGTGAGCCTGCTCCCAGGCGTCGACGTGCGAGACGAAGCTGTCGAGGCGGTACGCATTGAAGAGCAGCCAGCCGCCGGTGGAGCGGAACTGCTCAAGTTCGTAGTCCTGCCACGGGCCGTTCTTCGCCTCGGCCTCCGCGAGGAACGCCATCGCGGCGTCGGTCTCGCCGCGGCTCGCCAGCGTCTGTGCGTAACCGATCTGCAGGTCCGTGTAGAACGGGTACTTCTGCGCGAGCGCCTTCTGCGCCACGACGAATTCCTCAGGCTTCCCCATGTTCTGCAGCGCGTAGAGGGCCTGGCGGTCCCATGCCAGCAGCGGCTCGAAGATCTCCTTCTGCCGCTCGCAGACGGGTTTCACCGCCGTGAGCAGCTCCATCTTCTCGTTCCCCTGGTTCAGCCAGCCCGAGTAGTTGAGGATCTGCCAGCTCGCCGCGAAATCGGCGTCGCGCGGCGTCGCGGCGAGGGCGGCGACGGACTCCTTGAGAAGCGCCTTGAGTTCCTCGTTCTGGCGGCTCTGGCTGAGAAGCGCGAGCCGGATCGGCGTGAGCCCCATCTTTCCCTTCAGCCGTTCGGCGACCGCGGCCATCGCCGGCTTGGCATCCTCCCAATTCTGCCGCGCTGCCGTGGCGCAGAGGACCGCCCAGACGTCCTCGAGCGTCGCCTTGCCGTCCTTGAACGCCTGCTTGGCGTCCTCGAGTTTCTCCGGGGCCTTGCCGAGCAGGATCGCATCCTTCTTCCGCTCGAGGACCTTCGCGACGGCGGCCTCGAGGTCGGCCTTCGCCATCTCCTTCGCCTCGATCGCGGTCGTGGACGTCTCCTTGCCCGCCTTGTCCTTCGTCACGATCTTCGCGGGCCACCACGCGCCGCCCGCCTCGAAGAGCCCGCTGAACTCCGTCGTCGACACGACCTCCTTGTTCTGCACGCTGCGCACTTCGACCACGGCCGACTTCGCCGGGTCCACGATGACGACCGTCTTCGAGTCGGGCTGCGCGGGCCAGCTCAGCGTGAGCGCGATCCGCCCGTCGGCCAGCTTCTCCATCGCGACCTCGGCGCCGGAGTTCGCCGGGTACGCGTCCCCGAAGTACCAGCTGAACGGCGCGTCCCACGCCGCCGCGTCCCCTTCCTCCTTCGCCCGCGTCCGGCCGAGTATCCACGCCGCCAGGAACGTCCCGCGCTCCTCGCCCGTGAACCACTGCACCTCGTAGTCGTTCCCCGCAACGTGCGTCCCGACCGTCAGCCACGTCGCCGCCGACAGCCAGCTCTCGTGAGTCCCGTAGTCCTGCTTCCGGTTCCGGGCGTCGGTCCCGGCGTACTTCACCGTGAAGTGCAGCCCTTTGTCCGACGCCGCGATCCGGGCGCGCCGGTCAAGCGACTTCACCACGTCGAGGATCTCCTTCGGCCACGCCGGGTCCTGCACCGCCGCCCGCGGCCCGGGGACGGCAGGGAAGAGCGCGTTGAGGTAGTCGTACGGACCGTTGGGGATTCCCTTCCGCGCGTAGTCGCGGCGTTCCCCCGGGCCGTACAGGTAGCCGGCCTTGCCTGCCTGCGCCTGCTGGCGCCCCAGCCGGCTCCGCAGGGCATTGCTCTTGGATCCGACCCGGCTTGCAAAGTCAGCCTTCGAGTCTTCGGACTTCTTCATCTTCTCCATCGACGGCGCAGGGCTCTTCGCCGTGTCCACGGACTTCTCCGCCGCCTCGAGGTCGTCTTCGTCCGCGAGCATCGGCTCGTCGCTCGCGTCCGCCGGCCCGTTATCGCTTTCGTTGTGGTCGGCCTCCGAGAGGCTCTCCTTGCTCTCGAGCACCTTGTCCGCATATTCCTCGCGGTCCTTCCACCGCCCGGCCCCGCGGGTCTCGCCTCCCAGCGCGTCGTAGACCCCGCCGGCCAGTTCCCACTCCGGCTCCGGCTCGCCCAGAAGGAAGCTCGTCTTCTCCCGGTCCATCCCGGCCAACCGGTTCAGCACCGCCTCCCGCAGCCTCAGCCGCCACGTCTTCGCCGCCGCCATCTGCTGCCGCACCAGGTCGTAGTTCGCGTTGTCACGCCCTTCCGCGAAGAACTCCTCGCCGTCCCTCATCCGCATCGTCTTCTTCACCTGGAACCGTTCGCGGTCTGCGTCGCTCTCCAGCACCAGGAACGACGTGTACGGCGTGATGATCTGGTAGTCCTCCGACAGCGCAATGATCCGTTCCTTCACTTGCGCCGTCGCCCCCTGCCCCAGCAGGTAATCGAGGTGATGCCGCGCCCACAGCCGCGGGATGAACGAATTCCCCGCCTCGCCCCCCGGCAGCTTCACGTCGCTCGAGTACTCCACCGGCTTCCCGTCCACCACCCCCGACACCGTCACGCTTCCCGCCGTGTCCCCGCCCGCAGGGTTGTATCGCCCGATCACGATCTGCTGCGAGCCGGCCGGCAAGTTGGGAAGCGGCTCCGGGTACACCGCGGCCGCCGCGATCCCCTTGAACTTCACTTTCAGGTTCTTCACCGCCGGCGTCGTGATCTCGCGCAGCAGCTGGAACGCCGCCTGCGCCGGGTCCGTCCCGCCGCCGATTTCGCGCGAAGAGCCGCCGCCGAGCGACGCCATCGCGCGGAACACGACGCTCTCGAAGGAGCTGCCCGCGGCGACCGCGTGGAACGTGCCGTTGCCGCCGTACATCTTCTGCAGCCGCTGGCTGAACGCCACCGGGTCCGCGTCCCCCGACGTCGGCAGCCCGTCGCCGACGTACACCACCTGCCCGTCCGCCGGGACGCGCTTCACTACCTCGCCGAACGTCTTGTCCAGGTCCGACCACCCGAGCGGCACGCGCTTTTCCACGAACTCCAGCGCCGCCGAGCGGTTGGCCGCCGTGTTCTCGGCGACGTCGTTCCAGGCCCAGCGCGTCTCGACGTCGCTGGTGACCACGTTGAACCGATCTTTTTCGCCGAGCGAGCCGAGCAGCGCCTCGACGAACGCGATCTGCGTGTCGCGCTGCGCGCCGAGCATCGAGCCGGAGGTGTCCACGACGACGATGACGTTGAGCGGCTTGCCGCTCGCCACGACCGGGCGGCTTTCCTTCTCGCCCGTCCCCGGCGCTTCCAGCATCAGCATGAAATACCCGTCGTTGCCGCGGCGGTGCGGGATGAGCGTGATCGGGTTGCCGGACGGTTTCGTGCCGATGCGCAGCTCGAAGTCGCGCGACGGCGTGCACTCCTCCTCGTCGTACTCGACGCTCGCGGAATGGTCGGCGCGGCGGACGCGGCAGGTGTGCGACGGCGACTCGACGGACGCCAGCGTTTCCTCCGAGTTGATCTTCACCTCGATCTTGAGCTGCTTGAGCGGGTGCTGGCGCAGCATCTCGCTCTGCAGGGCGTAGTTGTAGCGGTACGTCGAGCCGACCTTCGGCAGCACCTGCGTGTACGTGATCCGGATGCGCTTCTCGGCCCCGATCGGGTAGACGCGCGCCTTGAAGATGTTCCCGCCGGTCCATTCGAGCAGGCCGGGGTCGCGCTTCTCGCGCAGGATCGTCTCGTAGATCTCGCGGGCGCGTTCCTTCTCAACGATCTCGCCGTGCACGTACTCGTTGCCGATCCACATGCCGAAGCCTGAGATCGACGCGTCCTGCGGGAGAGGGAAGTAGAAGACGCCCTCGAGGACGCTGGACGTGTGGTTGACGAACGATTCTTCGATGTCCGTGCGCGCGATCTGGTCGCGGATGTCGACGATGACCTTGTGGTAGCCCATCGTCAGCGGCACGTTCCGGCCATCCACGTTTGCAAGAAGCGAGCCGAGGGCCTCCGTCGAGGCGTTGTTCTTGTAGCCGGAGAGCCACTTCGGGTCCGTGTCGAGCGCGGTGAGCTTGCCGTCGCGCGCGCGCACGACCTTGCGTCCCGTCGCGGCGATCGAGCCGCCGCCCGGGCCCTGCACGTTGACCGTCACCTTGTCCGGCGCCGCCACCTCGACTTCGCCCGCGTTGACCTTGATCGATGCCCCGTCCGTCAACTCCACCAACGTGTCCGGCCCCAGGATCAGCACCGCGCCGCTCTTCAGCTTCACCTGCAGCGCATTCGCCCCCCGCGCCCCCGTCTTCACCCAGTCCCCGGGCATCAGCGGCATATTCTCTTCCGCCACCGCCCACCGGTCGCCCAGGATCGGCTTCAGCACCGCGTTCCCTTCGCGATCCACGACCTTCCCGAGCGAAGTGTCCTCGGAGAGCGGCTGGCGCTCGTCGCCGGGATCGGCGGGGGCCGGGAGGCAGAAGGTGGCGACGAGCGAGGCGATCGACAGGAACAGCGCGCCAAGGAACAGGTTGCGGCGCGACAGCAGGGAAGAGGTCAGGGTCAAGGGGCACCTTCCGAGTGGGGAACGGGACATGGCGGGTGGACGGAGTCCGTCGCGGGATAAGACGCTTCCGGGCGGCGGATGTTCCAGAAAATCCGGGTCGGTGGATCGATCTACTTCGGCGCGGCCGCCCCGCCCGGACCGTGCATGTGCCCGTGTTCGCGGTTGATGATCGGGGCCTGGTACGGCTTTCCGTCCATGCGGATGGTGAAGCGGCTGGCGCCGCCCGGCGCGCGCTGGTTGAAATCGGCGCCTTCAAAGTCGAATCGGGACGCGACGCCGTCCTTCAGCCCGACGGCCTTGCCGTCCACCTGGACGAAGCCGTCCAGCGGGGTGTCGACGTTGAAGACGGGGGCGTCTGCGAGCGGCGCCGGGGTCTTTCCGTCGTCGCCGTAGGCCCAGATGGTGACCCGTCCCAGCTTCAGGTCGTGAACAAGCTCGAAGTACACCTTGGTCCCCGGGACGTCGATCCACTCGCCGCCGTGCGGGCCGCGATTCGCGGGAGGCTCCTTGGCAAGTTCGCCATCCCCGGCGGGAAGCACTTTGAATTCGAACTCGGTGGCCGTGCCGTCCTTCAGATTCAGCGCCCGGCCCCGCAGGGGTGTGGTCTCGCTCAGGGCCGGAATCGTCAACTCCGGCGCGTCCTGGAGCCCTTTCGGCGTCTTGCCGTCCTGTTCGAACGAGTACACAACGGCGCTCTTCTTGTCCTTCGCCACGACGCGCTCGAGTCGCGCGTCAACGCCGGGAACTTCAACCCAAACGCCCCCCTTGTGCGGCGCCGCGGGTGCAGGGACAGGCTCTTCCGAAACCGCGGGCAGCAGCGCGGCGAGGCAGACCAGCACGGCCAGGGTCCTAGGCATGGGTGTCTCCCTTCGTGGGAATTGTAGCCGATCGGTTCTCCAGCGCTTCCCGGTACGCGGTGAGGGCGCCATCGGACTCGCGGGGACGCGAGGCGTGGCGTTCCGCGGCGGCGCGGCCGAAGAGCCAGAAGACGCCGGGGGTGAGGAGGAATTCGAGGATGGTGACGACGACGAGGCCGCCGAGGATGACGGTGGCGACGGGGTAGAGGAGTTCGCGGCCGGGGCGATCCGGCGAGAGGGCGAGCGGGACGAGCGCGATCCCGCTGCAGAGGGCGGTCATGAGGACCGGGACCATGCGCTCCTGGCCCGCGCGGAGGATCAGGTCGCGGCCGAACGGCACGCCTTCCTCGCGCATGAGGTGGAGGTAGTGGTCGAGCAGCAGGATGGCATTGCGCGTCGCGATCCCGCCCAGCGAGATCAGGCCGACGAGCGTCGCGACGGACAGCACCTGCCTGGTGATCGCAACGGCCGCCGCCGCGCCGACGAAGGCCGCGGGGAGGCTTAGAAGCGCCTGGAGGGCGAGGTTTGCGGAGCGGAAGTGTGCGAAGAGGATCAGCGCCATCGTGGCGAGCGCGATGACGCTGAAGACGGCGATGCGGCGCGAAGCGGCCTGCTGGGCCTCGAACTGTCCGCCGAGGCGGATGGAGTACCCGGGCCGGGCAGCGAGCTTCGCGCGGATCGGGGCGAGCGCCTGTTCGACGTCCGCGACGACGTCGCCGAGGGGGCGGCCCGCGACGTTGTGCTGGACGACGATGCGGCGGACCCCGTCCTCGTGGAAGATCATGTTGGGCGCCTTCACCGGCCCGACGGAGGCGACGTCGCGGATCCGGAGCAAGGATCCGTCCGCGGCCCGCACGGGCAGGTCGCGAATCGTGTCGAGGTCGAGCCGGTCCGGCTCCCGGAGGCGCAGCGACACCGGGATTGAAGTGCCCGCCTCGACGAATCGGCCGATCTCTTCGCCTTCCAGCCCCATCTCCACGTTCTCGAAAACGACCTCGGGGGCGATCCCCGCGTCGGCGCAGAGCGCGGCGTTGGGTTTCGCCCGCACCTCTTCCACCAGCACCTGTGGTTCCAGGAACAGGTCCCGCACGCCGGGGATCGGCCGGAGAGCCGCCTCGACCTCCATCGCCGTCTTGCGCAGCACTTCCAGGTCGGGTCCGTAGACCTTCACGGCCACCTGCGCGTTGACTCCCGAGAGCAGGTGGCTCAGCAGGTGCGCGAGCGGCTGCTCCACCGACACGTTCGGTCCCGGAAGCTCCTCGGCCACCCGCTTCCGGATTTCCTCGATGATCTCTTCGCGCTTCCTCCCCGAATCCGGATCGAAGGTCACGACCACCTCGGTCACGTTCACGCCGTCCACGTGCTCGTCGCCGTCGGCGCGCCCGGTTCTCCGGCCGACCGCCTTGACGCCGCGCACCTGCGACAGGATCGCGTCGAGCTTCTGACCGTACCCGTCGGAGATCGCGAGCGTCGCGTCCGGCGGCAGCACCATGTTGACCTGCGCGGAGCCCTCGTTGAAGGCAGGGAGGAACTGGCGGCCCCGCGTCCAGAGGAACACGGCGGAGATGAGTGTCAGGCTGGCCAGGACTGCCCCGACCCGCAGCCCCTGGGCCATCCCCAGCCGGATCATCGCGGCGGCTACCGGCTTCAGGTGCCGCACCAGCCACGGATCGGACAGGTGGCTCGCGGCAAACGAGCCCTTCAGCAAGTGCCAGCACAGCACCGGCGTCACCGTGAGCGAAACCACCAGCGACGCCAGCGTGCTGATGATGTAGGCGAGCCCGATGGGCGTGAACAGCCGCCCTTCCATGCCCGTCAGGAAGAACAGCGGGACGTACACGACCACGACGAGCATCGTGCCGATGAAGATCGGGTTGCGGACTTCGCACGAAGCGCGGAAGACGACCCAGATCGCCGTCGCCGGCTGCGCGGAGGCCGCGTTCAGCCGCATGCGGCGGAAGACGTTTTCCACGTCGACCACGGCGTCGTCCACGAGCGCGCCGATGGCGACGGCGAGGCCCCCGAGCGTCATCGTGTTGATCGTCATGCCGAAGCCGCGGAAGACGAGCGCCGTCACCGCGACGGAAAGCGGGATCGCGCTCAGCGTGATGAGCGTCGTCCGGAAATTCGCGAGGAACAGGAACAGCACGACCATCACCAGGATCGCGCCGTCGCGCAACGCGCTCTCGATGTTGGCGATCGACCGCTCGATGAACACCGACTGCCGGAACAGGTCCGGGACGATCCGGACGTCGGCGAACTCCGCCTTGAGGCTCTCGCCCAGTCCGGCGAGCTCGCGCTCGACGCGCTTCGTCAGGTCGACCGTGTCCACTCCCGGATGCTTGAAGACGACCATCACTACGCCGGGCCTGCCGTTCACCCCGGCCTCGCCGAGCCGGACCGGCGAGGGCCCCGCCCCGACCGTCGCCACGTCGCCGACCCGCTTGCCTCCCGGCAGCAGCGCCTCAGCGCCGCCCCCGCGGATCGCCGTCTCCACCTCCGCCAGCGTCACCCCGTGCTCGCGCAGCCGCGCCGCTTCCACCGTGACGTTGAGCTGCCTCGAAGCGCCGCCGATGGCGAGCACCTGCGCGACGCCGGGCAGCCCGCGGAGCCGCGGGAGGATCTTCGCGTCGGCGATTTCCCGGAGGGCCTCGGGGGTGCGCGCGCCGGAAGGGCTTTCGATGCCGATGAATTGCACCTGGCCCATGATGCTCGCTTCGGGAGCCATCTGGAGCTGGATCCCGGGCGGGAGTCCGGCCCGTGCCAGGGCGAGTTGCTCCTGCACGTGACGCCGATTTGCGGCCGCGCTCGAGTTCCAGTCGAATTCCGCGAAGACCACCAGGAACCCGCGCCCCGAAGTCGAGCGCAGCCGCGCCAATCCCGGCAGCCCGCGCAGTTGCTTCTCCACCGGCTCCGCGATCCTGCGCTCGACCTCCTCCGCCGACATGCCGTGCGCCTCGGCGAGCACCGTCACCACCGGGCGGTCGAGATCCGGCAGCACGTCGACCGGCATCCGGAGCGACTCGACGGTGCCCGCGATGGCCACGAGAAGCGCCGCCGCCGCCACAAGCGTGCGTTTGCGCAGGCAGAGGGCGATCCAGACGTTGAGCATCAGTGGGGGTGAGTGTGTCCCGTCACGTTGCTGCCGGCGCGGAGGGCGAGGGAGAGGGCGAACGCCCCTCGCGCGACGTAGACGTCGCCGGGGGCGATCGCGGAGCTGCGCGCATCGAGGACCGCGATCTCCGCATCGCGGTGAAGAACGACGACCTTTTCCGGCAGGAACGCATCCCCACTCTGCAGGAACACGACCTTGTCCGGCCCGTCATCCGCGACCGCGTCGGCCGGGACGACGTAGGTGCGCTTGACCGTCTCCAGTGGAACCCGGAGCACGTACCTCATCCCGGGCCGCAGCTTCCAGGTCCGGACCTTTGCTCCATCGCCGGCGTCGACGACCGCGAGCGGTTCGTTCGCGGCAACCGCCGTGACCCGGATCAGCCGGTCGCCCGGGGTGTTCTCGGCCGACACGAGGGTCAACTCCGTCAGCGCCGGGCCGGTACCGGCCACCAGCGGTGAGGCCTCGCACGCGCCGCCGCTCTTCACCGCTTCAAGCAGGTGCGCCGCATCCTCGCCTCCGGAAGCGGCCCGGACGCGCATCGCTCGCGAGTCGCGAAGGACAACCAAGGTGGCGCCGGCGCCGACGTGAAGATCCGGGCTCGCCGCCTGTTCGACGACGTCCCAGTCGGGAGGACCGGAAGGAGCCGTGATCGAAATCGTCTCGCCGGAACCGTCGGCTTTCAGCGTCGCGACGACTTCGCCGGCGGCGACGAGGGCGCCAGCGCGCTTCCGAACCTCGACGATCCTGCCCGCAGCCGGCGCCGACAGCTTCACTTCCGCCCCGGGGGCAACTTCGATCGTGGCGGGGAAGCGGGCCGACCGCGTCCACGGCGTCGCCTTGATTTCCCCCATCTCGATGCCGAGATTTTTCCGGGCCTGCGGGGAAATGACGGGCGCGTGAAGGTGTTCCGGTGCAGGAACGGGAGCTGCCGCCCGCGGCCGCCACAACTTCCAGCCCGCGGCCAGCCCCAGTCCCGTGAACAGGAGACTCATCACCACATGCAGGATCGCGCTTCGCAGCATGCCATTCTCCCGGGCTCGAGGACAGCGGGGCTCACCTGACGAACTGGTCGGGGCAGTCGCGCTCTTCGCGGAGCATGCGGCGGATGGCCTCGATGTGCCCCACGATCCGGGGAGCGGTCGGACGGCGTCGTGGCGGAAATCCCCGGGGGGATGGCATGGAGTCTAGTGATCGAGGTCGCGCATGGCAACGCGGAGGGACGGGGAGGTCGTTCCAATCCGCTTGTCTTCCTCCTGTCCGCGGCTACGATCCCGGTTCGAATCGGCATCGGGACAGTTTCCGGCGGCACGCGGAGGGTTCGAACGTGATCAACAAGGTGGTGGCGTCGGCGGACGAGGCAATCAAGGACATCCGGGACGGAATGACACTCGTCGTGGGTGGGTTCGGGCTGTGCGGGATCCCGGAGAACCTGATCAACGCGCTGGTGAAGAAAAAGGTGAAGGGGCTGACCTGCGTGTCGAACAACGCGGGGGTGGACGACTGGGGGCTGGGGCTGCTGCTGCAGACGAAGCAGATCAGGAAAATGGTCTCTTCGTACGTCGGCGAGAACGCGGAGTTCGAGCGGCAGTTCCTGTCCGGCGAGCTCGAGGTGGAGTTCGCGCCGCAGGGAACGCTGGCCGAACGGATGCGGGCGGGCGGCGCGGGGATCCCCGCGTTCTTCACGCCCGCCGGGTACGGCACAAAGATCGCCGAGGGGAAAGAGACGCGCGAGTTCGACGGGAAGCACTACGTCATGGAGCGCGGCATCGTCGGCGACTTCTCGCTCGTCGCCGCCTGGAAGGCCGACCGGATGGGAAACCTCGTCTACCGCAAGACCGCGCGCAACTTCAACCCGATGGCCGCGACCGCCGGGCGGATCTGCGTCGCGGAAGTCGAGCAGATCGTCGAGCCGGGCGCTCTCGACCCGGACCAGATCCACACCCCGGGCGTCTTCGTCCACCGCATCGTCGTCGCGCCGCGCGTCAAGCGCATCGAACAGCGCACCGTGAGAAAGGCCTAACCCATGCCGCTGACACGCGACCAGATCGTTCGCCGCGCCGCCCAGGAACTGAAGGACGGCTACTACGTGAACCTCGGCATCGGGATGCCGACCCTCGTCGCCAACAACATCCCGCCTGGCGTCGAGGTCATCCTCCAGTCCGAAAACGGCATCCTCGGCCTCGGCCCCTTCCCGACCGACGCCGATGTCGACGCCGACCTCATCAACGCCGGCAAGCAGACCGTGACCGTCCTCCCCGGCGCCTCCTTCTTCTCTTCCGCCGACTCCTTCGGAATGATCCGCGGCGGCAAGATCGACCTCTCCATCCTCGGCGCCATGCAGGTCTCCGAGTTCGGCGACATCGCCAACTGGATGATCCCCGGCCAGATGGTCAAGGGCATGGGCGGCGCGATGGACCTTGTGGCGTCCGCGAAGCGCCTCATCGTGACGATGGAGCACATTTCGAAGAAGGGCGAAAAGAAGATCCTCAAGAAGTGCAACCTGCCCCTCACGGGCGTCGGGTGCGTCGACCGGATCATCTCGGACTACTGCGTCATGGACGTGACGGACAAGGGGCTCAAGCTGATCGAACTCGCGCCCGGCCAGACCGTCGAGTCCGTCCAGGCGATCACGGAACCGAAGCTGATCGTCGAGGGAAGCGTCCCGACCATGGCGGTGTGAGGGTGCGTCCGATGCCGGTTTTCAGGGTGCTCGCCTGCCTCGTGCCTGTCACCCTTCTGGGACTGTCATGGGCCGAGGATCCGCCGGCGTGGCGCAGCCGCCTGTACCCGCCCGACTGGACGCCTGCGTCGACGGCCGCGGACGGCGCATTCCTTCACGACTTCTCGTGGGCCGGGTACCGCAATGGCAACGCGCCGATCCCGGACGTGAAGGGGCCCGTCTTCGAGGTCGACGCCGATCGCGAAGGAAAGGCGGATGCGACCGCGGCGATCCAGAAGGCGATCGACCGTGCGGGCGAAAAGGGTGGCGTCGTGCACCTGCGCGAGGGCCTCTACCGCATCGACGGAACGCTGGTGGCGGGCCGGCCGGGCGTCGTGATCCGCGGCGATGGCGGCGAGAAGACGCGGCTTCTCTTCACGAAGACGGGCCTCAGCGACGGCGCACACCTCTCGATTGCCGGGACAATCGTCCGCGACCGGGAAAGGAAACTGGCCGTCGATGCGCCGGCGCGCGCGACGGAGGTCGTGCTGGAATCGGTAGAGGGGCTTCGCGCGGGGGACGAAATCGCGCTCGGGATCACCATCACCGGGGAGTTCCGAGCCGCGCACGGCATGAACGACTTCTGGGCCTTCGCGGTGGGGAAGTGGCGCGCGCTGGCGCGGCGGACGGTGATCGCCGTGGATGCGAAGGCGAAAACGGTGCGCTTCGACGTGCCGCTGCGGAGCGCGCTGGAAACGAAACACGGCGCTTCGCTGCAGATGGAAACCGGCGGAGTCCGCGAGTGCGGCATCGAGAACCTCGGCGTCTGCACGGCGAACGACTACGACGCGGCCTGGGAAACGAACCTGCAGCACGCCATCGAGGTGCGCGACGCGGCGGACTGCTGGGTGCGCGGCGTGCGGTCGTTCGCGCTGGCGCGCGAGGGCGTCGCGACGAAGGACCGCCACCTGCAGTCGGGCGGCATCCGCGTGAGGAACAGCGCGCGCGTGACCGTCGCCGACTGCGTGCTGGCGCTTCCCCAGCACCGCGGCGGCGGTGGGAACGGGTACTTGTTTGAAGTGATGCAGTCGAACGAGGTGCTGACGCGCGACTGCACGGCGACCTCGGGCCGGCACAACTTCATCCAGAATTGGGATTTCGGGACGAGCGGGTGCGTGTGGCTGCGGTGCGTGAGCCGGGACGGGCGAAGCGAGCCGGCGAAGGGGCTGGCGATCGTCGTGGGGCTGAGCGAATACCACCACTCGCTGGCGACGGCGTGCCTGGTCGACAGTTGCACGCTCGAGGACGGGTGGAAGGCGTGCAACCGGCAGGGGGAGAGTTCAGGGGCGGGGCACTGTGCGACGGAGTGCGTGTTCTGGAACGTGCGGGGCGGCGGAGTGGTGCAGTCGCAGCAGTTCGGGCGCGGGTACGTGATCGGGACCGCCGCGCAAACGCGGACGGTGACGTCGCCCGGGGATCGCGGCGGTTCGGGGACGAAGCCCGAGGACGAGATCGAGGGCGCGGGACGCGGCGCGACACTGGAGCCTCAGAGCCTGTACGAGGACCAGCTCGCCCGCCGGAAGGCGAAGTGACGGCCTCGGGGCGATTTTGCCGAAAGGACTCCCGTCAGGCCTGCCTTTCGCGATGCTAAAGTGCGGACATCGCAGACGCCGATCAAGCGGAGCGGGAACGATGATCAAGTGGGGACTGTCCGGATTCCTCGCTGGCGCGCTCGCCAGCGCCATCCTGTTGTGGGCGCTCCAGCAGCGGCGCGCGGCGGCGGATGGGGAAGCGGCGCAGGCGGCGGCGGCCGCGCGGGAAGCCGTGGCCTCCACCGAGCGCGATGCCGCGGCGAAGGCGGCGTCCGCCCTTCGCGTCGAGCGCGACCGCGCGATTGACGAGGCCGCGGGACTCAAGAAGAAGATCTACGAACTCGAATCGCGCCCATCCGCGGCCGGGAACGGCGGCGGGCCGGCGGGCGAACGGCCGGGCAAGCCCACGCGAAGAAGCTGGAAGGACATCGCCGCGGACTTCGGCCGGCTTGGCGGCAAACTCCGCGGGCTGCCGATGGACTCGTGGCCGCCGGAAGCCGACGCGCTGAAGAAGGACATGCAGGAAGCGCTGGCGGCGCTCGCGGCCGAGCTCAGGATGTCGGTGGACCAGGTGCTCGCCTCGCCCCGCGGTCTCGAGGCCTTGATGCTCGAGATGCTGGCCCAGACCGTGCCCCCGCTCTCCGCCGCCGAGGAGGCAAGATTGCGCGAGCTGCTGGCGACCCAGCAGGAGGCGTGGGACAAATTCGCCGCCTCCGCGGCGGACCTGTCGCGCCTCGAACAGACCCGCGGGTTCGTGGACCTCGCCATCACGTCGCGCGAGGAGTTCTTCAGCGCACTGACGCCCGGCCAGGCCGAGTTCCTCAAGGCCTTCCCCGCGCTCAACCAGGACCTTCAGGGTTCGCAGACCTGGCTCGACGGCTCCCGCGCCAAGGTCACCGCCACGATGACCGACCAGTGGAGCGCTTCCCTCGGCCTCAACGAAATCCAGAAAGCCGCGCTGGGGCCGCTGGTGACGGAGTACATCGACAAGGAGCGGGCGCTGAACGAGGAGATCTGGGGGAAGCGGCGCGCGGGCGAGGAACTGTCGCGGCAGGCGGACTACTCGATGAGGCTGGGGCTGATGATCGAGACGCAGAAGAAGATTTCCGACACGCTGTCGCTGACGCCGGACCAGCAGAAGGCGCTTCGCGATTGGCAGTTCACCTGGGGCGTGAACGTGACGGACGAGATGGGGAAGTGACGCAGGTCCGCGAAGTCGGAGCAGAGGCGCTGGACCGGTGGGCGGAGGTGCCGATCCGGTTCACGGTGCGCGCGAGAGTGGTGGTCCGCCCGACGCCGGCGGGATTCATGCTCTCGGAAGTCCCGGTGACGCCGTCCTACGAGTACGACTACGACGCGCTCGAGCCGCCGACGCGCTGGCGGCTTTGGGACTTGTCGCAGTGGGGATTCCTCCAGGCCGGCGGGGGCGCGGCAGCGATCGCATTCCGGACGCCGGGCCTCGAAATGCTCGAGGGTCGCCCGGATTGCGCCGCGCTCTGGGACATCCGCGTCCATCCGGATCGCCGCGGCGCCGGGATCGGCCGCGCCCTGTTCCAGGCTGCCTGCGCCTGGGCCCGGCGCCGCGGCGCTTCCACGATGCGCATCGAGACCCAGGACATCAACGCTCCCGCATGCCGGTTTTACCAGCGGCAGGGAGGCCGGCTGGAATCGGCGACGCCCGGCGCTTACGCGAATCACCCGGAACAGGTGCAGCTCCTGTGGTCTCTCGGGTTGGCGGCGGCCCCCGCGTAGAGCCGAGGCTGTCCGTTCGGACTCGGGCGATGCGGAAATCCGGCCACGGGGGCTCTTCCTACGCACTCATCACCTTCGCCCGCTGACCGCCGCGGATCAATGAAACCCGCCGGATGCCCAGGTCCGACGGACTCCGTCGCGGCAAGCAAGCTCGCCGGACCAAGTCCAACCGCCGGAACTTCCGATGCCGCAATCTCCTGCGGCTTGCGCCTCCCGTCCCGGTGGATGGGCGGTGAAGGGAGCTTGCTTCTCCGCGTTCGAGGCCGGAATTCCACGCAAAGAGACTGCTAACAATGTGGGGATTTGAGCCACAAGCTGGGTGTATTCCCTCGAAAGGAGGCTTCAAAGTGGCATCCCCATTTGAATTTCGGATGAATGGCAGTCCCCGGATGCGGGGCCTTGGATTTGCGATTGACCTGCATCGCCACGCCCGTGGGGGAGGCCAACTTGAGGGGCACTTGGATTCCCAGCGTCGTACTCGGGCTGATTCTCCCGTCGCTCGGATGGGCGCAGGCCGAACCGGATCCGGCCTCCCAGCCCCCGGCCGGGACCCCCGCGGCCAGTGAGGAGCCCAAGGCCGAAGAGCCGGCAAAGCCTCCCGCGACCGAGGGCGAACCGAAAAAAGAGGAGCCTGCGGCGCCCGCGGAGCCGAAGAAGGAAGCCGCCGCGGAAGACGAATCCGCCGGCGACAACGGAATGATCGGCGACCTGCTGGGGTTTCCGGTGCACGGGAAGCTTTCGCTGAAGTACCGCCTGCGCTGGCTGGTCAACAAGGACGGGCGCGATTCGGACAACGACCTGTACCAGATCCTCTCCGCCGACATCGGCAACCGGAAGAAACACCTCCTCACGGCTCACTTCAGCGTGCGCGCCGCGGAGGACCTTGACGGCGAGCACCACAGCGACGGCTACTTTGCCTTCGACAGCCTGCACGACACCTACAGCCGTCGCGTGCACGGCGACGTCTACTACGCCTACGCGGAGCTGCACCGCCTGCTGTTCATCGAGTCCGCGCGCATCGGCCGGCAGACGATGGACGAGTCCCCGGTCGTCTTCCATTTCGACGGGGCGCGGGTCGACACGATGGAATGGAAGCAGGTCTTCTCGCTCCAGGCAGGGGTGTACGCGGGGATCCCGGTGCACTACTACGAGTCGTCCTGGCGGGGCGATACGATCTACGGGGCGTGGGCACAGGCGAAGCCGTGGACCGGCGCGCGGTTCCGGGCGGAGTTCACCCGCATCCGGGACGCGTTCGAGAACTCCACGCAACGCGACGAGCTCGCGTGCTTTTCGGGCTGGCAGAGCATCGCCGAAATCCTGACGCTCCACGCCCGCTACACGCTGCTCGAGGGCCATTCCCGCGATCACCTCCTCCGCGGCGACCTCTACGTCGAGGACTGGGACTTCCGCGTCAACGCTTCGTGGTACCGCCTCTACAAGACCACCGAGCTCACGTCCCTCGAGACCGACTTCTTCACCTGGACCCTGCATTCGTACTTCCCGTACGACCAGTTCCAGCTCCTCGTCGCCAAGGGGCTCTTCACTCACCTCAACCTCCAGGCCGGCGCAGATCTGCGCGCCGTCAGCCCTTACGACGACGAAGGGCCGGGGAACCGCTCCTACCAGCGCTACTTCTTCTCGCCGGGGATCGTCGACTGGCCGATCAGCGGCCTGTCGGCCAGCGTCACCCTGGAGTACTGGAACGTGAAGCACTCCAGCAGCGGCGACCAGAAATCCGCGGGTTTCGACGTGAGCTACAAGGGGATCAAGGGCCTCAAGCTGTCGGCGGGATCGAGTTTTGCTCTCTACAAGTACGACTTCCTCGAAGACCTCGAACGCGAGCACGTCCAGACCTACTATGCCAAGGTGTCCTGGTCGCCCTGGAAACCCCTCAAATTCGAACTCGGGTACGAGCTTGAAAAGAACGACCGGGACGACTTCCACAAGGTCAAGGCCGCCGTGAGTTACACCTTCTAGAGGTCCCATGACCACCTGGAAACAACGGCTCAAACCCTTCTGCGTGTTCCTGATCGCCGGGATCGGGGCCTGCGGCGTTGCCAACGTTTTCAACTCGACCCACGAACCCGAGCGGCTCTTCAGCCACAAGGTCCACGTCAAGGACCAGGAGCTCGAGTGCAAGAGCTGCCACGGGAAGGCGGAGAAGGAAGACCTGGCGGGGATGCCGGCGTCGCTGAAGAAGTGCATGCTGTGCCACGAGGGCGAGGACGAGAAGAAGCCGGAGAACCGCAAACTGGCGGCGCTGCTCGGCGAGAAGCCGGTGTGGTCCTCGTTCACGAAGATGGACCCGGACATCAAGTTCTCGCACAAGGAGCACGTCGGCGAGGCGAAGCTGGACTGCGCGGAGTGCCATGCCGGAATGGAGGAAAACACCTCGGTGTCCTCCGACCTGCACATGGACATGGAAACGTGCATGTCCTGCCACGCGAAGAAGAGCGCTTCCAACGACTGCCTGACCTGCCACAAGGAGATGAGGCAGGACGAGCCGCCGCCGAGTCACCGGTTGAACTGGAAGCAGAATCACGGGCACGTGGCGCGGGCGAGGGATGCGTCGAAGCAGTTCAACGACTGCGCGCTGTGCCACACGGAGTCGAGCTGCAACACGTGCCACCAGGAGGAATCGCCTGCGACTCACACGAACTTCTGGCGCCTGCGCGGGCACGCGACGGCGGCGCAGACGGACCGCTCGCAGTGCGCCGTGTGCCACCAGGAGGACTCGTGCGTGCGGTGCCACAACGAGACGGCGCCGCAGTCTCACAGGTCCGGCTGGGCCGAGCCGCGGAACCAGCACTGCCTGTCCTGCCATGAGAGCCAGGCGACCGAGAACTGCGCATTCTGTCACCAGGATGGCGCACCCAGCCATTCAGAGGCCGAGGACAAGCCGGACTGGCACAACCCCGGCATGAACTGCCGGCAGTGCCACGGCCTGTCCCAGCCGCTGCCACACCCCGATAACGGAGGCGATTGCAATGCCTGTCATCACTAGCAGCGTCCGGACATCACCCTGGAGGGAGGAACCCATGCTCCACTCGAGACACCCTGTCTTCTCCGCCCTGGCGATGCTGGTCGTGATCAGCGGCGCGCTCGCGATTTCCGGCTGCCGCCGTCCGCGCGACGGGCACGCCGGGTCACCCGGCCGCTCCGTCGTCGTCGTCATCCCTCCGTCCGACACGGACGTGACGGACTCCGAAGACCTCCCGGGAGTCCATATCAACGTGGTCTCGCTCGAAGGGAACAGCGGCGGCGACGGTAATTTCAATGCGGGCGACGAGGTGACGGTCAACTTCACGCTGACGCGTGACGACGGGTCGCTCCTGCTGATTTCCGAACTCGATCACCTCGAGGGCCACATCTCCGGCCCCACCTTCAATTACCAGATCGTGGTCCCGGAACAGGAGGACCTGCGCGAGAAATCGGTCGCCAACGAAGACGGCTCGTACAGCTACACCTTCCCCGCTCTTCCCGAAACCTACCTCGACCCGCCGAATTTCACCGGCGCGAACACGACGGACGTGCTGGCGGGGACTGACCTGCTGGACGGGACGTACACGGTCGTGCTGGTGGGGTTCCGGAACTACTCGGTGGGCGGCTCAAAGATCCTGAAGGATGTGGGGAACACGGTGTACGACTTCCTGTACGGCGACGCGTCGGCCGTTGAGCCGCGCGCGGTCGTGCAGGTCCAGAACTGCGCGCAGTGCCACGACACGATCCAGCATCACACGGAAGGGCTTCCCGGGGGCGGGATCATGCGGGACGTGCGGGTCTGCGTGACGTGCCACGTGGCGGGCGCCGAGGACATGAACGACCCGGCGGTTGCGGGTGGGACGCCCGGGGCGACGATCGAGTTCAAGGTGATGATCCACAAGATCCACAACAGCGAGAACCTGCCTTCGTACCAGGGGATCGCGACGAACCCGGACGGCTCGCGAAATTACAACGTGCCGAGGGAACCGTACGAACTTGTGAGCGAGGACCTCGAGGTCCGGGAATACGAGATCCAGTTCCCGGTGTGGCCGAACCTGAACATCGCCATGCCGAAGGACTACGGGTACACGATTTCGGAGGACATTCCCACGAAGTCGCTGGCGAAATGGGATGGCCCGACGAGCAAGTTCATCAATGAGGTGAGACCTGACGACGGCCGCTCCTGGCGTTCGATGGACGACAAGACCCGGATGGGAGTGACGGCGTGCGCGAAGTGCCACGGTGACCCGGACGACGCGGGGCCGCTCGAGGCGCCGGCGCAGGGCAACCTGAGCTACATCCAGCCGACCCGCAGGGCCTGCGGCTCGTGCCATGACGACGTTGACTGGGAGCTGCCGTACCGCTCGAACCTGAAGACGATGGATCCGCAGGCGGACGATTCCGGCTGCATCACGTGCCACGTGGGCGGAAGCGACCCGAAGATCGATTCCGAGCTGGCTCACGTGCACCCGCTGCTGGATTCCACCCAGATGCCGACGGGATTGCAGAACATCCACGTGAATATCCTCGGGGCTCACCCGCCGACTGGGTCGACGGTGAACGCGGGGACGGGGAAGCTGGTGCTGGATTTCACGGTGACAGACGACACGGGCGCGAACGTGGCCCTGGTGCCGGGACCGTGGCCGAGCTTGCCGAAGTTTCCGACGAATTACGGTCCGGCGGGTCCGGGCGGCGTGGGCACGACCGCGATCTTCCCGTACCTCTGGCCGTCCACGGCGACGAACTGGTTCAGCACGATGAGCCTGGTCGTGTCGGGCCCGACGCAGAACTACAACCTTCTCAACTACGTGACGGTGCCGCTGCTTCACCCGGCGCTGAACATTCCGACTCCGGCCGACGGGGTCTATCACCTCACCGTCCCGGAGATCGTGCTGTATGAGCGGCTGGGCCGGCAGACGATCGGCGCGGCCGAGTTCTTCACGACCACGCGCCAGAACCACCTGAATATCCCGTTCTACGCCCCGACGTTTGTGATGGCGCGCGCCCCGCTTCCGACCGCGTCCGGTTTCGTCCTCGCCGCCCCGGTGGCGATCGGGCAAAGCTGGATCGACGTGACGGACCTGGCCGTGGGCACCACGTGGGCGAAGAACCAGATGGTGTGCCTGAACGACGCTTCGACGACGGCGCTGCAGTCCGTGACAGCGACCGCGAGTGAGGAGTACCTCAGGATCCAGGCGGTCGAGCCCGACATCAACGGCACGCTGAACGACCGCCTCTGGTTCACGAGCCCGTACGCACAGAACTCGGTCGCCTGCAACTCGAACGCGGCGGGTGTGCCCGACATCGGCGCCCTCCCGACCACGACCGGCACGACGACGTGGTACGGCCCGTGGGCCCGGTTCACTCACGCGGCAGGCGAACCCATCACCCGGGTGAGCGTCAACGTCCTCGCCTCCGGCCTGACCCCCGTCGGCGCCGTGGTGCCCGCCGTCTGGACCCTCAGCGGCGTTAACAACAACACGATCACGGAAGTGGGAGTCACGGGCTGGGGCGCCACCGGCGGCGAGACCATCCTCTGCTCCTACACCGGCGACTGGCAGTGCCCGACGAACTACCCCGCGACCTTTAACAGCAGCCCCGACCTGAACGAGACGTGGGGTGAGTGGGAAGGGAAGCGCGTCCTGCCCGGAACCTACACCGTCGGTCTCTGGACCCGGTACCCGTGGCGGCACGTCGACCCCGACCTGACGCCTTGGGCTCCCGTCATCGCGGCCGCCGGCAAGGACCCCGGCTACAACTACGAAGTCGACTCCTACCCGATCACTTCAGAACCGGGCAACGCCGACTTCCTCGTCAACAATACCGTCCTCAACGCGGCTCCCTTCCTCCAGCCCGTCCCGACCGAGATCGAGCCGTACGAAACGCTCGCGACGCACGGCGAGACCTGCAACGAATGCCACAACGACATCTGGTTCCACGGCGGCGGCCGCCGCGGCTACGACACCTGTCTCGTTTGCCACGGCGTTGCAGGCTCGGAAGACTGGCCCCGCTACAGGTCCGCCAGCCCCATCACGCCCGCCACGACCACCCTTCCCACCCCGGGCGTGACGATCAACTTCCGCACCATGCTGCACAAGATCCACACCGGCAAGAACCTCTACTATGCGTCGAGCTACTACATCGTCGGCAACAGCGGCAACGCCAGTAACTTCGACGACATCGAGTTCCCCGTCGAGAACGGCTACAGCGCGCAGGAAGGAACCCGGAATTGCGCGAAGTGTCACGGCGAGCCTGAGCCCGGGAAGCTGGGAAGCTGGGAGGTGCCAAGGAACCGGAATCACCCGACGGACCAGGTGGCTCTGGTCAGGGAATACAAGGCAGTCTGCAACTCGTGCCATGATTCCGGGGACACCACGGCCCACATTGACCTGAACACGTCGCCTGCGGGTGAAGAATCCTGCGCGACCTGTCACGGCCCTGGCGCGACGTACGGTGTCGGGATCATGCACAAGCCCAAGTAGACGGGTCGGCCCGAAAGGACTCAGAGCGGCGCTGGGGAGGCAACTCCTCAGCGCCGCTTTTTTTCCTTCGGCAAGCCAAGCCCCGGGGTTCGGGTGCAGGTCGATCCTCGGCGGGATGGTCCGGCAGGGCACGACGGTTGCTCACACTCGAGGGGCGCAGGCGGAATTGGGGGATTTTCCCCGCGATTGCAGGCCGCCGTCCTCACCTCAGAGCGGGAGCCCCATGAAAAACACCGTGGTCACGAAGGACGACCTCCTGGCCCGCCCGCAGCTCTGGCCGTCCTTAGCAGGCGTGGGCGGCATCCTGGCCGGCCTCGTCATCGCCGGTCACCTCTGGTCCGCCGTGCGAGGGTCCTGGATGGGCAGCAATGGCGCGCTCGCCGTCGTCGGAGCCGCCGCGGCCGCCGTGGCCTGGAATTTCCGGAAACCCCTCTTCCAGTGGCTCGTCTCGCTTCCGTTCTCCATCGCGATCCTCTCCCTCATCCTGCTCGCCACCGCCATCGGCACCGTCATCCTCCAGGGACAGCCGCCCGAGAGCTTCCTCGAAAAATACGGCGCCGGATTCGGTGGCTTCCTCCGGCTCCTCGGCCTCGATGACGTCTTCCACTCCTTCCCCTTCCGCGCCCTCCTGTCCCTCCTCGCCGCTTCGCTGGCCTGCGTCGTGGCCGAGAAGCGCGCCTGGCGACCCTCGGAGTGGTTCTTCCTGTTCAACCACGGCGGCATCATCGTGATCCTGGTCGGGGGGCTGGCGGGCGTGCTGGGGGGAGCGAAGGGATTCATCGACATCCACCAGGGCGAGGTCGCGAGCTCATTCATCCTGCACGACCGGTTCGGCAATCGCACGATGCAGAACGTGCCGCTGGATTTCGGGGTGAGGCTGGAGAAATTCGAGGTCGAGAAACGCGAGCCCGAGTGGAAGATCTATGTGTACGAAGGGCACATGCAAGGCGGGATGCCGAAGGTCTCGCGCAACCTGAAGGAAGCGGCCGAGTGGACCGTCGCGGGGAACTCGGGGGCCAGCTTCCGGGCGCTGGCGGTGTACCCGGACTTCGACGTCAAGGTCGGGCTCCGCGAGATTCCCGAAGGCGCCGGAAAACCGGCGGCGCTCGTCCGCGCGTTCGACAAGGATGGGAACCTGGAGGATCTCGTGCTCGTGCCCGGAAATGACGGGCGAAGCGGCGTCCTCTTCCCGGAGAAGCGCACGCTCGTCCGCTTCTACTGGACTGAGGCCGACGTGAAGGTCCAGACCGTGCCGGTCCCGGAGAAGCACCTCGTGAGCTGGAAGCTGGAGGCGGCGGAGGGAGACGGAGAGGAGCTGCTGCTGAAGATCGGCGAGGAGCGGGCGCTCGAAGGAGGGATCCGGCTGACCGCGGTCGCGTTCTACCCGGACTTCGGGTACGACGGGAAGAAGAAGCAGGCGTACTCGCGTTCTGACAAGGAGAACAATCCCGCGATCGAGTTGAGCGTGACGTACCCCACGGGAAGGCACGAGCGGCGATTCGTGTTCTCGAACCACAAGCACTTCGACTCGGCCGGCGATGGATCGGGGATCGTGTTCACGTATGCGCACGTTCCCGAGGAGAAAACGGCGGAGCGCGAGGTGGCGTTGATCGGAAGCACGAAGGAGGTGCTGGATTTCCGTGGCGGCCAGATGGTGGGCCGACACCCGTTCCCTGCGAAGTCGACGGAGCCGGTCGCGAAGGGAGTCGCGGCGATGATCCTGCAGGTTTCGGGGAGCGCGGAGGCGGAGCGGACGCCGGTGAGCCGGACCGAGAAGTGGCGGAATCCGGTCGCCGAGGTCGAAGTCAAGACCGCGGCGGGGAGCGACAAAGTCTGGCTGAAGGCGGGGATGCCGAAGTCGGTCGGCGCCGGCGATGCCCATTTGGTGTTCCAGTCCAAGCCTGACGACATCAAGGCATTCCGGAGCCAGGTCAGCATCCTCGACGGAGGAGTTCCTGTTCGCCAGGAGACAATCGCGGTGAACCACCCGCTGTCGTTCGGCGGATATCGTTTCTACCAGTCGAACTATCGCCGGGAGGACCCGACGTATTCGGGCATTCTGGTGGTGAAGGACCCGGGTTTGTGGGTTGCTTACCTGGGCTTTGTGATGATGAGCCTGGGTGTCGCTTGCCGTTTCTACCTGACGCCGTGGCTTGCCCGGAGACGGCAACCTGGCCCCGCCCCCGCGGGGTAACTGGGGGAATCCACAGCGAATTGGGGAGGACTCCGCAGAATCCCGCGCCGCGGAACCGCCGATGTTAGGCCCGGACGTGGCAGGGCAGTTGCAGTTTGAACACGCACAACAGGGGTTCTAGGAGCCAAGGCCATGAGAAAGAGCGTCCTCTTTGTGTTCTCGGCCGTCCTCATCGTCGCGGGCTCCATCACACTGGCCGTCTCCGGCGATCCTCCCGACAAGGGCAACAAATTCATCGGCGCCGAGAAGTGCAAGAATTGCCATGAGGCCAAGTCGAAGGGGAGCCAGTATTCGACCTGGAAGGCGATGAAGCACGCCAAGGCCTTCGAAACCCTGGGATCGGAAGAAGCGAAAAAGACGGCGAAGGAGAAGGGTGTCGACGATCCCACGACGAGCGAGAAGTGCCTGAAGTGCCACCAGACCGCGTTCGGCGAGCCGGCCGAGCGGATCGCCGCCGGATTTGACCCGAAGGCGGGCATCCAGTGCGAGTCGTGCCACGGCCCCGGCGGCAACCACCTCAAGGCGCGCATGGCCGCCGCCGATGAGGACGAGGACTCGGGCGAATTGGCGACGATCCCCGACACGGAGATCATCAAGGTGCCGAAGGAAGACACCTGCAAGAAGTGCCACAACGAGGAAAGCCCGAACTACAAGCCCTTCTGCTTCAAGTTCTTCGAAGAGAAGGTCCGGCATTTCGATCCTCGCAAGAAGAGGACGGAGGCGGAACTCAAGGCGCTGAAGTGCGGCGGCGAGTGTGGGGTCAAGCACGACAAGTAGTGTCTGCGGGAGCGGCGCTTCTCGCGCCTCTCCCGTGAAGCGGCAGGGCCGCCCGCGGTTCCGGACCTGAAACGGCACGGGAAAGTGATGACAGCGAAACTCTATCCACGCAGCGGAGCCGTCCATGAGCCTGGGGCACTCGGTCCGTGAGCAGTCGCTGATCGCTGCGGTGATCGCCACGCATGCCGTGGCGGCGCTTCTCTGGTCGGTCGGCGCGCTCTCGCGTCGCAAGCCGCTGGCGACCGCCTCCGCGTGGACCTTCGGTGCGGCGTTAGCGATCAACGGGCTGCTGATCGTCGACCGCTGGGTCGAGGCGGGCCGCGCGCCGTTCAAGACCCTGTACGAGACTCTTCTCCTCTATCCGTTCTGCGTCGGCATCGCGACGCTCGCGCTGTTCGCGATTCATCGCCTGCGCGTCCTCATTCCGTTTTCGTCGGCGATCTGCATCTCCGGGCTGGCGTATGCCGTGGCGAAGCCCGACGTGGAGATCGTGAATCTGCCGCCCGCGCTCCAGAGCGCCTGGTTCGTCCCGCACGTCGTCACGTACTTCATCGCGTACGCCACGCTGTTCGCCTCGTGCGCGCTGGCTCTTCTCGCCCTCTGGAAGCCCCAGTGGCGGTCCGAGGAGACGGGGCTGGGGTTCGAGGAGGGCGCGAACTCCGCCGTGAAGTTCGGATTCACCACCCTGACGCTGGGGGTCGTGATGGGCGCGATGTGGGGAAAGGAAGCCTGGGGCGACTACTGGAGCTGGGACCCGAAGGAGAACTGGGCGCTCGTGAGCTGGCTGGCGTACCTCATCTACCTGCATGTCCGCCTGATGCGCGGCTGGGACGGGCGCCGCTCGATGGCGGTCTGCGTCGCTTCTTTTGCAGCGGTCGTCTTCACCTACCTGGGGATGAGCCTCCTCCCCACGGCCAAGGACAGCGTGCATGTTTACCAGCAACCGTAACAAGGTCCTGATCGCCGGCATCGCGGCGCTTGCCATCCTGGCGGGCGGCGCGGTGTTCGGCTATTCGCGCTACAAGGCCTTCACCAGTCCCGTCGCCGTCACGCAGCCGCTTCCGTTCAACCACAAGCACCACATGGACGAGAAGCTGGGGCTCGACTGCGTGGCCTGTCACAAGGGCGTGGAGACGGGCGAGCACGCCGGGACGCCCGCGGTGGCCACCTGCATCAAGCTCTGCCACACGGACCCGCAGGGGACGAATCCGGAGGAAGCGAAGATCCGGGAATATGCGTCGAGGGGGGAAGCGATTCCCTGGCAGCAGGCGAACCGGCTTCCTGGGCACGTGTACTTCTCGCACGTGGGGCATGTGAAGTTCGGAAAGATGGACTGCAAGGAGTGTCACGGGGACATGAAGGAGCGGACGGAGCCGGTGACGCTCTCGACGACGCACCACCTGGACATGGACGCGTGCATGGAGTGCCACAAGGAGAAGGGGGTCAGCAACGACTGCCTCCTGTGCCACAAATGAAAGCGAAAAACCCCGAACCCGGCCGGCGTGATTTCCTGCGGATGTCGCTGGCCGCGATGGGCGGGCTGGCGCTGGGCGGATGCAAGCACGGCGAGGATCCCTACAACCTGAACCGGCCCAAGGTGCCGGGGCAGTCGGCCTACGGGATGCACCAGGAGAAATGGATCACGAGCTCGTGCAGCCAGTGCTGGGCGGGATGCGGGATCAAAGTGCGCGTGGTGGAGGGGCGTGCGGTCAAGATCGAAGGGCACCCGGGCAGCCCGATCAACGGGGGGACGCTGGGGCCGAAGGGACAGGCGGGGCTGCAGCTCCTGTATCACCCGGACCGGTTCAAGGGGCCTGTGAAACGGGACGGGCCGCGCGGGTCGGGGAAGTGGAAGCCGGTGAGCTGGGACGAGGCGATCGGCGAGATCGCGAAGTCGCTGGTGGAGATCCGCGGGCGCGGGGAGTCGCGCGGGGTCGTCGTCCTCGACGGCGAGCCCCGTGGCATGATGCGCCAGCTCTGGGAGCGCTTCCTGAACGCGTACGGCAGCCCGAACCATATCGATCACCGTGCGGCGTCGGACGGCGGGAAGGTCCTGGCGATGGCGTACATGCACGGGACGCCGGAGATCCCCGCGTACGACTGGAGCGGGACGCGGTACGTGCTCGGGTTCGGGGCGAGCCTCTTCGAGTCCTGGTGCCAGTCGATCCACCTCGCGCGGGCGTCGAGTTCGCTGCGGCGGAACGTCCCGGGGCGGCGCGTGAAATTCGTGCAGGTGTCGCCGCGCTTCTCGGTGACGGCCTCGAAGGCGGACGAGTGGATCGACATCGAGCCGGCGACGTACGGGGCGCTGGCGCTCGGCCTGGCGCACGTCCTGGTGAGGGACGAGCTGTACGACAAGGAGTTCGTGAAGGATCACACGTTCGGGTTCGAGGAGTGGACCGACGCTGCGGGGAAGAAGCACCGCGGGTACCGGGACCTCGTGATGGCGGACTACCCGCCCGAGAAGGTCGCGAAGATCACGGGGATCTCGAAGAAGACGATCGAGCGCCTTGCCCGCGAGCTCGTCGACCACAAGCCCGCGATCGCGCTCGCCGACGGCGGCGCGGCCGCGGCCACGAACGGCCTGGGCACCGCGATGTCGATCCATGCGCTGAACGCGCTTCTCGGGAACCTCGAACGGCAGGGCGGGCTGGTCGTCCAGCGTCACGCCCCGTACGCTCCCTGGGCGGACGTGGAGCCCGATGAGGTCGCGAGGAAGGGGCTCGCCGCCGAGCGCCTCGACGGCTCCGGCACTGCGCGCCTTCCTCTCGCCCACGGCTGCATCCAGGCGCTCCCCGAAGCGCTGCTCTCCGGCGCTCCCTACGCGGCCCAGGCCGCCTTCCTTTACAGGTCCAACCCCGCATTCTCGAAGCCGGGCGGGAAGAAGTGGCACGAGGGGCTTTCCAAGGTCCCGCTCGTCGTCAGCTTCTCCCCGCTTCCCGACGAATCCACATTCCAGGCCGACTTCGTCCTTCCGGACCACACGTACCTCGAGCGGTGGGAGGTGGTCGAACCGGTCCCGAGCGTCGGGCACCCGATCGCATCGTTCCGGCAGCCGGCCGTCGAGCCCCTGCACGACACGCGCTCGACGGCCGACGTCGTCATCCAGCTCGCCAAGGCGGTCGGCGCCCCCGTCGCCGAGGCGTTCCCGTGGGAGACGTACCGCAAGGCGGCGGAAGAGCGTCTCAAGTCCCTCCTGAACGTCGAGGGAAGCTCCACGGTGGCCGCGAAAGTCGGCGACTTGCGGAAGGGGATGGACAAGGACAGCGGCTGGTGGCTCCCGAAGTTCGAATTCGAGAAGTGGGACGAGGCGTTCACGACGCCCTCGAAGAAGTTCGAGTTCTACTCGCAGGAGATCGCGAGGAAGCTGGCGGCGGTGCCGGATCTCGAGAAGGAGCTGACGGCGCGCGGCGTGCTGACGCGCGGCGACGACCTGTGCCTGCCGCACTGGGAGCCGCCGAAGACGGAGGGGAATCCTTCCGAGTTCCCGTTCAAGGTCGCGGCGTTCCGCGGCATCGAGTACGCGGAGGGCGGATCGCGCCACCTCCCGTGGCTCCGCGAGATCACCCTTCCGCGCCGGGCCGCCTGGACGCAGCGAGTGGAGTTGAACCCGGAGGATGCGAAGGAGCTGAAGCTGAAGGAAGCGGACGAGGTCCGCGTGGAGACGCCGGCGGGGTGGGCGGACATGACGGTGGCGATCATGCCGGGGACGCGGAGGGGAATGATCGGCCTGCCGCTCGGCCAGGGCGCCTGGCCGCCGAAGCCGCAGGATCCGCAGCCGACGGGGGGCTACGTGCTGCTTTCGAACGCGATGGATCCGCTCGCCGGCATCCTCGCTCTCCAGGGCACGCGGGCTCGCATCACCAGGAGGCCCTCATGAACCCGACTCGGCGTGATGTGCTGCAGGGGATCGCCGCGGCGGTCGGCGCAGGGGCATTGGCGGCGGGCGCTTCGGAACCCGCAGCGACGGCGAAGAAGCGCCGCTGGGGGATGACGATCGACCTGGACCGCTGCACGGCGTGCCAGGCGTGCGTCGTTGCGTGCCGGTCCGAGAATAACGTGCCTGTGAACGGGCCGGACGCAGCGCCGGGAGACCGCGGAATCTACTGGATGGACATGCTGGCGCTCTCAGAGGGGAGTCATCCGGAGGTGCGGACGCAGTTCATCCCGACTCCCTGCAACCACTGCGAGAACCCGGCGTGCGTGAAGGTCTGCCCGGTCGGGGCGACGACGGTCAACGAGGACGGCCTCGTCTCGCAGATCTGGGGGCGGTGCATCGGCTGCCGCTACTGCACGACGGCATGCCCCTACAGCCGGCGGTACTTCAACTGGACCGCCCCGACTTTCCCCGAGTCCTACAAGAACATGCTGAATCCCGACGTGGCCACGCGGCCGGCGGGGGTGGTGGAGAAGTGCACGTTCTGCCACCACCGGATCCGCGACGTGAAGACGACCGCGAGGCTGGAAGGCCGGGAGATCGTGGATACGGAGCTGGTCCGCCTGACGGCCTGCGCGCAGGCTTGTCCCGCCGAGGCGATCACCTTCGGCGACATGGCTGATCCCGAATCAAGGGTGTCGGAGCTGGTGCGGAGCCCGCGCGCGTTCCGCCTCCTGGAAGAGCTTGGCACCCAGCCGAAGGTCGTTTACCTGCGGGAGGCCAAGTGGAAGGAATGAGATCCGAGCCCGGTGTCGATAGAAACCAGGACCGCCCTGCAGTCCGGAGATGCCTGCCATGACAAACGCCGAATCTCTTCCCGGCACAGTTCCTCCCCGGGCGCTCGACGCGCCGGCTGGCCGGCTGATTCCACAGCTCGGAAAGTTCGGTCCGCGTTGGCTGGCGACCGCGGCCGTCCTCCTCTGTTTCGTCGCCCTCGGCGCGTATGCCTACGTCCAGCAAGAGGTTCACGGCGAAGGGATAACCGGGATGCGGACGATCGGCGCCGGCGGCGCCACGTGGGGGCTGTACATCGTCGGGGTGATCTTCTTCATCGGCGTGAGCTTCGCCGGCATCACGATCGCCGCGATCATCCGCCTCCTGAATATCGAGACGATCCGGCCGCTGTCCCGCGCGGCGGAACTGCTCACGATCACGGCGCTCATGATGGGTGCCACGTGCGTCATCGCGGACCTGGGACAGCCGATCAAGGGCCTCCTGAATCTCCCCAAGTTTGCGCGGCCGATGTCGCCGTTCTTCGGCACCTTCAGCCTCGTCGTCGGCGGCTACCTGACGGCGAGCTGCGTCTACTTCTTCCTCGCGGGAAGAGGGGACGCGTGGACGTGCGCGGCGGCCGGCGGCCGGTTGAGCCTGATCCACAGGATCTGGGCCACGGGCTGCCGCAACACCCCGTCGGAGCAGGCGCGGCACCACCGGGTCAGCTTCTGGCTGTCCCTGCTCATCCTTCCGCTCCTGGTCACGGCGCACTCGACCCTCGGCTTCATCTTCGGCATCCAGGGCGGGCGCCCGGGCTGGTTCAACGCGCTGGCGGGCCCCGGATTCGTCGTCATGGCCGGCGTGTCCGGCATCGGCGTCCTGATCGTCGTCGCCGCGGCGCTTCGAAAATTCATGCACCTCGAGGACATCATCAAGGTCGAAGCCTTCCGCTGGCTCGGCAACATGCTCCTCGCCCTGACGGTGACCTACCTGTACTTCATGATCGCCGAGGAAGTGACTGCGAACTATGCGGCCGTCGCGGCGGAAGCGAAGATCGCGCATGAGGTGGTCTTCGGCGTTTACGCGCATCTCTTCTGGACGGTGGTGGCCTGCCTCGTATCCGCCTTCGCGATCCTGTTCGTGCAGTTCGTGAGGCGCAAGTCGTTCGTGTCGCTCACGGTGGCGGCGGGAGTCCTGGTCAACATCGCCGCCGTCCTCAAGCGCTACCTCATCGTCGTGCCGTCCCAGACCCACGGGATGCTTCTTCCGTACGAACCAGGCGTCTACACGCCGAGCTGGGTCGAGTTCAGCGTCGTGGGCGGCCTGCTGGCGCTCGGGATGCTGATCTACATGACCTTCGTGAAGTTCTTCCCGATCATCCCCCTCGAGTCGCACCATGGCGAAACGGCCGCCGTCCGCCGCGGCGGCCTGCTGCGCCCGTCGCTCTGCGTCGCGACGCTCCTCGCGGGGGTCGGATTGGCCGTGACCGGATTCCTCTTCTCGGCCCGTTTCGGCACGGGAACCTACTCGGACCCGGTCCTGCCGTTCGCCCCGGTGGTCTTCATTTCCGGGGTCGTGACTTGCCTCATGTCCGCCGTCGTCTACGAGCTCCTGCCGGATCGCCGCACAGCGGCCCCGGCCCTTCCTGCCGCGTAGCGGGCTACTTCTTTCTACCGCCGGCAGGAAGGAGCTCGATCGCCCACGTCATGCGGGCCGACGAAGTGCCGGGGCCCCAGGACACGGTGACGTCGGAATCGGCCTCGAAGCGCCAGAGGCAGCCGGCTTTCCGGTCGAACCAGGCTTCGCCGTTCTTGCGGCCGATGCGGAGGGTGCCCCACGCGATCGCGTTGGGGTCGGCCCACGTGAACCCGTTCACGGCCTCGGGGCGGATGGAGGAGTCGCGGTCCGGCGTGTCGAACGAGAGCTTCGCGCAGGCGCGACCGTCCTTCTGCTCGTTGCGGTCGAACTTGAACTCGACGGACTCTTCCTCGATGAAGCGCACCGTGCGGCGAAGTTTGTTTTTCGCAGGCGGTGTGGAACGGAAGATCATCTCGAGCCAGGCTCGCGGCGTGGTGGGGTGGTGCATGTCGAGGGCCGCGGCCTCGACGTGTTCCTTCGCGGTGTTCTCGGTCGGCGCGGGGTCGGGGGTGCCGGCCTTGTCGGCGGCCAGCACGGTCCCGTCGGGCGCCACGGTCGCGGTGAACTTCAGGCCGAACAGGGCCTCGTAGCGCTTGAAGCCGAGGAACTCGGTGGTCTTGGACTTCGTCGAATCCCACGAGACTTTCCCGGACGGCGCCGTGTTCTCGACGCGCACCGCGGGGAACGTCCCCTCGAGGCTGGCGTTTCCCGCCTCGTCCACCGACAGCACTTCAAGCCGGATCGTGACGTTCTCCTCCTGCCGCTGCTGGATCGGCCGGGGAGGCGGCGGAGTCCCGGTTGCAACCGCCACAGTCCACTCCACGACCGTTGCCGCTTCGTACGTCAGCACGTCGCCCTTCCGGAACGTCCACGGGCCTTCCTCGGCCCCTGCCAGGCAGGCGGCCAACGCGACGGCAACGAGAGTGCGCATGGGTCTACCTCTTCGGGGCAATGGGCTGGGGGCCGGAACGGAACGCGCGGTGGCGTCCGCCGCCGGCCTTGGAGATGCGTTCCATGAAGCCGCGGGTTTCCTTGTCGCGGTCGACGTAGACGCCGTCGACGACGGCGCCTTCGTACAGGTGGAGCAGCCGCGCGCGGTGGACCGCCATGATGTCGTCGTTGGACGGGACGTCGGCGATCACCACGAGGTGCGGCCTCTGGTCCCGGCGCAGGTTGAACATGTTCGCGATCGTCAGCGCCTGGTCCGACGCCGACCCCGTGAACGCGTTCGCCCCCGTCGCCTTCTGCCCGCAGAACCAGTCCCAGGCGCGATCGATGTCCCAGGTCATGAAGTGCTGCCGGGTGAGCCATTGGTTGTCGAAATCGCGGTAGAGCACGAACCCGTAGCGCACGTCGCCGTCGGCGGGCGCCCGCAGCATTTCGGAGTGCACCTGGCACATCACGGTCGGCCACTCGCCGGACATCGAGAACGTCGCGTCGATGATGAAGATCAGGTCGATCGATCCCTCGGGCGAATCGACCGTCGGGGGAGGAAGGGGCCTCGAGGGGGGCCGGTCCGCCGGGAGCGCGGTCGTTCCGTCGCCGCCGGGCGCGGGCGGTGCCGGCGGGGGAGGCGGAGGCGCGGCCGGGCGGTTCCGGAGGGCGCGAAGGGCCCGCGCCGCGAGGCGTTGCACGATCGGCCGCTTGTCCTTCTCGGCGCCCTCGAGGGCGCGGACCGCCGCGGCGCCGCCGAGCCGCCCGAGCGCGAGCGCGGCCTCCGCCGACACGTCGACGTCCTCTTCGCCCAGCGCGCGGATGAGCGGCGTCACCGCGTCCGCGGACCCCGCATCGCCCAGCGCCGCCGCGCTCGCCGCGCGCACCTCCCACTCCTTGTCCTTCAGCGCGGCGATGAGCTCCGTGACGGCGAGCGGGGAAGCGACGCGGCCGAGGGCGGTGGCGGCCATCGTGCGGTAGGGAAGTTCGGCGAGCTGGTTGTAGGGGCGGTCGATCCCGAGGCCAGTCTCCGTCGTGGCGTGCATCGAGCCGTACCGCAGGACTTTGACGAACGCCTTCTCGGCTTCCTCGTCACCGGTCTTGCGGACGAGGTCCGCCGCCGCCTTGCGGATCGTCGGGGGCACGCCGCAGATGGCGAGCCGGGCCGCGCACATCGGCGCCGCGCGGTTCTCTCGCTTCAGCAGCGCTTCAGCCGCCCGCAGCCGCACGCCGGGCCAGCCGTCGTTGTCCGCGATCTGGATCAGCGCCTCGTCCGCGAGCGGGTGGAGGATCTTCTCCAGCAGGACCACGGCCGCTTCGCGCTCCTTTTCGTCGCGGGTGCCGTACTTCGCGTACGCCTCGTCCAGCGCCTTGCGGATCTCCTCGTCCATCTGCTCGGTGAGGGTGTCCTTCGGGATCGGCGGAAGCTTCGCGGGAAGATTGGCGTCGGCGAACGCGAGGGCGGAGGCCAGGAGAAGAGCGGCGAGGGTGCGCATGGAGGGTTGTTTCGCAATGGCCGTGCCGTGATGCGTCGGGTCGCCGCAACTCGTGGCTGCCGAAGGGGTTGACAGGGTTGCGCGCGCCCTTGGTAGCCGGGCCGCTTCACGCCCCGACCTTTACGCTCCGTCAGTTTGTTTTGCACTGCTATCCTTCTGCGCCCATGCATCCCGTCACCATCGCCTTCCTCGACCTCGAAGGAGTCGCCGCGCGCATTTCGGCGGGCGATCCCGCCGTCGCGGCCGTGGTCGCCGTCGTGGAGCGCCGGGTTCGGGAGGCAGTGAAGCGGCGCGGCGGGGAGTTCGTGAAGTCGACGCCGGGCGGGTTCATGCTGGCGTTTGCGAGCGCGCCGGAAGCGGTCGCGTGCGTGCTGGAGCTGCAGGAATCGGCCGGCGCCGGGGAACCTGCGATCGCCGCGGGGCTTCATTGCGGCGAAACGATCCGCGAAGTCGACCCCGCGACCGGGCGGACCGACCACGTCGGGCCGGTCGTCAACCGGGCCGCGCGCATCGCGGCCGCGGCGCATCCGCGGCAGACGCTCCTCTCGGGCGCCGTTCACGACGCCGCGGCCGGCGCCGCCGTCACCGACCTCGGCGAGTACCGGCTCCGCGGCATCGAACGCACCGAGCGCATCTTCCTCGCGCTTCCGCCGGCCTACCGCGGCCTTCGCTTCCCCCCGCTGCGCGCCGTTTCCGCGCATTTCACGAACATCCCTTCACAGACGACCACGTTCGTGGGGCGCGAGCGCGAAGTCCGCGAAATCCTCTCGCTCCTGGACGCCGAGCCGTCGCGGATCGTCGTCGTCACGGGAACCGCCGGCGTCGGCAAGAGCCGCCTTGCCGTGCGCGCCGCCAGCGAGCGCCTCGACCGTTTCGAGGGCGGCGTCTGGCACGCCGATGTCTCGGAAACGCGCGACGCGGCCGGGATTTCCGCGGCGGTCGCGGCCGCGCTGGGCGTCCCTCTCGCCGCCAAGGGCGCGCCGGCCGAGCTCGTCTCCGGGATCCTCGAATACCGCAAGCCGCTTCTCCTCATCATCGACGGCCTCGAGGCGGCCGTGGCGGAGGCCCCCGCGACCGTCGGGTTGTGGGCGAAGCGCGCGCCGCAGGTGCGATGGCTGGTCGCGAGCCGCGTCCTGCCGGAACTGCCCGGTCTCGCCGAGCTCCGGCTCGGGCCGCTGGAATTTCCGGCGCGCGGCGCGGCGCTGGCGGCGATCGCGGACAGCGGCGCGGTCAGGCTGTTCGTCGACCGGGCTCGTGAGATGCGCCCGGACTTCGAGCTGACCGCGGCGAACTCGGGGGATGTGGCGGAGATCTGCGCGGAGCTCGAGGGGCTTCCGCTCGCGCTGGAGCTGGCTGCGGCGAGGGTGAAGATCCTGCAACCGGCGATGATGCTGAAGAAGCTGGCGCAGAAATTCCAGCTGCTGAAGTCCTCGAGGCAGGACACGGTGCGGCGGCAGCAGACGCTGTCGGGGGCGATCGACTGGAGCTACGACCTGCTGTCGCATTGGGAGCAGGCGGCGTTCCGGCAGGCGTCCGTGTTTCGCGGGGGGATGACCGCGGCGGCGGCCGACGCGGTCGTGGATCTCGCGGGGTTTCCCGGCGCGCCGCGGGGGAGCGCCGCGCTGGAGTCCCTCGTCGCGCGAAGCCTCCTCGAGCGGGCGCCGGGCGCCGGCGGCCCCCGGTTCCGGATGCCGCGCACGCTTCGCGACTACGCCGAGGCGAAAGGTCTCGAGGTGGACGGCGCGGCGGGGCGGCGGGCGCTGGAGGCGAGGCACGCCCTTGCGACCGTGGAGTTCCTGGAGCAGTGGCAGTACCGGGGCCGGGGGGACGACGAGGCCTGCCTGCAACGGCAGCAGGAGGATCTCGAGAACGCGCTGGCGGCCCAGACCCGGTGCCTCGCGTCGGGCGACGCGATGACGGCAGCCCGCGCCATCCGCTCCGTCGTCGAGCTCCTGAACCTGCGCGGGCCGGCGGCCGAGCTGACCGTGCGCCTCGAGGCCTCCGCGGCCGCCCTTCGCCCGGCAGCGGCCGATCCCGGCACCGAACAGGTCCTCGTGCTGCTCCTCCTCGCCCTCGCTTCCGCCCAGCGCAACTTCGGCAACTGGGACCGGGCGACGGCCTGCTCCGGCGAGGCCGTGGAGCGGGCCCGCCGGTGCGGGGCCCCGGCGCTCCTCGCCCGCGCCCTGGTCCAGGATGCCGCCGGCCTCGGGTTCTCGGGGCATGCGCCGGAAGCCGACGCCCGTCTCGAAGAGGCCGAAAGGGCGCTGGCGGGATCCGGCGCGACGCTCGAGCTGGCCGAAATTCACAACGCCCGCGGCGCGACGCTGGTCGAACGCGGCAACTTCCTCGCCGCGCTCGAGTCCTTCGACCGCGCACGGCCGCTGTTCCGCCAGGCCCACTCCCGCCACGGGCTCCTCCTCGTCGCTTCCAATTCCGCCGCGGCGCTCATCCACGTCGGCGACCTCGAGCGCGCGCTCGCCGAGTGCGAAACCGGCGAGGCGCTCGCCCGCGCCCTGGGGAACCGCGCGCTGGAAGCGGTCCTGCTCGATCATCGCGGCGGCATCCTCTCCGGGATGGGCGACTTCCCCGCGGCGCTGGGCGCCTATGACCGTGCCTGCGAGCTGAACCGGGAACTCGGCCGCCGCCGCGGCGTCGCCATCAACGAGGCCCACCGCGGGGAAATGTTCCGCGAAATGGGAAACCTCGATCGCGCCGCCGAACTCATGTCCCAGTCGGAATCCATCCTCGCCGCCATGGGCGACCGCCGCGCCGCCGCCGGCGCCCGCAACGCACTCGCCATGCTCCGCCACGCGAAGGGAGAATTCCCCGAGGCCCTCGCTCTCCTCGAGGAACCCGTTCGTTACTTCCGCGAACAGCGCGATTCCTTCGGGCTCTTCGGCGTCCTGGCCTCCTACATCATCGTCCACATCGAGCTGCGGAAGTACGAAGAGGCCCTCCGTCTGTGCCAGGAAGCGACGGCGGCTGCGGAGATCGCCGGGGCGAAAGAGTCGATCGAGTACTACCACGTGCTGGCGGCGAGGGCGACCGTTGAGGCCGCGCTCGGCCGCCATTCCGAAGGCGTGCGGATCGCGCGGGAGGCGGTTCCGGAAATGAGCCGGTTGGCCGCGCAATTCAAGTGGCGGGGCGCCGGCTACGAGGCGTCGCGAGGAATCCTGGAGAAGCTGGCCGCGGAGGAAGCATGAACGGCGGGAATGCGCGGGACGCGGGGATCGTTGGGTGTGCAACGCAAAGGGGGGAACGATGAGACCGCCAGGCGAGCCGGTTTCCGGGAAAGGAATCACGCGGCGCAGCGCGCTGAAGGCGATGCTCGCGGCGGGCGCGGCCCTGCCCCTCGCGTCAGCCTGCGGCGGAGCGCGCGAAGGCGAATCCCCGGCGAAGACTGGCGCCGCGCCGGTCCCCGGCCGCATGCCCGCGATCTTCCTCGCGCACGGGTCGCCGATGCTGCTCGACGACGCGCGCTGGGTCGGCGAGCTCGACTCGTGGGCGCATGCCCTTCCACGCCCGAAATCGGTGCTGATGCTCTCGGCGCACTGGGAGGAACGCCCCGTCACGCTCGGCGCCACGACGACCGTCCCGCTCGTCTACGACTTCTACAATTTCCCCGAGCGCTACTACCAGGTCACCTACGCCGCCCCCGGCGCCCCCGAGCTCGCCGCGCAGGTCCGCGACCTTCTCGGGAAACGCGAGGAGATCCACGACGATCCCGAGCGCGGCCTCGACCACGGCGCCTACGTCCCGATGAAAGCCATGTACCCCGCCGCCGACGTCCCCTGCCTCCAGCTCTCCCTCCCCACGATGGACCCCGACGAGCTCTTCCGCCTCGGCGAGACCCTCGCCCCCCTGCGCGACCACGGCGTGCTCATCGTGGGAAGCGGATTCCTGACGCACAACCTGCGGCGGATGGACCGGGGCCCGAAGGCCGAGACGCCGGCGTGGGCCGCGAAGTTCGACGCGTGGGCCGAGGACGTGCTGCAGAGGCGCGACGTCGACGCGCTCCTCAAGTACCGCGAGAAGGCGCCGGGCGTGGAGGAAGCGCTGCCGACGCACGAGCATTTCGTGCCCGTCGTGATCGCGATGGGCGCGGCGCAGGAGCCCGGCCCCGTGTCGTTCCCGATCACGGGGTTCCTCGGCGGCTCGATGACGCGCCGCAGCGTGCAGTTCGGGTAGGGCGCTACTTTTTCGACGGCTGGCAGAGGCAGGACGGGGTCACCGCGATGTCCGCGCCGGCTCGGCGCACGCATCAGTCTCCCCGGGAATTCCGGATTCGCGATTACGGGAATCCTGCGGGCGCTTCTCCGGTTTTCAATTCACTGCTCCTGTGGCACGCTGCTCCCATGAAACGGCTCCTCGTCGTGTTGCTGGTGCTCGGCGCGGGCGGCGCCGCCGGGTGGTATTTCTGGCAGAAGACCGCCGCTTCCGCTCCGCAGTTCCGGACGGCCAAGGTCGAGCGCGGGGACATCCTCGTGGCGGTCACTTCCACCGGCACGATCCAGCCGCTGACGCAGGTGCAGGTCGGGACGCAGGTGAGCGGGACGATCAAGACGCTCGGCGCGGACTGGAACTCGATCGTCACCACGGAGACGGTGCTCGCCACGCTAGACCCCGCGCAGTTCGAGGCGCGCGTCGAGCAGGACAAGGCCAACCTCGCGCGCAGCGAAGCCGAGGTCGAGCGCGTGCAGGCCGGGCTCACGCAGGCCGAGGCGGACCTCAAGCGCACCGTGGACCTGAGCGCCCAGAAGCTGGTGCCGCCCAGCGACCTCGACGCCGCCGTCGCCGCGCGCGACGGCCTCCTCGCCCAGATGAAAGTCGCCCGCGCCGCCGTCGAGCAGAGCCGCGCGACCCTTCGCGTCTCGGAGGTCAACCTCGCCTTCACCATCATCAAGTCCCCCGTCGACGGGATCGTCGTCTCCCGCAGCGTGGACGTCGGCCAGACCGTCGCCGCCTCGCTCTCGTCGCCGACCCTCTTCGTCATCGCGACCAGCCTCAAGCGCGTCCAGGTCCAGGCCAGCGTCGCCGAGGCCGACATCGGCCGCGTCTTCAAGGGACAGTCCGCCGTGTTCTCGGTCGACGCCTACCGCGAACGGCGCTTCAAGGCCTCCGTCACCCAGGTCCGCCTGCAGCCCACGACGGTGCAGAACGTGGTGACGTACACGGTGATCCTGGAAGCGGACAATCCCGAGGAGAAGCTCTTGCCCGGCATGACCGCGAACGTGTCGTTCGAGGTGGAACGGGCGACGGCGGTGCTGAAGGTGCCGAGCTCGGCGCTGCGCTTCGTCCCCGACGGGGTCACCGATGCGGCGGGGAAGGGCGGGCGCGAGAAGGCGGGCCGCGTGTGGATCGCCGGGCCGTCGGGTCCGGTTGCGGTCGCAGTGGAGACCGGCGCGACGGACGGGTCGTTCACGGCGATCACCAAGGGAGAACTGAAGGAGGGGCAGGACCTGCTCGTCGGGATGGCGACGGCCGCGAAAGACTCCGGCGTGAGCAATCCGTTCTCGCCGCGGATGGGCGGGCCCGGCGGCGGCCGTGGCGGCCGGTAGCGAAGCCATGGCCGAAGCGCTCATCGACCTGCAGGGCGTGACGAAGGTCTACCACCTCGGCGAGGTGGACATCGTCCCGCTGCGCGGCGTCTCCCTGCGGATCGAGCCGGGCGAGATGATCGCGATCATGGGCTCTTCGGGTTCCGGCAAGACCACGCTCATGAACATCATCGGGTGCATGGATCACCCCACGGAGGGTGCCTACCGGCTCGACGGCCTGGACATCTCCAAGGCCGGCGCCGACGAGCGCGCGGCGCTTCGCAACCGGAAATTCGGCTTCGTGTTCCAATCGTTCAACCTGCTGTCGCGCACGTCCGCTCTCGAGAACGTCGAGCTGCCGCTTTTGTACCGCCCCGGCGTCGGCGGAGCCGAGCGGCGTCGGCGGGCGAGGGCCGCGCTGGAGCGCGTCGGGCTCGCCGACCGCCTCGGCCACCACCCCAGCCAGCTCTCGGGCGGCCAGCAGCAGCGCGTCGCGATCGCCCGAGCCCTCGTCACCGACCCCGCCGTCGTCCTCGCCGACGAGCCCACCGGCAACCTCGACAGCCAGTCCGAAAAGGAAATCCTCGCGATGTTCCGGCAGCTCAACGCCGCCGGCATCACCGTCATCCTCGTCACCCACAACCCGGAGGTCGGCGCACACGCCGGCCGCCTCATCCGCATCCGCGACGGGCGGATCGTGGAGGCCCCATGAGCTTCTGGCGCGTCCTCTCCCTCGCCGTCCGCTCCCTCCTCCGCAACAAGGTCCGCACCGCCCTCACCATGCTCGGCATCGTCATCGGCATCGCTTCCGTCATCGCCATGGTCGCCATCGGCCAGGGCGCTTCCACCATGGTCCAGGACCAGATCGCCTCCATGGGCCGCAATATCCTCATGATCTGGCCCGGCGCCGCAGCCTCCGGCGGCTTCTCCTACGGCGGCGGCTCCTCCACCACCCTCACCGTCGAGGACGGCGAAGCGATCCGCCGCGAGGTCGGGAGCATCCGCTCTATCGCCCCCGTTATCCGCGCCAGGGCCCAGATCGTCTACGGCGGCCAGAACTGGGTCCCCCAGAGCATGATGGGGACGACCCCTTCCTTCACGGACGTCCGCGACTGGAACGTCCAGGACGGCAGCTTCTTCACAGAGTCCGACGTCGCTTCCGCCAACAAGGTCTGCGTCATCGGGCTTACCATCGCGGATACCCTCTTCCCCGGCGAGTCGCCCCTGCAGAAGACGATCCGCGTGAAGAACATGCCGTTCGTGGTGGTCGGCGTCCTCGACCGCAAGGGCACCAGCGCCATGGGCCAGGACCAGGACGACGTCGTCCTCGCCCCGTGGACGACGGTGAAGCGGACGCTCCAGGGATCGGCCTTCAGCAACGTCGACCAGCTGCTCGTCAGCGCCCACGACGACCTGGCCCGCGCCCAGGCCGACATCACGGCCCTCCTCCGCCAGCGCCACCGCCTCGGCGAACGCGAGGACAACGACTTCCGCCTCCTCACCATGAACGAAATGGCCAGCACCGCCACCCAGACCTCGCAGGTCATGACCCTCCTGCTCGCGATCATCGCCTCGATCTCCCTCCTCGTCGGCGGCATCGGAATCATGAACATCATGCTCGTCAGCGTCGTCGAGCGAACCCGCGAGATCGGCCTCCGCATGGCCGTCGGCGCCCGCGGCCGCGACATCCTCATGCAGTTCCTCATGGAGGCCACCGCCATCTCCATGACCGCCGGCGTCATCGGGATGGCGCTCGGGGTCGGAAGCGCGTTCATCATTGCGGGAGTGCTGAAGTGGCCCGCGCAGACCTCGGCCACTTCCATCGGAGTCGCGTTCGCGTTCTCGTGCGCCGTGGGAGTGTTCTTCGGCTTCTACCCGGCCCTGCGCGCGGCGCGGATGGACCCGATTGAAGCGCTTCGGTACGAGTAGCCCGCGCCCGTCGCCTTGCGCGCCGCCGCTGCGCCGATCGCGGGCCGGCCGCGCGGTACTGGTGCCGGTCCGCGGGGGCCGGACGCTGCGGATTCGCGAGCTGGGCGGCGTGCATCCGCTCGACCCGTACGCACCGGACTTCGCCGCGCGGTTCCGCATCCGCCCGGGAGATTCGGCGTGGGACCTCGGCTGCGGCGCGGGGCTCTACGGTTGCGCCGCGGCGGCGATGGGCGCGTCCCGCGTCCTCGTGACCGACATCGACCGGGCGGCGGTGGATTGCGCGCTGGGCAACGCGAGGCGGAACGGCCTGAAGGGCGTCGACGGCCGCGCCGGCTCGATGCTCGCCCCCGCACGCGGCGAACGCTTCGACCTCATCATGACCTCGGTCCCGCAATTGCCCGCTCCCGGTCCCGTGATCAGCACGCGCTACGGCGGCCGCGACGGCCTCGAGTTTTTCCGCCCGCTCGCCGCGGGCGCCGCGGCCCACCTCCGTCCCGGAGGCCGCCTCTATGCCCTCGTCACCGACTGGCCCGACCCACGCCGCGTCGCCGCCCTCTTCACCGCCCGCGGATTCCGCGTCCGCACTGCCCTTCGCGTCGATCGCGCCTTCCAGCCCGTTGAATACGACCGCATGCGCCCCAGCCTGTTCGACTACCTCCACCGGCGGGCCGAGGCCGGCATTGGCGGGTATCGGCGAAGGGGCGCATGGTGCTACCTTGGGGTGAGCCTGCTGGAAGCGGCGCGGCCCCGGTAGCGGCGCGCCGCGCGGCGCGCTATGATCCGCACCCCATGCCCTTCGAATTCCAGCACCTTCCGATCCCCGGCCTCGTCCTCGTGCGGCCCCGCGTGTTCTCCGACGCGCGCGGCTCGTTCATGGAGTCGTGGCGCCGCGACGAATTCGAGCGCGCCGGGATCGGCGCCGATTTCGTGCAGGACAACGTGGCGGTCAGCACGAAGCGCGGGGTGCTGCGCGGGCTGCACTTCCAGCGTGAGCCGCACGCGCAGGCCAAGCTGGTGCGCTGCGTCGCGGGGCGGGTGTTCGACGTCGCGGTGGACTTGCGCGCCGGGTCGCCGACGCGGGGGAGGCACTTCGCACTGGAGCTCGACGCCGAGACGCCCGCGCTCTTCTTTGTGCCCCGGGGATTCGCGCACGGCTACGTCACGCTGACGGAGCATGCCGTGGTGGAATACAAGGTGGACGGGGCGTATGCGCCGCAGGCGGAAGGGGGAGTGGCGTGGAACGATCCGGCGCTGGGGATCGAGTGGCCGGTGAAGGAGCCGCTCCTGAGCGACCGGGACCGGGCCTGGCCGTCGCTGGCGCTCGCGAAGTAGCGCAAGTCTCTTCGGCACAAGGCTTTGTGTAATTTTGTATTTCCACGGGAATTGCAGAAACTTGCCCGCTGCCGCGGGGTTTACCTTCTGTCAGCCAAACAACCGACTCCAACTTTCGAGGATCCTGACATGCGCCGCCTCGCCATCGCCGTCCTCGCCTTCTTCGTCGCCCTCTCGCCCTCCTTCGCTTTCGCCGGTGACGGCAAGGGCCCGCGCGGCGGCGACCGCCCCGGAAAGGGCGAACGCCCGCCCGCCGAACGTCCCACCGAACGCGGCGGCGACAAGGACAAGATGGGCAAGCGCGAAAAGGCGCGTGAGTGGATGAAGAAGCACGGCAAAAAGCGCAAGGGGATGCGCCGTCATCACCGCCGCCATCATCGCCGTCACGGCAAGCACGCCCGTCGTCACGCCCACCGCGGCCAGAAGTAATTCACCGATCGCCCGGGAGCCCGGCCACCGCGCCGGGCTCCTTCCATTTCCGGAGGCTCCATGCCGCTCCGACGCGCCGCCCTCGCCCTGTTCCTCGCCGCCGCAACCGCCCGCGCCGACGAGGCCGCCTGGCAGAAATTCGTCGACGAGGGCGAGAAGTTCCTCGACGACGGGCAGTACGCCGACGCGGAGGGCCGCTTCCGCGCCGCGCTCGGCGAGGCCGAGGCCTTCGGCGACGACGACGAGCGGCTCGCGACCACGCTCTCCGACCTCGCCGAGGCCCTTCGCGGCCGCCGCAAGCTCCTCGAGGCGGAGCCGTACTGCAAGCGTGCGCTGGCGGTGACGGAGAAAGCGCTGGGCGCGGAAGACCCGGGCGTGGCGGGACCGGTCGCCGACCTTGCGGACCTGTACCGCGACCTCGAGCGCCCTGCATCAGCGGAACCGCTGTACCGTCGCGCGCTCAAGCTGGTCGAGGCCGAAGACGGCGCTTCCGGGCTGGAGACCGCAGCTGCCGTGGCGGACCTGGGTTCGATCCTGGTGACTCTGAAGAAGTTCGACGAGGCGAAGCCGCTGCTGGAGAGGGCGCTGAAGATCTACCAGGCGGCGGCGGGAGCGGACCCGCTCGACCTTGCGGACAGCGAAACGGACCTCGCCGACCTGTTCACGGCGCAGGAAAAGCACGCTGACGCGGAGCCGCACTACCGGAAGGCTCTCGAGATCGTGCAGAAAGCGAAGGCGGCCGCGCCCGCGGACCGCGGGGCCGCGCTGGCCGATCTCGCGGAGAACCTCGGTGCGCTGGGGAAGCACGAGGAATCCGAGGGGCTGTGGAAGAGGGCGGCCGAAGAGTGCGCGAAGGGCGGGGAAGAGTCGCTCGACGAGCTTGCGGACGCGCTGTCGGGGAGGGCGGAGGAGCTGAAGGCGCTGAAGCGGGATGAGGAGGCGGCGAAGGTGGAAGCGGACGCGGCGGAAGCGCGGAAGAAGGCGGACGCCCAGGCGCGGTAGGGGGCCCGGTTGACTTCGCCCCGCGGACTATGTTGTCATGTTGTCACGACAACAAACTACAGGGGGCTCACGCCATGGCCGCAGGATCGACGCCCATCCGCATCGAACGGATCCAGACGGGCCTTCGCCTCGAGAAACGAATGGTCAAGGTGCTCAAGGCCGTCGCCGAGTACTACGACATGAGCATGTCGGGCCTCGTCGAGGAAATCGTGCTGCATGCGTTCGAGGGTCCGGGCGCGTTCGCGTTCGGCAAGCCCGCCGTGAAACGAATCCGCGAATTCCGCCGCCTGTACGGCATGGATTACGGCGTCCACGACTCGCGGCGTTTCCGGGAAAAGCCCGGCGCCTGATCCCGCTATTTCCGGAATTTCTCCGGGACGTCCTTCTCCGCCGCGGCCGACACGAGGCTGCCCTCGCCGATCGTCGCGTGGGAGGGCGTGCCGTCTTCCAGCACCCATGCGGTCAGCATCCCCTCGATCTTCACCGGGATCGCCTTGATCCGGCCCGAGGGCGCGTCCGTGAACTCGGGCTCCCCGACGCGGATCCTGGTCGTCGCTGGCTCCTGGTCGATCGTGTCCCAGATCACGGCCTCCGGCTCGGGCGGCGGATCCGCGGCGATCGCGGCCGCGAACCGGATCACCGTCCAGTCGGTCCACGGGACGCCGGCCCCCGGCAGCTTGTCGGTCTTGCCCTTCTCCTCGATCACGCAGACCCCGTCCCCGAACTCGGCCTTCACCTCGTTCTTCGTCTCCCCGTCGCCGAGCGTCGACACGATCTTCACCGGGGAAAAATCCAGGTCCGTCTCGACCGTCTGCGTCAGCTTCACGTCTTCCATGAACACCGTCTCGACCAGCGTCCACCCCCTGGCCGGCGCCGCACGCCTCTTCGCCTCCAGCTTCACCCACGCCGCCGACCCCTTGCGCTCCCATTTGAACCACGACACGCCGTCCCCGATCGCCTTCGCCGCGCGGCGGTCGAACTCCAGCTTGCGCAGGAGGGCCTTTGCCTGGCGGGCGAGAGAAGTGTCGCCGGCTGCGGCGAGCTTCTCGAGGGCCGGGCGAGCGGCGTCGGCCGCGTCACGGAGGTTTTCCCGGGCGTGGAGGCGGACCTCGGGATCCTCGTCGCGGAGATCCTCGACCAGCGCGTCGACCGATTTGCCCGGCGCCGGCTCCGCGGCGACGGTCGCCGCGAGCAGGGCCAGGGCCAGGGCCGCCGGTGTCGTTCGCAAGGCGCTACTTCGGAGCTTCGCCGTCGGGCGGGGCAGTCTTCTGGAAGGTCTTCTCGTTCTCCTTCCACCACATCTCCCATCCCTTCGCGTTCGGCATGTGCGTCCCGGTGATCAGGTCCAGCGTGTCCTCGACCGGTTTCTCCAGGGCCTTCTTCCTGGGCTCGTCCTTCGGCGGCAGGTGCGGGTTCTCGAACTCCTTCTGGAGCTTGATCAGGTCCGGGATCGCGTCCCGGTGCCCGATCAGTCCCAGCGCGATCACCGCTTCGCGCTGGAGGTCCAGGTCGATCTCCTTGCCCTTCAGGATCGACCTCAGCTTCGAGACCTGCTTCACGTCCTTCGACCGCCCCAGGATCCCGATCATCTTGCGGGCGTACTTGAGATTCTTTGAGTGCTTGTCGAACAGGCTCGCGGCGGCGGAAGCGACATCCGGCGACTGCTGGCCTTTGGCGACTTCGATCGCGAGGTCGCGGACTGCCTCCTCGACCGTCGGCTCGATCCACGGGATCAGGGCCTTCGCCACCAGCCGGTGCTTGGTGGAGGAGATGTCGGTCAGCGCCTTCAGCTGGTCGTCGATCGTTCCTTTCTTCATCTTGCGCTCGAAGTCGGACACGATCACCCGGACCCGGTCTTCTTCCTTCTTTCGCGCCGCTTCTGCGGCGGCCGCGGCGTCCGCGCTTCCCGGCTCGGGTTCCGCCGGCGGCGCGTTCGGATCGGCGGGCGGCTCCGCCGGGGGAGGCTCAGCCGGCGGTGCGGGCGGTTCCTCGGTCGGCGGCGGCTTCGGCGGTTCGGCGGGGGGCGCAGGAGGCTCGGCCGGGGGCTCCTTCGGCTCCCCTCCGCCCAGCTCGTCGGTCCCCGGGTTCACCGGCGGCGGTTCCCCGGAATCGGGAGGCATCTCGCCGCCTCCCAGGTCGTCCTTGCCGGGCTCCATCCCCGCGCCGGTCCCGTCGCCGGGCTCGGAAGGCTTTTCGCCGCCGCCCAGCTCGTCGTCGGGACCTTTCACCGGCGGAGTTCCTTCTCCCGCCGCGGGCGGCATCGCCTTGCCGCCCGGATCATCCCCGCCCGGCTCCGCCCAGGTGATGCTCCCGGTCAACACCGCCAGGCAAAACCCGACCGTCGCCCGTGCCCGCCAGGAAACCATGGCTGCGCTCCTACTTTCCGGCACCGCCGTCGCCGGGTTTCTTCTCCCTCTGAAACGTCTCGGCGTTCTTGTTCCACCACTGGCGGTACTGGGAGGCCAATTTGAAGTCCTGTCCTGTGATGTTCTTCAGCGCATTTCGGACGGGACCGTTCATCACCAATCTTCTCGCCTTCATTTTCTCGTCGTTGATCCCAGCTTTGTCCTGCTCCTCCAACTCAGCAATGAGCTGCGACACGGCGTCGCGATGACCGATTCTCCCAAGTACGTCTGCCGCAGCCCTGCCCAAGTCGATCCGGCCATCTCGCTTGTCCCTGACCATATCTACAAGGTCTTCTACTGCCTTGGCGCACTTGATATCGCCAAAGATCGCGATCAGCTTCTGTACATACGGCAAATTTGTTCGGTTGTTGGCGATCATCTTCTTCACGCCGTAGTAAGTCTCGTCGAAAGGCTGGTTTTTCAGCACGCCGATAGCAGCACCGATTGTGCTGTCTCCGTACTGAAGCCCCGCGCGGATCGGGCGAGGATTCAGGTAGGGCACGACGGCTTGCACGATCAATGGATGCTGGATCGCGCCCGATCCGCCGCATACCTCGTTAATCGCCGACGATCTCTCGCCCTCGGTCTTGGCAGCTTCCATGCGCTTCACAAGTAGGTCGGCCTTCTCCTTCGCCTGACTCTCCACCATCTTCAGCCGCAACTCCTCCTCCGACGGCGGCTTCACCGGCTCGTCCGGCGGCGGTTCCGCAGGCGGAGGCTCCGCAGGAGGCGGGTCCTTCGGCGGCTCCGCCGGCGGATTCGCATCCTCCGCAAATGCCGGGAGCCCGATCAACGTCGCGAGAAAGACGGCTGTCAGGAATTTCATGTGAGTTTCTCCTCCCCCTTAGGTCAGTTCAGTGTTTGCCCGCTGCCGCCGGCTCAGCCCGGAACGCCTCGATCAACTGCGCGAGGCGGTCCTTCATGTCCGGCCGCGGGACAATCTGGTCGATGAATCCATGCTCCAGCAGGAATTCTGAACGCTGGAAACCCTCCGGTAATTCCTGCTTGATCGTCTGCTTGATCACCCGCGGCCCCGTGAACCCGATCAGCGCCTTCGGCTCCGCAATGATCACGTCCCCCAGGCTCGCAAAACTCGCCATCACCCCCGCCATCGTCGGGTTCGTCAGCACCGAGATGAACAGCCCCCCAGCCTCGTGAAGCCGCGCAATCGCCGCCGACGTCTTCGCCATCTGCATCAGCGACAGCGCCCCTTCGTACATCCGCGCCCCGCCCCCCGACCCCGACACGATGATCAGCGGAAGCCCATGCTCCTTCGCATGCTCCGCCGCCCTCGCTATCGTCTCCCCGACAACGCTTCCCATCGAGCCCATGATGAAGCGGCTGTCGGTCACGACGATGACGACCGGCTTGCCGTAGATGTCGCCCGTCCCGGCGACGACTGCGTCGCGCAGCCCGGTCCGCGCCTGCTCCTCCCGGATCTTGTCCGCGTACGCCGACTCCGCCTTGAACCCGAGCGGATCCGACGGCGACAGGTTGTTCCACCGCGCCGTGAATGTCTCGTCGTCGATCAGGATCGAAATCCGCTGCTCGCTCGTGAGAGTGAAGTGGAAGTTGCACTCCGGGCAGACGCGGTATTTCTCCTCGACCACGCGCTTGTAGACCGTCGCGCCGCAGTCCTCGCAGCGCATCCAGAGCCCGTCCGGGATCGGCTTCTTTCGGCGCGAGATGAAGCGCCTGAGTCCGTCGAACGCCATGGAGACATTCCTCCTCGGGGAATTAGGGGCATTTTAGGGGGTGGGGCGGACTATCGGACGGGGTATCGGTCGGGGGGGCGCAGGCCGCTGTATAAAGGCTCCATGCGCCGCATCGTCCTCCTCGGCGCGGCGGGGTATTTCGGATCCGCCGCCGCCGGCCTGCTCCGCCAGCTCGGCGTCCCCTTCGTCGCGGCGGGGCGGGGAAGCGGCGCGGAGCTGCGAGTCGACGCCGAGCGCCCCGAGGGGCTTCGCGAGGGCGACGTCGTCCTCGACGCTGCCGGCCCGTTCCAGCGGCGCACGGCCGTGCTTTTCGAGGCCGCAATCGAGAAGCGCTTCGACGTCGTCGATCTGTCCGACTCGCTTGCGTACGCGAAGACGGCGGTCGCGATGGCCCCGCGCTTCGAGCGCGCCGGGATCCGGGTGATCACGGCGTGCAGTTCTGCGTCCGCGGTCAGCGCGGTTCTCATTCGGGCGACGGGGATCCGCGAACCCGTCTCGGCCCGCGTGTTTCTCGCGGCGGCGTCGCGGCGAAGCGCGCGGTATGGGACTTCGGCCTCGGCGCTCGCTTCGCTGGGGCGCGACATCGAGGTCTTCCGCGAAGGGAAGCCAGCGGCGGCGCGCGGCTGGGGGGAGCCGCGGGAATTCGAGTTTCCGGCGCCCGTGGGGGCCACGACCTGCCGCCTCGTGGAGTTCCCCGACGCGCTGTTCCTGCCGCGGGAGTTTCCGACCTTGAAGTTCGTCGAATCGCGCGCGGCGACGAGGATCCGCGGCCTTGATGGGGCGCTTGCGGTCGCGGGGCGCATCCCGGGGTTGCCCGCGCTCGTGCGTGCCGCCCTCTCCCCGGTGACGGTCGCGATGCTTCGTCCCCTCGGCAGGGAAGGGGGCGGAGTCGGGGTCGAGGTCGCCGGGCCCGACGGTGAAACGAGGCGCGTGAGCCTGACGGGTTCGGAACACTCCCACCTCGTCGCCGTTGCTCCCGCAGTCCTGTCCGTCCGGCGTCTGGCGGAGGGCGGCGTGCGCGCCCGCGGCCTGCTTCTGGCGGCTCAAGCGGTCGCGGACGCCGAGTTGCTGGCCATGGTCGCTTCCCGGGGAGTGCATTTGCACCGCGCCTGAGCCGTATCAGGCGATTTCCGCGGACCGCCCCGGCGCGCCCATCACCCGGCGTTTGACCTCTACGGTTTCCGGTCCGAAGTTGATGAGCAGCCCGATCTGTTTCCCGGAGACCCGCAGGTAGTTCAAGAGCTGCGCCGAGTGCCATGGTTGCAGCTCCTCGATCGCCTTCAGCTCGACGATGACGCGGTCCTCCACGATGAAATCGGCGAAGAAATCCCCGATGTCGTGGCCCCTGTGAAAGAGCGGGATTGCGGCCTCGCGCCGGAATTCCAGTCCCTCTGCAATCATCTCGACGGACATTCCGGACTGGTAGATGGCTTCCTTTTCCGCGCGTTTCCGCGTTCGCGAAGCGCAAATCCCTGGCGAGCTTTACTTTACCGCCGCCCTCAGCGCCCGCACCGCCGCCGCCGCGTCCGGCTCCCTGAACACCGCCGTCCCCGCGACGAACGCATCTGCCCCGGCTTCCGCGCACGCCCCGATCGTCCCCGGCGTGACCCCGCCGTCCATCTCGATGTGCGCGCTTCCGCAGAACGCCCGGATCTCGCGCACCTTCGGGACGACCTCTTCCATGAATTTCTGCCCGCCGAATCCCGGCCAGACCGACATGACCAGGAACAGGTCGACCTCCCCGGCCAGCGCGCGGACGGCCGAGGCCGGGGTGTCGGGGTTGAGCGAGACGCCCGCGGCTTTGCCCAGCTTGCGGATCGCCGCGGCGATTTCCTTCGCCTTCGCGACGCCGTGCGGGGGAAGCGGCCCGCCGACCGCCCATCCGCGCGGCTTCTTGAGCCGTTCGGCCTGCGGAACGCAGGTCTCGACATGGAAGATGATCCGGTCGGCGCCGGCCTTTGCGAACGACTCGGCGTACACGAGCGGGTCCTCGATCATGAGGTGCGTGTCGAGCAGAAGCCTGGTGGCCTTGCGCGACGACTCGACGACCGGGACGCCGAACGAGATGTTGGGGACGAAGTGCCCGTCCATCACGTCGAGGTGCAGCCAGTCCGCGCCGGCGGCCTCCGCCTTGCGGATTTCCTCGCCCAGCCGGTTGAAATCGGCCGCGAGGAGGGAAGGCGCGATGATGACCGTGCGAGTCGCGGTCATGCCGGGCTCAGCGCCGCGACGCCCGGAAGTTCCTGGCCTTCCAGGAACTCGAGCGAAGCGCCGCCGCCGGTGCTGACGTGCGTCATGCGGCTCTCGAGCCCGAGGTCGGTGACCGCGGCTGCTGTGTCGCCGCCGCCGATGACCGTCGTCGCCTTCGATGCCGCGAGGCAGTCCGCGAGCGCCTTGGTGCCTTTCGCGAACGCCGGCATCTCGAAGACGCCGACGGGGCCGTTCCAGACGACCGTCGCCGCGCCGCGGAGGATGTCGACGTAGGCCCGCACCGTCGACGGGCCGATGTCGAGCCCCATCTTGTCGTCGGGAATCGTCGTCACCACGCTCGCCGGCGAGTCCGCCTTGAACTCCGACGCCACCACGTGGTCCGTCGGCAGGACGATCTTCGGCGACGTCAGCCGCCGCGCGACTTCCAGCGTGTCCGCCTCGCACAGGCTCTTCCCGATCGGCTGCCCCTTCGACTTCAGGAACGTGTACGCCATCCCGCCGCCGATCAGGATCTGGTCGCAGATCTTCGACAGGTTCTCGATCACCTTGATCTTGTCGCTCACCTTCGCGCCGCCCAGGATCGCCACGAACGGCCGCTTCGGGTTCTCCAGCAGCCCGCCAAGCGCGCGCAGCTCCTTTTCCATCAGCGGCCCCGCGGCGGATTTCAGGTACTTCGTCACGCCGACCGTCGATGCGTGCGCGCGATGCGCTGTGCCGAACGCGTCGTTCACAAAGACGTCGCCCATTTTCGCGAGCTTCTGCGCGAACGCGGCGTCGTTCTTCTCCTCCTCCGCATAGAACCGCACGTTCTCGAGAAGCGCCACCTCGCCGTTCTTCAGCGCCCCCGTGACCCGCTCCGCCTCCGCGCCGATGCAGTCCGTCACGAACACCACCGGCTTGTCCAGCAGCTCCGCCAGCCGCTTCGCCGCCGGCGCCAGCGTGTACTTCGGGTCCTTTTTCCCCTTGGGCCGCCCGAGATGCGAGCAGAGCACCAGCCTCCCGCCGCGGCGGATGACCTCGGTGATGGCGGGAAGGGAAGCGCGGACGCGGGTGTCGTCGGTGATGGTGCCGGCGTCGTCCTGCGGGACGTTGAAGTCGACGCGCATCAGGACGCGCTTCGAGGCCACGTCGAGATTCGCGAGCGTCAGTTTCTTCAAGGGAGCCTCCGGGGGGCGTGGCGCAGATGAAAAGGACCCGCGGGGACGTCGCCCGCGGGTCCCGGAGATTCTACGGCGTTACTTGAGTTTTGCCGCGTAAGCGATGAGGTCGACGACGCGGTTCGAGTAGCCCCACTCGTTGTCGTACCAGCCGATGACCTTGACGAGGTTGTCGCCGATGACGGTGGTGAGCTTGCTGTCGAAGATGCAGGAGTGGTTGTTGCCGACGATGTCGCTCGAGACGATCTCGTCGCTGGTGTACTCGAGGATCCCCTTCATCTCGCCCGCGGCCTTCTTGAAGGCGGCGTTGACCTCGTCGGTCGTGGCCTTCTTCTTGAGCTTGGCGGTGAGGTCGACCACGGAGCCGTCGGGGACGGGCACGCGCAGCGCGATGCCGTGCATCTTGCCCTTCAGCGAGGGGATGACCTCGTGGATCGCCTTCGCGGCGCCCGTGGACGTCGGGATGATGTTCACGGCGGCGGCGCGGGCGCGGCGGAGGTCCTTGTGGACCTGGTCGGCGGTCTTCTGGTCGTTCGTGTAGGCGTGCACGGTCGTCATCAGACCGTGCTCGATGCCGAAGTTTTCCTCGAGGACCTTGGCGATCGGGCCGAGGCAGTTGGTCGTGCAGCTCGCGTTCGAGAGGACCTTGTGCTCGGCCTTGAGCGACTTCTCGTTCACGCCCATCACCACCGTGCAGTCCACCGCGTCCTTCGACGGCGCGGTCAGGACCACCTTCTTCGCCCCCGCCGTGATGTGCCGCGCGCATTCCTCGCGGCTCGTGAAGAACCCCGTCGACTCGATCGCGAACTCGACATTCATCGCCCCCCACGGCAGCTTCGCCGGGTCCTTCTCGGCGATGACCTTGATCTCCTTGCCGTCGACGACGATCGCGCCTTCCTTCGCCTCGACGCTCCCCTCGTACTTCCCGAACACCGAGTCGTACTTCAGCAGGTGCGCCAGCGTCTTCGAGTCCGTCAGGTCGTTGATCGCGACGACGTCGAACTCGCCCTTGCGGGCGGCGAGGGCGCGGAAGACGAGGCGGCCGATGCGGCCGAACCCGTTGATGCCGATGCGGATGGACATTTGAGGGGGTCTCCTGTGGGAAAACGTGGCGAAGCGAGGACGCAAAGCTAGTGAGGGGGGGAAGGGCTGTCAAGGAGGTGGAGGGAAGGCCGGGAAAGGAAAAACGAAAAAGGAAAAAGGAAAAACGAAAAGGCGGGAGATGGGGCTTATCGTCTGCGAACTTCGGGCGGCTGGCCCGCGATCAAGGCACATGGAACTTCCCTTCACACCTGAGACAGAGCTCGAGCGTGCGGTCTGCGCCGACCCGGAGTGGCTGGCCGGCGCGGCCTGGGGGACGCCGCGCCCCGGGCACCCGGAGGGGAGCGTTGCGGCCCACGTCGCGGCGGTGCTCGCGAACGTCGAGCGGTTCGCGTCGACCCCGAAGGAGCGCGAGAAGCTGCGCTTCATCGCCATCGTCCACGACGCCTGCAAGAACCAGGTCGACGAATCCCGGCCGCGCGAGGGCCCCAATCACCATGCGGTCCTCGCCCGCCGTCTCGCCGAGCGTTTCACCGACGACCGCGACCTGCTCGAGATCATCGAATTGCACGACGAGGGTTACAACGCCTGGGTCGCGTACTCCCACCGGCGGGAAAAGCGGGCGCTGGAGCGGATCCTCGTCCTCGTCGACCGGCTCGGTCCCGCGCTGCCGCTCTTCTGGAAATTTTTCCAGGCTGACAACGCGCTTCCCGGAAAGAGCCAGGACCCGACGGCGTGGTTTGCGCGCGTGACGGCCTGCTTGCCGCCCCCTTCGACATCAGGCTAGACTCGCCCACGTGACACCCGTCCTCGATGCGCCGGTCATCGCGCCCCAATCGCCTCCGGCCGTCGCGCCCGCCACGACGGAAGCGGTCGCGGTGATCTGCGCGTACAACGAGGCTGCCCACATCGAGGCGGTCGTGCGGGGGGCGCTGAAGCACGTCCCGGTCGTGGTTGTGGACGACGGCTCGCGCGACAACACGGCGGAAGTCGCCAGCCGCGCCGGGGCATGGGTGCTGCGCAAGGAGCGGAACGCGGGGAAGGGCGCCGCGCTGGTGACGGGGTTCCGGTGGGCGGTGCGAAGCGGGTACAAGGCGGTGGTGTGCCTCGACGGGGACGGGCAGCACGACACGGAGGAGATCCCGAAGTTCCTCGACCTCTGGCGGCTGGGGCACCAGGCGGTGTTCGGGAACCGCATGACGGACGTCTCGACGATGCCCGCGGCGCGCCTCGCGGTGAACCGGCTCATGGGCACGACGGTCAGCACGATGGCGGGCTACCGCATCGCCGACCCGCAGTGCGGCTTTCGCCTCTACAGCGCCGGTTGCCTCCGTTCGCTCCGCGTGAAAACCGTCCGCTACGACGCCGAGGCCGAGATCGCCGTCCAGGTCGCCCGCGCCGGCTACAAGATCGTGTCCATCCCCGTCCGCACCATCTACACCGCCGTCCTCAAGTCGAAAATCCGCCCGGTCATCGACACCATCCGCTTCCTCCGTATAGTCGTGTACTACTCCATGGTCCGCCATCCGGACTGGAAAGGAACCCCGCCGGTATGATCCGACTCGCTTCCGTCCCGGCGCTTCCCGATTCCCCCTCGTACCCGTCGGTCGGCCTTGACGGGATCGAGGCGATGGCCGGCCCCGACAACCGCGCGCAGGCGCCGGCCGGGACGATCGGGCTGAGGCTGACCCTGCCGCTGTGCTGGCGCGAAGCGTGGCTCGGGTTGCCCGAGGCGTCGCAGCTGATGTCGCGCGTGCCGACGAAGGACGAGATGACGGACCACATGGCCGCGGGGATCGACGAGGCGCGGCGGCTGAAGGTGAAGTACGTCGCGATCCGGGCGTCGCACGGGACGCCGGAGGGGATCCTGACGGGGCGGCACGGGTACACGGACTACGACGTGCTCATGGCGCTCGCGGAGTGGGTGTTCCTCTCGATGGGGGAGCGCGACCAGGGCTTCGAAGTGCTGTTCGAGAACACGTGGCACGCGGGGCTGCGGTGGAACGAGCCGAAGCTCGCGCAGCAGTTGCTCGACAAGATCAGGCATCCGCGGATCGGCTTCTCGCTGGACGTGGGGGCGTGGCTGCTCGTGTCCGGCGGCCTCCAGACGGAGACACAGGACCTGCGCCGTCTGCGGAATTTCGTGAAGTCGCTCGGGCCGATCGCGCAGAAGTTCCGGGCGCTGGTGCTGCGCCGCCCGGCGAACGCGCCGGTGGCGAGCGACCTGGTGAAGAAAGTCCGGGCCTCGAACGACGCCTCGGAGAAGCTGAAGATCGCCGCGCAGTACGACGCCGCGGTTGACGCGCACCAGCCGTGGGTGAGCGCCCCGCTGAAAGAACTCGTCGAGATCATCAACCCGGCGTACGTGATTCACCGGCTGAAGGGCGAGGGGGCGTCGTGGGCTGAAATGGTGAAGAGGCAGGACGCGCTGGTGAAGTAATTCCCAAATTCAGCTTGTGTCCGGTGTCTCAGTTCCTAGAATGCGCGCCTCACGGGGCGTAGCTCAGCCTGGCTAGAGCGCTTGGTTCGGGACCAAGAGGCCGCAGGTTCAAATCCTGTCGCCCCGATAGAAGGGCCAGAAATAGAAGAAGCGCGGATTTCGAAGGCGGACCTTGCCCGCCTTCTTCATCCGCGCTTCTTCTATTTCCGGCCCTTCTATCGGCGTCGGCTCAGAGCGTGAGAAAAAATCCGGCGTGTCAGGCTGCGTCGGCCCAGTGACGGTGGTTTGAGGAGTTCTTGATGTGCGGGCCGACTCCGCCCGACCCGCGCGGATTTTTTTCACGCTCTGACGTTCGGATTCCATGGA
>CAZPWT010000050.1:0-82682 GCA_964590435.1 uncultured Planctomycetia bacterium
TCCATGGAATCCGAACGTCAGAGCGTGAAAAAAATCCGCGCGGGTCGGGCGGAGTCGGCCCGCACATCAAGAACTCCTCAAACCACCGTCACTGGGCCGACGCAGCCTGACACGCCGGATTTTTTCTCACGCTCTGAGCCGGGCCGTAGCTTGTCCACGACGAGACGCGGCACCCTTCGGGACCACCTGACCTGGGTTCACGCCGCCCGGCCGGATCGCCACCCGAACTTCCCCTAAACCTGGGGAAGAGGCGCCGCCGATACAGGATCAGGCAGTATGGGGAAGAGAGACTCCGTCCCAATCCGGGAGTCTCTTTGCGGCACGGGCCGCACGCTGCCTTTCCAATCGGTGGATTGGTGTTAGGGAGGAGTCTATGCGACTTCTGACCTGGCCTGCCGCGGCGCTCGCCCTTGTGCTGGGCGCTTCGCAGGCCCCCGCCCAGACGGGTACGACTCTGGAGGACCGTGTGAAGGCGCTGGAGGCGAAGCAGCAGGAAAGCGGGAAGTCCGGGGGAGGCACCGGGGATGCGGTGGGCGCCTACTTCGACGACGGCCTGCGCTTCAAGTCCAACAACGGATCCTTCGAGGGCCGTGTCGGGGCGTACGTGATCACGCACTACACGACGTTCCTGTGGGCCAACGAGGCGGACGGCTACAACGACGGCTTCACGATGAAGGAAGCCGGCGTAGAGCTGTACGGCCGCCTGTGGGGCGCGTGGGAAGTGTACGTGCGGCCGAGGGTGATGCCCGGCGGGACGGACCTGTACTACGGTTGGGTGGAGTTCAACAAGTGGGACGCGTTCAAGGTTCGCGCGGGCTTGTTCAAGGAGCCGTACTCGCCGGAGCGGCTGGAGGACGTGAAGTGGACGGACATGCCGGAGGATTCGCTGGTGAGCCTTACGACCCCGGGGCGTGACCTGGGGCTGATGGTTCACGGGTCGCCGCTGGACGGGATGGTGGAGTATGCGGTGGGCGTGTTCAACGGGAACGGGATCAAGGGCGAGGAGAACAGCGACAAGGACCTGGCGGCGCGCGTGGCGATCCGCCCGGGTGCGAAGATGGAGAACGACGTCCTGAAGCACCTGACGATCGGCGGAAGCGTGACGTGGGGCCGGTCGGACCGGGACAACCAGACGCCCTTCGAGTTCCGTGCGCCGGCGACGGGCACGGTCTTCAACGGCGGCACGACGGCGTCGACGTGGGAAGCGAACGGGATGGTGCAGCGTGTCGGGGCGGACCTGAACTGGATCTTCGGCCCGCTGTCGGTGAAGTCGGAAGTTTCCTGCTTCAAGAACAAGGTCGAGTTCAACGAGAACGATCACGAGACGTTCCGGGCCCGGGCGTGGTTCCTGCAGGCGGGGTTCTGGCTGCTGGGCAGCACGCGCCTTGACGGGCATCGGCCTGACATCAAGAAGCCGTTGTTCGGCGACAAGGGCGGGTTCGGCGACGTGCAGGTGCTGGGCCGGTTCTCGCAGATCCGGCTGGGTGACACGTATGAGGAGCACGGCGGTCTCGGCGGGAGCCGCAGTGTCCAGGAGCTCGCGCTGGGCGTGAACTACTACCCGAACAGCCACGTCCGCGTTTCCGTCATGTACGTGAACTACCGGTATGATCACAAGGACTCGCGCCAGATCCGCTCGGCGAACGGGCGGCTCATCGACGAGGACAACTGCATCATCCTCCGGGCCCAGATCGATTTCTAGGCGTTCACTGGTTGTGCAAGGGCCGCCCTTCGGGGCGGCCTTTTTTTTTGCCGCGGCGGCTACCGCGAGAGGCGGCGAAGAGCCGCGGGGGTGAGCAGGAGGAGGAGCGTTCCGCGCGGGCGGGGGGCGAGGGCGTCGACGCGGGCGAAGGCCATCCCGGCTTTCTTGAGCTCGAGGCGTGCGGCGCCGGCGAGGTGCGAGACGGCGGCCGAGAGCGTCGGCTCGTGTCCGACGAGGATCGGCGAATTCCGGCGGTAATCCCCGAGGACCGCCAGGAGGCGGGCGGGAGGAACACCCGGCCGGAGCAGCTCGCTGACGCTCGGCGTCGCCAGCCCGAGGACCTCCGCGAGAAATTCGGCGGTCTCGACGGCGCGCACCAGGGGGCTGGTGAGGATGAAATCCAGCCCGAGTCCCAGTTCCTTGAATCCCCGCGCCGCGGCCCGCGTTTTTCTCCGTCCGTCCGCGGTCAGCCGGCGGGATTCGTCGCCGGCCTTCCCCTGGGGAGCCGCCGGCCCATGACGGAAAAAGCAGACGTTCATCGGGACCCCCGGCGGCCGGCGCCGGCCAGCACGTCCTTCAGCCCGACCAGCTCGGCCAGCAACGTTTCAAAGCACGCCGCCCGCTCCTTCATCTCCGCCGCCAGGCGGCGGCGAAGCGCGCCCATCTTCCCGCGGAATTTCGGCTTCTTCTCGAGGCGCGCGGCCGCCCGGTCGATCCCGTACCGGTCGTGCCATTCGCCCGCCGCATCCTGCAGCCGGACGAAGAGCCCGGCCAGAGAAGCGGCCTGCTCCGGTGGATAGAGAGCTGCGATCGACTCCTGCTGGTAGCGCAGGATGCGGATTTCCCGCCGCAGCTCGTGGGCCCGCGCCGGGTCGTCCATCGGCCGCCCCGCCCGGGCCAGCCGCAGCACGCGCCGCAGCCGCGGCCCGAGCGACGGCTTCGCCGGCGCCCGCGCTCCCTCCCGCGCGCCCGCGAGCACCCGCGCCAGCGCCAGTTTCAGCCGCTTGATCCGTCCCGGCCCCAGCCATTCGCCCAGCCGGGCGCGCTCCACCACGGCCTTCTTCCGGAACCGCCGCACGAGCGCCTTCCGCGCTTCCGCGTCCTTAGCCGGGCCCGCGCGCAGGAACTCCGCCGCCACGTCGAGATTGCGCACGCGCCCCAGGCGCTTCACGCACCTCTCCAGCCGGGACCGCAGTTTTTCGCGGGCCTTCCCGGGGTCGAGCCACAGCTCGGTGCCGGCGAAGAGCCGCCGGCCGGCGACGCGTGCGTCGTGGACGGCGTCCGCATCGGCGGGGTCGCGGCCGACGCGCCGCAGTTCCGCCAGCAGCCGCGCGGCGGCGGGCGTCAGAGCCGCGCGGGGAGTCTCCGGAAAGGCCCTGTCCCGCCCGTTCACCGTTCTTCCTTGCGCGCCACCCGCAGCTTCAGGTCCTTCCCGAAGGCCTCGCGGAACAGGTCGGCGCGGCGGTCGGCGGTGTACAGCTCGAGCTCGGGGTCGGAGGAAGCGCGGATCTCGAGGTGGACGTCGCCGCCCTCCGGGGTGATGCGGATGTCGTCGACGATGGCCGCGTGGCTGCGGTCGAGGCCGTCAGCGACGCGGAGGATGGCGCCGAGGAGGTTCACGCGGCGGCGCTGGCTCTTGGAAAGGTCGCCGTACCCTTCGTGATCTTCGCGGGGAAGGGAGCCGCGGTGGTAGCGCGCGACAAGGGCGATGAGCTGGCGTTCCTCGTCGGAGAAGCCGTCGATGGCGCCGTTCATGATGAGGTAGTAGGCGTGCTTGTGGTGTTTCTCCGCGCTGATCCAGTAGCCGGCGTCGTGGAGGAGGGCGGCGTACTCCAGGATGTCGCGGTCCGCGGCGTGCAGGCGATGAAGCGGGGCGAGGTCGTCGAACATGCGGAGCGAGAGCCGCGCGGTGTGCGTGGCGTGGAGGTCGAGCGCGCCGAGCCTGCGGGCGAGGACGTGGACGCTCCGGCGCCGCGGGTCGGCGATCTCGTCGTCGTGGATCGAGAGGCGGCCGGCGTTGCGGGAAGCGTAGTCGGCGACGACACCCTCGCGGAGGGCGCGATCGCAGGGGACGAGCGCGTCGAGGCCGGCTTCCTCCATGAAGACGCGGACCACGAGCGAGCCGGGGCCGATCGTGTCGGCGCGGGCGTCGCCGACGGGGCCGAGCGAGGCCAGTTCCTTGCGCGGCGAGGCGAGTAGCCGGTGCGAGAGATCCTCCAGGGGGCCGAGGCGGATCGGGTCGCTGTCCTCGCGTACGCCGAGGAGCTTCGCCAACGTCAGGATCGTGCCGCTCGTGCCGAACACGGTCGTCGGCGAGCGCCGCTTGACTTCCTTCGCGACCGGCTTGATCTCGTCGCGGATGTGGTCCTCCATGTCGCCGCGGTCCTTCGAGCGCGGGAACATCTCCGCCATCCGCAGCACCCCGAGCTTCAGGCTCTTCACGTACGCCACGCGGTCGCCCTCGCCGACGATGACTTCCGCGCTGCCGCCGCCGATGTCGAAGACGCCGATGCGGCCGGCGGTGGGCGGCAGTCCCTCGCGCACCCCCGCGTAGATCAGCCGCCCTTCCTCCTCCCCGGAGATGACCCGCACCGCGAGCCGCGCTTCCTTCTCCGCCCGCTTCACGAACTCCCCGCGGTTCTTCGCGTCGCGCACCGCCGACGTCGCGACCGCCAGCACCGCCTCGACGCCCTGCGCCTCCGCGATCGCGCGGAAGCGGCGCAGCACGCCGATCGCCCGGTCCATGTCCGCCGCCGGGATCGCCCCGTTGCGGAACGTCGAGCGCCCGAGCTGCAGCATCTCCTTCGAACGGTCCAGCACCTCGCGGATCCCCGGCGCGAACAACCTCGAGACGACGAGGTGAACGCTGTTGGCTCCGATGTCGATGGCGGCGACTTTCATGGGTGCGGGAAGGGTATCCGGGGAGTGTTTGGGTTTGGTGAAGAAGCGGAGAAGAGCGGGAGAAGGGAAGACATCTTAGGGGGAGGAGGGGCAGGGTGAAAGGAGAGCCCAGGTTCGCTTTCGCCGTTATCCGCGGCCGTTTCCGCGAAATCAGCCTTTATCCGCGTACGCAGTTTTCGAAAGACTGAAAGACATTCGCGGATAAAAGCGGATAACGCGGAAAAAGCCGCGGATGAAGGCGCGCCAACCGACCTATTTCGTCGCCTCAAGTGACTCCCACTCTGCATAAAGCGCTTCCGACTTCTTCTTCAGCGCCGCCTTCTCCTTCTCCAGCTCGTTCAGCTTGCGGCGGTTCGTCGCGACCTCCGGGTCGCACTGTTTCGCCGTCACATCCTCGACCTGCCGCTCCAGCGACGTGATCTCCTCCTGGATCTTCTCGATCCGCCGCCACTTGCGCCGCGCTTCCTTCGCGTCCTCCTGCGCCACGGCCTGCGGCGGCGGCGGCGCGGCCTTGGCGTGTTGCGACGCCGACCCCGCGCGCTGCTCCCGCTTCTCCATCACACCCGAGTAGTCCGTCGTGTAGCTCACCACGTGCCCGTCCTCGATCGCGAGGATCCGGTCGCAGATGCGGTCGAGGAAGTAGCGGTCGTGTGAGATCGTGATAATTGTGCCGGGGTAGCCGTCGAGGGCTTCCTCGATCGCCTGGCGCGAAGGGATGTCGAGGTGGTTGGTGGGTTCGTCGAGGAAGAGGGTGTTCGGGCGCGAGAGCAGGAGCTTCGCGAGGACGACGCGTGCTTTTTCGCCGCCGGAGAGCGTGCCGACGATGCGGTGGACCTCGTCGGCCTGGAAGAGGAAGAGGGCGAGCCACGACTGGAGTTCGCCGCGGGTCATGGTGAGGTCGACGGACCAGACCTCGTCCATGACGGACTTCTCGAGGTTCAGGTCGGCCTGGTTCTGGTCGTAGTAGCCGGGCTCGACGGACGCGCCGAGGATCGCCTCGCCCGACGTCGGCTTCTCGCGGCCGAGGAGGATGCGGAAGAGCGTGGACTTGCCGGAGCCGTTGGGGCCGATGAGCCCGACGCGCTCGCCGCGCTCGATCGTGAAATTGACGTGCTTGAACAGCTCGCGCTCGCCGTAGCTCTTGGACACGTTCTTCGTGACGATCGCCGACATCGCGCTCTTGTGCACCGGGCCGAAGCGGACGCGCAGCGCGTTGGCCGGGCCGCCCGGGCGGTCGAGCCGCTCGAGGCGCTCGAGACGCCGCTTGCGTCCCTTCGCCTGCCGCGCGCGCTGCCCCGCGCCGAACCGCCGGATGTACTCCTCGGTCTTCGCGATGTGCTCCTGCTGCTTCGCGAACGCCACCCGCGCCGCTTCCTTGCGCTCTTCCTTCAGCTCCACGAAATCGCTGTAGCTGCCGACGTAGTGGAAGGTCTTCCCTCCCTCGACGTCCACCGTGTGCGTCGTGACGCGGTCGAGGAAGTACCGGTCGTGCGACACGACGACGACCGCGCCCTGGAATCCGTTCAGGTAGTCCTCGAGCCACTCGATCCCGGCGATGTCGATGTGGTTCGTGGGCTCGTCGAGCAGCAGCAGGCTCGGCTTGACGAGCAGCTCGCGCGCCAGCGCCGCCCGGCTGCGCTCGCCGCCGCTCATCGTCGCGACCTGCTTCTTGAGCTCGTCGTCCCCGAACCCGAGCCCGTGCGCGACGACCTTCAGCTCTGTCTCGAACTCGTACCCGCCCCCCGCCTCGTACGCGTGCTGCAGGTCCCCCCACTCCTCGAGCAGCTTCGGCGTGGAGGCCGTCTCCATCTCATGCGCCACCTTCTCCATCTTCTCGTGAAGCTTCAGGAGATTCTCGAACGGCTCGAGAAGCGCTTCTTCGAGCGTGTGCGCGCCCCCCAGCTGGTCCGTCTGCCGCACGTACCCGAGCCGCGAGTTCCGCGCGAGCTGGATCTCCCCGTAGTCCGCTTCGATCTCCCGCGCCAGGATCCGCAGCAGCGTCGTCTTCCCCGCCCCGTTCGCCCCGACCAGCCCGATGCGCTGCCCCGCGTCGACCTGGAAGTCGACGGCGTCGAGGACCACCTTTCCGGGGTAGGCCTTCGTCACTTTGTTGAGGACGGCGATCGGCATGGGGCGGGGATTCTATGCGGGTTCTCGCGCGGCGTCAGGTACGAGTTCGGAGGTGGTGAGAGAAAAATGCGCGGGAGGGCGGGCGAGAAGGCGGGTGCCGTTCGGAGACGCGACGAAGTTCCCTGTGGATCCCCGAGCGGGACTCGAACTCTGGATCTCCACGGCACCCGTTTCGATCCCGGCGCGTCAGTCCTTCGGCGGGCGGAGGACGTCCAGCGGCTGCCGACCGTGCTTGCGATAGATGTCGAAGTCGGAATCCAGCGTGAGGACGGTGTGGCCGGGGTTCAGCTCGGCCATTCGGACGATGCACGCGTCGGCGAGCGACATCGGCTGGTCGCGGTACTTCTTCTGCAGTCCGCGGATCTCCGCGAGGTTCTCGTCGATGTGCAGGGAGAGGCGAAGCGCCCCCTTTGCGAGGAGCCTGTGGAGCGCTTCGACGGCATCGGGGATTCCGCCGAGCAGGTACATCGTTTCGGTGAGGACCGGCTCGCAGACGAGGAGCGGCGCCGTGAAGCTGTCGAGGCAGCCGACGGCCCAGGCGTGGTGGCGCTCGTCGCGGTCGAGGAGGGCGACGAGCGGCCCGGTGTCAGCGATGGCGGCGCGCTTCACGCCCGAATCCCTTCATATGCCGTGGGTTGGAGCCGAGGTCGGGGACCCCGGACCGGACGATGCCGATCGAGTCCTTCATCAGTTCCGCGAGGGTCGGCTTCCGCGGCTCGTCGCGATCGGTCGCCAGCACGAGGCGGAGGCCGGCCTCAACGAGCTCCCTGAGCTTGCGGCCGCGGAGCGCGGCCTCGGCTTTGGCCTGGCGGAAGAGGTCGTCCGGGATATCGACGGTGGTCTTCATGCAGGCCATGATATGGGTTTATGGGTTTCCGTGTAAGCATATTATGGGCCCCCGCTCACACGGCCAGCCACCCCGCCCGCGTCGCCCACGCGGACGCCGGCCACTTCTCCGCAAGCTCCTTCCACGCGACCTTCGCCGCTTCGATCCCGCCGCTTCGCCGGAACTCGCTGACGCCGAGCCAGTACATCGCTTCGGGGGCGCGGTCGTGGGACGGGTTGCGGGTCACGGTGTCGCGGAGCCTGCGGCTGGCGGTCTCGAAGTCGCGCGCTTCGAGGGAGGCCCGCGCGAGGCCGTAGCCGAATTCGGCGAGGAAGTCGGCGGGGGGCAGCCAGCCGATCGTCTGGTGGAGCACGGTGCCGTCGGGGAGCGCGGCGAGGAGCGTCGGGGTCCAGATGACGCGCAGCTTTTTCGCGAGGTCGCGCTGGTCCTTCACGTTGACCTTCACGGCGACGTAATTCGCGTCCGCGAACGCTGCGACTTCAGGGGTTGGATACGTATCCGCATCCAGTCGGGCGCAGGCGGGATGTGGGGGGAGAAGGCGTCGATGAGGAGGGGGCGTTTTGAGGCGGCGGAGAGGGTCACGGCTTCGTCCCAGGTGGCGGACCATTTCATGGGTGGGCCTCGCAACTTGCGGGTTAGTTTGGGGTTGTGATGGTACTGGGAGTTCCAAAACGAGGAAGACACCGATGACGACTGCTCGCACGACCTTGCCCTTTCCCTTGCCCTTTCCCATGCCCTTGCCTGGTCGTTGTTTTGCCCTGGGGCTATCGGTGAGAGCGGGCGGGCAAGGGAAAGGGAAAGGGCAAGGGCCGAGTAAACGCACATTGGCCGCGTGGGCGGGCGTTTTCCTGTTCCTGAGCCTTCCACTCGCGGCGGAGGAATGGCGCACGGAGCTGAAGGATCTGCAGATCCCGATGCGCGACGGCAAGACGCTCGCGGCGGACGTGTATCTCCCGCCGAAGGAAGGCAAGTACCCGTGCGTGCTCATCCAGACGCCCTACAACAAGCGGAACATGGGCGCGGTCATGGCGCTCGACGGGACGCCGATCGGCGAGACGGGGCGCGGCGCGGCGTCGGACATGAAAGTGCTCATGGACCGCGAGCACTACGCCTACATGGTCGTCGATTGGCGCGGGTTCTACGCTTCCAAGGCCGCGACGAAGCCGAAGCCGAAGCGCGGGCTGGACGGGTACGACTGCGTGGAGTGGATCGCGGCGCAGGCGTGGAGCGACGGGAAGGTCGGGACGTGGGGCGGGAGCGCGCTGGGGAAGCAGCAGCTGGACACGGCGGCGGAGAAGCCGCCGCACCTGGTGTGCTGCGTACCGCTGATCGCCTCGATGGGCCAGGAGTACGCGGCGTACTACGAGGGCGGCGTGATGCTGGAGGGGCACGTGAAGCGCCTCGACCAGCTCGGGTTCGGGGTCGGGACGGTCGTGGGCGCGGCGCCGCTTCCGTGGGCGCCGGCGTGGAAGCTGGCGGAGGCGGTGACGTATCACCCGGAGTCGATCGAGGTGCCGTGCCTGATGATTACGGGGTGGTGGGACAACTACCCGGACCTGGTGGTGAAAACGTTCGAGGGGATCGTTGCGAGGGGCGGGGACGCGGCGAAGGCGGGGTCGAAGCTGCTGATCGGGCCGTGGGACCACGTGGGGGTCGGCGTGGCGAAGCAGGGGGACGTGGAGTTCGAGAAGGCGTCGCTCGAGTCGGGGCGGGCGGCGAAGGCGTTCCTCGACTACTGGCTGCGCGGGGTGAAGGACAACGGGTGGGAGAAGGCGCCGCGCGTGCGCTACTGGGTCGTGAACGAGCAGGAGTGGCGGACGTGCGAGTCGTGGACGGCGCTCGAGCGCGAGACGAAGACGCTGCACCTGTGCGCGGACGGACGGCTCGCGACCGAAGCGCCGCAGAAGGACGAGTCGCGGTCGTGGACGTTCGATCCGCTCGAGCCGTCCCCGACGCTCGGCGGGGCGAATTTGCCGCCGATGCCGCACGGGCCGACGGACCATGCGGCGCTGTCGCAACGCAAGGACGGCGCCTGGTACTCGACCGGCAAGCTCGAGAAGCCGCTCCGCGTGAACGGCAACGTCGAGCTCACGATCGCGTTCGAGGCGAACGCCCCCGACTGCGACTTCACGGTGCGGATCTGCGACGTCGGCCCGGACGGCAAGGCGATCCTGATCGGCGACACGGCGGCACGCGCAAAGTTCAGGGACGGAGGCAGCGAAGCGCACCTGCTCGAGGTCGGGAAGCGGGCGAAGATCACGCTGCGGTTTCCGTCCACGGCGACGACGTTTCCCGAGGGGCACGAGCTGCGGGTGTACGTCGCGAACACGAACTGGCCGCGGTTTGAGAGGAACACGGGGACGGGGGCGGATCACTGGGACGAGAAGGCGGCGCAGCCGGTGAAGGTGGTGATGCACCACGACGAGAGCGTGATGACCTTGCCGATCGTGAAGGAGTGAGAAGCCGTTATCCGCGGCCGTTTCCGCGTCATCCGCTGTTATCCGCGAATTCTGTTTTGAAAAAGACGAACGGCATTCGCGGATAAAGGCGGATTTGGCGGAAAAGGCCGCGGATACAGCTTCCTGGAACAGCGCTGGGTAAGATCCACCCGTGAACCTCGCCCTCTTCCTCCGCGGCGCCAACGTCGGCGGCGCGCGCGTCTTCAGCCCCGCCGCCCTCGCGAAGAAACTCGGCGTCGAGAGCATCGGCGCCGCCGGGACGTTCATCGCCCGCAACGCCTCCTCGGCCGGCGCGCTGCGAAAGAAATTCGCCGCGGCGCTGCCGTTCAAGACGGAGATCCTCGTCTGCTCTGCCGCGGACATCGCCGGGCTGGTCGACGCCGACCCGTTCCGAAACCTGCCGAAGGACGCGAAACCCGTCGTCACGATCCTCGCGCAGCCCCCGAAGTCCCCCTGCAAATTCCCCTTCGACCTCCCCGCCGGCCCGAAGTGGCAAGTCCGCCTCTTCCCTCCCGTCGGCCTCTTCGTCCCCGGCTGCTACCGCGTCCTGGGCCGGCTCGGCCACTACCCGAACGAAGTCGCCGAAAAGACCCTTGGCGTCCCGGCCACCACGCGAGGCTGGCCGACCATCCTCAAGATCCACGACAAACTCCGGTCCTGGGCCGTTCCTCGCAACCCGCCTTCGCCCCTGCGGGGCTTCGGCGGGCTTCGCTCGCAACTGTTGCCGTGCGCGCCAGCCTCCGCTAGAACGCTCCGATGCCGCCGAAACCCGTGCCGCTTCCCCCCATGTCCGAATTCACGCAACAGTGCGCGTGGGAGATCGACGAAGCGCTGATCTGGACGGACCTCGCGGGCACGATGGCCTGGGCGAATCGCCGCGCGCAGGCGCTGTTCGGCTACACCGAGGCGGAGCTGGTCGGGAAGCCCGTGATGATGCTGTACAGCGCTTCCAATTCCCCGGCGCTCTCCAAGGAGATCGTGGAAGCGACGCTGACGGGCGGGTGGCGGGGCGACATCATGAACGTGATGAAGGACGGGACGGAGTTCCCGTGCCAGATGACGACGACGCTGATGAAGGACGCGGCGGGGCAGCCGGTCGGGATCGCGGGGGCGCTGGTGGACCTGCGGCGGCTGTGGGGGCGGACGCCGGAGGAGGACGGGGAGGCGGCGGCGGGGCGGATGCTGGTGCGGCTGATCATGCGGGCGGAGGGGGACACGGCGGCGCTGGCGATCGCGGGCGGGCTGGGGATGGACGCGGTGGCGCTATTCAACCTGGACGGGAAGCTCGCGGGGTTCGCTGGGGACCCGTTCCTGAAGGACGAGATGGCGCGGCGGCCGTTCCCGCAGATCGAGGAGACGCTGCTGAAGGAGCTGGGGGCGAAGTGTGCGCTGCAGGGGGTTGGGGAGGTGGGGAGCGTTGTCGCCGTGAGCTTCGAGAAGAAGGAAGTGGACGAGGCGACGAAGGGGGTTTTCCGGGCGATGCTGAAGATTCTGCGAGTGGAAACCCGTCTGTAAGCGCTTGTTGCGCAATCACTTGCGCCCCCGACGTGGAAGAAATGGCCCCGGTGGCTTGACTCCGGATTGCCAGTGGGATAAGATGTGAGTGAGCGTTCACTCGCGAAAAGGACACCATGATCATCGACGAAGCCAAGCAGGACACCAAGCTCCCCGCCATCATGAACGCGGCCGTCCGACTCTTCGTCGAAAACGGCGTCGCTTCCACCACCATCCGCGATATCGCCAAGGCCGCCAAGGTCGCCGAAGGCACCCTCTACCGCCACTACGACTCCAAGGAAGAACTCGCCCGCGACATCCTCCAGAAGAACCTCGCGACCTTCTCCGAGTTCCTCGATCGCAAGGCCCGCGAAAAGTCCGGCCTCGCCGGGCGGCTCGAAGGCGTCGCCGCCGCATTCGCCGAGGCCTACGAGGACAACCAGGACGTCGCGCGCTTCATCCTTTTCTCACACGCCGCCGAGATGGAACGACTCCCGAAATCGATGCGCATGCCGCGGCACGTGGTGGTGGATCTGCTGAAGGAAGCGGTTTCGGCGCGCGAGCTGCCGGCGGCGGCGGACCTGGACCTGCTGCAGGCGCTGGTGATCGGTGCGTGCTCGCGGCTCTTGCTGGCGAAGGCGTACGGCGAGGTGAAGGGCGACTTGCGCGAGAAAGCGGCGGAGGTCGGGCGCCGGCTGAGCCGAATGGTGGAGGGGAAGTGAGATGAGCGACCTGCGGACGATGCGACCGGTTTCTTCGTCGCCCCAGATGCGAGTGAATGTTCACTCGCATCGCGAGGAGCCCTCCGGACTCCTCAACGCCGCCATCGGCTGGACCGGAATCTCCATCGGACTCGTCGCCGCGCTCTGGATCGGCATGTGGGCCTTCGCCGGCCCCATGCCCGCCCCGCACGGCTTCGAGTCCTACGACGCCCTTCCCCGCCGCCTGCTCCGGCTCGCGCACATCGCGGCCGTCGCGATCGGCGGGCTGAACGTGCTGCTCGCGCGGGAGCTGCCGTCGCTCGCGCTGCCTGCGAAGTGGAAGTCCGCGTGCTCGTGGCTCGCGATCGCCGCGTGGCCCGGGCTCGTGCTGGTTCTCGCCGTCGCGGCGTTCGTGCCGGAAGCGAAGTACGTGCTTCCCGCAGGCGCGACGGCGCTCACGACATCCATGACCATCGCCGCGGTGGGCGCCTGGCGCCGTTGGGCCGGGCGTGCCGCCGCGGAAAGGAGGCTTCCGTGAAGATCGCGCTGATCGCCGTGTCGGGAGTTCGCGTGCGCAACACGCTGCTCGACGTGCACAACGTGACCTTGCCGGGGTTCGTGCACCGCGGGAAGACGATCGCGAGCCTGCCGTCGCTGGGGCTCCTGACGATCGCGGGGACAACGCCGCCGGGGCATGAGTTGCGGTACTTCGACATGCCCGAGCTCGACCTCGCGGCGCTGGGGGACGAGATGTTCGACCTCGCCGCGATCAGCGCGCTGACCGCGAAGATCGACGTCGCCTACGCCATCGCTGCGGCGCTACGGGCTCGCGGGACGAAAGTCGTCATCGGCGGACTGCACGCGAAGATGCTCCCGCGCGAAGTCGCCCGCCACGCCGATGCCGTCGCGGTCGGCGAGGGCGAGGACCTATGGCCGCGCATTGTCGAGGACGCCGCGCGCGGCACCCTGAAGCGCTTCTACGTCGAGGACCGCCCCGGCACCTACGACCTCGCGCGCGCGCCGCTTCCCCGCTACGACCTCCTCGACATGTCTCGCTACAACCGCATCACGGTCCAGACGTCGCGCGGCTGCCCGCACGACTGCGAGTTCTGCGCGGCGTCGAAGCTGTTCGGGCGGTACCGCCGCAAGCCGGTGGAGCTGGTGCTGCGCGACGTGGATGCGATCCGCGCGCGCTGGCCGCGGCCGATGCTCGAGTTCGCGGACGACAACACCTTCGCGGACCCGGCGTGGGGAAAGGAACTCCTGCGCGGGCTCGCCGGCCGCGGCGTGCGCTGGTTCACCGAGACGGATTCGTCCGTCGCGAAGGACCCGGAGCTGCTCGACCTGCTAGCCCTCGCCGGCTGCCGCCAGCTCCTCATCGGCTACGAATCCCCCCGCCGCGCTTCCCTCGTCGGCCTCGACGCGCGCAACTGGAAGCTGCGCCAGCTCGACGGCTACCGCCGTACGATCGAGGCGATCCAGTCGCGCGGCGTCAGCGTGAACGGGACGTTCATCGTCGGCATGGACGCCGACTCGCCGGACGTCTTCGAGGAGATCGAGCGGTTCGTGCGGGAAAGCGGGCTCGCGGAGGTCCAGGTCACCGCGCTGACGCCGTTCCCCGGCACGCGCCTCCACGCGCGGCTCGCCGCCGAGGGGCGCCTCCTCACTCGCAAGTACTGGGACCGCTGCACGCTGTTCGACGCGACCTTCCACCCGAAGAACATGACGCTCGAGCAGCTCGAGGAAGGCATGAACTGGCTCTTCGGCAATCTCTACAACGACGCGGCCGTCGCCGCGCGGAAGCGGCGGTTCCTGGCGATGGTGCGGGCGCGGAGGGCGGGGTAGACGATGAGTTATGGCTGCGATCTGGAGGACCTGAAGGCCGCCCATGTCGCCGGAATTCTGGCATCGGTCAGCGCGACCGCGTTCCTAGTGATGGTCACGTCCAGGCGCACGTCTGAATGGCGGTGGATCAGCGGTCTTCTGGGCTTTGTGACGTCCGTGGCGATCTACGTGCTGATGATGTCGTTTGCGGCAGAGATGATCGGCGGAGTGAATGCCATGGCGACCATACTGATCGTGGCGCCTCTGCTCGCGCTGGCGACGCTGGCGGCATGGGCGTGCTGTGTTATCGGCGCCCGGGGCAACGCCTGCCCTGCCGGAAAAGCATGGTGGCGGGGGGGTTCGGCGGCGCTGATTGGTTCGGTTCTGTTTGTCTGGGCGACGGCAGAGCCGGTTGAGGCGATCGCTTGTGCGGTCGTCGCGCTTCCCACGATTGGAATGACGCATGTCCTGTGTTCGCCCCTGAACACCCGAGGCTGCGACACGGGCGACAGGAACGGGACTGCGGTGGGGGCAAACCGATGATCGGTGCTGATCCTGCGATCGAGCCCGTATTCGACGGCAGCTCTCACAGCCTGCTTGTCGTCGAACTCGCTGTACACGCTCCCTTGGTCCCGGCAGTCGGCGTCGGCTCCACCGCCGGGATCTGTTTCTGCGCCTTGGCTGACCGAATCGGAGTCCAGTCATGACGACATCGCTTCAGCCCGCCCCCCACCGCGCGCCGTCCCCGCACGAACTCGCCTGGCTCGCCGAGGAACTCCCCGCCTGGACCCGCGACGGCCTCCTCACTGACGACCAGGCCCGCCGCATCCGCGCTCGTTACGACTTCGCCGAAGTCGAACTCGACCGCCACGCCGGCCCCGGGCGCCTCGTGCAGGCTCTCTCCGTCCTCGGCGCGCTCCTCGTCGGCGCCGGCATCCTCACGTGGATCGCCGCCAACTGGGACGGCATGAGCGACGCCCTCCGGCTCGGGCTCATCTTCACGTCCGTCGTCGGCCTCCAGTGGGGCGGCTACGAACTCGCCTTCCGCCGCGCCAACCACCCGCACGTCGGGCAGGCCCTCCTCCTCATCGGCAACGTCGCGTACGGCGCGGGCATCTTCCTCGTCGCGCAGATCTTCCATCTCTCCGGCCACTGGCCCAACGCGTTCCTCGCGTGGGGCCTCGGCTCGCTCGCGGTCGCAGTTGCCGTGGAAGCGGTCCCGGTGTTCGCGGTCGCCGCGGCCGCGCTGACGGTCTGGGGAATCGGCGAAGCGGCGGAGTTCCACGCGACCGGCGTGTGGAGCCTCGCGGTGCTCGGCGCACTGTTCGGCGTGGCATACATGCGGAAATCGAAGAGTCACCTCGCCGTGGCCGTCCTCGCGCTCGCCGCATGGATCGCCGCCGTCCCCGGGACCTGGTCGCAATCCGAGGAACTCCTCCCCACCGCGTGGCTCGCGGGCTCCGGCGCCCTCGTCGCCGCCGGCGTCCTGCACCGCTCCCTCGGCCGCCCCGACCTCCAGGGCCCGTGGCGCTTCGCCGGCCTCGGCGGCGGCATGTTCGCCGTCTTCCTGCTCAGCATCCGCCCGCTCGCCCACGAGTTCGCCTGGCACGAAGGAAACCGCCCCGACGTCGGCGCCGTCTGGGCCGTGCTCACCGTCGCCGCCGCCGCTTCCGCATGGGCCCTCCTCGTCGCCACCGAACGCCTCGCGCGGTTCGAAGCGTGGGCCGCCCTCGCTGTCACCGGCCTCGGCGCGACGTGGCTCGCCATCGGCACGCGCGGCGCCGAGATCCCCATCGCGCTCCTGTTCAACATCGCCCTCTTCTCCGGCAGCGCCGGCCTCGTCGCCCTCGGCCTCCACGACCGCCGTCCGTCGCTCGCCTACTCCGGCCTCGGATGGTTCGCGATCGGCCTCTTCGCCCTCTACGTCGACTTCGGCTGGGACCGCCTCGACCGCTCGCTCTTCTTCACCGTCGGCGGCCTCCTGCTCCTCGCCGGCGGCTGGGCGCTCGAGCGCCAGCGCCGCCGCATCGCTGCCACGCTCAAGGAGGCCCGCACATGAAGCGCCCTCTGTTCTTCGCCGCCGCCGTCGCCGCGCAGGTCGCGGTCCTGGCGTCGATGACGCTGTCGCATTCGACCGCGGTTCGCGACGGCACGCGCGTCACGCTGCGCGTCGTGCCGGTGGATCCGGAAGACCTGTTCCGCGGGCAGTACGTCCAGCTCGGGTACGACCTGTCGCGGCTCGACCTGGCGAAAACGTGGGAAGGGCCGCGGCCGGTCGAGGGGGGCGGGATCTGGGTGCGGCTCGAGCCGCGCGGCGCGGAGTGGGCGGCGACGACGGCCCGTTCGACGCGCGGCGATCCGAAGCCCGGCGCGGTCTGGATGCGCGGCGAGTGCGAGCGCCTCTACGGCGAGACCGCGGTCACGCGCTTCGGCATCGAGCAGTTCTTCGTGCGCGAGGGCCGGGGGCCGGAGATCGAAAAGTCGGTGCGGGAACACGCGGTGTTCGCGGAAGTGTCGGTGGCGCCTGACGGGACGCCGACGCTGACCGCGCTTCTCGTGAACGGCGCGCGCATCGAATAGACGTGAAGTCGTCGTGATCGTCGGGGTCGGATGACATCAGCCAGGAGAGAGGAATGGCAACGATGCTGTGGCGCCTCGTGACACTCTGGTTCCGCATCCTGACATTGCGGGCCAGCCACGAAGACCTGGCGTCCCTGGGCTCGACGCATCTCACCGCCGGCGCCATCGCGACCCTGCTGGTCGGCGCCGGCCGCTATTGGGACAACCCGAAGGCAACTGTCCTCCAGCATCTGGGACTCGGGTCGCTCCTCTACATCGTCGTACTCGCTGCCCTCCTGTACGGCGCGGTGAAGCCCCTCGCTCCCTCGAATGAGTTCAGCTTCCGGAATATCCTGGCATGGCTCTCCCTGTGTTCCCTGCCCGCGGCCTTCTACGCGCTCCCGGTCGAGCGCTGGACCTCGACTGGGACCGCAACCTCGCTGAACGTCGCATTCCTCGCCGTTGTCGCCGTCTGGCGCATCCTGCTCCTCGTCGAATACCTGCGCCTGCTCGCCCGTCTTTCCTGGGTGCGCATTGCTGTTGCTGCGCTTCTGCCCCTCACCGCCATCGTGTCAGCACTGGCGCTCTTGAATGTCGAGCATGCCGTGTTCGACCTGATGAGCGGCACCAACCGGGCTGACCCGCACGGCGCCGCCTACTTCGTTGTTCTCGTCCTGGCCTTCGGCTCCATCCACATCTTCCCGATCGCGCTGCTGGGTTGGCTCTGGATCTGGTACCAGGACATGCGGGCACGGAGATCTCATGGGAATGCTGCGGCGGAGAAGTGAAACCGGCCGAACTCATCGCCCGGCCGGATTGCAGTTCCCTTACCACCAGCCGCCGACCACCCCCCACCAACTCAATCGCGCCGGATGGCGCGATTGGCGCGACGTCGCCGGCTCACAGCTTGCGGAACGGATTCTCAACGACCACGCCGTCGTACGACCTGCCGTGGGCCAGGTCCTCGGAGTACAGGACGGGGGCACCGGCGTCGCGGGCCGCGCGGAGGATGGCCGCGTCCCAGTAGGCGATCCCATGCCTGTGGCAGAGGTCGATGGCATCGAAGACGATCGTTCCCGTTACGGGGACGATCGTGAAACCGGCGAAGGTGGCCAGGATGCTCACCGCCTCCCGGTGCGTGAGGCGCCCCGCTTTCGCCCGTGTCGCCTGCACGTAGAACTCCGCGAGCACCTGGGCCGAGATGGCCAGGCCGGACTTCGACAGAAGAGCACGCGCCGCATCGCGCTTCTTCGCCTCTCCTGGCAGCGTCGACACCGCGTAGAGCAGGACGTTGGTGTCAACGAAGGCGTTTGCGGTCATGCACCTCGTCCCGGGTCATGCGGTTGGCCGCGCCGAACTTCGATTTCACGCTGTCCATCGCCGCGAACATCCGCTTCACGGCCTGCTCATGCGAAGGGCGCGACGAATGGAGCGAGCGCAGGTAATCGCGAACGAGGGCGCTGAGCGAAGTGCCGCGTTCGGCCGCGACGATGCGGGCTTCGCGCCAGGTCTGGTCGTCGAGGGAGAGAGTGACGTTTTTCACAGGAACACAGTAAATGTGAAACTGTGACAAGTCAAGGCCGAGGCAAAAGCGGGGTTTCGAGGGTTCCTGGCTTTGGCCCCGGCGGCGCGATCGCGGTCTGGATGACAGAACCGGCCGGGAGATGAGCCCGGCCGGCTGATTCTCGACTCTTGACCCTCAACCCTCGACGTCCCTCGTCCGCCGGTCCGCCTTCGCTCCTCCGGAGCTTCGGCGGGCGTAAGCCGCGCTTCGCGCGGCTTACGGATGCAGCTCGATATCCCAGTACCTCTCGCTCACGAACCGCTCCCAGCTCGCCTTACGCGCGCCGAGCCTGAGCGAGATGAACGGCGTCCACGGCGGCCGCACCGGCGCCTTCTTGAGCAGCATCGACGCCTCGACGGGCGTCCGGTTCGCCTTGCGCCGGTTGCACTCGACGCACGCCAGCACGCAGTTCTCCCACGTCGACTTCCCTCCCCGCGCCCGCGGCAGGATGTGGTCGATCGTCAGCTCCTCCGAGCCCGGCTGGCGGGCGCAGTACTGGCAGGTGAAGTGGTCGCGCTTGTAGAGGTTGCGCCGCGAGAACACGACTTCCTTCTTCGGCACCTCGTTGTAGAGGGCGAGGATGATGATCTCGGGGACGCGGACCTGGATGTTGACGGTGTGGATGCACGGCTCGCCCTTGGCCACCGCGAGGTCCGTCCACGATTCGAAGTCGTACGTCTCGTAGGAGTCCGGGGCGATGGCGCGCGCCAGGCCGCGGTACATCCACACGAGCGCCTTCCGCACGGTCGTGGTGTCGATCGCGACCCACGAGCGGTTGAGGACCAGCGTCCGGCTGTCGAGAGCTGGATTCATCGGGTTCACGGCGTCCCTGAAAGGTGCCTGTAAATAATAACGTCGAAGCGACCTGTTTCTATCGGGGAAGCGGCTTTCCGGTTGGGGGAATTTTGCCGGGGGATCGCGAAATGCGGTAGGCGAATGTTAGCGGGAAGGGAAAGGGGGCCGGGGGCGGCCCTTGCGCGCCGAAAAACCCGCCGCTAGAATCCCGCGCGACCGTGGGGAGTAGTGTAACGGTAGCACTGCAGACTCTGACTCTGCCTGTCAAGGTTCGAATCCTTGCTCCCCAATTAAGAAGGGCCGGAAGGTGAAATCCGGCGTGGCACGAAAGGCCGCGCCACGCCGGATTTCACCTTCCGGCCCTTCTTACTTGGCGAACGGCGGACGGGCTCGGTTCGCTCGCCCCCTTTCGCGGTTGTGCGTCAACGGTTGAGGAGGAGCCATGGGTTTCCAGTTCCCGACGGCGAAGGAAGTTCCGGCGGCGTCGTTCCAGCCGGAGTACACGGGGTCGCTGAACTACCTCGTCGACGGGCAGGTGAAGGCCTGGGGCGGCAAGTCCGAACCCGTCGAGAGCTGCGTGGTGCTGCGGCCGGAGGGCGGGGGCGCCCCCGCGCGGCACCGGATCGGGCGGTTGCCGCAGATGGACGAGGCGGCGGCGCTCGCGGCGCTGGACGCGGCGGTCCGGGCTTGGGACCGCGGCCGCGGCGAGTGGGCGACGATGGCCGTGAAGGGCCGCATTGACGCGGTGCGTCAATTCGCGAAGCGCATGGTGGAAAAGCGCGCCGAGTGCGTGCGGCTCCTCATGTGGGAGATCGGCAAGTCGCTCAAGGACTCGGAGAAGGAGTTCGACCGCACCGTCGAGTACATCGAGGGGACCGTTCAGGCGCTCAAGGAACTCGACCGCACCGGGAACCGCTTCGCCATCGACGGTGGGATCGTCGGCATGATCCGGCGCTCCCCGCTGGGCGTGACGCTGTGCCTGGGGCCGTTCAACTACCCGCTGAACGAGACGTTCACGACGCTCATCCCCGCGATCATCATGGGGAACCCGGTCGTGATGAAACTGCCGCGCTACGGCGCGCTCTGCACGCTGCCGTTGCTCGAGGCGTTCCGGGACAGCTTCCCGCGCGGAGTGGTGAACACGGTGAGCGGCGACGGGCCGACGACGGCGGGGACGATCCAGAAGACGGGGAAAGTGGACGTGCTGGCCTTCATCGGGTCGTCGCGCGCCGCGGACATCCTCAAGCACGGGCACCCGGCGCCGCACCGGCTTCGGAGCGTCATGGGCCTGGGCGCGAAGAACCCGGCGTTCGTGCTGCCGGACGCCGACGTGGACCTTGCTGTCGCCGAGGGCGTGCTCGGTGCGCTGTCGTTCAACGGCCAGCGCTGCACCGCGCTGAAGCACTTCCTCGTCCACCGCTCGATCGCGGACGCGTTCGTCGCGAAGCTCGCCGCGGCCGTGTCGGCGCTCAAGATCGCCCTTCCGTGGGAGGACGGCGCAAAGATCACGCCGCTTCCGGAGCACGGCAAGCCCGAGAAGCTGTGGGGCTACGTCGAGGACGCGGTGAAGCACGGCGCGAAGATCGTGAACCCGGGAGGGGGCGAGCGCGAAGGGACGTGGTTCAGGCCGGCGGTGGTGTACCCGGTGGCGAAGGGCTCGCAGCTGTGGTCGACGGAGCAGTTCGGGCCGGTCGTGCCGGTGTCGGTGTACGACCGGGACGAGGAGCTGTTCGACTACGTCGTGGAGTCGAACTACGGCCAGCAGGCGGCGATTTTCGGGCGGGACGCGAAGAAGGTCGGCGCGCTCGTCGACGTGCTCGTGAACCAGCTCTGCCGCATCAACCTGAATGCGCAGTGCCAGCGCGGGCCGGACTCGTTCCCGTTCACGGGGCGCAAGGACTCGGCCGAGGGGACGCTCTCGATCTCGGACGCGCTGCGGGTGTTCTCGATCCGCGCGATGGTCGCCGTCAAGGAAGGCGGCGAGCAGATCGTGAGCGACATGCTGATGCAGCGGACGTCGAAGTTCGTGAGGACGGACTTTCTCTTTTAAGCCGGGCCGTGACAGATCTCTCTCATTTCTAAACCCCTCGCGGCCCGGCTTATCCTGAGCGAGGCCGCAGGCCGAGTCGAAGGATCGCGTTGCAGTGGGAAGGGCGGCCCAGGAGGACACAGACCCTGGTTCACCGGGTTTTTCCCTGTTGAACGACGCGCGGCCGCCGTCTCCTTCCCGAAGGGCCGGAAACCCGGCGGCGCGCGCCGTTCTCCCGAACCCCCGCGGGGGGCGGTGCGCCCGCCGGCGCCGGTATCATGGCGACCGGGCCGTCACGCGTGGCCCGGGGAGGAACCATGAAGCGCCGCCTTGCCGTTGTCCTGCTGTTCGCCGGTCTCTCGTCCGCGGAGGAACCGGGAGCGTTCTCCGACCTCGGGTTCGACGCTGCGTGCAAGCTGGCCGCGGACCGGAAGAAGATCCTCGTCGTGGACTTCTTCACGACGTGGTGCGGGCCGTGCAAGAAGCTCGACAAGGTCACGTGGCATGATGAGAAGGTCGTCGCGTGGCTGAAGGAGAACGCAGTGGCGCTGAAGATCGACGCGGAGGCGCAGGAAGCGCTGGCGACGAAGTACCGGGTCTCCGCGTACCCGACCGTGCTCCTGCTGCGGGCAGACGGTACGGAGATCGACCGGCTCGTCGGCTACCGGGAGCCCGCGGAGTTCCTCCACGATGCCGGCGAGGCGCTGGCCGGGCGCGATTCGCTGGCCCGCGCGAAGGCGAAACTGGAAGGCGACGGCGCGAGGAACCCGACGCTCAGGCAGGACTACGGGGAAGCGCTCGAGGAGCGCGGCCGCGATGCAGAGGCCCTCGTCGAGTATCTCTGGTGCTACGACCACGGGGCCGAAAACGACCCGGCGTACGGCTCCGTGCGCCTCACGTTCCTCCTCGGCCGCATCGCCGCGCTCAGCGCCGGGCATCCGCCGGCGCTGGAAGCGCTTCGCACGCGGCGCGACGCCAGCGCCAAGCGGGTCCTCTCGGGAAGCGGAACGCAGGAAGACGCAGCGGAACTGGCGGCGCTCGACCGCGGCCTCGACCGGGAAGACCGGACGCTTCAGGTCTACGACGAACTCGCGAAGAAGGAAGGTTCGGAGAAACTCCGCGAGGCTCTTCGCGGCGACCTGTTCGACGCGCTCGTAGCTGCGAAGCGGTACGCGGAGCTGGCCGGCGGCGCCGAAGAGGCCGTGGAGCAGCTCTTCAGCGACTGGAAGGAAGCAGCTGCGGAAGCGGAGAAGGAGAAGACGGAAGACGCGGTCGACGAGGCGGATTTCGAACGGAGCATGGTGGTGGAGCGCGGGAGCGCGTGGTTCGAGGTCCTGCTGGGCACGGGCAAGAAGGAAGCGGCGGCTGTGCTCGCGGAGCGGATCGTGAAGGCGTCGCCGAGCGGAGAGGCCTGGGCGGCGCTGATCGGGCGCGCCGTCCATGCCGGTGACGACGAGGCCGCGCGGGCGTTCGCCGAGGCGGGACTGAAGGCGGTGACCGGCGAGGATGCGGACCTGATCCGGGAAGCGGCGAAAGGAATCCCGGAGAAGAAGTGACTACGAGACCGCTTCGCGCGGAAGGGTCCTGGCGTCGATGGCGGGGGTGAGGGCGTTGGCGAGGAGGACGGCGAGGACGGCGGCGTCGGGGTATGGGGTGTAGAAGCGCGCGAGGACGGTGGCGGCGCCGGCGATCGCGGCGGCGGCCATGCGGCCGCGGGGCGTGAAGGGGCCGGTGACGGGGTCGGTGAGCATGAAGAACCCGGCGAGGAGCGCGCCGCCGGAGAGCAGGTGGAGGAGCGCGTTGTGGGCGAGCCACGGTGCGTGTCCTTCCACGCGGTCGCTCGCCGGGAGAAAGAGAGCGAACAGCGAGATGACGGCGAAATAGACAAGGGGAATGCGGCCGTCGATGGCGCGGACGGCGACGAGGAAGAGGCCGCCGGCGAGAACGGCGAGGGGGGCGGCCTCGGCGAGGGAGCCGGCGTGGTGGCCGAGGAGGAGGTCGCGCAGCGGCGCGGCGAACGAGTCGACTTCCTTGGAGAGCGGGCTGGCGGCGGTGACGCCGTCGGCGGCGGGCCAGCGCGCGGCGAACATCAGCCCCGGGACGAGCCCCATGAGGACGGCGCGGGCGAGGGCGGCGGAATTGAAGAGCGAGTTGCCGGCGCCGCCGCCGAGGTGTTTCCCGAAGGCGACGGCGATGGCGGCGCCCGCGGCGGCGAGCCACCACGGGGCGGTCGCGGGCATGGTCAGGGCGAGGATGGCGCCGGTGACGAGCGCGCTCTCGTGGAGCGCGGCGCGGCGGAGGAGCGCGGACTGGACGAGCCACGCGACGGCCAGCGCGGCGCCGAGCGGCGCCACGCCGCCGCGCCAGGCCGCGGCGGCCGCCGCCGGGACGAGCGCGATCAGCACCTGCGCCATCAGGACGCGGGTCGTGCGGCCGCTGTGGATGAGGGGGCCGGGGCTCACAGGTAGGCCACCGGGAGGAGCGCGTAGTAGAGGACCCCGGCGGCGAACAGCCGGATCGGCGCGCCGCGGAGCCGCGGCGAGACTTCCTCGAAGCGCGGCTCCATCGAGGCGAGGAGCGTGGTTACGGCGAGCCACGTGGCGGAAGCGCGAGCGGCGTCCGCCCAGCCGGCGTAGTGGCCGGCCGCGAGGAGAAGAGCCGCAGGTGCGAATCGCGGAGCGAGGAGAACCGCGGCGAGCGCCGCAGCGGGCGCCGCGAACGGACCGAGCGGGTGCGCGGCGAACGCGAGGAGCGGCGCGGCGGCGGCGAGCCACCACGCGCGGGGACGCTCGAAGAAAAGGCCCGCGGCGGCGGCGAGAAAGACGGCGTCCCAGGGCTTCATGGCGCGGGCTCCTCCTTCGCAGGGAGGAACACGGCGGCCGCAGCGGCGGCGAGGAGAAGAGCTCCCCCGGTGTGGACCGGGACGACGAACGGCGCGAATCGCGCGGTGGCGCCGAGGGCCGCGCCCAGCGCCGCGGCGCCGAGATGGCCGCGTCCGCCGGCGAGAAGGGCTCCCGCCGCGGCGACGGGGGCCAGCGGGACGCCCGGGACGGCGGCGGCGGCGAGCCATGCGATCGCGACCCAGCGCGCCGGCAGCCCCGCGGCCAGCGCCGCGCCGAGGCCGAGCGCCGCGGCCCACGCGAGCGCCGCAGCCGGCGGCGCTTCCCAGAGCGCCGGCACGAGGCCTGCGAGGATCCAGGCGGCGTGGAAGCGGGGTTTCATCGGGGCGCCTCACTGGACCACCAGCGGAGGCGCTCGTTGACGGCGTCGATGAGGAGGCGGGAGGAGACGCTTGCGCCGGTGACGGAGTCGACGACGACGGGGGGGCGCGCGGGGCGGCCGCGGAAAGAGGCGAGGAAAGCGGGAGACGCGAGGACGCGGCCGTTGTGGCCTTCGGTGCTGTAGAGGAGGAGGACGTCGGCGACGCGGTCGCCGTCGACGACGATGGCGCCGCGGATCGGGCCCTGGACGCCGGGGCGCTCGAAGAACAGGACGGCTTTCTGGCCCGCGCGGAACGCCGGCGGACCGCCGCCCGGGATGCGTTGTGCGGGGCCGATGAGACGTTCGGCCAGCGCGCGGTCGGCGTCGGCCGGGCGCAGCGCGAACGCCACCGCGGCGGCTGCCGCGAGGAGAACGACCGTGGCGAGGTGCTCGCGCTTCATCGCAACGATTCCTTCGCCCGGCGGAGCAGCGCGACGAGGGAGCGGTCGGAGGGGCAGACGTACTGGCACATGCCGCAGTCCATGCAGCGGGCGAGGGCGGCGGTGGGGCGGAGGATGAGGTGGCGGGCGCTGAGGCCGACGGGGCAGGCTTCGAGGCAGTCGCCGCAGCGGATGCAGGGGTTGTCGACGGGGCGGCGGACTTCCTCGCGCGTGAGAGCGAGGATGCCGCCCGTGCCGGGCTCGACCACGGCGTCGGGCCCGGACTCGACTCCCATCATCGGCCCGCCGGCGAGGAGGGCGGTGGCGAGATCGAGTTGGACGGAAGCGCAGCGGAGGATGTGCCCGAATTCGGTCCCGAGGGGGACGGTGAAATTGCCGGGGCGCGTCACGGCGCCTCCGTCGACGGTCACGACGCGGTCGAGAAGCGGGCGGCCGAGGCAGACCGCGTGATGGATGGCGCGCGCCGTCTGGACGTTGATGACGATCGCCCCGGCGTCCGCCGGGCGGCCGTCGACCGGGACGTCGCGGCCGAGGACCTGGCGGACGAGGAAGCGTTCGTAGCCGCCGGGGTAACCGCCGTCGTCGTCGACGATGACGCCGCGCGCGGCGCCGACGGCGCGCATGGCGAGGCGCATGCCGCACTCCACGTCGCCGCGGTGTTCCGCCAGCACGCGCGTGTCGCACGCGAGGTACGGCTCCGACTCGCACCCGTTCACGATCACGCATTCGACCGGCTTGCCGGGCGACAGCTTCGCGTACGTCGGGAACATCCCGCCGCCCATTCCCTCGATCCCCGCGTCGCGCACCGTGGCGACCACCGCTTCGGGCGCGAGCGACGCCGGGTCGCGGTGCGGTCCTGCGGGAAGCGCGCGCGGTTTTCCCTCGATCCGGATTTCCCCGGGGCGCGCGGACGGCGTGACGACGCCGTCGTACGGCGAGTGCCGCCGCCGCACGAACCGCTCCCCTTCGGCAGACTCCGCGATCAACTGGCCCGCCTCGACCCGGTCGCCCGGCGCCACCCGTGCGCGCAGCGACGCCGTCCGCACGCGGACCGCCGGCGCCGGCTCCAGCGCCCGGATCGCCTCCCTCGCCGTCAGCTTCAGCGCCGGGACTCTCACCGAGCTCCCTTCAGCCACGCCTCGTCCGGGCGGTGGCACTCCGCGCACTGCAGGGCGAACTTCGGCGCGTGGCACTCGCCGCACGCCTCGCGGTGCGCCGTGGAAACACGGATGTGCTCGTCCCTCTCCTCCCGGCCGCGTCCTGGGGCCCGAAAACCGCTCGTGTGCCACTTCGGGCGCTCCTTGCCGTGGCAGTCGTCGCATCCTTCGCGCTTGTGGCAGCCGAGGCAGGCGTCGCGATTGCGAAGCGCGGCCGGCCCGTGAGACTCCGCGACGAACTGCGGCGTGTGCGTCGAGGGCGGGGAGCCGCGGTGGCAGCTCGCGCAGTCCCCGGACTTTGCGCACGGGTGCCCGGACGCTCCCTCGAGCGCCAGCCACGCCGCGGCGGCGAGAGCGACGACGACGAGGAGAACGCCACCGACGGAGAGGCCGTTCATCGCTCGGCCCCCAGGTCGATCCAGAGGTAGATCGCGCGGAGATCGGCGTCGGAGAGGATGCCGTTCGGCGGATGCGGGGCGGCGGGGGCGGCGCCGGGGGCATGCAGCTCGCGTCCCTCGAGCAACTCGGCGAGGCGCGACACGATCGCGCGGCGGTCGTCCTTGTCGATGAAGCGCACCAGCGTCTCGTACCCACCCTTGCCGGCGAGATCGATCCCCGCCGCAGCGCCGCTTCCCTCGTGGCATTCAAAGCACCGGCGTTCCAGGATCGGCCGGACGGTCTTTTCGAAGCCGACCGCGACAGGCTCCGGCGTATGGCCGCCGTTCCAGTTCGCCGGCGCGACCTTGCGGCGCGCTTCGGCGTCCCAGATCGCCTGGGTGCGTGAAGCGGACGTGATGATGTCGGGGCGGCGCAGGACGTCGACCGGCGCGCCGGTGAGGCCGCCGTGGCAGCCGCCGCAGGTCTGTGCGAAGAGCGGGCGCGGGATGGAAAGGGTGTGGCGCTCGCCGGGGAGCGCGTAGAGCCAGCGGTTGGGCGACCGGAGGGCCATGCCGCGGCCGTTGACCGACTCGACGTCGAACGCGACGCCCGACGGGATCGCGGCCTGGATCGAGCCGTCCTCGGCGAGGGGAACTTCGGCGATGAGGAAGCGGCGCGGCGGATCCTCGGAGTCCCGGAGGGGCTCGAGGCCGACGATGCGCGCTGCGTGCACCTGGTCGATGTCCGGCGTCGCCGCGCCGCAGGACGGGCACACCTCCGATGCGATGTGCCGGACGCCGATTGGCGTCGATTGGGTGAAGAACGCATCGAGGAGCAGCACGTCGAAGACCTGGAGGAGTGCGCTGGTCCCCCGGGGGTATTGGGCGAGCCCGCGTTCGCGCGGGGCAGGGCCGAACAGGTCCTCGTCGAGCTTGAGCGTCTTCGCGAGGGGTTCCTTCAGGCGCGGCGTGACGGGACGCGGCCACAGTTCGGCCATCGGCCCTCGCACGAGGGGCTCGCGGCGGAACTTCCCGCCCGCGAATCCGTCCGCGGACTGGAAGGCCGGATCGGGAACGAGCCGCAGGATGTCGAAGTCCGGGGCGGCGCCGGCGTCGTCGAGGTCGACGGGCCCGGGAGCGAACGACGCGAGGATCGAGCCATCGGGCATCGGGAACAGGTCGTGCCACGCTCCTCCCGTCGAAACGCCGCGGGCGGACGCGGTGTCGTCGAGCGAAACCCACGCCGCGGAAAAGCGCGTCAGCGCTGTCTTCGGCGGCCCGCCCTTCCACGGATGGTCGAGGTCGTCGACCGGGTTCCGGTCCTCGATGTGCGGGCCGAACTGGTGGTCGACCAGGATCGGCACGCCCCCCCACCACGAGTCCGCATCGCGGCCGATCCGCACCTCGAGCCCGTCCGCCCCTTCCCTGCCGTCCGCGTGGATCGGCAGCCCGGAGCGATTGCCGCCGTGCGTGTGGAAGTTCGAGCCGTCGATGTGCGTGCGGAAGATCGCGCCGTTGAAGAACGGGCGACCCTCCTGCCACCCGGACCGCAGGAACGTGGCCATGATCTCGCCACTGGACCGCAGGAAGGGCCGGCGCGCCTGCGACGGGGACCAGGTCATCCGGCGGCGCGCGGAGAGGAAAGTCTCGCGCTCCTCGCCGGGGGCCGGCTGTTTCAGTCTCCACAGGTCGAATTGCGGTGCGGAGCGAACCGGGGCGTCGATCCGGAAGTGCGTTGTCGCGTCGCAGGGAACGGGGAACGGGCGATCCACGACCAGGCGGCCGCGCTCCTGGCGTGCGATCGTCCGGGTCTCGCCGGCGTTCGCTCCGCGGAGGATGCGCACGCTCCGGCCGTCGAACGTCCCGGGCTTCTCGGTCAGCTCCGCGTCGTCGATCGCGTCGACGCTCCCACCTTCCGCCTCCCCGAGAATTCCGTCGGGGCTGACGTCGCAGACCTCCGTGGGCAGATTAGCCAGCACGACGAGATCCGCCCGGTCGAGGCGCAGGTTGTCCGGGTCCTCGGGATCGGGGACGTACACCGGATCGATCCAGTGGACGCGCGGGTCGTGCGAGAACGTGATTTGCCGCGCCGCGCGCGACTCGAGGTCGAGCTCCCACACGTTGAACGGCTCCCCCTCCGCCGGGCGCATCGCGAACGCGATCCGCTTCGCGTCGTAGCTCACCTCGGCGGCGCGGATGTCGGCGGGACCGGCGGGATGAAGCGCCGCGGTGAGGTTCGTTTCGCGGCCGTCGCGGAGCCAGATGATGTCGCCGCCGGGCAGCCACACGAGCGGTTCGAGGTACCGCTCGGGCGTCTCGCGCGGCCTCCGCACGAAGACGATCCCGCGGTCCTCCCCCAGCGCGGCGCCCGTCGCACGGATCGCTTCCGCACGCTCGAGCTGCAGCCATTCCTTCACCACGGCGTAGTCCGGGTCGCCCTTCTCGAGGAAGTTGTTCCCGCCCTTGTGGACGATGCCGCCCTGCTCTACCGGGATGCTCTTCTTGAGTTGCTTCGACTGCTCCACGTCCCCCGAGAGGTTCACGAGCCGCGTGACGTCGCCGAGCATCGCGCGGCGGTTGGCGCGGTGGATCGCGGCGGTGAAGCGCCCCGGGAGGGCGGGGACGCCCGAGTCGAGCTTGAGGTCGCTGAACGCGAGCTTGCCGTGGCAGTTCGAGCCGAAGCAGGTCTTGCGCTCGAGGATAGGGACGACGCTCTGCGCGAAAAACGTCTCGGCGCCCGGGGCGAGGGCGGCGGCGGGCTCGGGGCGCGCGGCGATCTCGGCGGCCGCCCAGCCGGAGAGCGCGACGAAATCCGGGTCCGTGACGGAGGCGAACACCTCGGGATGCACGTAGCCGCCAAGCGACTCCGCCAGCGGTGCGCGCAGGAGCTGGCTCGCAAGCGCCGGTCCGCCCCTGTCGAGCGGCGCGAAAGTCTTTCCTCCTCCCGCGGCACCCTCGGTGCAGCGCCGGAACGCCTCGAGCCGCTGCGCCGCAGTGGCGATCCTGCCGGAGTCGTCGGCGGGCCAGCGGAAGAGCGTCCGGTTCATAGGCTCGGCGGCGAGCGCTTCGTAGGCGTCGCCCTTCACCGCGTGGCAACCCGCGCACCGTCGGTCGAGCACCGGGACGACGGTGCGGCAGAAAACCTCGAAGGAGCCGGCCGCGGGCGGCGTGCCGGCGTCCGGGCGCGTCGCGAACGCCTTCCATCCCAGCAGGACCGCGGCGACCGAAGCGGCCGCGAGGACCACGAAGCTGCGGAGCTGCGCGCCATTCATCGGGCCAGCTCCAGGCGGTCGCCGTTGCGCCGGAGGCCCTTCGTGAAGAGCTCTCCGCCGTCGTCGCGGACCAGCATCGCTTCGACTCCCTTGAGGCCGTTGGCGAATTCAAGTCCGTGCTCGGGGCCCATGGCGAAGACGGCGGTGGCGAGGGCGTCCGCGGAGGTTCCGTCGCGGGAGATGATCGTGACGCTGGCCAATCCCCGTGCCGGCCACCCGGTGCGCAAGTCGAGGATGTGCGAATAGCGGACACCGTCCACGAACCAGAACCGCTCGTAGTCGCCGGACGTCGCGATGCCGCCCGGGGCCGCGGCGATCGTCGCGAGGAAACCCTCGCGCCGCGGTTCCTTCACCGCGACCGTCCACGGCTCGCCGCCGCGCGACCCGCCGATCCGCAGGTCGCCGCCGGCGTCGATGATGTAGTCGGGGAAGCCGCGGCTTTCGAGCATCGCCCCGACTTTGTCCGCGGCCCAGCCCTTCCCGATCGCCCCCGTGCCGATCGCCATCCCGGGCTTCGCGAGGCGGGCCGCGCCCGAGCCGAGCTCGATCTTCTCCCAGCCGACGAGGGCGCGAAGCGCATCGACCTCTTCGCGTGAAGGGAGGTTCTTCTCCTTGCGCGCCCGTTCCCACCGCCGGAACAGCGGCCCGCCGGTGACGTCGAACGCTCCGCCCGTCTTCCGCGCCCACTCCACCATCGCGCCGAGGAGTTCGCGGGTCTCCGCGGAGACTTTCATCGGCTCACCGCCCGCCGCGGCGTTCACCGCCGAAATGTCGCTCGATGGCTTCCACTCGCTGATCTTCTCCTCGAGCGCCGCGACGAGGTCGAGTCCCTCGCGCGCCGCTTCCGCCGCCTCCGGTTCCTTTCCCGCGGGCGCCCAGATGGCGATCTCGAAGATGCTGCCCATGAGCGGTCTCGTGGCGCGCACGACGGTGCCGCCGGCCGTGGCCGGGATGGGCGCCGTCGCCGGCGCCGGGGCGCGGCGCGCCCACCAGCCAAGGCCGGCCAGCGCGAGCGCCGCGGCGGCGGCGAGCGCTACTCGATGGACCGCAGGTACCGAAGCAGGCATTCGATCTCCCAGACCGTGAGGTGCGACGTCACGCCGTGCGTGTCCGGCACGCCGTCGCGTTCGTTGAAGCCCTGTTCATGGCGACCGTACGGAAGGGGCCGGAGCGCGGCGTGGCCGGGGGTGCAGACGACTTCACGCAGGCTCACTGCGCGGCCGTGGTGCAGCAGCCGCGGCGGACGCGCCCACAATCCACGCAGCGACGGCGCCACGAAGTTCCCTTCCCGCTCCTCGATCCGCCCCTTGTCCTCCGGATCCCACGGGCGGACGTAGCCGTTGATCGCGTCCAGTCGGTCCGCGCTGACCAGCGTGTGCACGTTGTCCCGCGGCGCCGGCGTCACGAGCGGCGGGAACGACTTGTTCATGTTGTGGGGATGCTGCTTGTCCGTGAACGCCGGCGCGGGATGGCACTGCGCGCAGCCGACCCGCGCGTCCTCGAACACCGCCTTCCCCTGCGCGATCATCGGGTCCGAAGGGTCCGCCGGGTTCGCCAGCAGGCGCGGCTCGACCCCCTGGTACGCCCCCACGAACTTCTGGCAGTCGCGAAGCGAGAACGCGCGGCCCCAGTACTTTTCGGAAATCCGCGCGAAGTGAATCTCGCGGCGCTTCATCAGGTCGACCAGCTTCACGTCCGGCGACGACCACTTCCCTGTCGCCACGACGATCGCGTCGGCGGACTTGGAATACTTCTTCTCCTCGTCCGGGGTGGCGAGGATTCCCGTGAAGTCGCCGACGGGCGTCACCCCCTGGAAGTCCACGAGCGGGTTCTGCTCCATGATCATCGTGAGCGGCTCGTCCATCGTGAGCGTTCCCTCGGAGAAGAACGGCACGTCGTGGAACAGCCCGCGCATGTCGGGGACCTCGCGGCTGCCGCCGACGCGCTCCTGTCCCTCGCGGCTCTGGCCCATCACCTGGCTCACGGACCATTTCTTGCCGTCGGAGGTGTCGCGGAAATGGCAGTGGACGCAGCTCTGGTCCTGGTCGACGGAGAAGATCGAGGTCTGGACGAAGAACTCGCCGCGCTCGAAGTCGGTCGCGGGGAACGGCTCGGGGAGGCGCGAAAACGAAAGCGACGAGGTGGCGCCGGACTCGAGGTCGACGAACGTCACGCTCTCCTGCAGGTGGTTGGCGACGACGAGCGTCCCGCCGGCCGCGGCGATCCCCGAGGGCTTGAAACCCGTGTCGAACACGCGCCCCGGCGACAGACCTTTCCCGTCCCGCCGCCACTCCTGCACCTGGAACGTCCCCGACATCGTCACGTAGAAGCGGTCACCGGCCACCGCGATCTGCTCGGGAAACGCTCCGGCGACCTTCAGCAATTCCGCAGGAACGTCGCCCTTCTTGTCGCCCGGCAGCTCTTCGAAAGTGTCCGACGTGTATCTCACCCACTCGTCGGTCGCGGCGTACGCCGACACGTCGCAGGCCGAGGGGTCGAGGAGGACAATGTCGTTGGTGATGTCGCGGAACTTCTCCTGGGCGGTCCCGTCGATGTCGTCGTAGGGCCCGAGCGGGTCCTGTTTGTCGAGCGGAAGGGGTTTGCCGGTCGTGAAGTCTCGCTTGAGCGTGAACTCGGTCTCGGCGCCGGCCGGGTCGGACGATTCGCGAGCGGCGTTGTGGGCCTTCGGATGGCCCGAGCCGACGCCGAGCGTCGCGAAGACGAGCCGGTCGCCGGCCCAGGCGATGTCGTTGACGGGCGAGCGGGTGAAGATGCGGCGGGTTTCGCGGCAAGTTGCGAGATCGACCACGGAGACGTCGAGCGAGCCGGTGTTGGCGACATAGAGGGTGCGGCCGTCGGCGCTGAACGCCATGTCGCGCGGCTTGTCGCCGACGGTGATTCCCGGGCCTTCGGTCCCCGAGGCGATCCAGCCGCGGATCGCCGCGTAGTCCGGGTCGTTGGCCGGGTCCGGGAAGACGACGCCGCCCGGATGATGGCGTCCGTCCACGCCGTCGGCCCATCCGCCGTCGCGAAGAGACGTCGTGCAGCGCAGGAGCGGGCTCGCTTCGGGATTTCCCGGGAACGCGTGGGCGGCCGCGCTCCGGAACGTCTCGGCAGGGTCGGGGCCGGCCGTGAACCCGCCGAGCCCGTAGAGGTGGCACTCGGCCGTGCCGCACCCGGCGCGGAAGGCCGAGTAGACGCCGCCGGGCCGGGACGCCAGCCGCGGCCGCTCGACGACCCGGGGCGAAGGCGCGCCGCAGCGGGAGCACTTCGGCGCCGGCTCGCCGTGCCAGCCGCACGACCCGCACACCGCCTCGCGGACAGTGCCCGCGGATTCCTCGCCGCGGAACGCCGCGCGGTCGAATCCCAGCTCGCGCATCCGGCCCGTGAGCAGTCCGTCCTTCTCCACAAGGTCGAGGACGATGACCTGGTTCAGCCAGAAGTTCGCGAGGCAGGCGACCCGCCCGTCCGGGGTGAACTCGATCTCCTCACAGTAGAACGGCACGGGGATCTCGGACGTCACGCGGCCGGAAGCGGTGTCGATGACGGAAATGAAGTTGGAGTACCGGTTGGTGACTGCGACCCAGCGGCCGGACGGGTGCAGCCGGATCGCGTAGGGGTACGACCCGACCGTCACCCGCGCGATCTCACGCCGGCCCGGCACATCGAGCACGGCGACTTCCGAACCCGGCCAGATCTCCTTTCCAGACAGCGTGACCCAGGCGCGGCGGCCGTCCGCGGAAGCGGCCACGCGGTAGGGGCGGCAGCGATGGGGCTGGGGTTCCGCCGTGGGATCGGGGTTGGGGACGGGGCGAAGGGACCGGCGCACGAATCCCGGGGCCGGAGGAACCGAGGGGGGCTCTTTTGATGCCGGGGCGGCCGATCGGGCCAGGGAAACGACGATGCCTCCGGCGAGAGCGATGGAAGCGAGTATGAGCACGAGGCGGTCACGCAGCAAGGATCCCTCCGGAGGGTCGGATGATTAGGTAGCTGTATTAACGATAACAATGTCGGTTATCGTGTCCAGCCTCATCTGCTCCCCCATCCCGTGCGGAAACCACGCCATGGGCACCGCGGAAATCGGAAAGAACGAAGCGGCAATAGGTGGGTACCAATGCACCTATCCCGGCTTCGCTTCTCCCTGCGGAAATGTCAGCGTCACCGTCGTCCCGTTCCCGGGAACGCTCTCGATCGATGCCGTCCCCCGGTGCAGCGCCGCGATGCTCTTCACGATCGCCAGCCCCAGCCCCGTGCCGCCCGCCTTCGAGTTCCGCGCCGTGTCCGCGCGATAGAACCGGTCAAACACCTTCGAAATGTGCTCCGACTCGATCCCGCTTCCCGTGTCGCGCACCTGCACCACGAGCTGCCCCGGCTCGAGGAACGCCCGCATCGTGATCTTGCCGCCCGGAGGCGTGTACTTGAACGCGTTCGTGACGAGGTTCGACACCGCCCGCTGGAACAGCGTGCGGTCGACGCGGGCGGGAAGGGGCCCGGGGCAATCGACCGCGAGGGTCACCTTGCCGTCCTCGGCCTGCGTCCCGTGGTACTCGCACATCGCCTGCAGCTCCGCCGCGACGTCCAGGTCGACCGCCTGCGGTTTCGTCCGGTCCGCCTCCGCCCTCGCCAGGAACAGCAGCGAATCCACGATCCGCGTGAGCCGCTCCGCTTCCTCGAGGCACGACCCCAGCACTTCGGCGTACTCATCCGCGGAACGGTCGCGCCCGAGGGCGACTTCCGCGGTGGCGCGGAGGTTCATGAGGGGGGTGCGGAGTTCGTGGGCGATGTCGGCGGAGAAGCGCGAGACCTGGTCGAAGGACCGTTGGAGGCGGTCGAGCATGGCGTTGAACGTGACGGCGAGGTCGGCGAGTTCGCTGGGGAGGCCCTGGAGGGGGATGCGGTCGCCGAGGGAGGTCGAGCGGATGTGTTCGGCGGTTTTCGCGATCGCCTGGACGGGGCGCATGCCGGCCCGGGCGATGAGGTCGCCGGCGAGGGCGCAGGCGAGAAGGGCGAATGCGGCGATGACGATGGCGAAGTGGCGGAAGGTCGTGGTGAACTGGGAATCGCGGCCGCGGTCGAGGACGGCGTGCAGCGTCCAGGTCCCGGAGGAGTCGGAAAACGTCGTGGTGAGGACGCGCATCGGGCGGCCGTCCCCCGCGATGACGTCCTGGGGGCCGAACGGCGGGGCTGGAATCGAGGAGGCATCGAGGCGCGCCGTCGCGCCCGGGGTTTCGAAGATGCCGCCGACCGGCGAGATGGCGCGCAGGTACAGCGGTTCCGATTCGCGCGACCCGGAGCCCTTCTCCATTTCCTCGCGCAGCGACACCGTATCCTCCGGCCGCAGCTGGATCCGGGTCCGGAGGGCGTCGAGGCGGTCGCGCAGGAATTCGTCGTCCTCGCGCTCCAGCGCCCGGGCCAGCGAGAAGTAGCAGGCCACCACGACCGCGAGCACCACCGCAAACGAGGTCCCCGCGTACCAGAACGAAAGCCGCACCGCCAGCGATCGTCCTCGCCTGGGCTCCTCACGCCGCGGCGGTTCAGGCGTCGAGGGCATACCCGACCCCGCGGACCGTGCGGATCAGCTTCCGGTCGAACGGGTCGTCGACCTTGGCGCGCAAGTGCCGGACGTGCACGTCGATCACGTTCGAGACGCCGTCGTACTCGACGTGCCAGATCCGCTCGCTGATCTGCGCCCGCGAAAAGACCTGGCCCGGGGCCTTGGCGAGCAGGGCGAGAAGCGCGTACTCGCGGGGCGTGAGGTCGAGGGCCTTCCCGGCGCGCGTGGCGCGCTGCACCGAGTCGTCGATCTCCAGGTCCGCGACCTGCACCTTCGTTGGGCGCGCCGCCGCGCCGCGCCGTACCAGCGACTTCGTGCGCGCCACCAGTTCCGCGAACGAGAACGGCTTCACCAGGTAGTCGTCCGCCCCCAGCTCGAATCCCTTCACGCGGTCCGGCACCTCGTCGCGCGCCGTCAGGATCAGGATCGGGGTGCCGCGCCCTTCCTTGCGCAACTCCGTGAGCACGCTCCACCCGTCGCGCTTGGGGAGCATGATGTCCAGCACTACAGCGTCGTAGGCGTGCTCGCGGGCCATCCGGAGGCCCTCCTCGCCGTCCGAGGCGCGATCGACCTCGAAACCGCTTTCGCTCAAACCCTGCTTGAGCGCGGCCGCGGCCTTGTCTTCGTCCTCGACGACCAGGATTTTCATGGGTGTCCCGCCATTGTAACGACTGGTGCCTACCGGGGGGGATGCAGCGGCTTGTCCCGAGGCTGCTTCGGCGCTTCCGGCTTGTGCTTCTGCCACCAGGCACTCCAGTCCTCCCACGAGACGAGGGTCTCCCCGGCGGTTTCCTGCAGCACGCGCAAAGAAGAAGCGCGGAGGGCTTCGGTTGTGGCCGTGCGCTTGACGCCTTCCGGGGGCGGCGCGAGAACCGAGATCAGGAGTTCGGCGGCGGCGAAGTCGCCGAGGCGGAGGGCCTGGATCGCCGCGTAGACGCGGACGGCCGGTTCTTTCTCCGTCGACCACCAGCGATGAAGCTCGTTGGCGGCCCCCTGGACGGGGGGATCTTCGGCGTGGGGCCGGCCGGGGTCCCCGGCGACGGACCCGTCGGGATTCCGGGCGATTCCCACTCCCCGGGCGGCCAGCAGCGTCCTGCAGTTCTCGAACGGCAGCTTCAGGGTCGATAGTGGATTCCAGACGTGGCCGGGGACCGAGTCGGATGGGTCCCAGTACTTGTCGAGGCGATCGAGATTGACCGTGGAGGCGAACAGCCCGTTGATCGCCGCCGCGCGGACCTGCGGATGGCGGTCCTTGCTCATCCCCGCGAGCAGCTTGGCGGACTCCTTGGAGCGGATCCCGTTCCAGGCCAAAACTTCCAGAAGTTGGGCGAGCTTGATCCTCTTCGCGTCGTTCGCAACAGCCTCCGGCCAGACCTTGATGATCGGGCCCACACTTTCCGGACCGAGCCACGCCGCGTGAAGCATCAGCAGGTTCATGTCCGGGTCGGGGACGAACAGCAGCGCTTCGTAGGAGTTGTGGACAGCTTTCTCTTCCGGCACGGGAGCCGGCTTGCTGCAGCCGGCTGCAAGGCAGAGCGCGGCGAGAAGGACGGTTGAATTGCGCTTCGGCGACACGGCGTTCTCTCCCAGGTCGTTGACGGGCCCGGAGAATAACCGACCGCGCCGTGCTTCGCATCATGCCGACCGATTACTTTTGCGCGCGCTTCTTCGCCTCCCGCAGGCGATCCAGGTAGCCGCCTTCCTCCGTTGCCGGGGGCGTCGCGGGTTCGGCGGCTTTTGGGGGTTCGGCCGGAAGGACGACTTCCGGCGCATGGAAGCCTGACGGGGATGGGGCAACAGGCGGCGGGAGGGGCTCGATGGCGGGCTGCGGCAGGGCATGCGCTTTTGCAGAGCGGAGGCGATCGACGACGTTGTCGGCCGCGACGGGAGCGGGCTTCGCTCTCCGCCGGAGCCACGCGTCCGGGACGCCCAGGCGCCGGGCGGCGACGTCGATCATCAGGCAGGCGAGCGCGAGCGCGAGGAGGAAGCGCCAGATTTCCTGCGGAACGCGGGCGGGGACGGCAGTGTGGCGGAAGAGGTCCGGCTGGGGCTCGAGCGGGATCGAGCGGCCCGAGGTGAGCTCGGCGAGGCGCTTGAGGAGGGCGTGGTTCGGCGAGGTCGCCCGGAACTCCGCAGGGTACGGGATGAGGATGGGGACGCTCGCCCGGGACGCCCACTGGCCGTCCTCTTCCTCGGCGATCGTCACGAACCACGACCCGGGCATCGTCGACGGGACGTCCGCTTCGTAGCGCCCCGGGCCGGTCTGCCGCACGGCGGACTCGCTGGAGCCGCCGGGCCCGGCGATGAAGGCGCGGAGCTTGAGGAAATCGCGGAAGCGGCCGTCGGAGCCGACGGCGTCGACGGTGAGGTGGGCGCCGTTGGAGGTGAGGGCGGTGGCGACGGAGTAAGCGTTGGCGTCCTGCCGGCGCAGCAGCCAGCGGACCATCTGGGGCCAGAGAGTCCGGTACCCCGGCCACGAGACCCAGTTCGCGGACCAGCGCGACGTCGCGTCGGACGTCCACGCGATCGACCGCCCGAGCCCGTAGTGCCACTTGGCCAGGAGCGGGTCGTCTTCCTCGGCCTCGAGGTGGACCTCCGCGGTCGGCTTCGCGACGGTCGAGACCCACCCCAGAAGCGTCGGCGTGCGGTCCCAGGGGACCCCTTCCATGAACTGCGCGGGCCGCGTGATGACCGGCGTGAACTCGCGCTCGATGATGGTCGAGCGCGCGGCGGTGACGGTTTCTTCCGAGAAGAGCCGCGGGAGGTCCATGGGGTCGTCGGTGATGTAGAAGCGGCCGCCGCCGCGCTCGGCGATCGACTTGAGCCAGTCCGCGTCGGGGTCGGTGTCCTTCCCGATCGCGACGACCGAAAGCGTGATTCCCTCGGCGGTGGCGGCGTCGATCATCGCCTCGACGCCGTCGTGTTCCTCGGCGTCGGCGGCGTCGGCGAAGAGGATGGCGTGGCGCGCCTGGGCCGTGGCGCCGCGGAGTTCCTCGAACATGTCCCTGATCGCGGTGGCGCAGTAGATGCCGCCGCCTCCCTGCCGCAGGCTGAGGATGGCCCTCTCGATTTCCTCGCGGTCGGAGATCGGCTGCAGGTCGACGATCCACGTCGAGTCGGTGTCCGTCGTGCAGACGGCGATCTGGTCGCGCTCGTTGAGGACCCGGACGCACTCCGCCGCCCCTTCGCCCGCGAGGTCGAGCTTCGTCCGGCCGTCCGCGACCCGCGCGGACATCGAGCCCGAGGAATCGATCGCGATCGCGACCGCCAGCGACGCCAGCCGCTTGAGCTGCCGCACGTCCATGTCGACCGGGAGGCACGCCTCCACCGGCGTGCGCTGCCACGCCCCGGACCCGAACGACCGGTCCCCCCCGATCATCGCGAACCCGCCGCCGAGGTCGTGGACGTACTGGCGAAGCGCCTCGTGCTGCGCCTTCGAGAGCTGGCGCGAGTGGATGTCGCACATCAGGATCGCGTCGAACGCGTCCATCTCCGCGAGCGACAGCGGGAAACCCGCCGGCCCGCGCACCTCGACGTCCAGCCCCGCGTCCCGCAGGCACCCGGCCAGCGCGTCGGCTTCGTCGGCGCGCCCGGCCAGGAACAGCACGCGGCTCGGCCCCGCCACACGCGTGTGCGCGCGCCCGACGTTGTTTTCCCGCCACGTGTCCTTCTCGTCGGCCACCTCCACGAACACCTCGAAGTCCAGCGCGCCCCCCGCTTCCTCCTCCGTCGCCTTCAGCGCGAACGTCTGCGGCCACGTCCCTGCCTTCAGCGTCCGCTTCACCGGCGCCATCGGGACACGATTCTTCACAATCCGGAACACCGCCTCCGTGTCCGCCGTCGACGTCACGATCGCCGTCAGCTCGTACGGCTCCTTCGGCGAAACCCGCGTCGGCGACAGCACCCGGTCGACCCGCACCTCCGCGCGCGCCTCCCTCCCCAGCGCCGCCGTCCACACCTCCGCCCCGCGCGCCCGCGCCGCCAGCGCCTCCGCCGCAGCGTCCCCCGAGTTCTCGTTCCCGTCCGACAACAGCACGATCCGCTTCTGCGCCCACTCGGGGCACGCCGCCGCGGCGAGACGAAGCGCCCGGGCGATGTCGGTCGCCTCGGGCGAGATCACCGAGTGGATCTTGTCGAACTCGAATTTCTCAGACGGCGACACTTCCACCGACGATTCCCGCCCGAACACCACGAGCCCTACTCGCTCGCGCGGCCCCGCCTGCTTCGCCGTCTCCCTCACCCACTCCAGCGCCGCTTCACTGTCCCCCGCCGGCACGGACCTCGACCGGTCCAGCACGAACACGATCGCGAGGTCGTCGGAGATGCGGACCTGCCGCAGCCCCGCGATCGCCAGGGCGAGCGCCAGCACTGCCAGGAAGCGGCAGGCGGTGGAGGTCCAGAAGCGCCCCGGGGCGAGGCGGAGTTTCGTGGAGCGCGCGAGGAGAATGACGGGCACGAGCGCGAGAAGCGCGAGCAGGCCCCAGGGGCGGGTGATGTCGAAGGGGATCATGCGCGGACGCGCGCCTCCATTGCGGCGGACGCGCCGGCCACGCAGGACACCGCGATCGCGAGCGAGACCGCGAGAAAGATCAGGACAGCGACGGCATCAGGGGGGCGATAGATCCCTTCGCAGGCGGAGGAAACGCTTCGCAGGATGATCCCGAACGGGTTGAGGGAGGTGAGGAAGGGTGCGTGCGTGCGGAGCGGGAGGGCGGCGAGGGCGGGGACGGCCCAGAGGGCGAAGAGGGCGGCGGTGGTGGCGGAGGCGGCGCGGCGGGGGTGCCCGACGGCGAGGGAAGCGGCGCAGGCGAGGGTGAAGGCGCAGGCGATGGCGGCGGCGAAGGAGAGGGCGAGGAGGGGGCCGGTGAGGCCGATGGAGAGGGAGCAGAAGGCGGCGTGGAGGAAGGCGACGGCGAGGGCGGGGGCGATGGAGCGGAGGGAGGCGAGAAGTTTGCCGGCGAGGATGTCGCGGGTGGGGAGGCCGGTGGAGAGGAGGATGGGGAGGGTGCCGTTGTCGCGTTCGGGGCCGAGGGTGGAGGAACCGGCGCCGATGGCGAGGATGGTGCAGACGAGGAGGTCGAGCAGGAGGGTGACGTGGGCGGCGGCGGCGGTCGGGGGGCCCGAGGAGGCGGCGACCCGCGCGACGAGCCAGAAAAGGACGTTGCAGGCGAGGGTTCCGCCGCAGATGAGGGAGCCGAAGACGGTGAGGACCTGGCGCGCGGTGGGATCGTCGAACGCGCGGTCTTTCCAGTAGACGGGATTGCCGCGGATGGGGAGGCGGAAATTACGGACGGGGGCGAAGGCGGGGACGGCCCGGTGCGGGGCGGCCGCGGGAGCCGCGGCGGAGGCGGCGGGGTGAGCGAGGGGGATCGGGACGACGGGTCCTGATGCCTGCGCAGAGGAAGGCGCGAAGAACGCCATCGGGATCGCGGAGGCGCCGGCGAGCGGGGGAAGCGCGGGGGCTTTCCGGCTCCGGGGCGAGCGGGCATTGCGGAGGAGGACGGCGGCGCCTGCGAGGGCGCCCGCGGACTCGGCGAGATGGGCGCCCCACGCGAGGCCGCGGTCGAGCCAGGAGGCGGGCGAGCCGGCCATGCCATCGCGAATGGCGGCGCTCCACGGGCAGATCACGGAGAGCACGGCGTTCCCCCCCACGTCTCCGATCAGCCCGTGCGCGATTGCGGACGCGACGGCGCCGATCACGGTGGAGGCGACGGCGAAGAAGACGAGCCCGACGAGCGCGAGGCCGGTGGCCGTTCCGGCGCGGTCGCTGAGGGCGGACATCAGGATCGAGATGGAGGCGGCGAAGAGCCCGTGGAGGATCAGGCCGATGGTGGTGGTGAGGAGGAGGACGGGGGTCGTGCCGCCGAGCAGCAGCGCCGCGACCCCGATCGGGAGGCCGGCGGCGAGCGTCGCGGCCGTGAGGACGCCGTTGGCGACCAGCTTTCCCGAGACGATGTCGAAATCGGTGACCGGGGCGACGGAGAGGAGGTCCAGCGTCCCCCGTTCGCGCTCCCACGCGATGGCGGGAGCGACCATCGCGGGAACCAGCACGACCCCGGCGATGAACTCGGTCCAGAAGAAGATCCGGAACAGCGTGACGCCGGCCTGCCGGAATTCCGAGCTGGACCCCGACCACGGCCACGCCAGCGCAGCCGCGGCCGCGAGGAACACGACGAACCCGGCCCGCATCGCCCAGGTCCGCGGCGCGCGCGACAGGTGAATCAGTTCGCCGGTGAGAAGCGGGGATCTCATCAGGCCCTCAGTCTCCGTTCGATCCCGAAGCAGACCAGCGCCACTGGCACGATCGCCGTCGCCGTCGACACGAAGAGGAACGTCGCCGCGTGGCCGATCTCCATCGCGCCGCTTCCACGCGAGCCCAGGATGAAACGCATGATCGAGAACGGGTCGCTCCCCACGAACCACCCTTCCATTCCCGGGACGACACCCTGCAGGAACGTCGGGAGGATCCACACGGCGAAAGGCAGGGCGACCGCGATGGGAAGCGCAATCCGCTGGCGCCTCGCCCACCACGAGGCGCCCACGGAGAGGCCGGCAACGGAGAGCACGGTCAGGAGGCAGACTCCGGCCAGCGCGATTCCGCGGAAGCCCAGGTCAAGGACGATGGCGGCCAGGTGAACCATCACCACCGCGAGGACAGGCCAGGATCTGACGAGCGCCGCGCGCAGCTTCCCCGCGACGATCCACGAAGGCCGGTACCCGGTCGAAAGCAGAAGCGACAGCGTCCCTCGCTCGACTTCGTGCGCCAGGGTCCCGGCGGTGTGAAGGGCGACCACCAGGCCCAGCAGGAACAACTCGATGACGATTCCATCGTGGGTCCCACCCCACAGGGCACCCCTGCGCGTCCCGACGGCCAGCGCGGGCACGGCAAAAAGCGCCGCCAGCGCCGCGATCCAGAACCGCACGTGCGAGTTTTCTTCCTCGCTGATCTGAAGCGATTCGCGCCAGTAGACGGGGTTGCCGCGGATTGGAAGGCGCGGCTCCCACAGGATTCCCTGTTCCCTTCCAGGCCGGGACAGGACGCGCTTCGCCTTCCGCGGCGGCGCTTCTTTCTTCGGGCCTTTCACGCCTCCCGGCCTGGCGGAGAGCGGCCGCCCTTCGGTCTCCTCGGGTGCCCGCGTTTTCGACGACAGCTGCGCTGCTACGTCCGGGGAGAGCAATCCCCGGATGGTCAGGACTGCGGCGAACAGGTGAAATGTCCAGGCGGCGACAAGCGTCGGCATGGGCGGCGGCCGGACGTCCAGGGCCGCCTGCGTGTAGAGCACCCAGGGGCAGAGCGCGAGCGCGCTTTCCGGGGCAGGAACCAGGCGGGCGGCAACCCCGAACAGCTTCGCCGCCACCAGGCTTGAGAACGTGAACGCCATCCACGCTCCCGCCAGGTAGGCCAGCACTCCCAGCCACGAGGGACGGCGGTCGCGCGTTTCCGCCCGCGCGAGCGAAAGCAGGCTCACGGTCGCCATTCCGACGAACAGCGAAAACCCCGGCGTCCCCAGGTTCATCAGCCACGCGCCGGCAAACGACGTCCCCAGCACTACGCTTCCGCTCAGGATGACCGCGCGCATCGAGGCTTTCGAACTGCGCGAGGACACGACGGATACGCGGAGGGCGATCGCCGCGGTGAGCAGCGCCGTCAGCGCGACCGAGACGCAGACCATGAGCGCCCGGTCCAGCCGGATGCCGCCCAGCGCGACCGCCGCGAACGCGAGGGGAAACGGCGCGGCGAGAAGGACCCCGGCTTGCGCGACCTGTGACCCGAGCTTCCCGAGCAGGATGTCGCGCTCCGATTGCGGGCACGCGAGGAGAAGCTCCAGCGTCCCTTTCTCGCGCTCCCCCGGGATGTCCGCCGCCACCAGCGCCGGGACGATGAAGATCGCGAACAGCATCTCGCACCAGAAAAAGACCGGGAACAGGCTTGCGAAGGCGGCCTGCACGCGCGGGGCCGCGGCGCCCCAGGGGACGCTTGCGGCCGCGAAGAGAATGATCGTGAGGAGGAACGCGGATCGAAACAGCGTTGTCCGCGGCGCCTGCGCGAGCCGGGTGAGTTCGTGATGGAGGAGGACGAAGCGGGTCATTCGCGGGCGCTCCGGCTCACGAGCGACGTTGCGATCGCGAAGGCTCCCGCCGCGATGACGAGCTGCATGACCAGCCAGCGCAGGAGCGGCGGGTCGAACTGGTCGAAACGGAAGAACCCCGTTGCGAGCGACTGCCAGAGCATGCCCCAAGGCGTCAGCCAGCCGGGGACGTCCTCCACCACCCCGAACGCTTCCAGCAGCGGCGGGCCGCCCCAGAGAGCAATGCCCGCCACGAACGCGCAGATCACCGCGGCCTTCGAGTTCCGCACCAGCGACGCCGCGGCGCCGCACACGCAGGCCAGGCAGGTCAGCGAGCTCATCAGGATCAACGCAGCGGAAAGCCCTTCCCGCGGCAGCCGGATCGTGACGATCGCCACCCGGACGAGCGTCAGTACGAGGGGAGCCCTGAGGTGCCACGCGACGGCGGCCAGCTTCCCCGCGACCACGCTTCGCACGGGGAATCCCGTCGCCGCCAGGATCGCCAGGTTGCCGGTCGCGCGTTCCTTCGAGAGGACCGACCCGCAGGTCGGCGCGATGACGAGCCCGAGGAAGAGCAGGTCGGCCACGAGCGTCATGGCGGATTCCCCGCTGGCGCGATCGGAAGACAGCCCCATCAGCATCGGGATCGTGAGGAGCCCGCAGACGGCGATCCCCATGCCGATCATGCAGCCGGAGACGGGGTTCTTGAGGATCCGGATGTCCTTCCACAGGACCGGGTTGTTCCAGACCGGAATGGCGGAGCGGCGGGCGCTGGCGGGCGGCGGATCGGCGGTTTCGCGGGGAAGCGCCGGCGGCGGCGCGACGGGTCGCGGCGGGGGCATGGCGCCATGCAGCAGGCTGCTGGGGGAAGCGGCGGCGTCGAAGAAGTGGACGTTGGTCGGCGCGGCGGGAGGCACAGGGGGCGCCGGCGTCCGGCTCGCGACGGGACGTCTTTCGGGCGAGGACTCGGTCCCCTCGACGCGAAGTTCCAGGCCGCGTTTCTTGAGCCTCCGGGCGATCGCGAGGATAACGAGGGCGGTGAGGACGAGCTGGGAGCCCCAGGTGAGGCCTCGCGACAGCGGGTCGAGCGGTTTGCCGAAGAGGTCGGCGATCGACGACCCGGAGGGGCAGAGGATGGCGAGGGTGCGGTCGATCACCAGGGGCGAGATGCGATGGCCGTGGTATCCACTTCTGACGACAAAGTAGCCGATGAATCCGGAAAGGAGCAGGAGAACGGCGCCGACGGCTCCCGCGGCACGGAGGCGGGCGAATCCGCCGAGCGCAGCGGCCGCGCAGCCGAGGACGAAGCAGCCGGGAAGCCAGCCGTCCGCCATGTCCCCGGTGGCGAGCCCGAGCCCAGCGTACGTGAGAACGGCGCCGCCCCCGATGGTCCCGAGCACGCCCGAGTACGCGGCGCTCGTGGCCTGGGAAGCCGTGGCGGTCGTGAGCGAAGCCAGCAGGGCGACCGCGATCGAAAATGTTCCCAGAAGCACCGTGTGCGCCATCGCGATCGCGGCGTACTGGAGCGGCGCGCCGCCGACGATCATCGCCCCCACGGCGAACGGGGCGCCGCAGAAGAGGAGCGACAGGGCCCAGACGGCGTGCGACAGCCCGCGCCCGAACACGAGGTCGGCGTCGGACTGCGGACACCCCGCGAGCACGTCGAGCGTTCCCTGCTCCCGTTCGCCCGCGATCGCCGGCGCCACGAACGCCGGGATGAACAGCCCCGCCGCCGCCAGTTCGCACAGCACGAACGCGAACATCAGGTGCCGGCCCGCATCCGGGGACGTGCGGAGCCCTTCCCACGGCCACGCCAGCGCCGTCGCCACGAGCAGCATCGCCACGAACGCCAGTCGCACCGCGTGCGTCGTCCGCCGCCGCGACATGCGGAACAGGTCCCCCTTCAGCATCGTCAGTCCGATCACGTCACCTTCCCCTTCGTCAGCGACAGGAACGCCTCCTCCAGGTCCGCCTGCGCCTCCCGGAACAGCGTCACCCGCAGCCCCGCCTTCACCAGCGCCTCCGGGATCGCCGCAATGTCACGGTCCGGCCGGTCGAACTCCGCACGCAGGAGGCCGTCCTCATCCCAGACCTTCTTCACCCCCTCGATCACACCCACCGAGTCCAGCGCCTTCTGCGGCTCCGCTGCCACCTTGAACTCGACGACCAATCCCGAAGCGGCCATCTTGAGCGCGTCGGAGACGGGGCCCTTGTAGACCAGCCGCCCCGCCTCGATCACCGCGATCGACTGGCACAGGTCGCTCATCTCCCGCAGGATGTGGCTCGACACGAGGATCGTCTTCTTCATCCGCCCCAGCTCGCCGATCAGCGCCCGGATCTCGATGCGGGCGCGCGGGTCGAGGCCGGAAGCGGGCTCGTCGAGGAGCAGGACCTCCGGGTTGTGCACGAGCACGCGCGCGAGCCCGAGGCGCTGCTGGTTCCCGCGCGACATCGTCCGGATCAGCGAGTGCTTCTTCCCCGTCAGGTCCGTCAGCTGCAGGATGTCGTCCACGACCTTCTCGCGTTTCCCGGCGTGGATGCGGTACATCGCGGCGAAGAAGTGCAGGTACTCCTCGACGAGCATGTCCTCGTAGACGCCGAACGTGTCCGGCATGTAGCCGAGCAGACGGCGCACTTCCATGCGGTCGTGCGAGACCGAGTGGCCCGCGATCGTCGCGTCGCCGTGGGTCGGCTGGAGAAGCGTCGCGAGCATGCGGATCGTGGTCGTCTTCCCGGCGCCGTTCGGGCCGATGAAGCCGCAGATCTCCCCCTTCTCGAGCGAGAAAGTCAGGTTGTCGACCGCGGTCAGCGGGCCGTAGCGGCGCGTGAGTCCCTTGATTTCGATCACGGGGCCTTCTCCAGATGGAAGCGGACGAGGAAGCAGGAGCGGGCGGGCGGCTCGCCGCCGAGGACGGGGGCGGCGGCGGGGCAGTCGATCCAGCCGACGAGGACGGGGTGCTCGGCGCTTCCCGGCGCGCGGCGCAGGGCGCTGCGCTCGTCATTGCCGACGCGCGTGAAGTACCACTGGTGCACCATGTCCTGGAACGCGGCGTCTTCAGCGGAGAGCGGCGCAGCGTCCTTGCCCGGGAAAGCGCCCCCGGGCTCGACATCGCCGCCATGCTGCGAATCGGCGCCCGCTTCAAGGCGGCAGAAGCGGAGCGTGGACGGGGCCTGGATGACGATGCGGCCGTTTTCGCGGCGGACGGAGAAGGCGCCGGGGGGTAGGTCGGTCGAGGCGACGACGGGATAGGGATCCCATCCATAGACCGGGAGCATGCGGGCCGCGGGATGCGGTCCACAGGCGGCCCGGGGGTTGACGGGGTCGAGTCCGTGCGGCGGCGGGCCCGCGGGCCAGAGACGGGCGTCCGGGGAGCCGGTGGAAATCTCCTGGTTCCCGGAGAGGGGCGCCACGACCAGGTAGATCGCGGTTTCGCGGATCCCGTCCGGGTACACGTCGATCGTCCCGATCGCCACGATGTGCGAGTCGCGCGTCTTGGTGCGTGCCGACATCGCCCACGCCGCGCCGCAGAACGCCGCGATCGCGACGGGAAGAGTGACCCAGGTCCACGCCTGGCGGCGGAGCGCCTTGAGCACGAAGTAGTCGACCGGGCCAATCACGGCGAGGTAGACGACGAGCAGCGCGAAGAACCACCCCAGCGCCACCGTCCTGCCGGCCAGCGCGAGCGGCGTCGCGCTGCGGATCTGCTCCTTTTCCGCCGACTTCCAGGCTTCTTCATCCACCCGCCCTTCGCTCCTCGCCCGGGAAAGCCAGAGCCGCCGGGCCGCTTCGTCGTCCTGCGGCGGGTCCGTGTCGGCGGGGGCGTTCGGGCGCAGCGGGAGTTGTTCCTTCCAGAACGCGGGCAGTCCCGGCCAGTCGGCAAGCGGCCGCATGAGGGGGTCGAAGCCGAGGAAGAGCGCGCGGCCGAGGCCGGCGGGGGCAGAAGCGCCGAAGGGGGCGCGGTCGGCGCCGGGCTTCGCGGTCACGTCGGCGACCGGGAAGTCCGCGGTTGGCGCCGGGAGATTCGCGTCGATCTCGGCCAGCGAAGCGACGCCTTTCGTCCCTGCGATCTCCACGGGAAGGACGGCGGCCAGCCGCGAATCCCGGGCGTCCTTCGCTGCGATCCCAGCGCAGACGGCGAGCACTCCCCCGTTTCGCGTCCACCGCCGGATCGCATCCGCCGCTTCCGCAGGCAGGCCGGGGTTGGGGAAACGGACGATGACGGCATCGAAGGCCTCGTAGGCGTCGGAGAAATCCGGGAGGTCCGGGCCCGAGGCGAGGAGGGTTTTCCAGAGCTCGTGTTCGGGGAGGCCGAGGGGGGCGTCGGAGACGGCGAGGAAGAGCCGCTCGCTGCCCCCGGCGAGGGCGAGGCGCAGGGGCAGCTCGAACTCGACTTTCGGACCCGTGACGGAAACTTTCAGGGAGGGACGGGCACGGACCGGGATCCACCAGCCGAGGCGGCTTCCTGCGGGGACGACGACGTCGCGGACCGAATCGACGTCGAGGGACTCGATGCGGATCTGGAGCCGGACTTCGGCATCGGGGTTGTCGATCTCGACGCGCACCGCGGTCCAGCGTCCGTCGCGCCCGGCGCCGCCGAAGGCCGGGGTCGCCGTGATTTTCGGGTCCGCGGCGGCGGCGGACGCGGCGATCGCGAGCAGAGCGGCGGCACGGGCGAAGGCGTTCACGCGATCCTCCGGTGGAAGCAGAGCCACTCGATCACGAACAGCCCGAGCGCGGCACAGGCGAGCCACGGCCAGATGTCGCGGTTTTCGCGGCCGGCCGCGGCGACGCCCTCGACCTTCGACTTCCCGGAACCCAGAGCCGCAGGGGGCGCCAGGTTGGATTCCGTCTCCGACAGCAGGTTCACGCCGAATTCGCGCACGCCGGCGGCCGACTCGAAGCGGCACAGCCCCACGCGGTCGGCGCCGGCCCAGACGAAGTCCCCGGCGGCCGACGCCGTCAGGGGCGTCTTCACGCCGTCCGGCCCCGTTACCGTCGCTTCCGTCACCCCCGGCACCACGAACCGCGCCGTCCGCCCCGCCGGGACCTGCGGCGGCACCTCAGCCGCCCTTGCATCCGCGACCGCCCGGACGAGGTTCGAGAAGAAGATCGGAAACGACGGCCGCAGCGGCCAATCCGATTCCCCCGCGCGGAAGCCGATCGCGACTCGCAGGCGGCCGCGCTCCGTCGAAGCGACGATCAGCGGCCCCGCGCTTCCCTGCACGAGCACCGTTCCCTCCGGCGGCGGGGCGAGGCGGGCGGCGCGGCCGACGTGGACGTCGGTGAAGCGGGCGAAGCGGAGCAGCGCGTGGGTTTCGTCCCAGGACAGGACGCGCACGCGCTCAGTTTCATCGCCGGGCGTGATCCCGGCCACGGGCTTGTCGGGGCGGAACCACACGGCGTGGGCGTCCGGCGGCGCCGCGAGCGCCGGCCCTTCGCAGATCCACAGGTCCGGCTTCTCCGTCACGAATTCGACGCGCGGCCGCGTTTCGAGGAAGGCCTTGAGGAAGCGGTGTTCGCCGGCGAGCTGGACGCGGACCTGGCCGGGGGACGGGAGGCGCGTCCACGCGTGGTCGTCGGCGGCGAGGGCGTCGGCCTCGTCGAGGGCGACCTCGGCGGCCGCCTCTCCCGGGAGCATGGCGGAGAAGCTGGCGCCGCCGGTCTCGCCCGGCTGCAGCTCAACGGCGCGGGCGGCGACCGCGGACCCGTCGATCTTGAGCGACACGTAGACCTTCTTGCGGTCCGCCGAAAAGTTCGAGACTCCCGCGAACACCGAGTACGCGTACAGCGTCTTCCCGCCCTCGACCCGCGACTTCACCCGCCCGTCCGGCTCCACGACGGTTTCCGCGCGGAACGCCGTGATCCCCACGTTCCCCGCCGTCCCCGCCGTCTTCACCCACGTCAGCCCCTTCTCCAGCACCGGGTGCGACGGCACCTTCGCCCCCGCGCCGTCCGAAAGAAGCACCACCGCCGACCCGTCGCGCTTCTCGACCGCCGTCGCCGCCAGCCGCAAGGCCTCCTCCATCGAGCACTCCGTGTCGTGCGTCCGCAGCCCGTCGAGCGCCCGCTCCACCGCCGCCCGGTCCCGCGTCATCCCGCACGCCACGCGAGCCGCCGGCCCGGCCTCCACCACCATCGCCTCGTCCCCGTCCCCCATCGACGACAGCGCCCGCGCCGCTTCCTTCTTCGCCATCTCCAGCCGCGTCACGTCCCCTTCGCGCGCCCCCATCGAGGCCGAAGTATCGACGACGAGCACGACGACCTTCCCCGGCGAGCTGGTCCGGACCATCGCCGGCCGCGCGAGCGCCAGCACCAGAAGCGCCAGCAGCAGCAGCTGCAGGAACAGCAGCAGGTTCGCGCGAAGCCGCTGGAACGGCGCGTTCGCCTGCACGTCCCGCACCGCCTTCTCCCAGAGCAGGGTGGAGCTGACCGTGACGTCGCGCCGGCGCAGCTTCAGGATGTAGAGAAGGACCAGCGGGACGGCGAGCGCGCCCAGCGCCAGAAAAGCAGGATTGAGAAGGCTCACGGTCCCCGGATGATACCGCCCCGGCGCCCTACACTCGCGCCGCTTCCGCCGTGAGTTTCTCGAGCAGTTCCAGGAATGGCGCGGGGTTGGCGAGGCTGGGAAGGGTGAGGTCCGGGGAGCAGGCGCGCAGGTCCTCGATGCGGTGGCCGCCGGTCGCGACGGCGACGGCCTTTGCGCCGTGGGCCCGGGCGCAGGCGACGTCGCGCGTCGTGTCGCCGATGACGACGGTGCGGTGAGGTTCGAAGTGGCGGCCGCGCTCCTTGAAGCGCCGGAGGGCAAAGGGGAGGAGTTTGTTCCGGTCCTCGTCGTCGCTGCCGTAGGCGCCGACCTCGAAGTACTGCCAGACCCCGGCGGCGCGGAGTTTCGTTTCGGCGCCGTGCTCGAAGTTCCCGGTGAGCAGCCCGCATCCGAACTCCGTGCGCTTCGCGAGCGTGTCCAGCAGCGCCGGGAGGCCGGGCTTGAGCATCACTCTTGCGGAAGCGAGCCTTCCGGGAAGTGCGGCGCGATAGGCCGCGTCGAAACGTCCGAGCGCCTTCGTGAACGGCTCGGAAATGCCGTGCCGCTCATATCCCTGCCGGAAGATCCAGGGGTCGGTGCATCCGGACATCGCGATGTCCTCGAAGGCATCGGCGATGCCGAAGCACTCGTGGAAGGCGTCGTTCATCGCCTTGGTGCCGGCGCCTTGCGACGACATCAAGGTTCCGTCGATGTCCCAGAGGATGCAGAGCATTTGGGTTGGTGGCTGGTGGTTAGTGGTAGGTGGCAGGGATTGTCGTGCGGGGGACGGTGCGGGGCAATCCCTCGGTGCGCGTTATAGATCAAGGAGAGTACTAGACATAATCGCAATAGGATATATAATGAAGGTGTAAGCGGATTGAGGAGAGACCATGCAGGACTTCAGGGAGTTGCTGGTCTGGCAGCGCGCCCATGCGTTGACGCTCCAGGTCTATGCGACGACACGGGACTTCCCGAAGGAAGAGCTCTACGGGATCGTGTCGCAGTTGCGCCGTGCGGCGATTTCCGTCGCCGCAAACATCGCGGAAGGCGCGAAGCGGCGGACTTCGCAGGATTTCGCACGATTCCTGAACATGGCCCAGGGCTCGTTGGGCGAAGTGGAGTACATCTGTCTCCTTAGCCGGGACCTGAACCTGCTCACGCCGGACCGCTACGAGGCCTTGGCCGGCCAGATCGACCCGCTAGCCCGCATGCTGTCTACCCTGCGCAAAAAGGTCGAACTCTCCTCCCCCACGACCCGCGCCTCCTGACTTGCTGTTACCACCAACCACCAACCCCCAGCCCCCAACTCACCTTTTCACGTACGTCCCCCCGCTCTCGTCCGCCAGCCTCTTCAGCAGATCCTCCGCGTGCTTCCCGATCCCGATGCAGTGGATGCGGATTTTCCGGACCGCGTTCCACTTCTGCACCGTGTCGCCGATCACCTTCGGGTCGAGCGACTTCCCGATTGTCGGCGTGCCGTCCGTCATGAAGAAGATCGTGTCGACGCCACCCTTGTAGTTCTCGTCGACCTGCATCTTGCCGCCGCCCGCGAGGTCGAACGCCTTCTCCAGCGCGTCCATGATGTTCGTGGCGTCCTGCGGCTCCAGCTTCTCCGCGAACTGCTGCGCCGCGGTCTTGTTCGCCTTCGTCGCGATCACCATTTTCGTCGGCGAGTAGACCTTCACGTCGGAGTGGAACGTCACGATATTGAAGCGCGCGTCCTCGGGGAGCTGCGCGATCGCCTTCGAAAGTTCCCAGCGGGCGATGTCGATCTTGCGCTTCCCCTTAGGCCCGCCCGCCGGCGCGTTGCCGCCGCTGTTCACCTCGGGGACGTACGTTGCGGGTTCCGCCATGCTGCCGGAGACGTCGACCACGAAGACGAGATTCTTGGACTTGGTCTCGATGCCGTAAAACGTGACCGTCGTCCCGCCGGCCGCCGGCGCCGCCGGGTCCTTGCCGCCGGCCGCTGGATCATTTCCGCCGCCCGCCGGGTCCTTGCCCCCCGCGTCCTTCCCGTCCTCCTTTTTCGGCTCTTCCTTCTTCGCCAGCTTTCCGCTCTCCCAGTCCGCCTTGTTCACCTCCCACCAGCCCTTCCAGCCCAGCGCGTCCCCGCGGTACGTGATGCCGGTGATCAGCTTCAGCGCCGCGTCGATGTCCTCCTTCACGCGCCCTTCCTCGAGCTGCATCCGCGCGATGAGCGGGCCGACCGTGTCGCGGAGCTGCAGCACGCCGAGCGCGCCGCAGGCCGCGACGCGGACCTGCCAGCGCTCGTCCTCCAGCGCCTTCAGGACCAGGTCCTTCTGCTCCTTCGCGCCGCGCCGCCCCAGCGCCTCGATCGCCGCCGCCCGCACGCGGCCGTCCTTCTCCGTCGCGGCCGCCACCAGCGCCGGCGTCGCCAGCGCATTGTCCGCCGGCGCAAACCCCAGCGCCCCCGCGATCGCCGCCCGCGTCCGCCACAGCTTGTCCTTCATCCCCTCCTCAACCAGCCACTTCACCGCATCCGCATCCCGCGTCTTCGTCAGCGCCCCCGCCACCGCCTCCGGCACCAGCGACAGCGCGTTCACCTTCTCGTTCAGCTCGTCCATCACCTTCTGTTTCTTCTGGAAGAGCTCCATCTCGCTCACGCTGACCGTCCCGTTCCCCTGCTTCGCGAACTTCACCAGCCGCTCGTGCGCCTGCATGTACTCCGGCTCGTACGCGTCCCGCGCCGCTTCCGCCTGCTCCAGCGCCCGGTCCGGCATGTCCATCAGCAGTACCAGCAGCTTCACCCCCTCCAGGCAGTCCGCCGCCCCCACCGCCTGTGCCGCCTTGATGCGCGCGTCGGAGTCCGTCGTCGAGAACGCGCGCTTCGCCTCCCCTTCCAGCTTCTTCCATTCGTCAGGCGTGGGTTTGGCGACGGCGGGAAGCGCCAGCAGGGCGAGGAGCCCGAGCAAGGGCGCGAAGATCCGGTGGCGGGCCATGGAGACCTCCTGGGAGGGGAAGGGCGATCCTAGTCCTGTCGCGGGGGTGGGAGAAGGGGTATTTGCCCTGCGAGGGGCGTCAGGCGCCCGGGGGCGGACGGAAGGGATCCGGCTTGTCGACCTGGGAGCGCGCGAGCATGGAAACTGCAATCAGCGCGGCTCGGCCGGCAATCCCAGGATTCGGTCCATGCGTTGCCGGAAGAGGAGGACGGAGTCCTTGCGGGCGAGGCCGCGTTCCCTGTTCTGGAGGGTTGCGATCGGGTTGCCCGACGCCAGCCGGTAGACGACGCCGGCCTGGCGCGCCTTCCCAGCGTCTTCGGACCGTGGGCGGGCGCGCATGGCGTCCCAGAGAGGGCCGGGCCTGTGGGTCCACGGGCCGGGAACATCCAGCCGGATGAGCATCTCCTGCTTCGGGCCGTTGCCGTACGGGAGGGATTCGTCAAACCGGTCCTTGCTGGCCGACGAGAAGAAGACCTGGGGTTCCGATTGGCCCTGGACCTCGGTTCGCTGGAGCACGCCGGGCTTGAGCGCCTCGTCGTTGAAAAGGAGCCGCACCATGGGGACGATCCAGGCACGGCAGTCCGGCAGTTCGGCGATGGCGTCGAGGGTGTCCGTCCATCCTTCGGCGGGGACGAAGATCTGGCCGTCGAAGGGGAGGATGTAGTCAGCGGCGCCGGCGCCGAGGTCCAGGGCGCGGTTGCGGCCGGGATTGTTGTTCGTGAGGTAGTTGCTGCGGTCCTGCGGGTTTGCCAGGCCCTTGTAGACGCCGGGTTCGAACGGGATCTCGTCGACCTGGTGGCCGGAGTCCGCCAGCAGCTTCCGGAGAGTGGCGGCGCGTTCCGGGTCGACGATCCGGTTGAGGATGTAGCGCTTGGTGCACCCCGGGAGGGCCGATTCGTTCTTCAGGATGAACTGGAGGTTGTCGACCGTCTGCGTCGGGCTGTGGATCGGCGGCATGTCGTTGCCGAGGATCCTGAAGAGAACGAAGGTGCGATCGGTGGCGGGAGGGGGCATGGCGCGGAGATCTTATCCGGCAAGGCGACAGGTAGAAAGAACCTCGGCGAATCAGGCATCCAGCATGACCACCCGCAGCGTCCGGAAAACGAAATCCTCGAAGTCCGCGTCCGAGGCCGCGAACGCGTACGGGATCGCGTGCTTCTTGCACCAGCCTTCGACTTCGCGCTTGAACCCCTCGACCCGGGCGCGATAGGCCCGCACGACGGTGGCGTTGAGGGAGAGGTCCACGGAAGCGCCGGTTTCGGCGTCGATGAAGCGGACGTCGTCGGCGTCCTGGGGGTTGATTTCCTCGGGGGCGAGCGTGTGGACGACCATGGGCTGAAAGCCGCCGTGGGAGAGCTGGGCGAGGGGCTTCTCCCAGCCGGCGGGGTCGAGGAAATCGGTGACGATGAAGACGGGGCCACGGCGCGGGTTGCGCGCGAGGAAGGACTTCACGGTGGAGGTGAGCGATGTCTGGCCGGATGGCTCGATCGCATCGAGGAACTTGAGGAGCTTGAAGACGTTCGCCTTGCCGCGCTCGGGGCCGATCTTCTCCTGCTGCGCGGCGGCGTACGGGACGATCGAGACGCGGTCGAGGTTGGCGAGGCCGACGTAGGCGAGCGCGGCGGTGACGCGGCGCGCGAAGTCGATCTTGGCGGGCGTGCCGAAGTTCATCGAAGCGCTGGCGTCGACGAGGAAGTGCACGCTGAGGTCTTCTTCCTCGACGTACAGCTTCAGGTAGAGCCGGTCCATGCGGGCGGCGGCGTTCCAGTCGAGGTAGCGGGGGTCGTCGCCCGCGACGTACTCGCGGTAGTCGGCGAATTCGACGGAGACGCCGCGCTTGGTGGAGCGGCGCTCGCCCTGCATGCGGCCGGCGAAAGCGCGGCGCACGCGGATCGCGAGGCGGTCGAGGCGGCGGATGAAGGAAGGCGTGAGGAGTTCGCTCACGGCGCCGCCTTCGCGGGCGGCGCTTCCGTCACCGCGAACGCCGCCGCGCGATTGGCGGATTCACGGAGGGAATCGGCGACCCAGCCGACGCCTGCCATGAGGACGCCGAGGCCGTAGTGGAACACCACGAACGGCACCCAGACGTCGATGGCGAGGCCGACCTTCGGCATCGGGTACCCGCCGGACCCCGGCGAGCCGGGCCACGCCACGGCGTAGAACGACTTGTACAGCACCCACGGGTAGCACAGGTACCCCGGCGTGCCCCACGAGAGCGCTTCGTCATCCGGATACCCGCCGTTCGCCGCGAACTGCCAGACGGCGGCGCCGATGGGGAGGCCGATGAGGGTGAAGGCCGCGATGGCGCGGGCGAGTCCCGGCGGAATGCGCAGCGACGACAGCCACAGGCAGAGACCGGCGGCGAAGACGACCGGCGCGAGGGCGACCAGGGCGGTGAGCCACAGCGCCCCGTCGGGCTGGTCCGCGTCCGGCGCCAGCTTCCCCGTCGCGATCGCCCCGCCGACGACGAGGACGGCGATCGTGGTGAGAAGGGCGAAGACGAAGCCGCGGCGCGCGCCGGGGGCGAAGAAGCGGAGCGGGGCGCGCGGGCCGCGGAGCGCGTCGAGCTGCTTGAACATCCTCGGGCCGACGGGGGCGGGCTCGGCGGCGAAGAAGGCGTAGAGAATGCCGGTGACGGACACGAACATCCACCACGTGAAGAGCGACACGTAGCGCTCGTCGATGTCGCGCGGCTTGAGGAAGTGGGTGAAATCGGTGAGGAGGACGGCGCCGGCGATGGGGAGGAAGCAGACGGCGAAGACGCGCAGGGCGGTGGACTTGTTGGCGCCCCACGGCTTGAGGCGGTTCACGGCGACGATGAACAGGAACGTGAACGGGGCGGCGAAGGCGTACGCGGCGTCGACGGTGAAGATTCCCGCGTGCTGGGAAATGTCCCGGATGAGCTCGCTGATGTCGTCGTGGCCGCGCATCGCGCGGTCGATCAGCTCGACCAGCGCCGCGCCGACGGGAAAACCGATGAGGAAGATGAACACGTACGACATCCCGACGGCGCGCGCGACCGACTGGGACGTGGCGCTCGAGTAGACCCCCCACATCGCGACGAGCGCGGCGAGCAGGAAGAGCCCGAGGTACGCGAGCACCGGCTCCCACCCCGAGAGCCCGCCGTACCAGAACGGCAGGGCCATGAGCGGCAGCCCCGCGAACAGGTACACCGCGACGTACCCCAGCGCGGCCATGAGCTGGCCCCAGACGATCTGCCACGGCCGGATCGTCGTCGTCGACAGGAGTTCCAGCGTCGACTTGTCCTTCTCGCGCACGATCGACGTCCCCGCGAACCCCGGCACCAGCAGCGCGATCAGCCCCGCCTGGATCGTCACCAGGATCCCGAACGTCGCCTGCCCGATCGAGCTCCCCGACGCCCCGTCCTGCTCCATCGTCAGCGCCGTCATCCACACAATGAACAGCGCCAGCACCTGCGCCCCCGTGAACAGCATCACGAAGCGCCACCCCCGGAACGTCGCCCGCAGCTCCCGCGTCGGGATCGGCCCCGCCGCCAGCTCGTACAGCGCCGATGCGAAGCGCTTCATTGGACCTCCCCGCGCGTGATCCGGAGGAAGAGGTCCTCGAGGTTGGTCTTCTCCTCCTCGAGGCCGGTGATCGGCACGCCGGCGGTCGCGAGCGCCTGGACGATCGCGGCGATCTCGCGCTCGGGGCCGTTGTGCCTGAAGCGCACGACCGCGTCGAGCGTCTCGAGGATCTGGAGGCTGGGGAACGCGACGAGCTTCTCGACGGCCTTGAGCGGCTCCCAGGTCCTGAGCGTGAACGTCCGGCCGGGATTGAGCCTCTCGATGATCTTCTGGATGCTCCCCGCGGCGACCAGCGCGCCCTTCTCGAGGATCCCGACGCAGGTGCACATGTCGGCGAGCTCAGTGAGGATGTGGCTGGAGACGATGACGGTCTTCCCCATCGCGCCGAGCTCCTTGAGGAGCGCGCGGAGCTCGATGCGGGCCCGGGGGTCGAGCCCGGCGGCGGGCTCGTCGAGGATGAGGACGGCGGGGTCGTGGAGAAGGGTTTTGGCGAGGATGAGGCGCTGGCGCATCCCCTTGGAGAGGTCGGTCGCCATCTTGTGGCGCAGCCCGCCGAGGTCGGTCAGCTCCATCACGCCCTCGATCGTGGCCTTGCGCTTCGCCCTCGGCACGCCGTACGCGCCGGCGAAGAAGTCGAGGTACTCCCAGACGTCGATCCCCTCGTAGACGCCGGCGTAGTCGGGCATGTAGCCGATGGTGCGGCGCACCTGCTCGGGGTACTCGAGGACGTTCAGGCCGTCGACGCGCGCCACGCCGGACGTCGGCTCGAGCAGCGTGGAGAGGATGCGCATCGTCGTCGTCTTCCCCGCGCCGTTGGGGCCGATGAACCCGAAGATCTCCCCGCGCGGCACCGTGAACGTGATGCCGTTGACCGCCGTGAAGGGCCCGAAGGTCTTGTAGAGGTTGGTGACCTCGATCATTTCGGCCCCCGCGTGACCGGGATGATCAGGACGGTGACGTCTCGGTTGACCCGGACGGCGGCGCCGTTCACGGTCGGCGGTTCCCCGCCGCCACGCACGATGGCGACGATCACCGTCTCGGCGGTCTTCAGGAACTGCGGGTCCAGCGACCGCAGCACGATCGCGTCGGGAGAATCGTCGCGGAAATTGGTGAACGGCGACCGGCCGGCGGAGAAGACGAGCCGTCCTCTCCAGCTCTTCCCCGACGGAATCGCGCCCAGTTCCATGAAGCGCGCGCCCGCCGCGCTGTACCACGCCTTCTCGATGTCGAGGCGCGAGCCGTTCACGACCGTCAGCCCCCCGTCCTCCGTTGCCGTGATCGGGCCGAGGTCGCGCCGGCCGATCGCGAAGAAATACGCCGGCTCGTTCGGCTGCATCCTGCGGAGGAAGCGGTTCCCGTCCGGCCCGCCGAACGCCTGGTTTTCCGGCGCGCTGTTCCGGCCGTCGGTCATCTCGGTCAGGCGGCCCAGCGGCGAGTCCAGCAGGACCTCCTGCCGCCGCCCCGTGACCGCGACGAGATGCTCGCGCACTTCCCAGATCCGGTCCGGCCCCGGGCGGAGCACCGTCAGGCGGTTGACGCGGACGGCGCTGTCGCGGCCGAAGAATGCGAAGAGAAGCAGAAGTCCGGTCACGGCGAACCCGACGGCGGGGACCGTGACGACGGTGAGCGCCGGGGCGTGCCGGCGGCGGAGGATCCAGAAGTTCACCGGGCCGATCGCGAGGACGTAGACGAGGAGCCCGAGCAGGATCCCGGCGGTCGGCGGGTAGCCCACGAGTTCCTGCCCGAGGGCGAGGACAAAACCGCGCCAGTACCAGGTCCCGCGCGACTCGGCGTACTCGTACCACGGGGGCGCCGCGGGAGCGAGCGCGTCGAGCAGGTTCTCGGCGAAGGCGCCGAGGCCGAGCCCCGAGTCCTCCGCCGTGAGCTCCCGGTTGTTCGCGTCGAACGTCAGCGCGGCGACGCGCCCGCGGCCGACCGGCCACACCTTCGCCAGGTTCCCCGCCGCCGGCAGAACGTTTTCCCCCGGCTCCTCGAACGCCAGCACGACCTTCGGCCCCGCTTTTCCCAGGTAGCGGTTCGGGAAGGACTCCGCGTCTTCCTCCGACACCTTCCCAAAATCCACCAGCTGCTTCACCCCCGGCGACTCGAGCCACTTGCGGTCCGTGCCGGGAAGCAGCAGCACCTGCCCGCCGAGCTCGACCCACGCGCGGAGCGAGCGGCGCTGCTCTTCGGACCACGCGGCAAGGTCCACCCCGGCCAGCGCCACCAGCCCGGCGGACGACCACCCCTCCACATGCTCGGGAAGATGCGACTCCTCCACCTGCCACGCCGTGTAGCCGCCCTTCAGTTTCTTGGTGGCCAGCCCGCTGAAGATCGCGGCCGGCTGCTCGGGGCGCGCGACCACCACGAGGGTCTTGTCCGGTCCCGCAAGCCACGTGGCCGATGCTTTCTTCGAAGCGGCTTCCCGTCCCTTGCCGTCTTTCAGCCGGATCTGAAGCTCGGCCCGGTACCCGACTGTCCCGGCGAGCACGAGGAAGAACCGCTTCTTCGACCCGGGCGCGACCGCGACATCGCGCCGCGCCGACGGGCCGTCGCCGCGGTAGTAGGAGAGCGACACTTCCAGCGTTCCGCGGAACTCGGTCGAGTCCGTGTTCTCGATCTCGGCCCACGTCTCGTACCAGCAGTCGTCCGCCCGGGGAGGAATGCAGAACCCGCCGTCGACGGCGGGATCGGCGGAGGCTGCGGCGTGAAGGGCGAGAAGCGCCGCGGCAGCGAGAGCGGGGAGACGCCGCATCGGGGTCCGCGCTATTTCAGCGAGTCGAAGTAGTCTTTGACCGCGCGGCGGTACTCCTCGGGGTAGGCCTCGTCATCCATGGCCTTCTCCATGTCCGCGCGGTATTTCAGCAGGACTTTCTCGAACGGGACGCTCGCGGTCCCCTCCTCGGGTTCGGCGAATCCGCCGTCGCCGATGACTTCACCGGGGTCGCCGGGGCCCGTGGGCACCTCGACCTGCTCGTCGTGGAATTCCGAGAGCTTTCCTTCGCGCTCCTTGCCGAACAGCTTCTTCTTGTGGCCGCCGCCCGGGCCCGGGCCGCCCTCGCCGTCCTCGACCCACTGCTCGTCCGGCGTGCCGTCGCCGGCCTCGTCCCCCGGCGTCTTGCGGCCGGCGAGTTTGCCCTGCGCCTTCCCTGCCGCGCGCCCTGCCTTGCCGAGCGCCAGTTCTCCCTTCGATCCGAGGCCGCGAATCCAGCGGCCGAGCTCGCCGGAACCCTTTCAGGATCCGCCGCCGCAGTCCTTCTCCATCTTCTTCACCAGCTCTTCCAGCTCCTTCTCCGACATTCCCTTCAGCTTCTCGGCCAGTTTCTTCAGCTCATCGGGGTCCACTCCTTCGAGCTTCTCGATCAGCTTCTTTAGCGCCTCGTCGTCCATCGCCTCTGGGTTGCCTTCCTTCGCCATCTTCTCCGTCATCTTCGCCAGCCGCTCGAGCGCCTCCTGCACTTCCTTGTCGTTCAGGCCACTCTTCTTCAGCGCCGCTTCCAGCTTCTTCAGCAGCTCCGGATCCAGCTTCCCCGTCTTCGGCCCTTTCTTCGCCGCGGACGCCTGGTCCTTCTTCGCCTGCTCCGCGCCCTTCTTCGAGAGCCCGTTCCACCGCTCCCGCGCCTGCTTCATCGCCTCCTCGAACGCCTTCTTGTCGCCGCGCCGCGCCGCGTCCGCCGCTTTCTTCAGCGCGTCCGCCAGCTCCTTGTCCTTCGCCGCCACCTTCGCGGCGCGCTCCAGCAGGTCCGCGAGCTTCGCGTCGTCCTGCGGGTTCTTCCCGAGCTTCGCCGCCGCTTCCGCCGCGGCCTCCGCGCCCTTCCCCGTCGCCGTCGAATGCCCCAGCTCGTGCGAGCCCGCGTTCTCCCCCATCATCGCCAGCGCTTCCTTCCGCGCTGCCGCTTTCTCCTTCTCCTCGCGGATCTTCTCCCCGAGCTCCCCGATCCGCGCCAGCGCCTCCTTCCGGTCGATCTTCCCTTCCTTCCACTCCTCGCTGATCCGCTCCAGCTCCTTCCCCAGCTCCGCCAGATTCGCGTCCCCGTCCTCCGCCCCCGCCTGCCTCAATTCCTCCGCCGCCGCCGTCAGCTCCGGCGGCGCTTCGAGCCCCTTGAGGTCGTTGTTCACGACGACGGCCGGCAGCGGCCGCGCGGGGACAAAGAAGAGGATGGCGGCGATGGCGGCGGCCGCGACGAAGGACCACCTGGAGAGCCGCGGAACGTGCGTCGCGAAGATTTTCTTTTCGTCGGGAAGCGGCTTCGAGGCGGCGTCGCGCTCGACGAGGGCGGCCCATTCGGTGCCGTCGATTTCGAGGGCGGTGGAGAAGCGGTCTTCGCCCCCGCAGGCGCGGTCGGCGGCGCGGGCGACGTCGGCGAGCGGGATTTTGCGGGCGAGTCGGGCGGCGAAAGCGATGGCGGGGACGGCGGCGAACGCGCCGAGGGCGACCCACATCGGGTGGGGCCAGTGCCAGAGCTTGGCGCCGCCGACGTAGCCGGCGGCGATCGCGGCCCCCCCGAACGACCCGAGGACGGCGACGCGCACGGCGGCCTGCCGCCGGAGGCGTTTTTCCCAGGACACGAGCCGGTCGCGGAGGAGGGGGTTCATCGGTTCACCATTATAGGTGGGGCGCGGCCGGGTTCGTTTGGCCATTCTTTAGACGCAGGGGAACGGCCCGGGCTCACGGAATTCCGCGAAAATTGGAATTGAAGGGGTATCGCGTTTTGGGTACAACGCCCCGCTCAGTCGTCGCACGAGCCCCCATCGTCTAGCGGCCTAGGATACGAGATTCTCAGTCTTGGGACCGGGGTTCAAATCCCCGTGGGGGTATGAAAGGCGCGCCCAAACCAGGGCGCGCCTTTTTTTGTGCCCGGTCACGGCGTCTTGAGCCCCCAGCGGTTCATGTACTCCACGAAATTCCCCAGGTCGTCGGCGATGGTCTCCGGCGTGACGGGCAGGCCGCCCTTGGGCGTGAGCGCCTTGAGCATCTCGCGGGCCTGCTCGACGGTCGCGCCCTTCTGGACCTTCCGGAAGATGTCGAGGCCGACGCGGAGCCGGGGCGGCAGGGCCTTCGTCGCGGACAGTCCCTTGGCCTGCAGGAACTGGGCGACCTGGCGGTCGTACTCCTTGATCATCTGCCGCATGCCCTCCTTGACCTTCTGGTTTCCGAGCGCGCGGTTCCCCGCCTGCGCGGCCTGATGGCCCGCTTCCATCCACTCGCGCCCCTTGTGGATGACCGTGTCGCGGATGTCGGTCGGCCGGTTCAGCCGGCCGGCGGCGCGCCCGGTGATGATGTTGTTGATCTCGTTGTTCCTCGCCGCCTGGTTCAGGTACTTCCCCGGGTTGTAGGCCTCGGGGTGCCACCGGCTGGTGACGACGTGGTCCATCTCGGACAGGCTGCGCCCCGTGATCGCCCGCAGGTTCTTCTCGTAGACCTTCTCGACCAGCTTGTGGTGGACGTCCGTCAGCGTCTTCCCTTTCTTCGTCACGAACTGGTACACGACATCCCGGTCCGCGCCGTACTTCAGCAGTTCGCCCGGCTTGACGTTCCGCAGCGTCTTCACGTTCCCGCTCACGTTCCTCGCCCGGATCACGATCTCCTCGACCTTCACTCCGTACCTCTCCGCCACCTTCTGGAGCTGCTTGCGGACATTGTCGTTCTTCATCAGCTCCGCGATCGTGCGCTTGTCCGTCAGCCGCCCCATCGCGCGGTGCGTCTTGTCGAGAGCCGCGCGGAACTGGTTGGAGTACTTCCCGGTGTTGAGCAGTCCCTGCGCCGTCTTGTTTCCCTGGAGGGCGCTGATGAGCCGCCGGTAGGCCGCCTTGTCCCCGGCCGCCCGGGCTTGTGCGATCCGGTGGAGGAGCGCCTCGGCCTGCTTCACGTCCCTCGCGGCCAGCGCCGCCGCTTCCCGTCCCGCGGGGGAGTTGAGGAAGCGCTGTTCTGCGGCCCAGACCTTCCCGAACAGTTTCTCGCCGGCCCTGATGCGGGCGCCGGCGAAGGCCTCCGACATCGCGTTCACGGCGGCGCGCAGCCGTTCGGGGGTGACGCCCATCTTCGCGGCGAGGCGGCCGATGGTCTTTTCGCCGGCCCACATCGCCTTGTTGGCGATGCTGGCGGCGGCCTTTCGGAGAGTCGGGTTGCGGAAGAGCTGGATGGCCGGGCCGAGGAGCGAGAGGCTGTGGAGCACGACGTCGAGTTTCCCGAGCTTCTCGCCGGTGATGGACTCGCCGGTCCAGAGCGCGCGGGCGCTGATCGCGACGTTCAGGTACGGCACCATCGTCGCGAAGTCCTCGGTGATCTTCTGGTTCGCCTTGATGGTCTCGATCGCCGCTTCCGCCGCCTCCTTCGTCGCCTGGTCGAACTGGCCGAGGGCGTCGGCGCGGGCGCGCAGCCCTGCGGCGATCAGGGAGGGATCGTTCGAGTGGAGCAGGCGGAGCATGAACGAATCCGCGGCGGAAGCCATCCGGTCGCGCCACTCCTTGAGCGTCGCGGGGTCCTGCGAGTTCGGCTTGGTGAGGCCGAGCGACTGCAGGAACGACGGCAGTTCCTCGGGCGAATCCAGGCGGCCGCAGCGGTTCTGGAGGATTTTCCGGAACGCCTCGAGCTTCGACGTATCCACGCCTCGCGCCTTGAGGGCGGCGAGGCGGTCCTGGAACTCCTTTTCGAATCTAGCCGTGCCGGGCTTGGGGAGGTTGAGCTTCTTGAGCCAGTCGGGCATCTGGAAGCCGACGCCGACCTCCGGGCGGTTCGTGCAGTACCAGTCCGACTGGCGCTGCTGGACGCCGACGTAGCCGCCGCCGGATCCTTCTCCGCCGCCGGGGGGCGCGGAGTATCCGCCGGCTCCCGGGGCGCCGCCTTCCGGGCCGCCTTCGGCCGCCGGTTCCGGCATCTCGTCCCACGACTCCATGTCGGGCGGCTCGTAATCCGCATCCGGGGAGTCCGGCGGGTCCGCGAGCTCCGGGTCCTCCGCGGTGTCGGCGTCCGGGTCGTTCAGCCAGTCCTCCGCGGCCATCTCGTCGCTGTCCCCGTCGGGGCCGTCGAGCGCGGCCTCCTCGTCCTCGAGCCCGTCCAGCCCCGCCGGGTCCATCCCCTCGGGCGGATCGCCGCCGTACCGGCCGTCCTCGCCCGGGTCGTCGGGCACGTCGCGGTTCTCCGCGCTGTCCTCGGGCGAAGCGATCGGGCCCGCGTCGGGGTCATGACCTTCCTCCGGGGGCGGCTCCACGTCCGGGCCGCCGGCCGCCTCCGGGTCCGCCGCGACCGGGTTCTCCTCCCCGAACGGGTCTACCGGGCCGAGCCCCGGCACGTCCAGCGGCGCTGCCGGCTCGGGCGGCCGCCCGCCCGCCTCGTCCTCTTCCGTCGCCTGGCGCCCGCAGTTGAAGCGAAGGGTTGCGGTGCCGCGGACGCCGCGCGCGTCGGTCGCGGCGGCTTCCAGCACCACGTTGCCGAACGTGAGGTCCACCTCGGCCTCGGCGCGCCCCTCCTTCAGGGCAGCCGGTCGCCAGGGCCCGCCGTTCACCCGCACCGCCGCGCGGCGCGCCTCGGGCCCGCACTTCAGCGCGACCTTCACGCGCCGCGCCTCGATCTTCGCGCCCTCCGCGGGCTCGAGGATCTCGACGGCCGTCGGGGTGCCCGCGATCGTGACCGTCACGGTCCGCTCGTCCGCATTCCCGCTCGTGTCGAGCGCACGGAACGTCAGGCGGTGGGCGCCGGGCTGGAGAAGCGCGCGGCCTGCGAAGCCGTCCGGGGTCCTGCTGAGCTTCGCCCACAGGCCCTGGTCGACGCGGACGTCCATGCGGGCCATGCCGGCGTCGTCCGTGGCCTTCGCGGTCAGCGCCACGACGGGTTCGTCGAGGCGCGCCCCGTCCGCCGGCGAGATTTCTCCCAGCGAGGGCTTCGTTGTGTCGCCGGCGGCCTTGAAAGGCGCGCGGGCCTCGTTGTTGTCGCGGTCGCAGTCCGGGAGGCGCTTCTCGGGATCTACGACGACCTTGAGCACGACGTCGCCGGACGGGGCGGTCGCGGCGAGCTCGACCGTCGAGGCGGCGTCGCCCGGCGGCACCGCGGGGATCGCGGTGCGCGCCAGCTCGATGTCGTCGCCTCCGGCGTTGAAGCGGAGCGCGACGACGACGCGTCGCGCGGTGCCGGCGCCGAGGTTTCGCAGCGGGACGGAGACGCGGAGCGGAGCGCCGCCGCGCGGCTCGCCGTCAACGCGGATTTCCTCGGAGCAGACCGACAGGTCCGGCGCGTCGAGGACAAGCCCCGGGGTCCCGCGGACAGACTTCTCGGCGTCGGCCTGCGACGTCCCGACGGCCCAGGCGCGCGTCCGCGTGAGGTTGACCTTCATGCGGAAGTCGCTGGACACGACGTAGTGGCCGCCGCGGAGGTGCTTGCTCTGGATGCGAACCTCGTTGCGGTCGGGAGAACCATTGTCGTTGAAGCGGAATGCGGAGGGGGGCAGCGGGAACGTGTAGTTCCCCTCGGGAATCCGGTCGCGGAGGCGGCCGACGACGACGCCGTTCATGACGATGTCGAGGTCGTGCTTCTCGTAGGCGGAGCGGTTCCAGGGCAGCTTGAAGCCCATCTCGAGATGGGCGTCCACAAGGTTGGTCTCCTCCCAGCCCTTCGCGCCGCGGACGGCCGAGAAGTCCACGCGGCCGTCGGGGCCGATGTCGGCCTGGGCGAGGTCGACTTCGCCGTCGCCGTCGGTGTCGGAACCGGTCCAGCGGGTGCTTTCCTCGGGGATGTCCACCGTCCAGCGGTCCGGCCTCCCGTCGCCGTCGGTGTCCCGCGGGTCTTCGCGCCGGCTCCAGTCCACGGAGCCCGGGTTCATGTACGCCGCTGCGAGCCCGGCCTCGTTCATCCGCGCCGCTTCTTCGGGGTCTTCCGCAGCGGGCCCCAGCTCGACGAGGTAGACGCGGCTGCCGTCCTTCAGCGCGAACGCCTGCTCCGACTCGGACGACTTGTTCACGGCCTTCGCCACGACCCGGCCCTTCGCCTCCCGGAACCCCTCGTGCAGCCGCGGCGCGACGCGGACTTCGAGCGTGCCGCGGGCGGGGAGGAAGCCATGCTCGACGAGGGGGGTGACGTACAAGTCGGCCGAATCGGAAGCGACGGCGAGGTCCGTGATCGGGTCGCCGTTGTTGCGGAGGAGCAGCCGGCGGGACAGGCCGTCAGGCGCGGTCTCCTTCTCCTCCCAGGCCAGGTCGACGCGCGGGAGCTGGATGTCCACGGTTACGACCGCGCCGTCCGAGGTTCCGCCGTCGGTCGAGACGAGCCGGATCGGGAACTCCGCGCGCGGCACGACGCAGTCCTGGGCGCTCAAGCCGAGCAGGAACTCACGCTCCTCGCCGGGCGCCAGCACGAACGGCGCTCCCTCCGAGCCGTCGCCGACGAACCCCGCAAGAAGCCGGCTTTCGTCCGGAGGGCGTCCGCACTCCAGCCGGACTGTCTGGGGCTTGTCGCCGTGGTTGCGAACGCTCACCGCGGCCCTCTGGTCGTAGTCGCGCCGGATCGACGCGGCGTACGCCGCCTTCCCGAACGCCAGCCCCTTCACCCGCGTCACCGTCCGCACCGGGCCCGGCTCGCCGCCTCCCAGCGGCTGGACCTCGTACGCCTTTCCCGGCTCGAGTCCAGGAAGCGCCACCAACCGCGCGCGCCCGCTCTGGCCCACCGCCTCACGCCACGCCTCCTCGCCTTTCGCGCGGAAGCGCACCTTCGCCGCCCCGAACGTCGTCCCGGTCCAGCTCACGTGTACCGCGTTTCCGCTCAGCGTTGCCCCGTCGCGCGGCTGCAGGTCGAAGTACTCGCCCAGTCGCACTTTTCGCTTCACCGTCGCCTTTTCCCCGCGGAGGTCCGTCGCTGTGAAGGCCAGCACGTGGTCGCCGCCACCCAGCGTTCGCCAGGGGAGATCGAACGTCCACGGCGCCGAGTGCAGGCGCGCGACCGGCCGGCCGTCCACGTCGAGCGACACGCCCGCGATGGGCGCCCCGCTGTAGCTGATCGCGCGCGCCTCGCACGCCAGGTCCTCCTCGATCACCTGCCCCTCCGACGGCCGGTCCACCACCACGTAGACGCCTTTCCGCTCGCGCGGCCCCGTCGCCTCCACCCAGAACGGCACGCGCGTCACAACGCCGTTCTCGCCGCGCACGAATGCCGTCGCGCGGTACAGACCTTCCGACTTGTAGCTCCACGAAGACGCGGCGCTCCCGAGTTCCAGGTCCACCTTCCCGTCCCCGTCCGCGTCCACGCCCACGGTCTTCCCGCCGGGCATCCCCGGGACCGCCGCGCGCGAGAACATCACCTTCGTCGGCTCGTTCGGGTCGGCCTTGCCTTCGAAGGTCTCGGCCGGGATGTCGCGTCCCTGGGCGTCCACGAGGACGAAGGCGGGGGCGAGGCTGAAGTCGTTGTCGTTCCACTCGCGGAGGTCGAGGCGGTAGCGCGTCGGTCCCTTCGCCTCCCACTCGATGCGCCCGTCCGCGCCGCGCTCGAGCCCCTGCTGGTGCAGGAGCGCGCCGGTCTGGTCGTCGTAGAGCCAGAGGTACGTCTCGATCGGGTTCCGGATGCGGATCGTGAACTTCCCCGCCTCCGTCACGGCGAAGGAAAAGCGGTCGAGGTCCCGGTACTGGTCGATCCGGAACGCCTGCGCTTCGCCGAGCGCCAGCGGGCGCACCGGGTCTTCCGCGAGCGGCACGCGCTCCTGCGGCTCGGCGCGTTGCAGGACGGGAGTGAGCCTGTAGGGCGCAGGCGCGCTGTTGTTGTCGTTCCACTCGTGGACTTCGAGGAAGTACGTGCCCGGGAGGACCTCACACTCCATGGCGATGGGGCGGCCGGCCTCGAACCCGGCCTGCATGACGATCCGGCGCGACGCGTCGCGGGCGAAGACGTACAGCTCGGTCGGGGCCACCCCGTCGAGGCGCAGGTGCCCCGGGAAGTCGCACTCCAGGCGATACCAGTCCGCGTCGCCCTGCGGCAGGATGCTGCCGCGGACCGGCTCGCCCAGCTCCACGGGCGTCGCGGCCTCGGGCGAATCGTTGCGCCCGGCGAGCTCGAACTCGTCGCACGGCTCGAACCACGTCGAGAGCGCGTACGGGAACGGGGAGCACTCGTTGTCGTTCCACTCGTGGACCTCGACGTACAGCGTCGTCGGACCTGCGACGTCGCACGCCAGGTGGCCCTTCCGACCCTTCTCAACCCCGCCCTGCGCGAGGATCGCGCCCGCCGGCGACTTGAGGAAGACGTACATCTCGATGGCGGAGACGAACTCCGCGTGGAAACGCCCCGCGTGGGGGACGGGAACGGCGACCATGTCCATGTCGCCGGTCGGGAAGATCGTCCCGCCGGCGCGTTCGCCGGCGGCGAGAGTGCGGACCGCTGCGGCGCGGCCGGGCTCCTGCGGGGGGTCATTCACGCCGTCGTCCTCGATCTGCTCCAGCCGGAGCATGCACGGCTCGACGGACTCGCCGTTGTGGTTCCACTCGGAGACGTCGAGCGTCCACGTGCCGGGGTGAAGGGCGACGGCAAGTTCCAGGGGTCTTCCGCTCTCCGCGCCGGCCTGGCCCGCGACGGTGCCCGCCTCGTCGCGGAAGAACACGTACCGCTCGACCGGGTGCGCCGGCATCGTCACGCGCACGTGCGAGGGACGCCGCACCTCGAACCGGTACCAGTCCGTGTCGCTGTACGGCGCAAGCGTCAGGCGGACTTCCTCCCCGGGCTGGATGATCCGGGCGGCGGAAGCGGCGTCATCGGGCTCGAGCGCGTCGGGTGCCGGCGTCGCGAGCACGCGGAGCGTCACGGGGTCCAGGCTCGAGTTGTTGCTGTTCCACTCGGAGACGTCGAGGAGGTACTCGCCCGCCGCGAGAACGCCCGCCTCGATGACGTTGTCAGCGCCGGCCTCGACCCCGCGCTGCTGCAGGACCCGGCCGCGCGCGTCGAGAAGGAACACGTACGTTTCCAGGGGGTTCTTCGGGCCGACGACGACCTTCACGGCCGAAGGGTAGGCGACGCGGAATCTGAAGAAGTCGCGGTCGCCGAGCTTGTCGATCCGGAATTCGACGGGCGCGCCGGTGCGGATCGGCGTCGCGGTGGCGGGGTCGCCGTTCGGCTCGGCTTCCGCGATCTTCGCGGCGGGGTTCATCGCGACGGCGGCGGCGGAGGACGCGTCGAGCGACGCGTTCACCAGTGTCGTCTCGTACCCCTCCCGCTCCGCGAGCAGCGTGACGGCCCTCCGCGACGCCGCGAGATTTCCTTTCGCGTCCTCCCAGTTCAGCCTCCCCGTCCGGAGGCCGCGAAACGCCAGCGTCCCGTCGTCCCCAGACGTCCCCTCCGCGATCTTCCCGCGCGTCCCGGACTCGGCGAGGACGACCCGGGCCCCGGGGATGCCCTTCCCCGTCGCCGCGTCGCGCACCGCGACGGTCATCTGCGCCTCGCGCGTCTCGCGCTCCAGCGTCCACTCGAGGTCCGCCATGCCCGGCTTGATCTCGGCGTCGAGCACCCGCGGCACGCAGCCGGCCGCGGAGACGTCGGCGCGGTACCTCCCCGGCGGCAGTTCCGGGACGCGGAAGGTGCCGTCCCAGGTGGTCATGAAGCGGCACGGTCCCTGCTGGGCGGCGGGGACGGCGGCCGGCGTGAGGACGACGCGGGCGCCGGCGAGTGGTCCACCGTGGTCCTGGAGCGTGATGCGCCCGCCGAACGCCGCGAGAACGACGGGGACGAGCGTGATCTCGACGGGATCGCGCCGCCCGTCGGGGAGGCGCAGGGCCTTTTGGAAGCGCTCGAAGCGGCGGTCCTCGACGACGAGGGGCGTGTTTCCGCCCGGGACGCCGTCGAACACGGCGGTGCCGTCGGCGCCCGTGGCCGCGACCCGACCGCCGAGCCGCACGTACGCGTCTGCGACCGGCTTGCCGTCCTCCGTCCGGACCGCGACCTGCACGGGACCCGGGGCGGTTCGCGCGCTCCCGCCGGGCGCCTCCTCGGCGCGCGACGCGATCGGGGGGAAGGGCAGGAAGGCGACGACGGCGGCGATCGTGGCGGCGGCGAGCAGGGCGAGCGTAGCGGGGCGGACCGAAGCGTGGCGAGGCATCCCGGGGGCTCCTGGCATTGGCGCGAAGGACGCGCCCGGTCCGTGGCGGGATCGGCTGGGCAGGCTGTGAAAGGCTTCCCGCGAATCGTAAGTCTCCCCGGCGGAAAGTCACGACCTTCCCGGCGCTCACTCGAGCCGCAGCGGTTCCTTCCCGAACTTCGCCCGCAGCGCGTTCATCGCCTTCTGGATCCCCGGCCTGCGCGCGATCGCCCGCTCCAGTTTCCTCACTCCCGGAATGTCCGTCAGCATCAGCCCCACCAGGATCGTCAGGAACCCCTGCCCCGGCACTCCCGGCACCGACAGCACGATCCCGACCGCGATGAGCGCGATGCCCAGCAGGTTCTTCACCGTCGCCGTCGCCACCCGCAGCCACAGCGGCCCCGTCGCCCGCTGCCGCCGCGGCGACAGGTAGTCCGCCGGCATTCGCACCGCGAGGAACGTCACGATCAAGAGGCTCCCCACGAACGACGCCACGAACACCAGCGCGACCGTCCAGACGTCGCCGCCGGTGATCCCGAAGCGTGTCGGGAGCGATCTCAGGGCTTCAAACATCAGGTCCCGTGGAATTCGTGTGGCGCCACCCTATTTTCCGACGATCTCGATCAGGCCTTCGACGATCTTGTCCACGTCCGCTTCGTCCAGCCGGATCGCTTTCTTTTTCAGCCGGTCGGTCGAGAGCGTCCGCACCTGCCCGATCTTGACCCACGAGGGCTTTGGCAGCAATCGCGGAGGCAGTTCCCAGGTCAGCGGAAACCCGGCGCGCTGGGGTTGGCTGGTGATCGCCAGCGCGATGACCGTGCCGGCCGAGTTGAAGACTTCGTGGCTGATGACCAGGACCGGGCGGTCGCCTCCCTGCTCGTGCCCCCGTCCGGATTCGATCTCGGCCCAGTGGATCTCGCCTCTCAATACGCGGGCCATTCTTCACCTTTCAGCCGTTCGTTGGAGAGGGCCTGCTCCTCCCCGCGACGCAACTTGGCGCACTCCCGCGAAAGCCGCGTCCTGCGCCTGCGCTCCACGGTTTCCTGGACCGCCTCCTGGATCGCCCGGCTGCGGCTGGGGAATCTCCCTTCACGGACCCAGCGGTCGAGGAGGTCGAGCAGCGTCCGGTCGAGCGTGATGGCGATCTTGGCGGCGGGCATGGTGTTCTCCCGGTGTGGTATGACAAAACATCATACTTTGCAAGACGCCCGGAATCAAGCGGGCACACAGACTTGGGTGCATGGCCGGTCCTGCGCTGAACACCACACGGTTCCCATGGCGGCGCAGGATCATTTCGCACGAGCCACGCGCAATCGAATCCTCTGGTGCCTTTTCGTATCTGCGCCAGGCTCGTGGCCCTTTGCCCGCACTTTTTCGCCGCGCCTTCCTCCCCCTCCCGCTACATTCCGCGCATGCTCTCCGTCCGCACCGGCTCCTATCGCTCCCTCGAGGACGAACTCGTCGGCCGCCTTCGACTGCGGCCGCCCTTCGAGCCGGCCTGGGTCGTCGTCCCCTCCCGCCACGTCCGCGGCCGGCTCCAGCGCGCCGCCGCCGCGGCCGGAGGGGTCGCCAACGTCCGCTTCCCCGATTTCCATTCGCTCGCGCGGATGATCGTGGACGAAGCGGGGATCGAGATTCCGCCGCTGGTGGAGGACGTGGGGGAAGAGGAAATCTTCCGCGCGTTCCTCCGGGAACCCGGGGCGCCGGAGCGGTATCGGGCGCTCGCGGACCGGCCGGGCGCGGCGGCGGTGCTGCGGACCGTGCTCGACCTGCGCGCGGCGGTCGTCGCCCCGCCTCTGCTGCGCGCCGTGAAGGAGGAGATCCCCGAGGACGCGCAGCGCCTCGCCGAGCTCGCCGGGCTGCTCGAGGCGTACGGCAAGTTCCTGAAGCGCCTCGGCCTGATGACGCGGTCGGACGTGGCGCGCGTCGCCGCCGTGGAGGTCGACAAGTCGCGGTTCATGAAAGAAGCGCCCGCCTGGAACATCTACGGCTTCTACGAATTCCTCGGGGAGCAGAAGGACCTGCTCGACGCGATGGCGCGCGCCGCGGACGTCACGGTCTTCGTCCCGTACCGCGAGGGGCCCGCCTACGCCTTCGCCGAGCGCACGCTCAACGAGGACTTCGGCGCCGCCCGCGCCCGCCAGGGCGGCTTCATCGCCGCTCCCGCCGGGGGCGCGGAGATGGAGGCGCTGAAGACGAAGCCGCCGAAGCCGAAGGTCGGGATGCCGATGACCGGAATTTTCCGCGTGACGGCGTTCACGCAACGGCTGTTCGACCCGGCGGAGGGGCCGAAGAAGGGCGACCCCGCGATCCCCGCGGTGACGTGCGGCGGCCTCGCCGACGAGGTCTGGTACGCCGTCAAGGAGGCGCGCCGCGTCCACGAGTCCGAGGGGATCGCGTGGCGCGACATCGCCGTCGTCGCCCGCACGCTCGACCGCCGCCTCCACCTCGCCGCGCGCTTCTTCCGCGACGAGGGCGTCCCCTGGTGGACTCCCGCCCTGCAGCCACTCGCGGAGCGCCCGCTCGCCCAGGCCGCTTCCCTCGCCGCGCGCCTGCTGCTCGACGACGCGTACCACATGGACGTGCACGAGTGGTTTGGGTCGCCGCTGGTGAAGGAAGAGGCCCGGGCGGACCGGTGGGGGGAGATCGCGCGGGTGCTGGGGATCGTGTCGGGGGACGACTGGAAGAGGCTGTCGGCGGCGCGGGGGGAGGACCTCGTGGACGCGGACGAGGAGGCGGTCGCGCCGGCGGCGGCGGTCGACGCGTTCGCGGCGGCTGTTGACGCACTGCGTCAATCGCTGCCGGGCGCCGACGGGAAGCGCGGCTGGGCGGCGCTCGCGGCGGCGTGGGAGCGCTTCCTCGAGGGCCGGCTCGACGCGAAGAAGGACGAGGCGGCGTGGAAGTCGCTGCAGGACATCCTGCACTCGCTCGGCTCTCTCGAGGGGGCCGGGACGCCGGCGGACGGCCGGGGGTTCGCGGTCGCGCTGGCCCGCGGCATTGCGGCCGAGAAAATCCCCGTCCACCCGATCCCCGCCGACGGCGTCGCGTTCCTCGACGCCATGCAGCTCCGCGGGCACCGCTTCCGCGTCGCCGTCCTCCTCGGCCTCAACGAGCGCGAGTGGCCCGCAGTGCCGCGCGAGGACCCGTACCTGCCGGACGCTTCGCGCCGCCGCATCGCCGCGACGACCGGCTGCCGCCTCCGCGAGCGCATGGACCGTATCTCCGAGGAGCGCATGCTCTTCGCGATCGCCCTCGACTGCTGCGACCGCGCGGTGCTCGTGCACCGGCGGGTCGACGACGAGGGGCGCAAGGAAGCGCCGTCAGCGTTCATGGACGAGGTGAGGAGGATCGTGCACGTGGAGGACAAGCCGGGCGTGCCGCGGCTGCCGCTGAGGAAGTTCGAGCGGAAGCAGGGATGGCTGACGTGGGGGGAGCAGCGGCTGCGGGCGATCCTGACGGGGGGCGTGGACGATGACCCGGCGGTGGTGAAGGCGAAGGCGCTCGAGGATTTCGCGGCGTGGAACGCGTTCGACCATCTTTCGGCGCCGCCGAAGCCGCACCTGGAGCGTCTCGCGGAGCGCGGCTTCTCGCCGACGGCGCTGCAGGAGCTCGCGACCTGCCCGTTCCTGTACTGGGGGCGCAAGGTCGCGCACCTCGAGGTCCTCGACCCGCGCGAGGCCGAGGAGGACGTCGCCGCGCGGGAAGTCGGGTCGGTGCTGCACGAGGCGCTCGCCGACCGCAGCGGGGCCGACACCGTCGAGCGCGCCCGCGAGATCTTCCGCCGCCGCGCGGCGAAACGCCCGCCGCTGCGGTACGCGGTGTGGGAAGCGGCGCGGGACGCGGGGCTAAAGGCGCTGGCGGCGCTGGTCGCGCAGGACCGCGAGGAACTCAAGGCCGGCGGGTGGGCGGTGGCGGAGTCGGAGCTCGAGCTCCCGTTCCTCGCCGGGCCCGAGCCCCTTCCCGGCCTGCACGGCCGCGTGGACCGCGTCGAGACGCGCGAGACGAAGGACGGCGTCGAGTTCCGCGTGACGGACTTCAAGTACAAGATGACGAAGCGCGCGCCGATGGAGGGGAAGGACGAGAAGGTCGAGGAGAAGGTGCTGGCGGACGTCGAGCGGGGGCGGCAGGTGCAGCTCGCGGCATACGCGCGGCTCGTCGCGGCGAAGCTCGGGCCGCGCGCGAAATTCGCCGGGACGCACTTTTACTTCTTCGGGCCTCGGTTCGAGCCGGTGCGCCGCGGGCTTCTCACGCACGACGGCGGCGCAGAGCTGTCGGCGCTCGCCCCCCGGGCGTGGGCGATGGCCGCGCACGGGCGCTTCGTGGTCGTCGACGACGACAAGGTCTGCCCGAACTGCGACCTCCACACGATCTGCCGCCGCGGGCACTTCGCGACGCGGGCCCGCGCCCTGAACGACCAGCGGGCGGCGGAGTTCCGCGAGGGGAGGTTCGCGTGACGAGCGACGCGGGAGCGCGGCGGGACGCGACGGTCCGGACGGACGAGAACATCGTCCTGCGGGCGAGCGCCGGGACCGGGAAGACGACGGTGCTGGTGGAGCGCATGGCGTGCCTGCTGCTGCGCGACGCGCTCGACCCGGAACTCCTCGTCGCCATCACGTTCACGGAGATGGCCGCCGCGGAGATGAAAACGCGGCTGCGGCGGAGGCTGATGGAAGCGTTCCGCTGGGGGCAGGGGGAGGACCCGAAGAAGCCGTTCGACGAGACGGTGACGGCGATCGGGCGCGACGCGATGGCGGCGCGGGCGCAGGCGGCGCTCGAGCGGCTCGACCGCGCCGCGATCGAGACGATGCACGCGTTCGCCGCGCGGCTCCTGCGGATGTTCCCCGAGGAGGCCGGAGTCGACGCGGCCTTCGCGATCGAGGACACCACGGCGGTGCAGGAAGCGCTCGACCGCGACTGGGCGGCGTGGTCGCGCGAGGAATTCGCGTCGGGGTCGAAGACGCACGCGCGCTGGCGGCCCGTGCTCGCGGCGCTTCCCTGGCCGGCCGTCCAGGAGCTGGCGTTCCGGCTCGCGGACTGGGAGGACATCCCCGACGACCCGGGCGCGATCCCGGCGGACATGCCGGCGTGGCACGGGGCGCTGCTGGCCGCGATCGAACCGCTGGTGAAATCCGCGGAAGGCAAGACGAAGAAGGTGACGAAGGTGATCGAGCAGGCGCGCGCGGCGGCGGACGTGCTGGCGAAGGCAAAGGCCGGCGGGTGGCGTCCGCTCGATGCCGGGGACGAGAGGTTCGAGGGAGGCTTCAGCGACAGCTACGCGTCGACGGGCTGGACGGAGGACGAGTGGATGGCCGCGAAGTCCGCGTATGACGCCGCCCGCGCGTGGGCCGCGACGCGCTCCGAGGCCGTCGAGGCCGTGCGGCTCCTCGCCGGTTTCGCGCAGTACCACCGTGAGCAGTCGCTCGCCGCCGGCCGCCTCTCGTTCAACGCATTGCTCCTCCTTGCCCGCGACCTCCTTCGCCGCCGCCCCCACGTCGCCCGCCGCTTCGACAAGCATCGCTTCCTCGTCGACGAGTTCCAGGACACCGACGCGCGCCAGGCCGAGATCGTGCTGCGCCTCGCTTCGCCGCCGCGCGAATCCGCGGCGGAGTGGCGCGACCTTCGTCCCCGCCCCGGCGCCGTCTTCATCGTCGGCGACGGCAAGCAGTCGATCTACGCGTGGCGCAGCGCCGACCTCGGCGTCTACGACGCGGTCAGCGAGCAGCTCGTCTCCGCGGGAGCCCTTCCCCGCGAGCTCTCCGACAATTTCCGCTCGCAGCCCGGCGTGATCGACGCGGCGAACCGCGTGTTCGGGACGGCGTTCGTGGAAGAGCCCGGGATCCAGGCGCCGCCGGCGGACCTGGTCGCGGCGCGGCCGGCGAAGTCGCTGAGCGGGCGGATTGTGGCGCTCCGGACGGCCCGCGTGGAGGGGAAGGCTCCGGCACTGGCCGCGGGCGAAGCGGCCGCGATCGCGAACTGGATCAACGACGCGCGCGGGAAGCTGCGCATCGAGGTGGAGGAAGGGGACGCGCTGCTCTCCAAGCCGATGAGGTTCCGCGACATCGCGATCCTGATGCGCGCGACGAGCCATCTCCCCGAGTACCTGCGGGCGCTGCGGGACGCGAAGATCCCGTACGTCGTGACGCGCGAGCAGCACTTCTACGAAGCGCAGGAAGTCCGCGACGCGATCAACCTGCTCGTGGCGCTCGTGCGCCCCGACGACGCGCTGGCGCTGGCCGGCGTGATGCGGTCGCCGGCGGGCGGGCTGACGTTCGACGAGCTGCACGCCGCCGGCCGGCCGGACTTCCGCCGCAACGCGGCGGGGAAAGCGGGCGACTTTTTCGCGAAGCTGCGCGACCTGCGCTCGCGCGCTCTCCGGCTCCCGGTCCCCGAGGCAGTCGACATGATCCTCGAGGAATCCGGCCTCCGCGCCGCCGCCGCCGCTTCCGCCCACGGCGAACAGGCGCTCGCGAACCTCGACAAGGTCGCGGCGCTCGCGGCGCGCTGGGCCGCGCCGGAGCTGACGCTCGCGGCGTTCGCGGACCGCCTCGGCCGCCGCCTGCGCGACGTCGAGCGCGAGGCCGAGTCGCCGCTCGGCGAGCCCGACGACGAGGTCGTGCGCGTCTCGACAATCCACGCCGCCAAGGGCCTCGAGTGGCCCGTCGTCATCCTCGCCGGCCTCCACACGCCGAGCCGCGGCTCCGCCGTCGACGACGCCGTCCTCTCCGATCCCTCCGGTTTCGCCGCGAAGGCCGGCGACGCCGTCACCCCCGGCTGGGCCTTCCTCGCCGACCGCCGCCGCCGCCGCAGCGAAGCCGAGAACACGCGGCTCTTCTACGTCGCCTGCACGCGCGCGCGCGAAGCGCTGGTCCTCTCGCGCGCCGGCGACGGGACCGGCGTCTTCCTCAAGAACCTCCCCTCCGGGATCTTCACCGAGGAGGACGCGGACCCGACGAAGCGCCCGCCCGCCGCGCCCGTCCCGCCGGTCGCATTCCCGCCGGAGGACGAGCGCGCAAAGTGGACGGCGCTGGCCGCGGAGTACGAGAAGCTGATGAAACTGCCGTCGATCGACTCGCCGACGGGAATGATGCACCGCGAGGACGACACGCCCGACCGTCACGGCCACGCGTGGGAAACGCGCGGCGCGAAGGAGACCGGCATCGTCGTCCACTCCGTCCTCGAGCACTGGAACTTCGCCGGCGACGACCTCGAGCGCGCCCTCTCCCGCGCCTCCGCGGACCTGCGCGAGCCCGACCGCGCCGCCGCGCTTCCCCGCGCAAGGGCCCTGCTGCAGGCGTTCCTGAAGGGCGCCGACGCGCAGGAGATCGCCGCAGGAAGGATCCTCGGCCGCGAGGTGCCGTTCTCGATGCCGCTGTCGGACGGGCGGTGCATCGTCGGCGTGATCGACATCGTGTTCGAGAAGGACGGGAAGCTGCACGTGAGGGACTACAAGACGGGAGGGGAGAACAGGAAGTACGAGACGCAGCAGGGGATCTACGTGGCGGCGATGAAGAAGCTGTTTCCGGGGAAAGAGACCGTGTTCAGGTTCTTGTACCTGGCGGAACGGCAGGGGTGAGCGCGGGTTTCGGGTTTGCGCGTTCTGTTCGGAGTTCGGCGTTCGGAGTTCCGGGCCCTGTGGCGAGTCTGGAGTTGCGGCGCCGCGAACCCGGGACTGAACTCGACAACCCGCGACGGCCAAACCTCCCGGAACCCGGAACGCCGAACTCCGAACCGAACTCACAAACCCTCAACTCGCCCCCGCGGTTATCATGCCGCGCGTGAAACGCGCCCTCTTCGCTTTCCTCCTCGCGCTTCCCGCCCTCGCCGCGACCGACACCTTGCAGCCGGTCAAGGAGGGCCTCGCCCGCGACGCCGCCCGCGCGGCCTGCGAGGACATGCGCTTCCGCATCCGCGGCCGCACGCTGGCCGTCGCGCCGTTCCGCAACGATCCCGACGGGATTGTCACGGCGGCGTTCAAGGAAGCGATCGGCGGAAAGGGCGACTTCGAGGTCAAGGAGCCGGCCACCTGGCGCGAAATCTGGGACAAGATCGTCGGCAACGACAAGGACGCGCCGCTCACGTGGAAGCAGGCCGTCGCGCTCGGCGAGAAACTCGACGCCGAGTGCGTGATGTTCGGGCGCGTCGAGACGCTCGCCGTGGACGAGGGACGGTCGTACGCGGACGTGAAGATCCGCATCGTCTACGTGAAGGACACGCAGGCCGGGCAGAAGGCGGGCGACGGGCTGTTCATCGGCCGCTACCGCACCAACCTCGCCAAGTCGCTCTTCTCCGTCCCGTACTTCCGCGTCTGGATCTACGACACGTCCCGCTGGGTCCGCGTCCTCATCTGGTGCGTCGCGCTCCTCATCCTCCCCTTCCTCACGCTCCTCGCCCGCGAGTCCCTCTCGCAGGCCGCCCCCATCGTCCCGATCGGCCTCGTCATCCTCATGACCGGCCTCGACATGTTCCTCGCCCTCCTCCTCATGGGCTTCGAGGCCGGCTCCATCCTCAGCTGGGTCCTCCTCGTCGGCGCCCTCGCCGTCTCCATCTTCTACAACCTCACGATCCTCGCGAAAGTCGCGCAACTGCAGCTTCCGGGAAGAGACTGACTTGGAACGACACCACCTGGCATCGCTGGGCGCGGCCGCGCTGGTTCTCCTGTGCGGCATCGTGCAGGCGGTGCTGTTTGCGACGAGCGACCCGGACCTGCTCGCTCTCTCGCTCGACCAGTCCGCCGCGACGATCGAGCTCCCCGACTCCTCCCCTCCGCTCCGCATCGCCGTCTTCTCCCCCGCCGGCGAGGAATCCGGCGCCGTCGACCGCGCCCTCCGCACCCGCTTCGACGGCCGCGCCGACTGGAAAGTCCTCGACCGCGAGATCCAGGAAGAAGCGCTGAACGAGTACGGCGACGTCCCGCGCCGGCCGAAAACCGAGGCGGAAGCGCTGGCGGCAGGGAAAAGGCTGGGCGTGGAAGCGGCGTTCTGGGCCGACGTGCGGCAGTTCCGGCAGAGCGACGAGAAGGTGGAAGTCGATTTCGCGTGGGGGATCGTGAAGGTCCCGGGCGGCGAGAAAGTCGCGACCGGCTCGGCCGCCCGCGCGATGGACAAGGGGTTCTTCGCGCTCGACCGGTACCGCGCGAAGGTCGACCACACGTCCGCGCTGTTCCGCATCTTCTTCTGGGTCGTATCGCTCCTGGTCCTGCCCGCCGCGCTCGCTCCCGTGAACGAGCTCGTCCTGGGCCTGCGCTCGAACGCCGCCGCCGCCGGCCTGCTCGCCGGCTACGCCGCGCTCGACTTCGTCCTCATGCTCCTCCTCAACGGATTCCGCCTCATGTCCGTCTTCTGGGGGATCGGCGCCCTGGTCGCGCTCGCCGCCGGCGCCCTCTACACCCTCGCGGTCCTCAACGCGATGCACGAAAGCTAAGCGGGGTCGCGAGAGTTCGTTCGGAGCCGGGTGGTTTTTTCGACCCCGCTTACCTCGCCGAAGCTCCGGACACGAAGTGCCGGAGCGAAGGCGGGTGGGCTGGGGGTCCGAATAAGCCTGGGCAGAGCCGTTTGGCCGCTTTCGTCCCCAGGACGGCCGTTCGCGGGCCCTTCATTTTTTTCAAGAGGGCGGCAAGCGGCGCGGCCGGGCCGAGGGAGCGAAGCGACCGACGTCCGGCCGCAACGCGCCGCCGCCCTCTTGAAAAAAATGAAGGGCCCGGCTGACCGTCCGGGCCCTTCGAGGTGGGCTGCCGCATTTGATTGCGGCAGGTGAGGATTGATCGACTACTTCGGACCGGGCGGGACGGCCGAGTTCTTGTCGTGATCCTTGCGATCCTCTTCCGCCTTCTTGATGTCGTCGCGGATCTTCTCGGGGCTCGGGCCTCCCTTGGCGCCGCCCATGTTCCAGACCTTGAGGTCATAGGAAATCCGGCGGGCGCTGACGAGTTCCATGTCGCCCTTCCCCGTGTTCCGGTAGCACACCAGCGCGGCGTCTTCCGCGGGCTCCGTCTTGAGCACGTAGACGAGCGAACCGAGACCGGCGTCGGAAGAGCTGGGCGTGGCGAGGATCATGGAGCTGGAACCGCTGCCCGGGTCAGCCATGGCGGGGTTCGAATGCCCCATCATGTAGCCGGCGAGGGTGCACAGGGCGCCCGTGAGGATCCCTGCGAAGTAAGCTTTGGGGTTCATGACCGATCTCCTTATGAAATGAGGGGTTGTGAGGACTCCTCGGAGCGGAAGTCTGTATCTGCAAGAGCCGTGCCCCACCGCCTGATTCGCAAGTTGTTTCAGGTCAATGACTTAGAGAAGTAGCTCACCCGGGGGAATGTCCGTTTGTAAGGACACTTCTCAAAAACCTGTCAATTCGCGCGGAAGTGCACGTCTTTGCCAAGGCCTTTGACGCCTATTCGCGCGAAAAGTTCTCTTCCGGCAGCGGCTCCAGCACCGGAATCTCGTCGATCGGCATCAACTCCTCGAGTCCACGAGGAGGCGCCTGAAGGACGAGGAAACAGGCCGGGCATCTCACCGCGCGCCCGCCGAAATCCTCGATAATCTGGAGGAGGCGGCCGCAGCAGCGGCAGCGGAAACGGACGATCGGGTTCGCGTCCATGCCCCTTCGAACGTCGGAGACCGCCGGCGGTTCGGACTACTCGACCGCGAGGACGCCCGCCACGCCGCCGTCGCGCGTGATGTTCACGATCCGCGACTTCGAGAGCCGCGCGAGCATGGCGACGCCGCGCGGCGTGCCCGTGAATCCGCCGATCGTGACGCGCTTTTCCCACGGCGTCTCCGGGTGGCCGGTCGGGTAGATTTCCTCGACCGGCGAGGCCAGCGTCTGGACGACCCAGGCCGGCGCTTCGCGGACGGCGCGGTTCACGAGCCGGTCCCACGCGGCCGGCTTCATCTCGCGGCCGAAGTTGATCCCGTGTCCGCCGTAGTCGCGGTTCGGTTTCAGCACCAGCCGCTCGCGCTCGCGCCGCGTGAATTCCGGCAGGTCGATCGCGCGGCCGTCAGGCCCGTCCGTCTTCACCGCGCGCACCACCCGCGTCCACGCCACGTGCTTCCGGAACAGCGCCGCGTCCTCGGCGGCGAAAAGTTTCCGCCACCGCGCGCTCGTGAAAATCTCCAGCGCCCCCTTCTGGTCGAACTCCCCCGCGAGCCCCGAGACGACCCGGTTCTCCTTGAACGCCCACTTCACCCCCGCCAGGTCCCGACCTTCGTCCCCCAGCTCGAGCAGGTTCACCGCCGTCGGGTCGCGGTACAGGAAGTCCACGCCCTTGTCACCGGCATACATCCGCCCGCGCTTCACCCGGATCTCCCCCGGGTCCGCCACGATCACGTCGTGCCCGCGCCGCCGGAGGATCTCCGCCATCCGCACGAACTCCGCCGGCCCCGAGTCGCACGCTTCTTCCAGCAGGCACACGCACGCCGGCCGCACGCCGATCGCCGCCGCGTGGTCGCACACCTGGTTGTAAATCAGGTCGAGGACGTCGTTGTCGGGGCTGAAGCGCCGTCCGGGGAACGCGCGCCGGAGCCACGGCCCGACGACTTCGTGGACGATGCGGGACGCGCACCATGAGTAGTACGAAGCGCCGACGCCGACCATGTTCGTCTCGAGCACCGTGAGCGACTCGCGCCACCGCGGCGCCCCGAGGTCGATCGCGCAGTCCACGCGCCCCAGCAGCGTCTGCGGCCGCCCGAACGGCGGCCCGAGCGCCGAGCGCATCCACCGCCGCTCCCGCCCGTCCAGCGGCAGCAGGAACGCCGCATCCCGGTCGGCGTGCGCGATCGCCGGCAGCGCCCGCGTCGCCCGGTCGAGCGCCAGGAACGTCTTCTGGAGAAGCGCCCTCTGCGGCGACGTCAGCAGCCACGGCCGCGCCGTGACGTGGATCGGCCGCGCTTTCCCCGGCGCCGGGAAGAATTTCATCGCGTACTTCCGCGCCAGCACGACGATCTCGTGCGACCAGCGGTCGAGCTCGTCCGCCGGCACGGCGAGAAGCGCCTTCTCGAGGGCGGCGCGCGCGACGAAATCCGCTGCGGAGCTCACGCGCTTATCTCTGACCGGGGATGACCTGGAAGCGGACGGTCTTGCCGGACTCGCCCTTCCCCATCGCGCGGCCGTAGGCGTGCTCGAGGGCCTCGCGTTCCTTCGCGGGGGCTGCTTCGGCGAGCGCCCAGGCGCGGCCGGCGGTCGTCAGCTTTTTCGCGAGCTCGGTGTCGACGACGAGCCGCTTGATCGCGTCCGCGAGCGCCACGTCGTCGCGCTGCGGGACCACGAGGCCGGTGGAGTTCGCGCGCACGGTGCCGCGCAGCCCGGGGACATCGCTCACGACGACCGGCGTCTCGCACGCCATCGCTTCGATCACCGCCGTCGCGCCGGCCGTGCGCACCGCCGGCAGCGCGAACACGTCCATCGCGTTCATGATCCGCGCGAGGTCCCCCGCGGACTTCCACGGCATCATCCCGACCGCCTTCGACTGCGCCGGGTGCGCCTTCTGCCACCCCGCGACGAGGTGCGCGTCCTCGCGCTTCAGCCCCCCCGCCAGCAGCAGCTTCCACGACTTGTCGTCCTCGAGCAGCCGCGAGAGTGCCTTCAGCAGCGTGACGAGCCCCTTGCGCTTCTTGGCCTCCCCCGCGAACCCGATGACTTTCGATTCGCCGAGCCCGAGCTTCCCCTTGATCTCGTGCGCGTCCTGCATCCGCCTGAAAATCCCCGAGTCGACGGACGGCGGGCACAGGTACACGGCGCGGTCGCCGGCGAGCGTGTGGACTTTCTTGCCGATCTCGACGGACGGCGCGGTGACGGCCTCGGCTTTTTCCAACGCCCAAAGGACGATCGCGGAGCGCGCGGGGTCGGTGATCGAGCTGTCCATGTCCGCGCCGCGCGTCGAGACGACCGCGGGGAGGCCGCACCAGCGCGCGGCGTGCACCGCGGCCCAGGAGGACCAGCTGGCGGAGAGGGCATGGAACAGGTCGAGGCCGTGTTTCTTCTTCGAAGCGACGGCGAGGTCGTTCCACTCGAGGAGCGTTTCCCCCTGGCTCCGGTGGACGCCGAAGCGCGTGACGGTGACCTTGTCCTTCGTCTCGTGCGCGGTGTCGCCGGCGGGGAGCTTGGTGGAAGGGGTCATGACGAAGACTTCGTGCCCGGCGCGGCCCAGCATGGTGACGAGGCGCTCGGAGGACACGGCGAGCCCGCCCGCGTCCGGCGCGTATTTTTCCGTCAGGATCCCGATGCGGAGGCCCATGGGAGGAAGAAGGCTAGCGCGGAGACCGGGGTGTGTCCAATGGCGTTGGCGGGGGAGTTTGGAGTTTGCGAGTTCGGTTCGGGGTTCGGAGTTCCGGGTTCCGAGGGGTTCTGGGTTTCCGAGTCCGGTTCCGCCGGATCCCGGAACTCCCCACTGAACTCGAACTCGCGAACCCGAAACCTCCCGGAACCCGGAACTCCGAACCCCGAACCGAACTCGCAAACTCCAAACTCCCCCGCCAACGCCATTGGACACACCCCGGTCTCCGCGCTAGCCTTCTTCCTCC